>NZ_AKJT01000025.1 GCF_000282195.1 Pseudomonas sp. GM18
TCAAGCCGGCACCACGGCCGACGTGGGCGCTGCTCAAGCCGGCACCACGGCCGACATGGGTGCTACTCAAGCCTGCACCAAGGCCGACATGGTCGCTGCTCAAGCCTGCGCCACGGCCGTTGCTGCTGACGCCGCCAGAATGGCCGTTGCCGCCGATGCCACCATGACCACCGCCGTTACCGCCGCCATTGCCACCACCGTTACCGTTACCGCCACCGCCGCCACCGCCATTACCACCATCCTTCGCGTAGGCGGAGCTCATGATGGACAGTTCAGCGGGCAATAACGGGGCGGCTGCAAGCATCATCACGCAGGACATGACAGCAACAAAACTCTTGTTTTTTAATAGCATGGTGGGGTTCCGTGGAGGTTGATATTGCACGGAATAATTGACCGTCTCCCCCCCACACAGTTCAAAGGCTGGCGACCAGCGGGCAGGCAATGTGCAGTGATCGAACCTGCACACTGCTTCCCGTGATGTTGCTGGTCGTTATGCTGCAAGGGCGCAATTGAAATTTATCGCCCTCACATCAATCGAACGCACCATTGAGCACCTCGTAGATGATCCCGGTAGCGATGGCCACCAAAATCAAGTCAGTGCCAGCCTGCTGCCACTCATAGCCATCGTAGTGGGGAAGCTGGCCGAGCAATCGGCCATCGAGTTTTTTGGCGATCCCCGGCGGCAGAGGTTTACCGCGTGCGAGGTTTTTCTGAATACCGGGTGGCAAGGCGGGTCCGGGGCTCCAGTAGTCACGATAACCACCCACGATGCCAAGGACGCTACCGTGGTTGATGCTCGGGCCGTGACTCCAATCGTCCCCCCCTGAACCTTTCCCCTTGTTGCCATGACCGGAGTTGCCATGGTCCTGATTGTATTGTGGATTACCCTTGCCTCCTCCCTGGCCTTTCCCGTTTCCCGGGTCGGCCAATGCAGTCACTGAACCGGACACCAGGGCAAGACACGTCATAGCGGCGATCAACGAGCGAGATCTAAACATATCCGTTCTCTCAGAAAGGGGATGTCCCCTGCAAATGTAGACGGCTATGGCGGTATTAGTTCAGAAACTGTGTTTACCGGGGGAGGCGCCGAATGGGGTTTTGCAAAAGCCTGGTAAATCGCGGACAACAAAAAAGGGCCCACCTTTCGGTGAGCCCTTCAAGACCGCCCAGCAGAGCGGATTTTGTTTGGTAGGCGCGATTGGACTCGAACCAACGACCCCCACCATGTCAAGGTGACCACGAAACCAATGCAAGCAATTGATCTATAAAGGAAAATAGGCGAATTGAAGGATGTAAAAAACCGCCACATCACCCTATAAGAATCAATAACTTAGCGTTGTATATTCCTACAGTGGCTCACCCTTCCCCCCGGCGTCCTGCCGACCGAACACAATCCCTATTTCGCAATACCGTCATACGCCTGCTCGCAGGTCACTCCCCGGGCTCGGGCTTGGTCAGCAACTTCAGCCAGGTCGCCCGCTCGCTGATCAGCGCGCTTGAGCACGTCGGCAAGCACCATTGCGGCGCGGGTAGCTGCCTGGCTTGCGGCGGCAGTGCAGGAATTGCCGCTGGCTTGACTGGCTGCGAGTCGAGCGGCAATGGCGTCGACTGCCCCGCGCAGGCTGTCAGCAGAAGCGCGAGCAGCGGCAGCATCAGCAGTTGCTTGGTCAATGATCTGTTGGCCATTTTGAATCGCCTTATTGATGGAGAGTTGACGGGCTTGCTCTTTGGCGCGCTCGGTTGCCTCGTTGGCGGCCTTCGCGGTGGCGTCTCGGGTGTCGCGGTCACTCCACTTCACCTGCCATTCGGCATCCTTCACCGATAGGCCATGGTGATAGACGCCAAACAGCGCCCCAGCTATCAGCGCCAGCGCGCCGATCGCCCTCCATGGAATTGTTATTGGCATTGCTCGTCCTCCCAATCAGGTAGATTCACGGTCTGCCCGGCCAGCGCATGAGTGCAGTCACTGAGGTACTGGATGCGTCCATCGGTAACGAACGAATGACAGACCCTGTCCCCGTCAGACCACGGATAGCGAACCAGAACAGAGGGCGTGAACGTTGGGTTTTCCAAATTACCGTTCCAACCCCAGCGCGGTTCTGGGCCGGGGCCATGCATGATCCGGTGCACCATCTCGCAGCCTGGGCACTCAAACCACAGACTCCCTTCCTCAGTCGTGGCCAGTACCCGAGACAGTCTGCGAAAGGCCGTCATGCCAGCACCTTCAGCGCGGTTTCGTAGAAGGCCAGACGTTCATCCAGCCCGTTCAGCCCGCCATTGATGCGTCGGGTAACCAGTTCGAAATCCCCGGCATCGGCCGGCTCGTTGATGTTTCGCGAGTTCCAGTACCACGCCGCCGACTTGCATGCCCACTCGGCCTGCTCGAGCAGCTCCGGCGTCCGCAGCAGCCGGTCATCCCCAAACAGCGCCTTGCTGCACGCCAGGTAGTTGTCGTGCCCGGTGATCTGGATCAGGCCTCGGCCGCGGTACTTCTGCCCGTCACCGTCAGCCTCAGGTGTATTGCCCAGCCGCTTGGCCAGTGTCCCGGTGTCGTACTTGCTCAGGTACTGGTCACCGCCGAGCTCCCGCACGTAGCGGAACTGCCCGGACTCATGCCCAACCTGGGCGATGAACGCCGCCATGCGCAGCCGGGTGTTGATCTGGTAGCGATCCATCGCCAAATTCAACGCAGACGCAAAAACGCCGGCTTGTTTGCCGGCGCTCGGAAGGATCTGCAGCAGCTGCTGCTGGGTGATGGGCATTGCGATTCTCCAGGCGTAAAAAAGCCCGCACATGGCGGGCTTTCGGCGGTTTGATTATTTAGGGTGAGACGGCTGAGCTCGGCTCAAGAAGCATCATGGTGCCAAGCGGATTCCTTGAGATGACCGGATATTTTGCCATCAGCGCTGAATCATTAACGTCGATGAAGGTTATTGAACCTTCCGTGACGCCAAGGTAGATGCACTCCAGTGGCGAAGTCAGCGCAGACCTAACCAGCTTGTCGAGATCACGCTGTAGCAGAGTTTCCGCGATACCTGGGCCATTCAGCGGTGAGGCAATATTTAGCTCTGCTGAATAGATTGCTTGGCGTTGCGAAAGAATTAAGCAGGCTCTCCCGCGGTATGTTTCGCGCATGAAGCGCAATTCATCCGCGACCACTGGATCCCTTGCAACGTCAAGCGTTGACATGTTGCGTATCGCGTCTTTCGCCATGTCCTTGCTTGAAGCTATAAATGTTATTGCGCCCAAAGACACAAAAAACAGAAAAGGAATGGCGAGAGATGCTGAGGCCATATTGACGGAACGATTCCGCACCGCTCTCAACACCAAGTCCGTCATTACCCCGCCGATTAAGATCGCAGGCCATGAGACCAGGATCAGACAGTTAACATGGGACCTGCCCTGGTAGTAGACGAACAAACCAAGTCCCATAATTGCGCTACAAAGAAGCACATCGTAAACGCTGTTCTTTGGGTCTCGCTGCCATCCTGATAGGGCCGCAATAGCTCCGGCGGCATAAATCACAAGGACGGCTTGCCATGGGTCTAGCGAGACAGGCATCGGGATCATTCCGAACCCCGTCATGTAGAAAATCTTCTGTGCAGCAAAGGCTTCGCTGAGATCGAGCGGAATGCCAGCCTTTATGCGTAGAGCAAAAAAACATGCAGCTATCGTAGAGATGGCAATCGAGCCAAATAGCGCGGCAGAGCCAACCCCGTGAAACGCAGGCCTCTTCGTTATAAGTGGCTTAACAAGAATGGTTGCCCCAATCGATATCAGCGCCGGTATGCCTGTATCAATGTTCCAGAACACCGCGAAGCCAGAAACGACGCCAAGTCCGCAAAACAGCATTTTGCTTTGTTTTGACGAATATAAAGAGAACAACAGCAATGCAATCGCTGGCCAGAAAAATCTAATTGGAAAGTATTGGATATAGATATCCTGAACACTCCCATTAAGATACATAAACAAGCTCATCGGGATTGAAACTACCAAGAAAATCAAAATCGACAGCAGCGGGTTATGCACATGCCTACGCAGCAATATGCCGATAAATACGAGTCCAGCCGCATGAAGACCCGCAAAAAACACAGTCATAGAAAAAACAGACAAACCAATTGCTTTAAATACTGGAGCGATAATTTCAGGAAAAAAACCATATTGCGAAGGTAGGTCGGCGATAATTGTTCGTCCATGCACGACCTGATTCAGCGCATAAAGTGCCGCGTCGACGTGGACCGACCAAGATTGCGAAAGAGTAACTGAGTTGATAGAGCTAACACGATAAGACAGTATTTGGAGTGCTATAGCAATCAGGGCAATTGACCACCAAACCACTAATGATATGCGCTTAACAGAACCTTCATATGTTTGACTATGATACGCTACAGCCAAAGAAACCATAGCCCCACACATAACGATAATTGATTTATTGCTCTTCGCCCAGACTGTAGGGAAAAACAACAGCTCTACAAAATCTGATGATACAAAAGGCAATATAAATAATGATGCTACTAGTATTGACTGCCAGTGGATTGACGGTTTTTTTTGCGCGCTATGAGTTCGCCTCCCGCTTGAAGTAGCAAGCCCTGATAGCCAAAAATAAGCAACCAGCGCAGCCGGAGATAATGCAGCTAAAGTCAAAAAGATGGCTCTTTCTACAGGTTCAGGTGCTACATTGTAAGGAACCCCAGCCCGGGAGTGAACGAGAATCTGGTCTGCGGGCGTAGACACTATTTCATGCGATACAAAAAACCAAATGACTATAGCTGAAACAGCAACGCAAACGAAAAAACAAAAAAGTACAACTATTCCTTTTGATATAGCATCTTCTTTTTCAGCAGTGCCGATCTCTTTCATTAACGCTGTCAATGTTGCGCTTCCATTTCGCGGCAGTTTTTGCCATGACTGATAAATTTCATTTAGTGACTATAAAATGACAGAGCAGTGCCACCACTAGGTGTTAGTGGTTTCATGCTATTGCCATTTACAATCACGCACATAGCTTATGATGGCTGAATATCCTTGTGCCGCAAAGTAATTTCCCGAAATCACAATTTTTTCCATTGCGACTTCTCGACCGCTTATCGCCGAAAGCTTTCGCTTTCGGCGAGGCGTTTAGGGCGTGACAATCATTCAGGCCATGGGTACAGCGCCTGAATCGCTGCCGATCGAGCCGCGCCGGCAGCACGAGCCACTTCCACATTTTCGAGCGTGCCGCCCATCGCCTGTATGCGTGCAGCCTCGGCAAAGTACCGGTCGGAGCCGGTGATCGGGTCGGCATAAGCGCGCAGGCGGGAATCCTCAACCTGTTCACGCGTCAGCGTTGGCGTGACGACTTCAGGAGTCTCAGCACTGTAATGCTCGCCCTCCATCACGTCGTCGGCGCTGTTCACTGAGCGCCAGGATTGACCGTCGTTTCTGATTGCGTATGCCATTAGATGTTGTCCTCCCAACCCAAGCAGATAAGACTTTGTGGTGCGGCGCTGCTGGCCCAATAGATATTGGTTGACTCAAGAGCCATTTCTATGTAGGCCGAGTTCGGCGATGTTCCCGCGTTGGATACCACCATCGGAGGTGGAGGTGATGCATTGACGGCGCCATAAGCGTTATTCGGCGCAGCGATTAATGTCCCCGCCGTGGCCGATGTATTTGCGCCATAAAACTTGATTTTACTAGCCGTGGGCGGAACGTAGTTTGAAACGCCAACGGCGACCCATGTAGGCGTGCCAGTCGATCCAGCCACACCGTTCGCCATCAAGAGAAGTGCGGTCAGGTTAGACCCAGCCGCCACCTTGTACTGCACGCTGCGACCGAGCTGGATAAACGAAAGTGGGTACTTATTCGCCGTGCCATCGGTACGAATCCAGCCAGCGCGAGCCTTGTGCGTATAACCGGATGGCAGTGTTGGCGCAGTAGCACTCAACGACAGCAAGCTCGCGATAGTCGTGCCGTTCCAGATCAACCACACGCTGTACCAGGTGGATGCCGCAATCGCGCCGGAGTCCAGGCCGTTCGCCCCAGTTCCCGCAGCGCTAGCCGTAACACTGACGGCGCGCAGGGTCTGATATTGATTGGAAGCGTTCTCGACGATTATCTCATCGGCTGCAATCGTTACCGAAGCGTTGGCTCCAGTCGCCGAAAGCGTCATATTTTTGAACGCGCCCTGAATGCTGGGGCCTGCCGCAATCAGTGTTTGAACTTGGCCGAGTGGAACGGCGTGCTGGCTCTGTGCGGCGTTGGCGACTTGCTCCGCAGCACCAGTGCAGAACATCAGGATATATGAGCCAGACCCTACCGAGCCATTCCATTCCACCCAGGCATCACCGTTGGCAACCAATTCGCCGCCCTGAAGCGCAGCATGCGCACCGCCCACCAGCGGAACCACCCCGAGGCCGTCATTGATCGTACATGCGCCACTGTTCGCAGTCTTGACCTTAAAGCGCAGAACCAATCCTTCACTGCGACCAGTGAGGGCGGGGGCGAAGCTGCAGACGTAGGTATTGGCCGTGCCCGTGTCGATGGCAAAACTGCCATACCCAGATTGGACTTGGCCGACCGTTGCCGCATGGTTTGAACCTGTTCCGGGGGAGATTTGAGCGGCCCCACCAAGCGACTCAAGAATAATCCACGCGCCATTACCACCGTTCACACCGGCTTGCACCAGGTACATTAATGTAGCCACACCAACTGGGAGCTCGCCGCCCTGCAACGGTTGCAAGCCAAGGCCGTAAACCGGCTTGGCCGCCAAACCATCCGGTGCGTATGTTGACGCTCCAGTATTGAGGTGCGCGATGCTGATGCGCTGAATGTAGCCGGTTGCAGGCAACGCCCCGAGTGCCGGGGTATTTGTGGCTGTATAGGTATTAGTCGCTCCGGTATCTGCGACGATAGTAGCTTGCCGGCCTACAGCACGGATTGCGGTTGTCAGCTGGGTGAAACTCGACTTGGACGGTGTAACGCCAGCCGCGCTAAGCACGCCCAGGATTTCCATCATGACCATATTCATGAATTCAGCGGGCAAGATGGTCGGAGCAACACCTGTAGCCGGGTTTCCGTCAGTGAAATAGCCAGGCGTTCCGGCGGGCGTGCTTGCCGGGATGACCGCTGCCGCACTTGAGTTATCAATTTGATACATCTAGGGCCTCACGAATAATGGAATTGCAAAATGGTGTGTGCCGGTTTGGCTTCGGATAATTCGCACTCGAGTACGGAGTTGCCCCATGAGGACAAAGGGTCGCCCATAGCCGATTGGCCGGTTCGGAAGTAACTTATGGTGTTCAGCGGACTATTAATGGCCCAGGTGAAGAACCACTCTTCGCCGCCGAGCTGCTGACCGCAGGTGCTCTGGCCACATCGAAAAGGGGCGTATTGAGTGACGGTTACCGTGTACCCAAGACCAAGCGCAAAGGCCTCAAAGAACTGGATGGACTGGCCACCCGTATTGGTAAAACGAGCAACGACCTGGTTGCGCCGCCCTTGAAAGGTCGGCGACACCCCGGCACAGGGGTCGGGCAGGCCCAAGGTCAACTCCCATTCACCGAGAAGATTCACCGCTGTGGATGGGAATGCATCGACCAGTAAACCCAGCGCGGAATCACTGAGCCTCTGAAATGTGGGGGCGAAGCAGGACACCGCCTGCGCATGAACACTGCTGAGCTCTTTCGGCCAAACACGGCCACGCGGAAGTAGCCCAAGCAGCGCGGATGTGAAATCAGCGCTGGTGAACGAAGGCTTTGGCATAGGGGATCAGCTATAGGTAATGGAGCCGAGGGTGGGTAGATAGCCAAGAACGTTTGCGATGTTTGTAACAGGCGAGGTGATCACAAACCCCTTGGTCGATGCGAGCGCCGCAATAGCTGAATCGATATCGGAAAGAGCCACAAATGACCCATCAGTAAGAGGGGCGCCCTGCTCCATGAAGACGTCGGATATAGCCGCAGCCACCGCGGCGCGAACGGCAATCGAGGCACCGGTGAGGCCTGTGATAGTAAAATCTTTCGGCGCAGCTATGGGTGAGCAGGCATAGACCATCGCCGTGACTGGCTGCTTGGGGAAAATGCTGTTGGCCACTGTTAGCTGATCGCCTGAGGCGAGGTTTCCCGAGGTAACCCTGTTGTCACTCGAAGAGATACCGTTGATTCCCTGAGGAAAACCTTGGTGACCAGCATTTGCCTCGTCGAACATCACATAAACCACAACGGTTCCGGCACCGAAGCTGTTCGGAGCACACCAGGCCCGTGTCACACCAGGTACCGCTTTGGCCCATATTGGATAATCAGTAATCGATCCGCCCATAGGCGTGTTCTGATAAGCCTCCAACATTCGCTGGAATAGCGCGTCCTCTTTTTCTTGGTCCGCACCGCCGGTAATTGCCGTTGTGACAGCGCCGCTCGACGAGATGCCGTCAACCGAAACCCCAAGCGTCATCAAGCTGCCCATCGGGGTGTTGCTTGCCTCACCCGCCAGATCAGCCAAAACTTGCACCGTCACCATGCCACCTACGCCGACAGTGGCGGATGCTTGGGTGGTGAAAGTGAACGAATCGCTTCGTGAAATCTCGGTACCGCTATCGATCGTAGCTCCAACAGTGCCGGGGAAAGTGACACTGCCTCCGGCGAAAGATGCGGTCTTTTGGTATACGTTTTTGAGAGCCGCCCACGCCTGTAGATACTCACCGGATGACGTGTAAGGAACAGCTTGTTTAGCGATCCAGTCGAGATAGCCGTAGTTCAAATGGTCCAGGCCGGCGACTGCTTTACCGAGGATTTGTAGGTTGGAAAAACGTAGCAAGCCATCGGCGGTCGGGATCCCCGACGTAATGTCGGAAGCGACTCTCGCTCTCAGCTCTGAAAGAGTGGGTCTGGGATATGGCATGAGCGACAAACTCCAGGCAAAAAAAATCCCGCGCCTGGCGGGAGTGCGGTAATACAGAATTCAGGTCTATCGCCAGGCCCAGTTGAATTTGAGCGGGACCACCGTGCCGTCGCTGCGCGTGATGGTGACGATACTGTTTAACTGGTTTTCCCCCGAGATGGCCGTGAGCGCTTTGACGCTGGTGGCCACCCCATCATCGACAAGCCACTTCAACGCCTCCTCGATGTAGATTCGTGCCGTGTTGGCAATCGCGGGAGTCAGGCGTGATCGATCAAGCAGCCAAAGGCGCGACCCGATCGGAACGTCTTCATCCTCGTCCCCCCACCATCCCCGGCGGTCATCGCCGCCGTCCGGCGGTATATCGGTAGCCTCGGCAGCTCGATCGGTGAACAGGCTGATCAGGACGGCTGTTTCCAGATCGTCACCGCTGGTTAGGGCGCCAGCACTGATCGACCAGTCTCCCGTGCCGCTCCGGACAATCCAGGTTGTGGTGATATCGCTCATTGTTGTGGTGTCGGCGTTGTCGTGCCGCTCCCGTTGGTGTGCGTATTGAAGAGGATTCGGTCTTCGGCCATCGTGCGGACGCTGTCTTTGACATTGCCCCCGGCCTCAATATCGCCGCTGACTCTCAATACCGGCGTGACCATCTCAACGGCTGTTGCGGCATTGATTGTGACCGTGGTTGCGTTATTGACCGTAACCGGAGTGCCCCCAGCCTCCACGACAATGCCGCCGTCTTTGGTCAAATAGATGCTTTTGCCCCAGAGGTCATAAACCATACTTTCGCCGGAAACCAGTCCAACTGGGCGGCTTTGCTGATGCCCTGTAGCAACCACGACGCCCTTGGAGCGATCACCGCCCATGAATACCATCAGGACATCAGAGCCGTTTGGAGGGAACGACGTAAATCCGAACTCGGCGATCCTCGGCGTGCCGTCGCGCGTCTCGGAGTCGTTGAGTTTCACTTGCAGCAGCTGTGCGGTTTTGCCGTCATCACAAAACGTGACCCGACCCCAACTAGACATCAGCTGAATTCGGCGCCACATCCTCTGCATAACTCCCAGACTGTCGGGCTCACTGGTCATTGCGGTACCGCCTGGGAGAACTCGCCATAAAGCGGAGTAAGGTTGATCGGCTGCGGAAGGAACGCCTCTGGCGGCATGAGTATCAGTTCCGCCACTGTGCCGGTATGCACGCCACGTAGAAAAGTCACCTCGCTGATCAGCATGCTCTCTGAGATGAACTTCAGCTTCGGTAGGTAGACGGGAACCAGCGTGTTGGGCTCCCACAGGGCGCCCGAGACATCTCGCCAACTATCAGTGGTCAGCCTAATGACTCTGGAGCGGCCGTAGCGTCGAGCCGCCTCCCACTGGGCACGCTTGATCGCGATATCGTTACCCATACCGCCACCCTCTGAAATAATCACCATCGCTCGGTGACGCTTGCAGTTGATGTCTTTCACGGTATGCAGGCGATTGCCTCCAAGCCCCAGATCGGTATAGGTATCGACGGACTGGATATAGACGTTGTAATCGGAGTAAATCAGGTCCGCGGAGAAGTCAGCGTAAGCAGTCTGAACATTGACCCCTTCGGTAAAGCCACTGGCGGCCCGGCGAGTGCCGGCCCTCGACAGGAAAAGGCTGCCATCCGCGAGGTCGTAGGCCATCACTGCCGAGAAGCGTGCCATGCGGTCAATTACCTCAAAAGCCGACTCCCCGAGCATCAGATTTGATTGCGGGAGAATCGGCAAATCGGTGACATCGCTGGAAACCTGGATACCTTCCGGCACCCCGTTGATGCTTGGCCCATATACAGACGCCAGTTTTTGTGCAATGCCCAGCACCGTCTGGTTACTGATCTGTCCACCCGGCCACTCGGCGGCACAGTCGATCAAGTCTGCACATTTAGAGCGTCCGTTCGCCCGAATAAAGTGTGAGCCTGGCCCAATACCTGGTCCTACCCGGCCCACATAGCCGGTGATGACGGGGTCATCGCCGAGCAGGACCTGGCACGCTGCACCTGGCTCAATTGAAAGGCGATCAAACTCACCCGGAAAACGCTCGGTCATCCCCACACTGAAGTCGCCCGGCAGCCGCTCAATACCGCGCGTAACACGGATATCCGTCCAGCCGGTGATATTCAGATCGCCCGATGTTATGGTTAGATCATCAGCTTGCATTGGTAGCCTCAGGGAGAATTTATGAACGCAAAAGCTTCATTATTTTTATTATCAATAGTTGCGCTTTCAGGCTCTGGGCCGGCTTTCGCCAAGTGTTCCTTCGCAGTCAAGGAGCCTATTATTTGTTCGCAAGCAAAGACCGCCGCCATTGCATTTCAGAAGTTCGGAGCAGCAGAAAATATAGAGCCATATAATCAACAATTGCTGAAAGAAGCTCAGTGCGGAAGCCCCGTTCCTCCTAAAAACATGAAATACGAAATCAAGATATTCAATAGCGGAAAAACCGCGTTACCAAATGGATGGGTAGATGTGTCAAATATAATCATTGTCAAAGACAATGGCGTTCTCGGGTATAGCGGATATGTTGCAAGCGGGTATCTATCCGGCGCGTGTGAAAAATTCACCCCTGAAACAGAAGTAATTCCCAAGAGATGATTCTGCACTTGTCCGGCTAATGTGTATCCCAACTGAAAATCAGCAGCGCTATCTTGCCAGGGCCTTGAGAGTGGTCGGCATAAATGCCGGATGTATGGGGTCGGCTTGCTGGATCAACTCTTCAGATCGCGATGGATCCTGATAAAGGCGATTGGCAATCACCAGTGCCGGCAGCGCCGTACGAAATGAAAATGTTTCGAGGTTTGGCAGCGTTGCACCGGTGGTGGTCAGCACGCTGACCATAGACTGTCGCAGCGCAATCAGAGCGCTATAGCTTTCATCGTCACCGGCGTCACCAGCCACCAAGATCTCGGCATCGATAAAACCGGTCACAACTCCCATGGTGCTGATGGCCTCGTCATAAGAGGCGGGGACATAGGTCGCCACCACCTTGCCGATTGCCGACAACGCGGAACGGCGCAACAACGCCGAGGTCGCATCTTGTGCAACGCCTCTGGCTGAACCAATCACCCCGTCACCGGTGAAGTCTGGCGGCGTAAAGGTAGCCAGCGGCCCAAGCAGCGCGATCGCGTTTCCGGGGTCAGCAATACCTACAACCAAGGCATCCATCAGCGATTGAACGGCACCGGTAAAGGTATCGCCACTGCTCGCATCCAGATTGGCCGCAGCATCCACCAGGTTATCCATGGCAGTATCAACCGCCGCACGGTTCTCAGTGTTCTTGGCCAGCAAGTCAGCCATCGTCGCGCTGGAGTTTTTCGCCTTTTTGCTTTTGATCAGCGCGCTGCTGACGTTGCCGTTGGCATAACGTCCGAAGTCGCCGGTCAGCAAACCAGCGAGACTGGTGATATTGCGAACGTCCCGAGTGATGCGCCCAACCAAGACCTTGAAGTCTGCAATCACCCCGACGACCATGCCGACAATGGCCTTGCCAAACTTGATAACGCCCTCGACGGCATTGATCACGGCGGTGACGCCGCCGATCACCTTGCGCGCAAAGTCCAGCGCGGCGGACAAGCCCAAGGCTGCCGCCAGTTTATCTAGCAGTGTTCCGCCAGAGCTGGTAACACTTGGGAAAAGTCGGTCGCCAGATTCAATGAACGTGAAACTGATTTCAAAATAACGCCCCATGTCCCAGCGTTCGACAACGCTCAGCCCTTCGGCTGGGACACTGACAGTCAAAGCCCCCAGCGTTGGGTGGATCAATGCGCCAGGGCCTGGCTTCTCAGCAGCCGCCACCAGCGCATCGCGCTGAGCAATGGCGCTGCCGCCACCGTAAATGAAGCTGTCAGTGACGAGAAAACCACTCATCCGGATCCGGCGAGTCGAGCGACCCATGTCCTCGATGTAGGGTTTGTCCCGGCCTGGATACTCATGCAATGCCAGGCGTCGGCCAAAGCGTGCATCCCCACCGTAAACCGCGAACGGCACCCCTCGAAAGGATGCCTTGTGCAGGATATCGGTCCAGGTCTTGTTGGATTCAACCGCAATATCGACGATATCGGAAAGTAAACTCATGCGATGCCTCCCACGCCGGAATAAGCAATCCGGCTCGATGCTTGCGTATTGCCCTCGGACTTGACGGTGGTTTTCAGCCCCTCGGGGGCATTCTTGTGTTCGATTTCAACCTTAACCGTCCCCCCGCCGCCTGGCTGGGCTGCGCCTTGGGTATAAGGCCCTTGTGGCGCAGTAGGTTGATCTGCTGTTACCTGTGATGAAGCGCTGGAGACTGGGCCTTCCAGGACACGCGCCAGTGCAGCGCGGGCATCAGCCTCCCGGGCTTTAGCCTCTTCCGTGGTTCCTGGACGCAACCAGCTGCGCGAGGCAATGGCGCCCGCCTCCTCTGCTGTTTTGGCGTTGCGAAGCTTTGCCCCAGCACTCGCCTCCGTTCCCTGAGTCAGCTCGTAGTTGGCAAACTCCAGCTGCTTCATGGTGTCTGCGCGAGGATCCGTCAGGCTAAAGCCGGACCACTTCTCAAAGTTATCCTGCCGATCCCGGTGCCATTGGAATATCCCGCGCGCCCGTCCCCAATCGCCGCGGGCACGGGGATCCAGATTGCTCTCCGCGATGCCGTTCCCGACGATGCCGGCGGCGGCATGCTTGCTCCAACCCTGAGCCTCAAAATAGTCCTGGGCAAAGTTGGCCACATCCTTGTCCGTACCCTGCACCTTGTTCCAGGCGCCTGCGAGCGAATCCAGCTTGGGCGTTTTTTGCTCAGTCTCCGGCAAGCCTTGAGAGGCGCGTATCTTTTTAGTGATTTCATCCTCCCCCTCATTGAGGGATGACGAATACAGTAAAGAGCCGATGCCAACAGCGGCTGTCGACAAACCAACTGCCGCCCTAGATGCAAGCAAGCTCGCCCCTTGGCCGGTGGCAATTGAGTTCTGCGCAGCTGCAACTGACTGCGCTGCCGTCTTCCAACGAAAGAGAAGACCAATGAACGACAGGATACCTATACCAGCACGCGCCAGCGTCAAGCCGAGCGAAACAACGCTGCCAATCAGCCCAGCATTCATCACTGCCACAACCGCGATGGCGGCATTATCCCAACCGCCCAACCAGTCGACGACCTTGCCAATACCCTTTCCGAAATTGATGATCCCGTCCCCGACTTTTTTCCAGTCGATCTTGCCAATCCAGGTGGCAAAGCCTTTTGCCCAATCGCCCACATTGGTGGCAATTAACTCCCGATTGACTGCCAGCCAATTGGTGAACTGATCGATCAGGGGTTGCATCACGGGGATCAGTTTGTCACCGATGGAGTTTTTGGCGCCATCAACGGCGATGCCAAGGCCGGCCAGCGACTGCGAGAACTCCTTGCCACGCTTTACGGCGTCCGCGCCCATCACATAACCCAGGCGCTTGACCATGGCTTCGTAACGTTCGATACCGACAGCGCCTTCACGCAGGAAGGGCAACATCCCTTCCATGCCAAAGGCCCGAGCAATCAGCTTTTGCTTTTGCGGATCGGCTTCCTTGGCGATGGCGTTCGCCACTGCCTTGTACTGCCCCACCACATCCCAGGCACCGTCCTTGGATTTTTTCAGGCCGATACCCAGCTTGTTGAACATCATCAGGGCGCCCTGATTCCGTCCCCACTGAGCGTCCTGCATGGTGGTCGCCAAGTTATCGAGACTGGATGTGGTGTCTGCTGCATCAACACCAACCATCTTTGCCGCACCACGGAAAGACTGCAGCTGCCCGGTGGACGTACCAATGCTGTGCGCACTGTTATCAATGGAACGACCAAGATTGGCCCAGTTACTGGCCAATGCAGCGACCCCGGCGACCGAACCAATCCCGGTGATGGCGGCCATAGGCGCGACGATAGCCCCTATGCCGCGGGCTGCCGCGCCGGCTTGCTGGCCGATATTGCCAAGGTTCTTTCCGATCTTTTCAAAACCCAGTTCACGCCCTAGGCCCTTGAAGGACTTACCGACCTCCCCGAATGGCCGAGTCAACCGATTGATAGCATCGTTGACCTTGCGCACCGTGGCGGTGGCTTTGTCCACTGCGTCGATCGTTATCGTGAAGGTGTTACCCACTGTCGTTACCCCGCCATGCGTTTGGCTTGGTCATTCCACCAGTCCAATTCCTTCAGATTCAACGACCACGCCTCGCGCGGGCCCCATCCGTAATACTTGGTCAGTTCAGCAATCAGCTCTGGCCAGCCTCCACCTCCGACGGGCCAGCGTCGGTAAAACCCTCGAGGAAGTTGTTCGCCGCCACCAGGTCGCGTTTGCAAAGTTTTTCGGCCGCGGTGCGCGGGATAGCAGCAATCAAGCTGATCAAGGTGATGGCTGCACCAACCGAGGTGTCAGCCCGGGTGGCTTTTTCAATTTCGCCGGCAGTTGGTTCACGCAGCTTCAGTTCCTCATACGTGATGGCGGCATCGCCTTTGCCGATGACAACGGGCTTGATCAGGGTGATGGTGATTTCTTCTTCGAACATGGATCAATTCTCCGTTACGGATGGGCCTTCCCACTTCACTTCAATAGTGGCGTCGGAAGATTTGGCTTCTTGTTGATCGAGGGCCCACATGTTGCGGCCGATGATGGTTTTGCCGTTGGCCAGTTCGGCGACAACTGTGGCGTTGCTCATGCCGTTGATGTCGGCCAGGCTGAGGCCCGCCGAATCACGCAGCGTTGCGGCGACGTAACCGGGCTGCGGCGTCTCGCTGTAACCATGGACGCCGTCCTGCCCCTTCAGGGTTTCTCGGGAAACCCCGGAAACCTTGTAGGAAAAGTCGCCGGCAAGCATGTAACTCACACCATCGACGGTCAGGTAGCAGGTCCCAGCAAGGCGGTTGGTGGTATCACCCATGTTTTTTCTCCAGGCGAAAAAAAACCGCTCAAAGGCGGTCGTTGACGGAAGGCCTGGGTTACAGGCGGAATTGAGCGAGCAGCGCGAAAATGCGCAGCTGATTGATCAGGGTGCCGGGCCACAACACATCAACACGGTTTGGGTTGAGGCTGTTCTTCTCGACGATCAGGCCCTTGGCAAAGGCAGCGGTATCCTGCACATTGCCGTTGAACTCCATCTCACCATATTGGGCGATCAGGTCGGCCCTGATGGTATTGGGAGTGACAATGGCAGAGCCGGGCGCAAAGCGTGTGCCGTTGGCCGCCAACTTCACCCGCGAGTATTTCGAAGTGATCAGCGATCGCTGCGCCCGCAAGACGAACATCAGCAGGAACAGGGTTTCGACTTGCAGGTAGCTGTCATCGGCAGCACCGAATGCGTTCTGCTGGTAGGTGGTGATCAGGTTCTCGATCGCCACGGTACCGTCACTGCCGACCATGAACGTCGAGATGCCATCCCACAACAGCGTGTTACGTTCTCCCAAAATGAACTGCGAGGCCGAGGGTGGCGCCAGCACAGTGCTCAAGGCCAGTGTTTGCAGCGGACGACCTGGGTCAGCGCGAAGCGCCACAGCCGCAGTACCCGCCACATCGGCGGCCCAGATCCAAGCCGGCGATGGTGAGTTATTGAAACCCATGATGGTTTCATGTTGGTTGTTGCGCGCATTGCCAGCCGTGGACAAGGTCGAAACTGTACCGCGCTGCGCAGCAAACACATGTCCATAAACCTGATTCGCATAGCTCCACCGGCCGGTCTTGTCGTTGAGCAGGTTTTTCAATGCATTCAACGAAGCGGTATCGGTGTAAGGGCAAACAATAAAATCGAAGGCTTCATCGCCCAAGTTTGCCAGCGCTGTATCCAGGGTCGGGTTGGTAGCACCTGAAGCCATCTGCGTCAGCGTCAAGGTCAGGCCGGCGGGAGTAGCCTCGCCACTCGACGAACCTTGGTAGTTCAGCCGCAGATCAATCTCGTTGCCGGCCAGGCCTTTATTTTTGGCAGTAAGGGTCACCGTTGCCGTAGTGGTCGTGGCAGTCACCGGCAGATTGCTAGAACTGTTCACCAGCGCCGCTAACGCCGTAGCGATATCGGCAGCGAGTTCTCCAGTCGTGACAGTCAGGCTCAGGAGTTGCCCGGCTACGTATAGCGAGATCACGCCCGTAGCGGTCGGGGTACCGGCGATCAGAACCGTACCAGTCGCAGCAACACCGCCGGCAGCATCCGCCAACGGCAGAAACCAGACCTCGCCAAAATCATCCGCACGCACATAAGCATCGGTCATCAGTGCGAGCATCGATCCAAGGCCGCCTTTGGCCTTGGCATCGCTGACACCCTGGCCCAGCACCGGGACATTAACCACGCCGTCACCTGATGCAGTGATCTGACCGATGATCAGGGTGCGCTGGGTTTGGGCTCCGCTGTTGGCCTGGGAGTTATCCACTTCGGCGTAGAATAAAGGAACCCGCAGGTTCGCCGGAATGTTGCTGAACGGGACGGTCATTGACGGTCACTCCCTTCAATGGCTTTGGTTTTTTCCACCTTGGCCGGTACCGAAGCTTCCGGGGCTGGAGGATCGAGAGTTACATCGTTGCTATTCAGCTGTCGCGACCAGTAGATATCGCCATCTGGAACTTCGCGCCCCAACTCTGGCAGGAAGTCACGTTTTACCGGGTCACGCACCAACAGCCCCGGCGAGGGATAAATGCGCATAATTACTCCTGCAGTTCTTCAAAAGAGAGGCCGCCTTCTGCTCGGCCATCAGGGCCTTCAGTTCGTGGAGACGGAATGACGGAATCAGGAAATGGAGCATCCGGATAGGTGCCAGATGCATCGAACACGTTGACCAGGTCATCGGTGATCTCGACCATTTCCAGCGGCACGATCGGCGACACATTCGCCGCCTCGACCACCGGATCGAACGGAGGCACAGGTGTTGGTTCTTCAAGTGGGTAGAAGTCCTCAGGGCCTTGGTAAAACTCCATGCCAACGTCCATGACCAGCTCACCAAGGTGCTGCTCACCCTCGCCATCCTCATCCATGCTGGAGCGGATAAAGGGGAACTGTTGCAGGCGACTCATCAGGGGCGGAAAGTTGATCAGCGCCATTTCAATCTCACGCTGCATAGCCTCCAGCGCCAATATCATTGCGCCGGCCGCGGCGTTCCTCGGAAGCGCCTTGAGCTGAATCCTCGCGGTAATCCGGATTGTGGCCGTCACGGTGAATTGAGGTCCGCCATTTCGCCCCAGAGACTCCTTGTGCTCTTCCGGGGAGTGCAGCCAGATAATCGGATAGCTACCATTCCACGTTGGCCAAGTCCTGGCCGCAAAGACGTTGTTGCCGGCGGCGGTATTGGCTTTGAGGGCTTCAGCCGCTATTTGCCGTAACTGGGAGGTGATGGTCATCACATTTCACTCAACATGAGTTTGGCCCAGCCATGGCTGTCAGGCCGAACATCCATCACCAAAAAACGCTTGTCCACGCTGGGGATGTACACCTGATCATCCTGCGCAGGTGGCACCTCAAAAATAGACAGGCGAACTCCTAGGACCGGTTGAGCCGAGGTGGCACCAACAAGTGGATCGGCAAGGTCGACATCGCGATAAGCCGCATCAAAAACCCCATCGATGGGATAGCGAGCACCAACTGCCGGATAGAACATCGGCCGTTTATCAGGCTCCTTACCCTCACCGAAAACAGCCTCAAGAGGTTCAAGAACCGCCTTATCCCAGTCGATAGCCATGCTTATGCCAACTTGGCAGACATAAGGACTTCAGGGCGCGTGCAGATATGCAGCGGGTAACTGTACGCCTCAGCCTTCCACCACATTTTCCGTGCAGTATCGAAAATTGGCAGAATATAGATCGGCTTGCCGGGGGTGTTGACCCATTCGAAGGTTTCACCAGGAGCATATGCAACCTTAAAGATACCTGGTGCTCCCTTGGGGAAAAACTTCACTTCGTCCGGCTGAACGGCGATGGTGGTCGCGTCGTCGGAACCGCGGTAGTTGAACCAGTTGATGCCACCGAAGCGCATCGCCTGGAAGGCGGTACCCTGGCGCAGCTCTTCAGCAGCCGCCCAGTTATAGTAGGTTTTGATCACATCGGGATGGTTGGTCAACTGATCCCAGAACTCGTCGCCCGCCAAGCCATAGACCTGCGTCGAAGGCAGGAACGCACCTTGAGACTTACGGGCCATGGTCCGAACGATGTCGTTGCACAATGGGCGAATCGAATTCGGCTTGGTTGCTGAGCCATCAACATTCAGACTCAAGTCGAAAATGATGTCGTCGGGCTTATCAATGCCGAACTCTTCAAACCAGTCGAACTTGATCGAGCCATCTGCATCCAGGCATTGACCTTGAATGGCAGCCAGTCGCTGGAATTCCCAGGTGAACTCGATGTTGCTGGTGAGACCGGTCGGACCATTAATACGCCGAGCCACCTCAGTCTCGATCTGCATCAGTTCGGATTCACTGCCGAACGCCCGAATATTCTGGATTTCAGAGGCATAAATGGTGTCTGAATGCATCAGTCGCGGTACGTCGAAGTAGCGCGCGTTACGCTTTTCGGTGACGCGTTGGGTGCCTTCTTCCCCCCTCTCGCTGAATGGAATCAAAATCAGCTTGCCCTGGCGCTGCTCAATAGCAAGGGCCGTGGTACGGATCGGATCGGGCTCGAATAGTTGTAGATCACCGATACCGGTTGGCTGGAAGGGGTATTTTTCAACAGCAGTGGTCAGCGCGATCTCAGAAAAGATGTCCTGGTGAAACACGTCTAACGAGGCCATGGGTTCGGCTCCTAGAAATGAAAAAACCCGCCTGAGCGGGTCTATATCTGATGAGTGAGGCGCCGATTAGCGCGAGATGACACCCTGCGCCTTGAGAGCGGCAGTTGCTGTGTTTTGCTGCGTCGCGCTCAGCGAGGCATCCCAAATCAATTCTGCAGCGTTGACCTCAGCCTGGCGAACCACCGCTGCGGCCATGACGCCAGCATTGGCAGTGTCGGTCACGCTGTACAGCAGGCCGTAGGAGGTAACGCCGCTCGAACTGCTCTTCAGCGGAGCCCAGCCACCACCAGTATCGGTGACAGCGATGGTGAAACCATCACCCTCAATGAAGGCAGTAGCACCGGCGGCAAGTAGGAATCCAATACCTTGGGCGTTGAACACAGTACCGACGGTGCCAGGGCCGACCACAACACCGTCATCATCAATTTCTACGGTACCTCCCAGCGCTGGCACGAGCTCACCGTTCGGGTTGGTCACGGTGAACTCGGTGCTCGAAATCAACTTGATGGTGTAGGTACCCGCCAGCGCAGGGTAGGTGGCCACTGCACCAGTCAGCGTGCCGTTCCCGGTGTTGCCGCTGGTTGCGGCCCCCGTCGCGGTGAAGGTTGCCGTGCTGAACGCAATGACGGTACCGGCCATCAAACGGCCGAAGCCCTGAGTCATCTCGACGCGGTCAATTGACTGGTGTCCGTTTCCGATGGAAACGATGAAGCCGCCAGCGTGCCGCTGCTCAACCAGCGGCGTCTGTGGGGTGTAAGACATGGTGTTTCTCCTCGAGGGCTATAAAGCGGCTTCAGTTAGCGGCGGACCTTGGACATCGCACGGTCCCAGCGACTAGCGATGGCCACCTGTCGACTTGGGGATTGATCGCCGCCTCCACCCAGATTGGGGTTTCGCGCAGCTCGGCCTGCTGCTGCCGGACTATCCGCTGGCGTATCGCGCAGAACGTTAAGCGCCTGCTGCCGAGTCATGCTCGTGCCAAAGGCAAGATTTGCGGCCAACACCGGATTCCGAGCCGCATATCGCGAGCCGAAAATGGCGGCACAGCGAGCACGCTCACGCCGGCGTGCATTAGCAGCCGCGCTTCTTCCATGCATCTCGTCCTCATCATCTTCAGCATCGGGGTCATCGTCGTCATCCGATGCCGATTTACCTTTGGCTCGACGGGACTTTTTATCATCATTTCCGTCTTGGTCATCGTCGTCCTCGGCATGCTCATCGTCGTCATCCTCGTGACGATCATCATCGGCATCCTCTCCGGATTTGGCTCGCTTTGCCTTGCGAGACCTTTTCCCATCGCGGTTATCGCGATCTAGATCATCGTCCTCGTCATGCTCGTCATCTTCAGCACGAGCTTCTTTGCGACCATCATCTTCGTCGTCTTCTGCGCGGGCTTTTTTGCCTCGCATCGAGCCGATACCAGCCAAATGGGCGAACGAAAGCGCGCTCGCCATGCGGGAAAGCTTGGACATGTGAACCTCGATTTATAAAGTGAAAGGAAAGCTTCAGCCCAACTCGGCGAGCAGGGAGCGGAAGGCTTCATCTGGCGCCATCACGGCATCAGCAAAGCCAATCTCAACGCCGGCGGCGCCAAGAAAGGTGGTGGCCTGAGTATTTCGTACGGCTTTAACGGACATCCCGCGATTGCGGGCAACAGTCTTGACGAACAACTCACCCATCGCATCAACATCGGATTGATAGCGAGATAGAGCCTCATCAGAAAGCGGCTGTGAATCAGCGCCATCAGCCTTGCGATCACCGTAATGAATCAGTGTCACATTTACGCCAGCGGCACCAAGCGCCTTGGACATATCGACATGCATGCAAATCACACCGACGCTGCCAGTGCCTCCTGTGCGCGGCACCACGATACGATCGCAAGCACTGGCGATTGCATAGGCAGCGGAATAGGCTGACTCAGTGAGAATCGACCAAATCGGCTTACTGCCACGGGCTCGATAGATCGAATCGGCCAAATCGAAACAACCAGCGACTTCACCTCCCGGGCTGTCGATATCCAGCACGACAGCCCGAACATCCTTGTCAGCCAACGCCATGCTCAAGCAAGCCCGAAGGCCGTCATATCCAGTCATGCCGCTATAGGGCTTGAGCGTGCCGAGTTTCTGCACCAGAGTCCCGGTGACCGGAATGACGGCTACGCCCGCAACCACTTCATAGGCCTTAGTCGGGGCCGGCTCGCCGATATCCCCATCCCAATCATCCAGCGCGACCACCCGGCCATTAGCATGAAACAATCGGGCCAGACCAAAGCGATCAGCCAAGGCGGCCATCACAATTTCAGCTTTTTTCGGCGTGATCGCGAGAGGCACATTGAATAGCTTCTGCGCGAGGTGTGGGTAGTTGGTCATTGAGCATTCGGCTCCTGTTCAGGGATTGCGGCATCCGTCGCGTTAGCGCCGAACCAGTTCGGAGGTGGCAAACCTGCTTCTTTGAACGCATCCGCTTCCGCCTTGCGTTGCTGGATGACCTCTTCATAGTCGAGGCCCTGTTCTGCGCATTCACGCTTGAGCGTAGATAGGCCGCCGTCCATACCAAGGATTGCGCCCTGCTTCTCTTTCACCGGATCGACCCAGCCCCTGGCAACGCCCAACCAGTCGCAACGCGAATACGCAGTGCGCGCCTCCATGAAGTCTGGTGCCCCGTTGGGCAGCGGCAAATCGTTGCGGTCCATGGCCTCATGAAGCCAGCAGGAAAACATAGGCGTCGCGGTACCAATCTTGAACTCGGTGTTTCGCCGGGTAAGGGTCTTCCAGCTCTCAAGCAACGCAGCTCGAGCGCTGGAGTAGTTCGTCTTAGACCAATCCTGGGAAATCTGCTCAGCGGATATCCCGGCGGCGGCAGCGAACGTGCGCAACATTTCGTGCGCAAAATCACCAAACCCGTTATGGGGATGTGCAGCCCCAACCGAGGTGATCGCCTCACCTGGTGCAAGCGTTGGAATACGAGCGCCATTCAACATGGCTGGGCGTTGCTCGGCCCAGTCTGCACGCAACCCTTGATAGGCAGAAAGCTGATCAGTTTCCTCAAGCGCCTCCTGCACCTGGTCCGGATCATAAGGGCTGGTGACGTAGGTACCGAAGGTGGCGGCGATTGTCGCGGCCTGGAGCTCCACGCCGTAGTACCGTGCCAGCATCTTGAAACGAGCCAGCACCGGAGTGAACACGCCAATGCCGCGATTCTGGCCAGCCCTGTCGCGCTCGAAGTCATGGATGACTCGAAGCCAACCGTCATTATCTTCGCGCTCGACACGCTCCCACTCCATGCTCTCCACGGAGTTGTACCAGTCATTCTGATGAGCCTTGCGGATGTGGTAGGCAACGGGCACGCCGTCATCGTCGATTTCGACACCGCCCCGCATGTGCTTGCTGTCGACCATCTGATACGGATTCGACAAGCGATCAGGGTCCACCAACATAAAGGCCGTTGCATAAGTCGCCCGACCATAACCAACGCGCTCTGGCTTCCAATGGGCAATCACCAGCGAGTCACCATCGACAAGCTTGTGCCGTAACGCCAGGCGCAGCTGTTGAGATATGGTCAGTTGCCTGGATACGTCGCTGTAACGCCCAATATCCTCTGCATAGCCGCGCCACATTGCCTCAACTGTTCGGCGATACTCCTCGGCCCATGATGCATCGAACCGACGATTTCCGGTCATGGCAGCTAGAGCCCGGTAATCTGGATTTGCCGACAGACGCAGCGAAGCGCCAACAGTGTTATCAAGGATCCGAGTGATACCGCCGGCAGCCCAACCATCGTTGCGCACCAGGTCTCGGCTTCGTGCCACCATCCGATCGCGAAACTGATTGATCTCAGCGTCAGGCGAGCGGATCCAGGGCAACCAGTCACCCATTTCTTGAGTTGACCAGTTTGAAGCCTCGTAAGGGAAGACGGATTGCCCCCCCATACCTTCGGTGAGGCGCGTGGCATTGCCTGTTGCCTTTAGCGGCATCGGAGTCATGGGACGGCCGCGGGAGTCCAAGATTACAGTTTCAGTCGTCATCAGAACACCGGCCGAATAGCACGGCGCCGGCGCATGCCCAAGGCATACAGCAGCGCATTGATGTGAGCCTGCAAGGCACCGATATCCGCACGGGTGTAGGTCACCGACTTGGAACCATCACCTTGCGTGTAACTGAATGCCTCCCCTTTTGCCCCAGTACTCAGATCGTGGAGAGCTTGCTGTGACTCAGTTAGCCACTGCTGCAGGGTGGCCTTTGGCACGCCACTGAAATTGTTGAGGCGTGGTGTAAACACAGCATTCTCCTATGCCATCCTCGAGATCGAAGAGGCGCGTTTCGTTGGTTTGGCTTGGCTCTTGCTCGGTATCATTGCCTGGGAAGGCTCCGGAGCGGACACGCTGGGTAATACCGTCTGAACGCGCGGAACCGACAGGCCAATGTGCGCGTTGACGTCTTCAGCACGCTTGTTCAGCTTTAGCCCCAAATGCATCAGGCCGCAGAGAGCTGCATAGGCGTACACCCGGCAGTCAAGTGCTTCATTGGCACGCCCGGGCGGTAACTCCCAGACCCGAAAGACCTGTCCACCCGAAGTTTTGCGTACCGATCGCTCAGCAGTTAGCTGTGCGAAGTAGTTGATGTCGCGATCGATGGGGTAATGCATGTAACCAGGACCATGCTCTACCAAATGCAACCTGGAGCGAATGGAGTCCTTGGCAGCATTCACACCAAGAATGATTGGCCGGAACGACGACTTGTTTCGCTTGCTCGGCGTCTTGGTAGGCCAAATTGGTGAACGCTTACCGCCTACAGCCGACTCACCCTTAATGGCCCAGACGCGGCGCCCAAGACGAGCTTTTGCAAAGTTGTAAACCTTCTGGGTGTGATGGCCGCCGGAGTCATGACAAACCGCCATGACTTCGAAACCACGGCCGTCGGCCCGGTACCAGATCCGTTGCAAATACGCGTCAAGACGGTCCCAAGGATCAGGGGTCTCCATATCCCCCTCGATGACCTCGAAATCGATTGACCAACTTTCTTCATTCATCCCCCAGCCCACCACTTCACACTCGAAGCGGTCGTTTTGGGTGTCGACGCCCACGGTGATTACGGCAACACCATCAGGAACCTCAGCAGCCCAGACCTCACAGCGCGCCGCAAGGCGCTCTTCCTGCAAAGCCCGGTCCCCGCGATCCTCATAGGTTTCACCCAACACCAGGTTGACGAACGTCTGCCGCATCAGCGGGTCATCTTTAACCTCCAGCCATTCAGCGACCAAGTTCCGCCAGGACGCATTCACGAACAAGCTATAGGCGGCCCAGATGTGGAATCCGGCGTGTCCCGTGAAGGGTTTGGTCGCACGCCATTCTCCGCGCTCGACCATCTCCTCTTTATCCAGCTCATGGATGACGCAGCCGGTGGCCTTGCAGACATAGAACACGCTGTCGGGGATCCCGATACCGTTTTCATCTTTGTCCCACTTCATCCCATATGGGGTGTCGGGGCCGCCCCATTCGAGCACCTGGTATTCACCACAGTGAGGGCACGGAACGTAGTATTTGCGCTGGTCGCTGTTGGCGTAGCTTTTCTC
The DNA here is from genome assembly GCF_000282195.1 of Pseudomonas sp. GM18. Taxonomy (GTDB): domain Bacteria; phylum Pseudomonadota; class Gammaproteobacteria; order Pseudomonadales; family Pseudomonadaceae; genus Aquipseudomonas. The sequence goes on from NZ_AKJT01000025.1 coordinate 25,169, forward strand.
GATGCGGCTTTCGCCCTTTACCGTAGGTGTACTTCCCAAGATGATCTTGCGATTCCAGAACGACTCTGTCCGCTTGATCCCCAGTTTGATCTGGTCGCCTTCCTTGCCGGCCCCCATCACTGGGTAACCATCAACCTCGTCGAACTGGACGATGCGCGCCGTGATCCGGCGGAACCCACCCGGGCTGTTGGCGCCGACAAACGACATCGATGCGCCATTTCGAAAGATCCGCTTTTGGATCTTCTGTTTGGAATCCTTCTTCTTCAGGTCGCCGACGATCTCAGCCAACACCGGCGTGTCGCGGAGCATCGGCTCAATTTCAGTAACGCTGTAATCCTCGGCATCTTCGACTCGAGGTTGAACCACGAGGATCGGCGACGGATCCTGGTGGATGTAGTAGCCGGCAACGTGGTCAAGGATCTTCGTGTAACCAACCCGCGCTGACTTCTGAACCGTGACCATCTCAACCGTAGGATCGGTGATCGCATCCATGATCCCGTTCTGATACGGAAAGGCATGGAAACGGCCGGTCTGGGCGCTTGTTTCACGCGAAAGGACCGCATATTCCTTGGCCCATTTGCTCAATGTCAGCTTGGGTGGCGGCTGGATGTTTCTCCTGCGAGCGGCCAGAAGTTCTACCTTGAGCGCTTCGTACCCCTCTTTGTATCGGCGCCCCTCATGCGTTGATCCCACCTCCATCACGGGTCAACTCCTCAAGCGCTTCAACAATAATGCCATGCAGAGCGTCCTGCACCTCCTGCACAGTTTTCAGACGATGGATCCGCGGAGCGTGTTCCGAAGGGATGGCCAGCAAGCGGCTGCGAACCTTGGCATATTCATCACCAACTGCTTTGACTACATCTTCAACGGCGACCACCTGGCGGGATTCTCGGTCGTATTCCAGTTGTTCGCGCAGGGCCAGGTAGTTCTCTTTTACCCGCTTCGCCTCGTCGATCGTCATGTTTGCGCCAGTGGCGATCAAAATGCGCGCAGTGGCCTGCTCGACGGTCTCCCCTGCGTTGACTGTTACCCGTTTTGAAGTGGAGGTAACGGAAGTTTTTTTCTGCCCACCCTTGTTACCCTGTCCCGCCTGGGTAACAACTTCCAGGCCGTCACGTCGATATTTTGCAATCAGCGCATTCGACGCCCCGACGTCGAGTTCATTTCCTGCAAACACAAGCCAGCCGCGCTCTTTCCACTTGGTCACGGTCTTGCGACTGACACCGTGGAGTGTCGCAAACTCGCTCTGATTCATAGGGGCGCCTTGTTACCTGTTACCCAAATTGGAAATTTTCACAGCTAGAGACGCAGCGCGGCGCGCAATGCCCTCGATGTCAGAAGGGCGCAGAGGGACCCAAGCATGGGGGGGTACCCCTCTGCCCGACTGCTCGACGCACCATCTCGGCGCACGGAGGGTGCCTCAGCGGGCCGTCGCCAGCGCGTGACCGATGGCCTCAGCGAACACGGCATTGAATCGTCGATTCACGATGGCCTGGGCCCGGCTGCGATAGTTCAGGCGCTTGGTCACGGCCAATGCATCACCGAAACGGATCAACAGCTTGAGATGCGCAGGCAATTTCTTCTTCGCGGGTATCCGCTGCCACACACCATTGACCATACCTGCCTTGGTCTTCACCGGACCAATGAACACATCAGGCCGGGCCTTCAGCCGCTCAAGCACCTTTCGAGGCAGCTGCCCATATTTGTCGAGCTTGATGTTCTTCGGGTTGAGCAGCGCGCGACCTGACAGAACGTGCGAGCCACCTTCCTCGTAGGGCGCCAAGTACTTGGCCGCGATAGGTTTGACATAGACGATCGCCTGAAGCGTGTCCTTCCTTGCGCCCTTCACACCTACCGAGTTTCGAGTAAACGGTCGAGGCTGCTTGAATGTCGATGCGATGTTGTCGATCTCATCATCCGCAACCTCGGTGCCAATAGCGGTCAGCGCACGAGCTGTCGCGTAACCGATCTGTTTATACGCAAGAGCAGAAAGCTTCTTGGTCAGTTCCTTCACGTCGTATCGGACGGATATCGCAATCGGGCCGGACATGCGCGTATCACCCCTCTACGAACAAATGCCCTCGACGGGCCCAGGCATACACCACAACGCCTGCGTGAAGCATCACGCCGAAGGGGTTGACCCAGTGTCCCTGCAATGCCGTAACGAAAGCCCCGAACGCACCGATAGCCACCAGGTAGAAAGAGATGCTCAGAAGCGGCTGATCAATCGGGCGAACGCGACGCAGATAATCAGCGGCGGCAATCACCACCAGCACACAAAGGAAAGCATCTGTTGCACTCAGGAGAGTATTCATCCGCTAGCTCCAGGGACGCCAAACCTTCCTGCCAAAGCCTTAAGGCCCGGGATGATGTTCATGGCCAACAGGCCAATCAGGAAGGCAACGCCGTTTTGGGTATCACCATCAACCGGAAGGCTGAAGTAGTGAACTGCCAATGGGGTGGTGAAGATCGCTGATGCAAAACCGGTGAAGACTGCCCATGCGGCTTCCCTTCGGGTCAATCCGCGCAGAAAGGTCAACGATAAGATTGCGCCGGCGAATCCAGCGATGGCGACACCGTACTTGGCCATCAGCAGTCCGGCGGCAGTGCTCGTCGGTTCAGCCATTGGATTCTCCGGGAATAAAAAGGCCTGCGAGGCCACGGGGAAATCCCCAAAACGAAAAAGCCCCGGCGATTGCCGAGGCCTGAATAGGTGTGCGGTCTTTCCCGCTGTCCGCCGAAGGGCTTCACGACGCTAGCACCCAAATGCACCAGTCTCGCCGCTCGCTCACGCGCCACCCAGCAAGCACTGTTAGGGTCTGAATGCGCGGGCTGCCGGTGTTTTGTCGTAGCACTGCACGACCGGCTGATCAGTGTCCAGGCCTTTCCGAAGGCTGCCTTGGCTACAGTGGATCGAAATGGTTGCGAGGGCTGGATTTGAACCAGCGACCTCCGGGGTATGAGCCCGGCGAGCTACCAACTGCTCTACCACGCAAAAACGAAAAACCCGGCTCAAGGGCCGGGCTGTGGAAGGGGTGTGCGCTGGAGGCAAGTTGCGCACTATGGGAAAATTAACTGTAAACCCCCACCATGTCAACAGATTACGCTACAGATTCTTCTTTCTCCGCGTGAATCAACTGCCACACAGGTGATTGCGCTTCAATATCCACTTCTTTAATCACCGCTTTCAGAGATTCCCACAGGTCCAGCCAGTCACGATTCCAATGCTTTGGTTCAATCGATACTCCGAAGAAGGAGTTCATTTCTGCAGCCACCCGGGCCGGACCCCATTCAGAGGCACCGGCGACCTCAGATTTGTATGACTGCAATGCCAACGTCACCAGGTACTGAGCTTTCACGCGCTTGGCCGAAGTCAGATCGGGAAGCTGCGCCCTGGCGGTGATCAGCAGCACGGCATTCATTACGTGCTGCATGGTCAAGCACGGGTGGTAAAGGAAGTGACCGAACTGCTGCACCTGAAAAGGCAACGTGCCGATAGCGCGCTGAATCTTGCCCATCATTGCCAGGTGTGCGGCGCGGGCCGTGGATCGACCGATCGGTGTACGGCGAGTTTCGCTGATGCTGATCTTCTGGCGGGCGACCTTGATACGCTCCTCCTTGTCCTCGCCCATGGCGGCAAAGACCACCTCGTGCTGGCGAGCCCTGGCCCTTCTAGCAATTGTGGCCGACTTGGCCGAGTCGATGGCTACGGCGGATATTGAAGCGTTCGACTCATGCTGCGAGTCGGTCCAGGCTTGACGCGCTCCGATCAGTTTCATAGCGACTCTCCCCAGCAAAAATAAAGAACAGCGATCAGTCGCAGGTGTAGTTCGTGCCGCCGGCACCGCGGCGGTTGTTCCGTTCATATTGTCCGTGGGGACCGCCGTGGGCCCTCCTTGCCCTGGCCAATTCGTCGGTCGCATTGCGCAGCTTCATGCTCAGTTGCGGCACCAGCTCTTCCAACGGCACCGCGTCGCCAGTAGCCCGGCAAACCCAGCCGGATGCATTGCAAGCCAGGCAGTCGAGGCGGTGGAAAACGCCCTCTGTGCTGCCCGCACCGCGACAGATGCTGCACTCCATTAAGGGCTTGAGTTCGCGGCGGAAGGCGGGGCCATGCTGCTTTTTCATCACTTTTAAACCTCGCCTATGGTTGATTCTTGAATGGCCTCGCAGGCCTTGTTTTCCGTGGCTTCCGGGGCATTACCGGAATCTCCTAATCTATTGCCGGTCAACCCGTGAATCAGGGCAAAACCACGCTGGTCTAGATGGGCGTGCCACTTCTCCAGGGCATCGCGTTTGCGCCCCATCACGTCCGACTGGATGTACACCTTCACGTTGTGACCCATGGCGTGGTTGATCAGCAGCTCACCGATCAGGTGGTCGATGCCGATGTCTGCCCAGCCGGTACGAGCCACCTTGCGCAGGTCGTGACTGGTCCACTCGCCCTGCCCCAACCGGGTGAACACGGCACTGGCCTGGCCTTCGCTGAGCGGCTTGCCATTACGCGCCGGGAACACGTACTGGCCGTCATAGCCATTGGCGTACTGCCACTCGCGGTAACGGATCAGGATCGCGCACATCTGCTCGGTCAGTGGCAAGTGATGCTCGACGCCAGTCTTGGTGTGATCACCCGGGATGAACCACTCGCGCTCGGCCAAGCTGATGTGCGGCCACTGAGTCAACCGGCTCTCACCGATGCGCGTGCCGTGGCAGAGCATCAGCAGGGCCAGCATCGCGTCACGCGGGGCAGAGACGAACACATCGGCCAGTTGCTCTAGCAGTTCCGGCAGTTGCACGCCGCGCAGCCGGGACGGCTTGATCCCGACCTTGGCCTTGGAGAAGTCGCTGAACTTGATGCCGGCCATGGGGTTGGAGGCGATCAGTTCCAGCTTGAAGGCTTGGCGGAAGGCCAGGGCCAGCAACTGGAACACCAGGCGCACGTAGTCGATGGACAGCGTCTCCTGCAGCGGCCACATCAACAGGCTGTCGAGGGTGGCCTTGTCGACGCTGGTCAGCGGTAGTTCACCCAGGCGCGGGATCAGGTGGCACTTGATGGCCGAGGCGCCGGTCTTCTTGCGCTTGCTCGACAGGTTGCGATCACGGGCCATACGTTCGGCGAACCAGTCCAGCAGTTCGCCTGTGGTGACCCACTTCGACAGGTTCGAGCCGGCGCCGGCTTCCAGGCGCAGGCGAATCGCCGGCAGCGCCGAGATCACCTGTTTAGTGTTGAGGTCCGGAAAGTGGCCGATGCGGTTCCACTCCCCCTTCACCACCAGGTACCACGATGCGCGATCGCGGGCTTGGGTGAAGCGCAGGTACAGACCACGGTTCTCGATGTCGCGCAGATTCCGGACGCCGACAGCGGCTTGGCGCTTGATCTCGGCATCAGTGATCTTGACCGCGGCGGTAGTCATGACTTGGCCTCGGTGCAAAAATCGAAGCCCCAGCATCCACTGCCCCATGTCCAGAAAGACCAAGGCTTGGCGAATGAGATCCACCGACCGACGACATCACGAAACCCCGTGCGGCTGCCGCAATGACCGCAAACACGTCTATGCGCGAAAGCGTTTTCAAACTCGGCGTCAAATGGGCAGCTGTGGACCGTCCCACAATCCACACAAATGACTACGTTCCTATACGGACCTGCGGAGGCTTTCAGCGCGTCCATTTCCTGTAGCAGACGGTCGAACTTTTCGGTTGTGAGCTGCGAGGCATCCATGCCTGGACGAAAACCGATGCGTTTAAGCGCTTCAGCCTGGATCTTCGAATTGTCTTTCAGGATCATTGGATCACCACGACAGTAGGAGCGAGGCGGAGGTAATCGCGGATGGCCTCCATGGCATCAAAATGCCCACGGCAGATGATCGCCAGATAACCTTGCTCATTGAGTTTACGAATGCGCTCGTGCTGCGCTGGCGATACGACCGCGTCATGCGGTGGCGTGGCCTTGAATTCGATGTACAGGCCGAAGTAACCGCCGCGGGCCATAGTCAGCACCAAGTCGGGAATGCCGGCTACCACACCTTGTTGTTTCAACTTCGCCGCAACAGCCTTGTGGCGATGACCGCCATTCGCGACGTGATACATCAGGTCGGCCACCTTCGGCATCCGGAAGCGCAGTTCGGAGATGAGGGCAGCCTGCTCCAGGCCTTCACGGTCGACAGTCTTGGCCCGAACGCGTGCTGACTTGACCAGCGCAGGGATGGCGGCCGTCATACCTTCTCCCCAGTGGCGATGTCGATCACTTCGAAGGTGTCCGGCCACAGGAGGCGGCCAAACTGATAGGCGACGGCACGATGCTCGAACAGCCCCACCGCGCGATCGGGCTTATCAGTGAGATCCAACTTGTAGCCGCAGCAATGCACGGCGAAGCGGTATTCGGCGGGATTGGTCGGGACAAGTCGGGAATCAGCCACGGGCACCTCCGAGGGTGGCGCGCAGCTGTGCAAGAGCGCCTTTGCCAATCTCAGGGGTCACCTTCGCTTCGGCTCTGGCCGGCAACGCCTTAGGCATCGCCTGGAGCGGCAAACCAGCCAGCAACCGACGAATGGTGATGGTGTAATTGCGTTCGAACAGTTTCAGACTGAGGATAGTGTCGAGCTTGTTCAGACTTTCGAACCCACACTCCTTGGCCGTATGCCAAACCGCGTCATGCGACCACTTGCCCTGCCCAGCCATGCCTGGGTGAGCGTTGCGGCAGGCCTCCCGGTGCGCAGCGGCGAGTGGCGGTAAACCCAGCATTTCCGGGGTTGGTTTGCACCACTCGATGAACTGGCCCGGGCTTGGGATGAAGTCGCCGGGTTGCTTGCGCACCTGAGCCATACCGAAATCAATCTGGCCCTGCGTGCACACCCCTTCTTCGAGGAACGCCTGCAACCATTGGCGCTTCGAAGCCTGATAGGTCTCCTTATCCGGCCACGCCTGGCGCCACGCCGAACGTATCGAACGGAGTTCCTTGAACAGACCGTTGATGGCCGCCACCATCGTGTTGCGGGCTTCGTCGGCCTGGGTTTGGCGAGGGTTATCACCGGCAGCGAGAAACTCACCGACCTGGGCATCAGCCCAGAGCCCCTGAGCAATCACGGAAACGTTTTTCATCAGGATTGCCCCCCGGTCAGCCATTCAACAGAATCATCGTCATAGTCTTGACCGGGCGGTCCCTTCTGACGGAATGGGGTGACGTTCGACGCAGCCGCCCGCACCTTGTCGTTGTTGACCCACTTGACCAGCATGCTCACCCACTCGGCCTGGGTATTGGTTTGGCCCTTGGGTTCGTAGTGACCGGTGAATGCCTTGATCACGGCTTCGGTGAACAGGTCGAGACTGAGCCCCCGGTGGAGCGCATAGGTTTCCAACAGGGTCTGGTCAGGCACCCAATCGAGGGTCATTTCGCTGGGCATGCGAGGATCGACAGGCTCATGCGCAGAGAGAGGTTCTTTATTCTTCTCTAAATCTTCTTTAGGTAACGCACCGCTAACGTTCGCAGCGTTACTTTTACCATTGACGGCCTTGTGGTTTGCCACTCGCTTTGCCGTGAGAAGCCTGTTTTTAGCGGTCTTGCCGTTGTGACGGTCGAAATGCGGCAGACTGATCACACCATCAGACTCAATCATCCAGGCCACCGATTTCATGTGATCACAAAAACCGCTAACACCAACGAGACGATCCAGTAACTTTTTACTAACGCTCGGAGCGTTACCTGTTTCAGTTTGCTGATCGAACCAGCCCCACACACGCATCAACTTTCCAACGACCGCATCAGGGTCGATGTCGGCCAGGTCCGCGATCTGGCAGACCTCGGGCTTGTCCAGGGTGGTGAGTTCGAATTTTATCCAGTCGCCGGCCATTACGCGGCCTCCTGCAGAAGTTCAGCAAGGCGGATAAGGCCTTTTGGGGTGACCATGGGATCGAAGGCAGCGCGCTCGATGCCGGTTTCAGGATCTGGCTTGAGTGCTGTGACCTTGTGCGTCATATGGCCGGAGGTGATGCGCGGCTGATAGGCGACCCAGCGCTTACAGCCGTGTCGGCGGAAGATCCACCGGTGCTGCTCCAGCCAAGCGAACAGCCGTGCCGGTTGCATGCCAAGCTGCTTGGCGGCGTCGGTGATACAGATGGCGCCGCCGGCTGCGGCAAGCCGGTTGATGGCGGCCACCTTCGGCGCCTGCTTCGAGATGACGCGCTGCAACTCCCCGTTCTGGTCTGCCAGGTCGGCAGCCAAACGAAGAGCTTCAGGCAAAGTCTGCGGAATCGTGACAACCTGTCGTGACACGTTTTCTAGCTCACTCAAACGTGTCACGACACGATGGCGAAGCGGGATGCTGTAGCCGGTCAGCAGGGTTTCAGTCAGGATGCGATCAAGGTGAAATTCGGCGGTGTACCCCCGCCCATCCTTGACCTCCTGGAGATGGCGCAAATCTGCGCCATCGTCTGCCAGTGCCTTGCACATCACACGGATGTCACGAATGACGTCCTTGTGCTGCTTGCCGGTAAGTTCGGCAATCTCCCGACTCGACATGGTGACCGTATTGCTTGGAGCGACGATCGTGTTCATAATGGCCCCTCAACTGTTGTACGTTTTAAAGAAGCCGGTCTAGCCACCGGCTTTTTTGTGCCTGTCATTTGAGTACTGGATGAATCAACAGCCATTCCAGTGCACTACCCCAACTCCCCGCTAAATCCGATACTTGTTTCATCAGCTCGACCAGGGACGAACCCATGACCTTCTTTTCTTTTTGGCCCCTTATTAGGTGCCAACCCCGCTTGGCCCAATCGCTGCTGCGCTGGCCCCTAATAAGGGGCCGGACCGTTACCTCACGGGGAAAATCGAAACCACGTTTTCTGCCTGCGCCACTTGTGCGCAGTGAGCCGAGAGACGGTTCCGCAAGGTGGCTTTATCTGCTGCGAGGCGAGCAGCACTGCGCCGCTCGACCGCTCGCTCTGTCATCTGCAGGATTCGATCAGCCAACTGATCCATGCCGATACCGACCTCGTCAGCCCAGCGCTCAAGCTCGTCCTTCTCGTCCTGCGTGTACTGCCCTGCTTCGGGTATTGCAGACATTGGTGCCTCCTCCATGGCCTGCTCAGGCGCTAAGTTTTCTGTCGTTAACCTGGGAAATCGCGTCCTGCTCTCGCCTGGCTTTCAAGGCCGCTCGGATGAGGTCGCGAACTAGCGCACCAGGCTGAATTTTCAGCTCGCGGGCCAGTTCGCCCAGCGCTGGGAAGCCGTCCAGTTCGTCCGACTCACCGTCATCTACCAATGGGAAGTACCCGTAATCCTCCTTGAACCGCAAAGCCGCCAAGGTGAGTTCACGAACCAAGGCGCCCGGCTGAATCTCACGCGCTAACGCTTCCACCTCAAGAGCGGCGTAAGCGGCGTCATTGAGGCGCGACTTCAGCTGATGGGTGTTGCGATGCGTCTTGTTTTTGTAGGCCATTGGTTCACTTCCGGGGTCGGTGTGACAGGGCTGGGTTAGGCGGCTGATTTCTTTGGGGTGGTCTGCGCCGGGAAGGACTTGAGCTCGTGCGCTTCAAAAGTCCCGTCCTGATTGCAGGTGACGGAAATATTTCGCTCGGCTGCGATGGCCTTGCTGATTGCTGCAGGGCTGACCCCAAGAGCCTTGGCCGCAAAGGCCTGCCCTTTCATAGCAACCAGCTCTGTAAGTGGGATCTGCTTCATTCTGGAAATCTCGAATGGCTGTTTTCGAGATCAATATTAACCGCCGGTTAGCCTTCTAGCAATACCGCCGGTTGCCGCAAATAAATTAACCAACGGTTAAATTTCACGGATGAGTAAAAAGAAAGAACTATCCCCAGAGTTAAAAGCTGAGTGCGATGCCGCAAAGGCGCTTTTCGTATCGAAAAAGAACGCCCTCGGTCTCACTCAAGCAAGCCTTGCAGAAGCTGCTGATATCTCTACTGCCGCTGTCGCGATGTACCTGAACGGCACCAATCCGCTGAATGTGAAGTTTGCAGCCGTGTTGTCGCGCCTACTTGACGTACCTATTGAGAGATTCAGCAAGAGGCTGGCGACTGAAATCAGCGGGCTTACAAGCGCTGCGGAGCAAATGAGCGCTTCATCAGAGAGCGCGTCTGCTGCAGACATGGTTCGTCAAATGCTTGCGAGGCAGGGGAAGGGGCTTTCAGCTGAAGCTCGAAGCCGCCTTCTCGCTGCCGCCGAGGAGCCAAGCAACGTCATAACCGCAGACTTCTCCCGCCCCGGTCAGGTTGGAGACGAGGTGTGGATCGCTCACTACGACATCCGAGCTGCAATGGGTGGCGGGCAGATCGCTGCCGATTACCCAGAGATGTTTCAGGACGTCCGGGTAAGCCCAAAGCATCTGCGCGAGCTGGGCGTAGACTTTGAAGAGCACTTCCATTTGAAGATGGTCACCGGCTGGGGCCAGTCGATGGAACCGACGATTAAACACCGCGATCCGCTGATCGTCGACGTGCACATTCGCGAGTTCGTCGGTGACGGAATCTATCTATTTTCGTGGGACGACCATATCTATATCAAGCGTCTGCAGGTTGCCGATGAAGATCACTTTGAGATGATCTCCGACAACACTCGGCACAAAGATCGGATGATTCGCCGAGATATGACCTTTATTCAGGCGCGCGTACTGCTGGTGTGGAATGCTCACCTGGTGTGAAAGGGTCCGCCATTCTCTACATCTCAGGCAAAAACGACAGTGCTATATCTATCCGCTATGACATAGAGACCGCCAAGGGAAAGGTCTATGTGAAGCCAGTGGAGCCAGACGCAGCACAATTATCCGTTATGCGGTTCGGAATGAATGATTTCGGATAAATCGACACTAATGCCCGTAGCCCGCTACTGAGCGGGCTTTTTGGGGTCTTCAGAAAGGAGCCAGCTCTTCCTCTATTAGTGTCTCTTCCGCCCCTAATGGGTGGTCCTCTTCGGCGCTCGCCTCCCACTTAAGCGTCACCGACTCGTCATCGTTGAAGATCATGTCGATGCCGTCTGTTTCGGATAACAAGCCCATCACTTCCTCCCACTCCCGATCACCGTCCGTGTCCAGGCGGTGGATCGTCACCCAGCGCTGAACCTGCGCCACAGGGTGATTAATCATCGACGAGACGCGCAGGCCAAGCCTCTCAATTCCGCTGATTTCCTGCCGCTCTACTGGTTTTGCTTGCTTCTTCGCCTTTGCCATTCTCGCCTCCAAACACTGTATATGCATCCAGTTTTAGCCGAAGCATACGCCATCGTCACAAAAAATAAATTAACCGGCGGTGTTGACTATAGATAAACCGCCGGTTAACTTTAGCTCCATCGCAACCGGCACCCAATCAGGGGCCAGCTGCGAAAGGTCGAGAGGCCTGCCGCTCTTTAACAGTCAGCGCAACAAACAACAGACCGCATTGCCTCTACCGGCGACCGGCGAGTAGACAGGCCCGAAAGCCTGCCAACGACAGGAACAACCTGGACGGCTGCTCGATGGTGAAACGCCAAAACCGTGTGAATGACCCGGCAAGCAATGCGCCCCGCCCCTCCGGCGGCAATAGGACGGAAAGTTTCACTGATGCACCTGGTTGTCCGGGTGCATTGGGAAATCAACCGAGAGGTACACAACATGGAATCAACCATTAAAAGCGGCACATGGATCGGCCATCTCGGCCGAGGCCTAGCACGCCGTGAGCTTCAGTTTCTGCTTTCAGTAGCCCAGGGACTGACAGCTAAACAGATCGCACGGTCCTTCGATGTAGAGCCGGGAACGGTGGTCAAGCGGATTTCCAATGCGATGTTCAAGTTGGGCGTCCACCGCCAAACCGCGCTGGTAGCCGAAGCGATGCGCCGGGAAATAATCGTTGGACTGGCTGAATTCCCGAGTCCTCAAGGCCCAACTGGGGAATCTACTGATGGTGTTTTTATCGCGTAAACGACGGCAAAGCATCACTGCTACACCTTGGCGACAGGGTGTATTGGGATGACAACCCGACAAGGACCCACCATGAACACAGCACAGAACATCCAGCCACCAGTACTTGGCGAAGTTTGGCCAGGCCAAGGGGGAATCTACGCAGGCTTAATGCCGGCTCGTGCCGGCGCTCCGAGCTACCACATGGTTATCCCAGCGGATGACATCGGTCGCTTCGAGTGGGGTCAATACGGCGATGAGGCGCCAGCCACCAGCCTGATTGATGGAAGGGCAAACACTGCCGCGCTGATCGAATCCGGTGGTGATTATCCAGCCGCAAAAGCAGCAGCAGCGTATACCGCGGACGGACATGCCGACTTTTACCTGCCAGCCGCTGCTGAGCTATACGAAATCTGGCTGAACCTCAACGGAAAAATTGAGGGTTGGGCTTGGTCGAGTTCGCAGCGCTCCGCCGACTTCGCATTCGGCATGCTCTTCGGTGTTGGCGGTCAGGGCAGCTTCGGCAAGGGCGGCGAGCTCCGCGTCCGCCCCGTCCGCAGATTCCCTATTTAATCCTTCATTTATTGCTCTTTGTGGGTGAATCGCGGGGCTTCTCAGGTACGAGAGGCCAGGCCTGATACGTGCCGGGCAGTGCCGGCCACCTGCAGCGTAACCAACCATCAGGGTGTGCCTGACAGTTCAACTCAGCACGGAGGATTGGCAGCCATGTAAACGACAGCTACCTACCCGGCCCTCATGGCTCAGTAGGCTTTTCACGTAAGGGGTAAAAGCCCGGTTCCGATCGGGCTTTTTTACGCCAGCCTTTATCCGTCAGCACTCTCCCCTGCGCCCAACGGCAACCAGCAGGCGGCCCGAGTGCTGACGGATACACGCAACCCACCCCGAGGAATCAGCCATGCAATCACTCATGCAGCAGCGCGTTGACGGGCTTCAGGCTCTGCGTCTTCGCGCAATTATCGCAACGTCCGAGTTCTACTCCCTGATCGGTAAGGAAGAGCCTGTGCAGAAGGTGCGCTTCCAGGTGAAGACTGTCGGTTCGAAGGCGTACCACATTGTCGACCTCGTCACCGGCAAGACCCGGGGCTTCCGCTTCGAATACGCATCAGCCGTCGACTACGCCAAGCAGCTCGAGGATAAGGCCAACCGCCTTCCCGGAGGTGCTCAGTGATCGGCACACCAATGCCCAACCCGCGAGATTCGATCATTGCGAACCTGAACCAGCAATTGGATCAGTACTTCGGCTCTGGCCGGTCAGTACAGGAGATCGCCCCTGGCGTCAGCGGTGAGAGGGAGGCCATGTTCGGCAGTTCCCATAGAAACAAGCTGCGGGCAGAGCGCGACAAACTCGCGCCGCGACTAAAGCAACTGGCCGACGCCGGCAAAACAGTCATCGAGGCGGCGAAAGAGATGGGTATGGAATCGAAGCGCGCAAGGGCGATCGCCCGGGAAAACAACATCAAGTTTCCGGGGCCGCCGTGAGACGCATCAGCAACCAGGTGCGCCAGCGCCGACGACAAACATGGCTGGACATTCCGGCCCACGGAATTGAAGAGGCAGGCCATGGCCAAGAGCAACGCGGACATCCAGAAGGACAAACGTGCCAAGGAGCGTGCTCTGCTGGAGCGGATCGGTGCCGAGAAACGCACCCTGATTGTTTCGAAGGCGTTGGCTGATGCCCTTCAGGTATTGGGCGAGCGCCACGACTTCGAGGAATGGCAGGAAATTGCATCGACGTTCCTGATCAACCTCGCCGCAGCCCCGTCCGAAGAATCCGCCCGCTTCGCCATCATGTCGCGACCTGAAATCATCGTGAAGGAAAAGTGGTTGCGACAGCTTGAAGAGTTCGCCAAGACCGGCGTCGAAGCATAATCAACGAGGTTCACATGAAAGCCAACACGATCTCAATCGAGACTGACGACTTCAAAATCAAGGGCACCGCTGAACGCATGACTCAGCTTCTGATGGCGGGACTACTCGCCCAGGCATTGCCACCGGCGGCCAACGTACAGCCGATTGCGCCCTACTCCATCCCAGCCATCGGCGATTACTGGCCGGGCCAAGGCGGTATCAATGGCGGCTTTGTCCCGGCGCGCGGTGATATCCCGGAGCACTACCTGATCTTCGCCGACAGAGACATTGGTGAACACAAGTGGGGCCGCTACGGCGAGGAATCTGTTGCTACCAGCAAGTGGGACGGCAAGGCCAATACCGATGCGCTGATCGCCGCTGGTGGTCATCCAGCCGCCGAAGCTGCCCGAGCATATATCGCAGACGGTCACGCCGACTTCGATCTGCCAGCGGCTGCTCAACTGCATCAGGCCTGGGTATATGACCTGATCGCCAAGGGCGCGTACTGGTCGTCAACGCAGCGCTCCGCCTACGGCGCAGTCCTCATGTACTTCGGTGATGGCCTTCAGTACGGCAGCGGCAAGAACAGCGAGCTCCGCGTCCGCCCCGTCCGCAGATTCTTTATTTAATCCTTCATTCATCCGTTCTTGATCCGGCACCGGGCGCAGCAGCGCCTTTTTTGTTGCCTTCGAAAAGAGGAAATACCATGTCCGCAGCACAGCAAGCAGTAGCCATCCCGGAAATTGGCCAGCCATTCGGCGGTGGTTTCTTCTCCGGTATCACCCGCGACCCTGACACCGGCAAGCGCTACCTGAACATCACCGCCGGCGCGGCTCACGAACTGGTAGGCGCTTGGGGCGAGTACGGGATGAAGATCGAAGGCGCCGACAGCTTCACCAATGGTCGCGCCAACACCGAGGCCATGGCCGCCGCTGGTAGTGAACTGGCTCAGCAGGCCCTGGCACTGCGTATTGGTGGCCACGATGATTGGGCGATCCCGGCGCGCGATCAGCAAGAGCTGCAGTATCGTCACTTAAAGCCGACTACCGAAACGAACTGGCAATACGGACGCAGCGGCGACAACCCGAACAGCGAGCCTGTCGGCTTGCTGCACACCGAAGAGTCACCGGCTCAGACCACGTTGGCCGCCTTCCAGGCTGGCGGCGCAGAAGCCTTCAAGCCAACCTGGTACTGGTCGTCAACGCAGCGCTCCGCCGACCTCGCATTCACCATGAGCTTCGCTGATGGCTATCAGTACGGCGGCGACAAGTACTACGAGCTCCGCGTCCGCCCCGTCCGCAGCCAATTGATTGATTAATTTGCTTATTTAATCCGGTCGCTTGCGGCCGGTTGCTCTTGGAGAGCGAGCCAATGGCGATGCACACGGACTTGCAGATCTACAAGGTGTCACTGGGCCTGCTCCAGATGGCGACGAACCTCACCCGCAACATTCCCCGTGATCTTAAGCAGTCGCTCGGGAAGCGCGTCATCGATGAGTGCATCGACGTGCTGATGTTGATTGCCCGGGCTAACTCGACCCGGGACAAGCACCCACACCTGACCCTGCTGGTAGAGAAGGTCCAGGTGATTGAGTTCCTGATGAGGATTTTCAAAGACAGTCGCTTCATCAGTGTTCCGCAGCATGCCAATGCAATAGAGGTCACCACCTCGATTGGCAAGCAGGCCAACGCCTGGAAACGCTCCACCCCAACCGCGCCCGCCATCTGAGAGTTACGGCTTTCAGGTCTGTGCGAATTGAATCTGGTCGTGCCGCTGACCTCTTGGTCACCGCCATGCGCATCAGAGATACCGACGGTCTAAAGCGTCCGTACAGGTCTCGCGCAGTTTCCTTGCTGATCGGCACCGCCTTCGGCTTGGCGACGTAGATAGCACGATAGGTCGCAGCGCTCCGCCAACAACGCATTCAACATGAACTTCGATGATGGCAATCAGAACAACAACGACAAGAACAACGAGCTCCGCGTCCGCCCCGTCCGCAGATTCGAATGTTGGTCCATACCCGTTCAGCGAGCTTGTCCAAGCCTATTACGACTGCCGCCGCACGAAGCGCAACAGCGCCAGTGCATTGGCTTTCGAAATGGATCTGGAACGCAACCTGATCGGTCTACACGACGACCTGATCGCCGGCACCTACCGGCCAGGCCGCTCGATATGCTTCGTGGTCACCAGGCCGAAAGCCCGCGAGGTTTGGGCTGCAGCCTTCCGGGATCGCGTCGTCCACCACCTGCTGTACAACCGTGTGGCACCGCGCTTCTACGCCAGCTTCATAGCGGACAGCTGCGCATGCATTCCTGGGCGCGGCACGTTGTACGCCGCGAAACGCCTTGAATCGAAGATCCGGAGCGCCAGCCAGAACTGGTCGAAGCCGATCTTTTATCTCAAGTGCGACTTGGCCAACTTCTTCGTCGCGATCGACAAAGAGGTTCTGCGCAAGCAGCTGGCCGCCAAGATCACCGAACCCTGGTGGCTGGCACTCGCCAAACAGATCCTGATGCACGACCCTCGCGAAGACTACGAGGTGCGCAGCCCAGCCCATCTGTTCAACCGGGTACCGCAGCACAAGCGCCTCACCGCGCAACCGGCCCGGCTTGGGCTGCCTATTGGCAACCTGTCGTCGCAGTTCTTCGCGAACGTATACCTCGATGCGCTGGATCAGTTCGCCAAGCACCGACTGGGCGCCAAGCATTACGTCCGCTACGTCGA
Source organism: Pseudomonas sp. GM18 (assembly GCF_000282195.1). Classification (GTDB taxonomy): domain Bacteria; phylum Pseudomonadota; class Gammaproteobacteria; order Pseudomonadales; family Pseudomonadaceae; genus Aquipseudomonas. The sequence continues at coordinate 41,644 of NZ_AKJT01000025.1, forward strand.
TGACTTCGTGTTCCTGCATGAGTCACCGCAACAGCTCAATGCCTGGCTGGCAGAGGTAGAAGCGTTCCTGCCCAGCCTCGGCGCCAAGTTGAACCCCAGCAAGACCATCCTCCAGCCAGTAGATCGAGGTGTCGACTTCGTTGGCCACGTCATCAAGCCGTGGCGGAGATCGACCCGCAAGCGATCACTGGCACAGGCACTGAAGCGAACAGCTGCGGCGCCCGCCGAGGATCTGCGCGAAATCGCCAACAGTTACTTCGGCCTGCTCAGTCAGGCCAGCCACAGCGGGAAAGATCGGGAGAAGCTGGCCAACGTCGTCCTGAAACGTGGCCATGCTGTCAACAGCGCGCTGACCAAAACCTATCCAAAGAAATAGCCCAACCCGCTGTCGCATCCGGTAACCGGAGGGCGGCGCCTGACTGGAGTAACACCATGAGCCACAACTGCGCATACGTCCGGCAGCACTATCAGGTGCCCGCCGAGGTCGGGCGCCGCGTCATTGCCTACGGGAAGCCCGGCATTATCCTGGCTGATCGAGGCCACTATATCGGCGTGGTGCTGGATGAAGATCCGAAAAAGCGGATCAGCAACTACCACCCTACCCACGAAATGCAGTACGGCGATATGGCAGAAACGCTTCCGCTCAAAGAGTGGTTAGTCCTGCCTTTCAACCATGATTGGGATGACCTCAACTGGAATCGTGAGGCTCGAGAAGACTTAGTCAGGGTATGGGCGGCTACTCGAGGTCAGGCCAAATACAAGGCCTATGAGCGACTTCAAGATTACTGCCACAGCATCAAAGCGATGCTTCGCTTCAAAGTCCGGCGCGCCTGGCCCGCCCTCACCTATTACGCGGAATGATCTGTAAATAGGTCAACCGCCTGCCTGTAGGTGGCAAGCTCAATTATCTGCCGCAAGCAAATAACGACCTCAAGCTTCTGCTTGTCGTCGGGAATTCCTAATCGCTTCAGCATCGCCCAGGCGTCTTCCTCGATCGCCGCAAGTGCATCGATATCGCTTTGCAATCTCATGCCAGTCTCCCGTCAGGCTGCATCGAGCATAAACCAATACCCCACTTCAACGAATCACGCCAGCCGGCGAGGATCCACAATGACTTCAGCAATTGATCTGTTCGCCGGGCTCGGCGGATGGAGTACCGGCGCGCGTGATGCCGGCGTCGACGTTCTTTGGGCCGCGAATCATTGGCCGGTAGCAGTTGAGTGGCACAGCGCCAATCATCCGGAAGCCATTCACATCTGCCAAGACTTGCACCAGGCAAACTGGGCGGCGGTGCCACGCACCGATATCGGCATAGCATCTCCATGTTGCCAAGGCCACGCAAAGGCCCGGGGCAAGAAAAACGGGAACCCTGAACATGATGCATCGAGGTCCACCGCCTGGGCCGTACCGTCCGCTGCAGAGGTACTTCAGCAGGATGCCTGGGTGGTCGAGAACGTTCCGGAGTTTGTAGACTGGGTGCTCTACCCAAGCTGGATGGATGCCATGCAACGTCTCGGATACCAAGTCGCGCCGCATATCGTGGACTGCGCAGACCTTGGCGTACCGCAGCACCGAGTGCGCTTGTTCCTGATTTGCACGAAGAGCAAGGCACCGATTCAGCTGCAACTCCAGCAGTGCGAACACGTTCCCGCCAGCAGCTTCCTCGACTTCGAGTCTGGAAAATGGTCGCCAATCGATAAGCCAGGCCGGGCCCAGGCAACGCTCGACCGAGTACGCAACGGCCGCCAGCGGTTCGGCGAGCGATTCATCATGCCTTACTACGGAAAAGGCTCTGGCTTGACCGGGCGTGACATCAACCGCCCGATTGGGACCATCACCACGCTCGACCGGTGGGCACTCGTCCGCGACAACGAGATGCGGATGCTCTCGGCGAATGAAGCGCTAGCAGCCATGTCCTTCCCAGCCGACACAAAACGCCCGGAGAATCATCGACTGACTATGCATATGGCAGGCAACGCTGTCCCACCGCTCGCCGGACAGCGGATCATCGAAGCATTGATGAAAGCTGCCTAGCCGGCAAAAAACTGGTTTTTCGGTTTTTCATGGTCGGATCCATCCAAACTCCAGAGCTCTTCCTCTGTTCCAAGAACGTGCTTTATACGCGGATGGTGGTGGCAAAGCGTCGCCACTCTTTCCGGTGTCAGATTTACAGCCTTGGCAATTGCCCGCGTCGACCGTTTTTCGTATTTGTCGGTTCTCTCAAACTCAATGCTTAACCAGCTATAAATCCTCTTTGAGTCCCTGACGTTATCCCATTTGTGTTTACCCATCTGAACTGCAATCACCAGACCTCCACCTATTGCTCCGGCGACCACTTCGCTCCAGTCAGACATTCTCGTCACCTCTATTGGCTGATCGCTGAACTGTAGCTGATCCCTCACCACCCTCCACCGCCCGGGCATGTCCCGGCATAGGACGCCCCATGCCCACAGAAAACAAACCGGCCGAGCCGCTGCAGGTTGAGCGCTCCACAATCACGAAGCTGGGGATCACCGGCGCGCCGAGCCTCGATCCGATCAACGTGTTCCTCGAAGACCTGGCACCGCGCAAAGGCAAGATCACGGTCAGCTGCTACGACAAGAGCTGGCACGCCTACTGGGGCGGGATGTGGGACGGTCTCACCATCGGACAGTTTTTCTGCCGCCTCGATGAGCACTACATCATCAGCTATTTCTCACCAAGCCTCAGTTCCATGAGGTTCTCCAATGATGCGCTGATGACCCTGGCGAAGAAGTCAGTCATTGACCGGCGCCGGATGCGAAAAGGGTATTGGGAGTTTGGTGACAGCCTGGATCAGGAAGATGCCCGCGACCTCTTTGACCAGATCGACGACCTTCGCGGTGTCGAGTCGATTTCGGTTGGACACCAACAGGGCGCGCTTTTGACTGACTTGTTCGGGCCTGAGTGGTGGCACTTGGTGGATGAGAAAGCCGTCGAGCCGAATCCCGATTGGCATTACCTGTGCCGCATCATTGCAGCGGTTCAGCAGGCGCTGGGCCAAGAACAACCGCAGCAGGAGGCAGCATGATCAATTTCTTCTGGCGCCTGGTCGCCAAACTCCTGGCTCGCCCGGCCATCGCCGACTGGCTCATCGCCCGCGCCAAAGTCACCCCGTACCAGCACATCATGTCCGCCGACGGCACCGAGATGTACATGGGCCGTTGGTGGCTGTTCAACCCTTACAGCCGGGAGACGCACAAGCCGGCGTTCTTGTGGTGCCCATGGTCGTTCCGGATCCACCACATCCTGCGGCCCGACGAAGACCGAGATCTGCATGATCACCCGTGGAACGCCCGGACCATCATCCTGCGCGGCTGGTACACGGAACAACGCCTGCTTGAGGCCGACGATCCGGCACTTCACCAGCTCCTGATGAAGGCAGCCGAGTTGCGGCAGTCGTTCGACGCGGCATTTCAGGCCACCGAGCACATCGACCGGCGCCCGGGCGACACCGCCCGCCTCAACCACGGCGAATACCACCGCATCGACCAGGTATCCCCCGGCGGCGTCTTCACTCTCTTCATCACCAGCAAGTGGCGCTGTGACTGGGGATTCCTCGTAAACGGCGTGAAGGTGCCTTGGCGCACCTACACCGGTACCGACAACTGATTGGAGATTGCTGCATGAGTGGTCAATGGAAACTGGTACCGGTCGAGCCGACCGAAACCATGGTGATCAACGGGTTTGAATCGGAACCAGACGAGTGCTTCACCGACGATGAAGTCTGGGAGCAGTACCAAGAGATGAGCGGCTGCCAGCAAGCGGCGTTCCGCGCGAAACTGTGCTGGGCTGCAATGCTCGGTTCTGCCCCATCTGCGCCCACCGATGGACAGATTGAAGTAGTCGCCGTGATCAATGAGGAAGGCGAGATATTCAAGGAAACGGTTGTCGAGCATCGGCCTGGCATTGACCTGCTGCCTGTTGGTACCGAGCTGGTAGACATTGCTCATGTCATCCGACTCACCGCCGAGCGTGACGCCCTGCAGCAGCGCCTGAACGCAGCGGATCAGCTGATCTCCGAGCAGAGAGTCGCGCTGACGCGAATTCACGACCGTGCCCACGCCTTCGCTGAAGATGAATGCAGTATGCAGGTCGCCTCAGTCGAGGTGATCAGGGATGTCGCAGCCAGAGCACTCGGCATGGACAGCAAGCCGCCAACCTACAGGCCCGGTCTCTACGCCGTGCGCCACATCGACAACTGGGATGGCGAGCGCGATGTCGCGCTGACGTTCGCCATGCTGGACGCCGATGGCAAATGGACTGAAAAAGAAACCGGTGAGCCCCTGCTGACGTACAACGGTGACAAGGTTCTCAGAGCGTGGCCGCTAGACTGCTCCGACGCGCCTGACACCCAGATTATCGGCGTGCCGCGCAACTGGCTGGAAGACTGGGCGCTCGAACTTGTCGAGGCCGCTCAGGACGGCGGCCAGATGTCGAACCAAGTCGAACACCTCCTCGAAATTCACGCCAAGCCTTAACTCCCTCCCCCTTCAAAGTCAGCCGCTATAGCGGCAAGGACGAGTGTGCCCATGGAAAACAAAAAGGCAGGCCCGGATCACTTCCGCTATGTCGATGAAATCGGTCCTGACGGTCTCGAAGTACATTGCATCACCTACACGGTGATCGGTGAAACGGCGCAGTGCTGGTACATAGCCGATGAATACACCGTCAACATGATTAACGGCTATCAGCACAGCTGGACGGCAGACGCCGTGAAGAAGCGCCGAAAGCGCGTGCTCAAGGAAACCGATGCGCACAGCAGGCGCTTTGCCTACCCGGACAAGGCTCACGCCCTGCGCTCCTACAAGTTGCGCAAGTCGCGTCAGCTGGGGCATGCAGAGCTGACACTGGAGCGCGCCCGCGCGGCGCTGGGTTACTTCGGTGATTTGTCGGTGATGAATGAGGCGCCCGTCGCCGAAAAGCTGATCATCGCCAACGAGTACATCCAAGGCATGGGTTGGGGGGATTACTGATGATCATCGATGACGTAATGACCGACAAAATCACGCTGCACGGCCTAGGCTTTGCGCAGGTGCAGCTCCAGGGCAATCAGCGGCTGCACGTCTGGCACCCTGAGTTGCCGCGCCGGGCCTGCTTCGAGCACTCGGCAATCCACGACCACCGCTTCAACTTCGTATCCCGAGTGATTGTCGGCACGCAGATCAACGAAGAGTTCGGCCTTGTCCGGGATGACGCCGGCGACTTCGTGCTGTACCTACATGAAGGCGCGCGAACGGCCGGCGGTGGCCGACCGTGGACACCTGATGGCCGCGCGTTTCTGATCCCGACCGGGGCTGACTCTATATCGGCGGGCAACGACTACAACACCCAGGCATACGCCTATCACCGAACCCGGCCCGGTGGTGATGGTCGAGTGGCCACGATCATGGCCAAGCGTGGCGAATACCCGGCTGGCGCCCACTCCACCTGCAGGTTCGGCATTCAACCCGACACCGACTTTGACCGATTCCAATGGTCGCCGGCCCAGCTCTGGGAAGTCGTCGCCGACGTCCTGATCGGTCAGCAGGTGGCAGCATGATCGCCCTCGCCTGGTTCGCCTACGTGTACTGCTACAAGGGGCCGCGGTGATGACGCAGATGAGCGACATTTTTCCAGAGATGACCGTCGAGCAGGAAAAGCAGTGGTTCGCGGAGCAGCAAGAAGCTCATCGCCTGGATCTTGAGCGTGAGAATCTCGAAATCGCCAAACGAAAAGCAGTCGACCACCACATCCGCTGCCGTGACTGTGGCTCATTCGTGGCGAAATGGCGCTGGGTGCCTAAAGCCCATCCTCAAGCAATTCGTGATGGATGGCGCCCATTGTGCGGTTCCTGCTTCGATAACTACGACAACTATCCATGAACGGCATGGTCAGCGTCCGCACTGAGGAACTGACCGGCCCGGCGCTGGGCTGGGCAATCGAATCAATCGAAAGCGCGGGACCCACCACTGGCCAGCTGCAACTGCCACTCGCCCGGATCGACGCCGAGCAGCTGATCAAGAAGCATGGCGTCTGGATCGAGCGCGGTTACAGCTACCCCTGGCTGGCCGACCTAACCCGCGATCCCTGCAACCGCCAGCCCGGCGAAACCCGAGAGATCGCCGTGTTCCGCGCGGTCGTATTCGCAAACCTCGGCACCACCGTCAGCGTCCCCGCTGAGCTCATCCAGCTGTAAACCCAAACCTTACAACTCAGTAGCCTGCCGGTGAACGGCGGGCGAGGATTGCCCGTGTCGGAACTAAAAGTAATGGCGGCCGAGGCCGCACTAAAGAAGATGGTGCAGGGCTCGCACTTCAGCATCTGCACCCTCGACACCATCATCAAAATGATGGATGTGAAGCCTGACAGAGACGCTTACAGCATCCTGCACACCCTGCATTGCGTCGACTACAACCAGATGCGGCCCGAGTTGCTCCAGGCTCTTCCTGATCTGATCGCCACTGTTTTGCGCTCCCCATCGTTTGAGGCCAGCCGGATCAACATCGTTGCTGATGGCACTGGCTTGCGCCTCATCAAACACTGACCCCAACCTTCTGCCGCCACGCGCGGCATGGAGCATCAACATGGCAAAAGTTCTTGCCCAGATTACGGTCAAGTTGCCGCGCCTCATGGAGGCCGGCGAATACAGGAAGCTGCGGTACGCAGGCGGCAAGCCGAGCCTGCAGCAGCTGAAAAAATGGATTGAGGACGGCGAAGTGGTCGGAGAGGTAAAAGGTGGGATGTATTTCGTCGATGTGCAGGCGGCAGTTATGGGCACGACTGACCCGCTGCTGGCTCAGATGATGGAGATAGGCTGATGGCCGCCCGGCCGCGCACGCTTCAAAACAGGAAGTTGCCGCCAAACCTTTACCCGAACGGTAAGTATTGGCGGTACCGCAACCCGATCACCGGACTGATGACCAGCATCAACCGGCCACTGGAGGAGGCAATCAAGCTGGCTCGTGCGGCCAATCTCAAGCTGGCGGCGCTGGTCGTCGATGACGGCGCCCTGCTCACCCTGCTGACTGGCGACCGCCTGCCGACAGTGAGCAACCTGCTGCAGCGATTCCATGACGAATGGCTGGTGGACAAGGGATACGCGGCACGCACCCTGGAAGAGATCAAGTTCAAGCTTGAACGGTACCGGCAGGATCTCGGTGAGCGCCTGATCGGGCAGATGGACGTGCTGGCCATGGCCGAATACCTGGACCAGTTCAGCAACAACGCCTACACGAAGCACCGCGGGCTGTGGGTGCAGATATTTGCCTTCGCCGTGGCCAAGGGCCTGGCCGAGCGGAACAACGCCGAGCTGACCCTGGTGAAGAAGGAAGCAGAGAAGAAGCGCCAGCGGCACACGCTCGAAGGGCTGAAGGCGATCATCGATGCCGCGACCACGCCGCCCTGGCTGAAGCGCGCCATCCGCCTGGCGCTGGCCAGCCTTCAGCGTCGCGAGGACATTGTGACCTGGTTGAAGTCGGCCGTGGACATGGAGAAGAACACGCTCACGGTATCGCCCGGCAAGACTCAGGGGTACGACAACCCGGTTCACCTGAAGATCACCATGGGCGCCGCGCTGCGCGACGTGGTCGGCGAATGCCTGCGCTCGCCGCTGGTGTCGCCGTACTTGATCCACTACAAACCAAAGGCCCGGCGCCGGGAACAGATCGACGCGAAGGATCACTGGACGTCGGTGACGCCGGACTACCTGACCAAGGAGTTCAGCAAGGCCCGGGATGCGGCGCACGCGTACGACCACGTGCCAGCCGGTGAGCGCCCCACTTTTCACGAGATCCGCGCTTTAGGTGCATGGCTGTACGAGCAGCAGAACTTCCCGCAGGAATACATCCAGGCGCTGCTGGGCCACGCGGACGAGAAGATGACGAAGCACTACCAGGAGGGGCACGGCGATAAGACGATTGAGTACGTCGAGGTGGGCGCCGAATTGGCGTTCTGAGGTGGGGGTTTTGCAAAAGTTTTGCAAAAGTTTTGAAAATCGCAGAAAGCAAAAAGGGGTCACCGTTTCCGGTGACCCCTCTAGACCGCCCAGCAGAGCGGATTTTGTTTGGTAGGCGCGATTGGACTCGAACCAACGACCCCCACCATGTCAAGGTGGTGCTCTAACCAACTGAGCTACGTGCCTGCTGTGAGGCGGCATTCTACGGAATTCCGGAGGGGTGTCAACACCTTTTTTTCACCTAACCCTATGAATATGCAAAATATTTAATTTCGCTGTGGCAAAGAAGATTTTCCGGTGGCTGGCGGTCGATTTTTAACTCGGGTAGGATCAATGCACTCGTAAAATATATTAAACAGAGGCTGCAGGATGGCGAACACTCCCTACCCAGAGTCCTATTACGCCGCGTCGGCCAATGCGGCACCAGCGCGCCCGGCCTTGCAGGATGATGTAGAGACTGATGTCTGTGTAATCGGCGCCGGTTACACCGGCCTGTCCTCTGCCCTGTTCCTGCTGGAAAACGGTTTTAAGGTTACGGTGCTGGAAGCCGCCAGGGTCGGTTTCGGTGCGTCGGGACGCAACGGTGGCCAGATCGTTAACAGCTATAGCCGTGATATCGATGTGATCGAGCGCAGCGTCGGCCCCAAGCAAGCTCAGTTGCTGGGGCAGATGGCGTTCGAAGGTGGACGGATCATTCGTGAGCGAGTGGCCAAATATAATATCCAGTGCGACTTGAAGGATGGCGGTGTGTTCGCCGCCATTACCGACAAGCAGATGGGCCATCTGGAGTCCCAGAAGCGCCTGTGGGAGCGCTTCGGTCACATGCAGCTTGAGTTGCTGGATCAGCGTCGCATCCGTGAGGTAGTGGCTTGCGATCAATATGTCGGCGGCATGCTCGACATGAGCGGCGGGCATATTCATCCACTCAATCTTGCTTTGGGCGAAGCAGCAGCTGTGGAGTCGTTGGGCGGCACTATTTATGAGCAATCGCCGGCAGTGCGCATCGAGCGCGGTGCCAACCCGGTGGTGCATACGCCTCAGGGCAAGGTCAGGGCCAAGTTCATCATCGTCGCCGGCAACGCGTACATCGGCAATCTGGTGCCGGAGCTGGCGGCCAAGTCGATGCCCTGCGGGACTCAAGTGATCACCACCGAACCCTTGGGCGATGAATTGGCCAAGCACCTGCTGCCTCAGGACTACTGCGTCGAAGACTGTAACTACCTGCTCGACTACTACCGCCTGAGCGCCGACAAACGCCTGATATTTGGTGGCGGCGTGGTGTATGGCGCGCGGGATCCAGCGAACATCGAGGCGATCATTCGACCGAAGATGCTCAAGGCCTTCCCGCAACTCAAGGACGTGAAAATCGATTACGCCTGGACCGGCAATTTCCTGCTGACCCTGTCGCGTCTTCCTCAGGTCGGACGACTGGGCGACAACATCTACTACTCTCAGGGTTGCAGCGGCCACGGCGTGACGTATACGCACCTGGCGGGCAAGGTACTGGCCGAAGCATTGCGTGGTCAGGCTGAACGCTTCGACGCCTTCGCCGACCTGCCCCACTACCCGTTCCCCGGCGGACAGTTGCTGCGTACGCCGTTCGCTGCGTTGGGCGCCTGGTATTACGGATTGCGTGACAAACTCGGATACTGACCGATAGAAAGAAGGGCCGCTGAACGCGACCCCTTCTTTGTATCCGCCGGGGAAGTCAGACCCGCCGCTGATTCAGAAGTCGACTGTCGCCGAAACCAGGTAGGTTCGCGGGGTCGAGAGCGTCAAACCGGGCTCGCTGTCATCCGAGGCCCCCGCCGAACTCCAGTAGCGCTTGTCCGCCACGTTCTCGACATTGGCACGCAGGGTGATGTTCTTTTCGTCGATCTTGAACGCGTAGCGTGCGCCCACGTCGAAACGCTCCCAGGCGTCGATTTCCTTGTTGTTGGACTGGTCCAGATACTGCGAACTGGAATAAATACCGCGGCCGGTCAGGGTCAGGCCCTGTACGGTCGGCACGTCCCACTCTGCGCCCAGGTTGACGTTATATTTCGGCGTGGCAGGCGCCCGGTTGCCGTCAAAGGTGCCATTGGTGGTGTTGGTCAACTCGCTGTCGATGTACATGACACCGCCGAGCAGGCGGAAGCCTTTGAGCGGCTCACCGAACACACTCAGTTCCACACCGTCGTTTTGACGCTTGCCGTTCGAGCCGAAAACTCGCGTCGTGGCGTTGGTCTCATAGGCCGGCTGCTTGATCCGGAACACCGCGGCGGTCACGGCGAACGCACCCACGTCATACTTGGCGCCGACCTCAACCTGCCGGCTGATGAACGGCGGGAAGATCTCGTCCTCGTTCACCGAGGTCGACGGCGCGATCTTGCCCTGGCTCAGGCCTTCCATATAGTTGGCATACAGCGACAATTTGTCGGTCGCCTTGAACAGGATGCCACCCGACGGCGAAACCTTTTCCTCGTCGTAGGCCGTGTCGCCTTTGACGTTGTCTGTCCAGTCGTCAACCTTCACACGCTGCCAGCGAGCGCCGAGGGTCAGCAGTAGCCGATCATCGAAGAAACCCAGCGTGTCGGACAACGCCACGCCGCTGAAGCGGTTCTCGGTGTAGACCTTCGAATCCAAACGTATGGGTCTGACAGGTGTTGGTGTTTCCACAGGATCGTAGAGGTTGCTGCGGGCCGCAGCATAACGGGCGCCGCCATTTTCGAAGTCCATGTAGAAATAGCTGGCGGCCAGGTTGACTTCATGGTTCACCGGGCCGGTGTGAAACCAGTTGCGCACCCCTGCCGTGGCCGTCCGGACATTTTCGTCACGGGTGAAGTCACGCGGCTGAACACTGAAATCACCAGCGTCGTTGGTGACCGCAACGGCATGCCGGAGAAAGTCATGGTTGCTTTTACGCGCGCCCACACCGCCGTACAGCATGACGGAGTCGCTGACATCGAATTCACCGTTCACCGCGCCGAAAGTGTCGTTGGTACTCGCTTTGCTCCAGGGCTGCGCATAGTTGTGACGGACATCGCTGGCATGCGGAACCTGCGCGTTGGCGCCAACCTGCACACGTTCCTGTGGCGCGTCGGTATCGCGCTCGGTGCGTCCGAGGTCCGTCGAGAGTCGCAGGCGTTCACCACGAAAATCCAGGCCCAGCACGGCCATCTCGCGGTCGACACTCTGATGATCCCATTCGGTGTCGCCGGACTGCTTCACGCCGTTGAAACGAATACCGAACTTGTTGTCTTCACCAAAGCGCCGGCCGACATCCACGGCACCGCCCACCTGGTTGTCGGAAGCGTAGCTACCGGTGAACGAAGTGATGGGCTTGTCAGTCGCGCGCTTGGGCACCACGTTGATCCCGCCACCCACGGCGCCCCGCGGCGAGATGCCATTGATAAGCTGGCTCGGGCCTTTGAGGATGTCGACGCGGTCGGCCATCTCCATATCGATCGTATAGGTCGGCAGGACACCATATAGACCGTTGTAGGCGACATCACTGTTGAACAGGCTGAGCCCGCGAATGGTGAATTGCTCATAACGCCCACCCGCCGGGTTGGTGGCACGAACCGAAGGATCGTTGGCGATCAGGTCACCCAAGGTACGAGCCTGCTGGTTTTTGACCACCTCACTGGTGTACGTGGTCATGCTGAATGGCGTTTCCATAAAGTCTTTCGAGCCCAGCAAGCCTTGAGAACCGCGGCGCGCGACCTGGCCGCCGGCATACGGATCGCCGCCCGCCGGTTCAGTGGCACCGAGAATCGAGGTGGGGGCCAATTGCAGGCTGCTGCCTTCTGGCGTCGGGGTCAGGATGTACGCTTGTTCGCTCAACGGCTGCAGTTGCAGGCCGGAACCCTGCAACAGTCGGGTAAAGCCCTCCTCGACCGCGTATACGCCGGAAAGACCCGCGCTGCTGCGACCGCTCACCAGCGCCGGGTCGACCGACAGATTGACCCCAGCCAGGCCGGCAAACCGGGTCAGCGCATCGCTCAGGCTCCCGGCAGGCACCTGATAACTGCGCCGAGTGGCATCTTCGGCCCAACTGGAAGTGATGAACAACAGACTGGCACTCAGGCTCAGCAACAGGCTCAGGTGCAACAACGGACGCAGGCCGGAAGAAGCCGGACGCGGACAGCAAGGCATTACTGCGGGCATTGAAGAAGCTCTCTTGATTCGCTCAGTTGCCTTGAATGACAAGCGAGTCGGAAAAAAGGGACAGGCTTCACACACTATTTTTGCGCGGCAGCAACATTACCCAGTAACGCGTACGTGAATGCACTTCCAACGGCAGACTGGCCGCGAGCAGCGCCAGCACGCGATCGGTGTCGTCCAGACGGAAACTGCCGGTGACGCGCAGCGCCTCGAGCTCCGGCTCCCAGCGCAGGACACCCGGTCGATAGGTGCTGAGCTCACCCAGGAAATCCCCCAGCGGCCGGTTTTTTGCCATCAGCACGCCTTCGCGCCAGCCCGGCGCGAGCACATCAAATGCGGCTATCGACCCGGCACCGGCTGCTCGAAGGTCAACCTGCAAACCACCGCGCAATACCAATACCGCCCCCTGCAACGGCTGCAATTGCACAGAACCGTTGTACACCGACACTCGGCATCCGAGTGCATCCTGCCGCACACAGACCTCACTTTGACTGACAATGACTTGCCCGAATCGGGTCTGGATCGTCAACGGCGAGACGCCAGGCACCTTCAGTGATATTTCGCCCCCTACCAACGTCAAGCGTCGCCCCTGCACATCCACATCGACGGCGCTGGCCGTGTTGAGTTGCAAGAAACTGCCATCGGCGAGCTGCACCTGTTTGCGCTCCCCGGTGGACGTATGCAAGTCGGCCCGCCAGACCTCCAACGGTAATTGCCGGCTGGTCAGCCACGCCGCCGGCACCAACACCACTGCACCCAATGCGCGCTTGAGTACCACCCGTCGAGCTGGCTCAGGGCGATCCAGACTTTGCAACGCCAACGCTGAAGGCAGATCGGCAAAACGCTGACGCAGGGCTTGAGCTTTCTGCCAGGCCTGTTCGTGACTGGCACAACTGTCGCGCCACCGTTGGAGGCCAGCGTGATCCTGCTCATTCGCGCTGCCGGACTCCAGCAAGGCGAGCCACTGCGCGGCGGCGCGCGCTATCTGGCGGGCCTCCACCGAAGGCGACGGACTGCTCACAGCTCCACCAACAGGCAGTGCTCGTAGGCTTGCGCCATGTAGCGTTTGATCGTGCGTTCCGACACCCGCAGGCGTTCGGCAATTTGCTGGTAGCTCAAGCCTTCCAGCTGACTCCAGAGAAACGCCCGCCGCACCGCCGTCGGCAGTCCGTCGAGTAATTCGTCCAGGGCTTGCAGGGCTTCCAGCAGCAGCCAGCGCTGCTCGGGTGACGGCACACTGCCTTCAGGCAGAGAGGCCAGGGCATTCAAATAGGCCTGCTCAAGGCTACGACGCTGATAGAAGTTGCTCAGCAGTCGCTTGCCCACAGTCAGCAGATAGGCGCGGGGCTCCTGCAAATCGGAAATCCGTTGAGAGCTGGCGAGCAAGCGCAGGAACGTATCTTGACTGAGGTCCGCCGCATCACAAGCGTTGCCCATGCGCCGCCTCAACCAGCCTTCAAGCCAGCCACGGTGATCGCGGTACAGGTCATGGAGGGTTTGCTCCTTCGGCATCGCTGCATCACTCATCTCAAGAGCCCTGTACCAAGGAGTTATCGTAAATGAGAGTGATTCTAATTAATGTCAATGCCGTGAACCAAGTCCTTTGTGCATCGGGCGTGCAAAAAGGTAGAGGCGGGAAGACGCGAGAGGAGAAAAAACCAAATTTCAGACACAAAAAACCCCGGTCTTTCGACCAGGGTCTTTGCTATCGACTCGAAGTAGACACTGGCTATACCAGCGCTTTCTTCGTAGCTCCAAGGCGTTCAGTGGGCCTTGAGGCAGATATGGCGCAGCGGACGGGACTCGAACCCGCGACCCCCGGCGTGACAGGCCGGTATTCTAACCGACTGAACTACCGCTGCGTATCGCTTTGAGCTGACGCTCAAGTAACTCGTCTGATTGAAAGCTTCGAGACTTTTCAATCTCGCTTTTCAATCTCAAGTCAGGGTAAACCTGACTCGGAAAATATGGCGCAGCGGACGGGACTCGAACCCGCGACCCCCGGCGTGACAGGCCGGTATTCTAACCGACTGAACTACCGCTGCGCGTCGGTGGAGGCTTTTCAGCTTCCCTCTTGCTTACACAAGAGTCTCAAGAGTTGGTGGGTGATGACGGGATCGAACCGCCGACATTCTGCTTGTAAGGCAGACGCTCTCCCAGCTGAGCTAATCACCCTTTGCATCTCTGAGGCCGCGAAATTTACGCAGGTACCGAAGCTAAGTCAATACCCCGCTTGAAGTTTTTCTAAAAAAGACAAAATCGTGTCATTCCGGACGAAGTCGACAACCGTCAGACCGCTTCAGTCGGATCGCCGCCCGGAGCAAGCCCGCCCCCACACTGGGTTACTCGCTGTAAATCATCTTCTTGGTCATACCACCATCGACCACAAACTCCTGGCCCGTGACGAAACCAGCGTTCTTCGACAGCAACCAGGCCACCATCGCCGCCACGTCTTCGACGGTCCCTACCCTGCCCGCCGGATGCTGCGCATGATCGGCGTCAGTCAGCGGTTCGGCGCGCCGTGCCGCTGGATCCCGCGCATCGATCCAGCCGGGGCTGACCGCATTGACGCGAATCTCCGGTCCAAGACTGATGGCCAAGGCGTGAGTCAGGGCCAACAGACCGCCCTTGCTCGCCGCATAAGCCTCTGTGTCGGGTTCCGACTGCGCGGCGCGGGTCGAGGCCAGGTTGACGATGGCGCCGCTGTGAGCGCGCAGATACGGCGCACAGTGCTTGGCCAACAGCATCGGCCCACTGAGGTTCACCGCCAGCACCCGATTCCAGTAGGCCAGGTCGAGGCTTTCCAGGGTGATGTTGTGCGGATCGGCCACTGCCGCATTGCACACCAACGCATCCAGACGCCCGAACTGCCCCAGCACCTCGGCCACACCCAGCGCCACCTGCGCTTCATTCGCGACGTCCATGGCGATGAACCAGGCGTTTTCGCCGAGCACCTTCGCCACTTTCGATCCGCGCTCCCGATCCAGATCCGTCAGCACCACCTGCCAGCCTTCGCTGATCAGCCAGGCCGCAATACCCAGGCCAATGCCGCGCGCGGCACCGGTGACCAGCGCGACGCGGCCATGAGTGCCCGTGGCCGGCGACGACAACTCGATCACAAGGCAGCCAACCCGCGCGCCAGATCGGTTTGCAGGTCTGCCACGTCTTCCAGACCGACCGCAATGCGGATCAGGCTGTCACGGATCCCCGCCGCCTCACGCTCTTGCGGCGCCAGACGGCCGTGAGAAGTAGTGCTCGGGTGCGTGATGGTGGTTTTGCTGTCGCCCAGGTTGGCGGTGATGGAGATCAGGCGAGTCGCATCGATAAAGCGCCAGGCGCCCTCTTTGCCGCCCTTGACCTCGAAACTCACGACCGCACCGAAGCCCTTCTGCTGACGCTGGGCCAGTTCGTGCTGCGGATGGCTCTTGAGGCCGGCGTAATGGACTTTCTCGATGCCGTCCTGCTGCTCCAGCCACTCGGCCAGTTGCTGGGCATTGGCGCAATGCGCCTTCATGCGCAGGCTCAGCGTTTCCAGGCCCTTGAGGAAAATCCAGGCATTGAACGGACTCAGGGTCGGCCCGGCGGTACGCAGGAAACCGACGACTTCTTTCATCTGCTCGCTGCGACCCGCCACGACACCACCCATGCAACGACCCTGGCCGTCGATGAACTTGGTCGCCGAGTGCACGACGATGTCCGCGCCCAGCTTCAGTGGCTGCTGCAGCGCAGGCGTGCAGAAGCAGTTGTCGACCACCAGCATCGCGCCCTTGGCGTGAGCAATTTCCGACAGCGCGGTGATGTCCACCAGCTCGGCCAGCGGGTTGGACGGCGATTCAACGAAGAGCAGTTTGGTGTTGGCCTTGATCGCTGCATCCCAGCCGGACAAGTCCGCCAGCGCTACGTAATCGACTTCAATGCCAAAGCGCTTGAAATACTTCTCAAACAGGCTGATGGTCGAGCCGAACACGCTGCGCGACACCAGCACGTGATCGCCGGCACTGCACAGGCTCATTACCACCGCCATGATCGCGGCCATGCCAGTTGCCGTGGCCACGGCTTGCTCGGCACTTTCCAGCGCGGCAATGCGCTCTTCAAACGCGCGCACGGTCGGGTTGGTGTAGCGCGAGTAAACGTTGCCCGGCACTTCACCGGCAAAACGTGCAGCCGCGTCGGCGGCGGTACGAAATACGTAGCTGGAAGTGAAGAACATCGGATCACCGTGTTCGCCTTCCGGCGTGCGGTGCTGACCGGCGCGTACGGCCAGGGTATCGAACGCTACGCCTTCGAGGTCGCTGTCCAGCCGACCGGCATCCCAATCCTGACTCATGCTGTCACTCCTTGCCTTGCTCTTTATTTAGTAGATACAAAACCGGCCCCTCAGGGCCGGTAGTTACTCAGTTGTTGTACAGATCAATGATCGCACTGACTGCCTGGGTCTTGACCTTGGAGGCATCGTTACGTGCCTGCTCGATCTTGTTCAGGTAAGCCTCGTCGACGTCGCCGGTGACGTACTGGCCGTCGAACACCGCGCAATCGAACTTGTCGATCTTGATCTTGCCGCCACCGACCGCTTCGATCAAGTCAGGCAGGTCCTGATAGATCAACCAGTCAGCGCCGATCAGGTCAGCCACGTCCTGAGTCGAACGGTTGTGGGCGATCAGCTCGTGAGCGCTCGGCATGTCGATGCCATAGACGTTCGGGTAACGCACGGCCGGTGCCGCGGAGCAGAAGTAGACGTTCTTGGCGCCGGCTTCGCGAGCCATCTGGATGATCTGCTTGCAGGTGGTGCCGCGAACGATGGAGTCGTCCACCAGCATCACGTTCTTGCCGCGGAATTCCAGTTCGATGGCGTTGAGTTTCTGGCGTACGGATTTTTTCCGCGCAGCCTGACCCGGCATGATGAAGGTCCGACCGATGTAGCGGTTCTTCACGAAGCCTTCGCGGAACTTGACGCCCAAGTGGTTCGCCAGTTCCAGGGCCGCGGTGCGGCTGGTGTCCGGAATCGGGATGACCACGTCAATGTCGTGGTCCGGACGCTCGCGCAGGATCTTCTCGGCCAGCTTCTCGCCCATGCGCAGACGGGCCTTGTAAACCGAAACGCCGTCGATGATCGAGTCCGGACGCGCCAGGTAGACGTGTTCGAAGATGCACGGGGTCAGCGACGGGTTGGTCGCGCACTGACGGGTGTGCAGCTTGCCGTCTTCAGTAATGTAGACCGCTTCGCCCGGTGCCAGGTCGCGAATCAGGGTGAAACCGAGCACGTCCAGCGAAACGCTTTCGGAGGCGATCATGTACTCGACGCCTTCGTCAGTGTGACGCTGACCGAAGACGATCGGGCGGATGCCGTGCGGATCGCGGAAACCGACGATGCCGTAACCGGTCACCATCGCCACGACCGCGTAACCACCGACGCAACGGTTGTGCACGTCGGTGACGGCCGCGAACACGTCTTCTTCAGTCGGCTGCAACTTGCCACGCTGGGCCAGCTCGTGTGCGAACACGTTGAGCAGCACTTCCGAATCGGAGTTGGTGTTGACGTGGCGCAGGTCAGATTCGTAAATCTCCTTGGCCAATTGTTCAACGTTGGTCAGGTTACCGTTGTGCGCCAGGGTGATGCCGTACGGCGAGTTGACGTAAAACGGTTGAGCTTCGGCCGAGGTCGAGCTGCCCGCGGTCGGATAACGCACATGGCCAATGCCCATGTGGCCGACCAGGCGCTGCATGTGACGCTGGTGGAACACGTCACGCACCAGGCCATTGTCCTTGCGCAGGAATAACCGGCCATCGTGGCTGGTCACGATACCGGCAGCGTCCTGGCCGCGGTGCTGGAGGACGGTTAGCGCGTCATACAGCGCCTGATTGACGTTCGACTTACCGACGATACCGACGATGCCACACATGCGACGCAACCCCTACTTAATGGATCTGAACTGAACACAACTCACTGAGGCGTTTTGGCCGTCGGCAAGAGGTGCTCCTTGAACGGAATATCAGCGGGTACGCTGATTCCGCTGGCAAGCCACTGACTGCTCCACCCGAGGATCAGGTTTTTGGACCAATCTGCGACCAATAGAAATTTTGGCACGAGCTGTGACTCTTGCCACCACCCGTCCTGCTGTACCGGCCCCAGGCTCAACAGCCCGACCGCCACGACCACCAGCAACGCGCCACGCGCCGCGCCGAAGGCCATGCCGAGGAATCGATCGGTCCCGGATAGCCCGGTGACGCGAACCAACTCGCCGATAAGATAATTGATCATTGCGCCTACGATTAAAGTGGCGACAAACATGATGGCACAGCCCGTGATCACACGAGCCGACGGTGTTGCAATGTATCCGCCGAGGTACTCGGACAATGAGCCACCGAACATCCAGGCAACGACTCCTGCGATGATCCAGGTCAGCAGCGAGAGTGCTTCCTTGACGAAGCCGCGGCTCAGACTGATCAAAGCGGAGATGGCGATGATTGCAACGATCGCCCAGTCAACCCAGGTAAATGGCACAGTGCAGCCTACAGACAGATGAGGCGGCGCATTTTAGCAGAGCCCATGGCTGTCGGTAAGCTGAGATTGTCAGTGCTTTTCAAATCAGGGCGATAGATTTAGCCGCGCTCAGGCTGGAAACGCACCACAAAACCCTTGAGGTTCTGCTGGCGACTCAACAAGTCACGTAGACGATCAGCTTCTGCACGCTCGATCAGCGGCCCGACGAACACCCGATTTTTGCCATCGGAGGAACGGATATAGGCGTTATAGCCTTGGCTGCGCAGGGTTTTCTGCAAACTTTCAGCGCTCTCGCGGCTCGACAGGCTGGCCAGTTGCACCGACCAGCTGACCGACAGGCCATTGGCATCGACGCGACTTGGGGTAGCGACCGGCTTGGCCGGTGCGACCGCAATTGGCTGGGCAGGTGCCGGTACAGGCTTGGCTACTGGCGCAGGAGGCGGAGTGACCGGTTTGGCAGCCGACGGCGCTGGCGCCACGGGAGCTGTTGGCGCAATCGGTGTCGACGGCACTTGCTGCTCGGCAATTTCGTCGTCGCTTGGCACAGGCTCTTGCGGCAATGCCTGCGGCTCAGGCACCGCCACCGGCTCGATCTGCACTTGCGGCACCGAGGGGGCGTGCGGCGCAGCAGGCGCGTCGACCGTTACCTGGCGCTGTTCATCCTGACGGGAAAACAGCATCGGCAGGAAAATCACCGCCAGCGCCACCAGCACCAGGGCGCCGACCATGCGCTGCTTGTACGCCTTATCCAGCAAAGCCATTTGCCGCTTCCTCCGTGGAGTGCCGGGCCAGCCATTCAAGGGCCTCGGCGACACAATAAAATGATCCGAACAACAGAATCTCGTCGTCGCTCGTCGCCTGCGCGCACTGCCCTTCCAGGGCGGCGGCCACGCTGCCATAAGACGTTACCGAAGCGCCAAGGTTCTGCAACGCCGCGTGCAACTGAGCAACCGGTCGCGCTCGCGGCGAATCCAGCGGCGCGACGGCCCAATGCTGGACACTAGCATTCAATTCACCGACAACACCATCCAGGTCCTTGTCCGCCAACAACCCGAACACCGCCAGACGCTTGCCGGCCGGCGGTCGGCTGGCCAGACGCCGAGCCAGATATTCTGCCGCGTGAGGGTTGTGCCCTACGTCCAGCAGCAGATTCAGACGCTTGCCCTGCCAGTCGATCTGACGACGATCAAGACGACCGACGACCCGCGTCGCTTTCAACGCTTCAATAATCTGCGCATCCACCCAAGGCAAACCGAGCAGCAGGTAAGCCTGCAACGCCAGTGCGGCGTTTTCCATTGGCAGATCGAGCAATGGCAGATCGTGCAATTCGACCGCACGCCCTTGGGCATCAACGCCGCGCCATTGCCAGTTGTGATCGGTGATACCGAGGTCAAAATCGCGCCCACGCAGGAAAAACGGGCAACTGAGCTCGCGCGCCTTATCCAGCAGAGGTTGAGGAGGATTCAGATCGCCGCACAGCGCAGGCGCGCCCTGGCGGAAGATCCCGGCCTTTTCGAAGGCCACGGATTCGCGGGTATCACCCAGGTAATCCGCGTGATCGACGCCAATACTGGTGACCAGCGCGATATCGGCATCCACCACGTTGACCGTGTCCAGACGCCCGCCCAGGCCGACTTCCAGCACCACCGCATCGAGACCGGCCTGTTGAAACAGCCAGAACGCCGCCAGGGTGCCCATTTCGAAGTAAGTCAGGGATGTTTCGCCGCGGCCCGCCTCGACCGCGGCAAAAGCTTCGCACAGCTGCGCGTCAGTGGCTTCGACGCCATTGACCTGCACCCGCTCGTTGTAACGCAGCAGGTGCGGAGAATTGTAGACACCCACGTTCAGGCCCTGCGTCCGCAGCAATGAAGCCACGAATGCGCAGGTAGACCCTTTGCCGTTGGTGCCGGTGACCGTGATCACCCGAGGCGCCGGCTTGCCCAGTCCCATGCGGGACGCTACCTGTTGCGAACGCTCCAGCCCCATGTCGATGGCCGAAGGATGCAACTGTTCAAGGTAGGCGAGCCACTCGCCAAGGGTGCGCTCGATCATAGGTTCGCAGGTACCGGTGGGACCACGATTGGCTCGACAGGCGCGGCGACGAATTTAGGCGTCGGCTTGCCGGTCAGTTGTGCCAGCAGGTTGCCCAGACGTGGACGCAGTTCCTGACGAGGGATGATCATGTCGATCGCGCCGTGCTCCAGCAGGAACTCGCTGCGCTGGAAGCCTTCCGGCAGTTTTTCGCGAACGGTTTGCTCGATCACGCGCGGACCGGCGAAACCGATCAGGGCTTTCGGCTCACCGACGATCACGTCGCCGAGCATCGCCAGGCTGGCGGAAACACCGCCGTAGACCGGATCGGTCAGTACCGAGATGAACGGAATGCCTTCTTCGCGCAGACGTGCCAGCACCGCGGAGGTCTTGGCCATTTGCATCAGGGAGATCAGCGCTTCCTGCATCCGTGCACCACCGGAAGCGGAGAAGCAGATCATCGGGCAACGGTTTTCCAGGGCGTAGTTGGCGGCGCGCACAAAGCGCTCACCGACGATGGCGCCCATCGAGCCACCCATGAAGGAGAATTCGAAAGCCGACACCACGACCGGCATGCCCAGCAAGGTACCGCTCATGGAGATCAGTGCGTCTTTTTCGCCGGTCTGCTTTTGCGCAGCGGTCAGGCGATCCTTGTACTTCTTGCCGTCGCGGAACTTCAGACGGTCAACCGGCTCCAGGTCCGCGCCCAGTTCGGCACGACCTTCAGCGTCGAGGAAGATGTCGATACGGGCGCGTGCGCCGATACGCATGTGGTGGTTGCACTTGGGGCAAACGTCCAGGGTCTTTTCCAGTTCCGGACGATACAGCACCGCCTCGCAAGACGGGCATTTGTGCCACAGACCTTCAGGCACCGAGCTCTTCTTGACCTCGGAACGCATGATCGAAGGGATCAGTTTGTCTACTAACCAGTTGCTCATGCTTTCTTTCTCCAGTACCGGCGGCCCGAACGCTCTGGTTCGCAGCCCCGCGTATGCCCTTGAGCTAAATTCATGTGTGTAGCGATGATCGATGGATTGCCGGGTCAGCGAGACGCGACCTGCGTACAACCCAAAAATTCTCAGCCATGCCTGCTTTGTGCAGGTGCACCTCTTTTGTACAGAGCAGTGGACGGCGGCAGTCTGCCAGCCGTCACATCAACGACGTGCTACCGCGTACCGCTTTGATGAATGCCTGAATCTTTGCGTGATCCTTGATGCCCCTGCTCGCCTCTACCCCGCCGCTGACGTCCACCGCGTAAGGCCGAACCCGGGCAATCGCCTCGGCGACGTTGTCTGGTGTCAAGCCACCCGCCAGGATGATCGGCTTGCTCAAGCCTTGCGGTATCAGTGACCAGTCGAAGGCCTCACCGGTTCCACCGGGAACACCTTCGACATAGGTGTCGAGCAAAATACCGCTGGCGCTTGGGTATGCATCACAAGCTGCCGCGATGTCATCACCGGCCTTGACCCGCAATGCCTTGATGTACGGCCGGTGCCAGCCTTCACAATCAGCGGCGGTTTCATCGCCATGGAACTGCAACAGGTCCAGCGGCACGGCGTCGAGGATTTCCCCCAACTCGCAACGGCTGGCATTGACGAACAAACCCACGGTGGTCACGAACGGCGGCAAGGCCTCGATGATCGCCCTCGCCTGCTGGAACGTCACGGCCCGCGGGCTTTTGGCGTAGAACACAAATCCGATGGCATCGGCCCCGGCCTCAACCGCCGCCAACGCATCCTCTATGCGGGTAATCCCACAAATTTTGCTGCGAACGGCCGACATGTCGATAGAACCTCAGGGCAATTCCGGGAAAGTCCCGGATGGTATCAAAAGCGTTCGAAGGCGTCAGCCGTCAAGTTCCGAGAAGCCGGTGAGGAAGTGTGGGCCGATGTAACGCTCGGGCAATTCGAATTCATCGCGATACTCGACCTGCACCAGATACAGGCCAAACGGATGGGCCGTCACCCCACCGGAACGACGAACGCGACTCTCCAGCACCTCTTTCATCCACTCCACGGGACGCTCGCCAGCACCGATGGTCATCAAGACGCCTGCGATGTTGCGCACCATGTGGTGCAGGAACGCGCTGGCACGGATATCCAGCACGATCATTTTGCCATGGCGGGTAACGCGCAGGTGATGCAGCTCCTTGATCGGCGACTTGGCCTGGCACTGGCCGGCGCGGAAAGCGCTGAAGTCGTGGGTACCGACCAGATACTGAGCGGCCTCGGACATGCGCTCGACGTCCAGCGGGCGGTGGTTCCAGGTGACTTCTTCGTTCAGGTGCGCCGGGCGGATCTGATCGTTGTAGATCACGTAGCGATAGCGCCGGGCGATGGCCTTGAACCGCGCATGGAAATGCGCCGGCATGACCTTGGCCCAGCTGACGCTGATGTCGTGCGGCAAGTTGATGTTGGCACCCATGACCCAGGCCTTCATCGAGCGCTCTACCTGAGTGTCGAAATGCACCACTTGGCCGCAAGCATGCACTCCGGCATCGGTGCGCCCGGCGCAATGCAGCGACACGGGTGAGTCGGCGACTTTGGACAAGGCCTTTTCAAGAAGCTCCTGCACCGTGTCCACACCGGAGGCCTGACGTTGCCAGCCGCGATAACGCGAACCTTTGTATTCAACGCCCAACGCGATCCGGAAAAAGCCCTCGGCCGCCATTTCGGCAGCCGGATTATCTATATTTGCCAAGGGGTGACAGCCTGCTGATCTACGCAAAGGCAAGCATTATAGGGCCGCTGGACCGGGATGCCAGTGTAACTGTGACACTGCGTTGAATGTACCGACCCCATCGCATCCTCCCAAAAAACAAAAACGGCAGCCTTGATGGGCTGCCGTCTTGTTTATGCCTTACCGACGATTCACGCCAGACGCGAGAGCATTTCCTTGGCTTCGCTCTTCTGACCGGCATCGCCCTCGGTCACCACTTCATTGAGGATGTCCCGAGCGCCGTCGTTGTCGCCCATGTCGATGTAGGCCTGGGCCAGGTCGAGCTTGGTGGCGACCTCATCGGTGCCAGAGAGGAAATCGAGCTCATCATCTGCAGAGGCCAAAGCGTCTTCCTCGGTGAAGCTCGGCTCGCCGAGGCTCTGAGACAGACGATCCAGTTCGGCATTGACGTCGTTGAGTTCGTTTTCAAAGGCGTCAGGCTGGTCCGGGGCGGCGTCCATTTCATCGGCCAGCGACAGATCGAAGTCAGCCGGCAACTCCAGGTCGTCGAGCGGCGCCTCAGTCACGGCCGGCGCTTCAGCGACGGTTGGCACTTCAGCGGCCGGCAAGTCCTTGAGGTCGTCATCCAGACTCAACAGGAACTCATCTTCGGCCAGGGTCTGCGGCGAAGCATCGCCACCCAGGTCCATGTCCAGGTCGAAGTCCGACAGATCGTCGAGGCTTTCCTTGATTTCAGTCTGTTGTTGCAACACCGACTCGAAGCTCAGGTCGTCGTCCAGCGGAAACTCGTCCAGCTCAGCCAGAGACTCTGGTTCAGGCTCAGGCTGTGGTTGCGGTGCTGGCTCGGCTGCAACCGCAGGGGCGATTGGAGTAACCGCTTCCAGATCGTCGAGACTCAGATCGAAAGCGCTGTCAAAGTCAGCCAATGCCGGTTCCGGGGCTTGCGGCTCATCCAGCAGCAGGTCCTTGACGTACTGTGCGTCCAGCTCGGCGGCGACAGCCGCGGCGGCCAGACCACCCACCGCCGCGACCACCATGGCCGGGAAGCGGCTTTTCAGCTGTTCGACCCGGGCGAAGTTGTCGCCGTTGGCCACCAGTTGACGCTCCTGAGCGACGAACGCATCGCGGTCGCCCTGCTGACCGTAGACCTCCATCAGCTTCAGGCGCAGGTCACTGCGTTGCGGCTCTTGCTTGATCGCGTCTTCCAGCAACGCGGCGGCCTGATTCAGGCGACCAGCCGCGATGTGCGACTGTGCCTGGGCCAATACGTCGTCAGAGCGCTCGGCGGCAGGCGCAACCAACGGTGCAGCGATCGGTGGCGTCACCACAACAGGTGCAATCACCGGGGCCGGTGCAGGAGCAGGCGTTGGTGCGGTCGCGAGCTTCACGCTTGGCGGCGGAACTTCCAGACCTTCGAAGCTGCTTTCCGGCAGGTCGAGGTCGGCGGAGAACTCTTGTTCCTCAGCCAAGGCACGGGCCATGCGCAGATGTTTTTCTGCTTCTTGCTGAGCTTTGCGGCGACGGGCCAGCAACAGCAGCAAGAGCAGCAGAACCACCGCACCGCCACCCACCAGGCCCAGCAGGATCGGATTGGTCAGCAGCTCGTTGAATTTCTGCTCGTCGGACGCCACAGGCGTCGGTTCGACGGCTGGCGCCGGAACGGCTTCCGGTGCAGCAGCTTCTGGCGCAGGAGCCGCCGGAGTCACTTCAACAGGCGTTGCCGCCGGGCTGGCTGCCAGCTCGGCCGACATCGCCGGAGCGGTCGTAGCCGTCGGTGCGCCCGCGCCGCCTTCGGCTTGCAGTTTGGCCAACTGATTATTCTTCAGCTCGATCAGGCGCTGCAGCTTGTCCAGTTGGCTTTGCAGGTCGTTCATGCGGCTTTTCAGTTCAGCGTTGTCACGGCGCGCCGTGTCGAGGCTTTCCTGGGTCACGGCCAGCTTGTTACTCAAGGCTTTCGCATCACCGGCTGCACCTTTGCCATGCCCCTTGCCGGTGTCGGCAGACACCAGGCTCAGCTTGTCCGTGGCGGCTTGCGACGTAGCGCCTTCACCGCGAGCACGCTTGGTGGCATCGAGTTGCTGCTGCCCGCTTCCGGGTTTCGCTACATAGCGACGGCCATGGCGCCATGCGCTGTTCTGCGCCGCGACTTCGGCAATGGCCTTGGGTTGCGGCAGGCTGGCGCTCTGCACCTGATCGGGCAGACGCAGCACCTGACCGGCTTTCAGTCGGTTGATGTTGCCGTCGATGAACGCATCCGGGTTCAACGCCTGGATGGCCAACATGGTTTGCTGGATCGATGCGCCGTTACGCGCCTTCGCGGCGATTTCCCACAGGGTATCGCGGGGCGTGGTGGTGTATTGCGTCGATTT
Organism: Pseudomonas sp. GM18; assembly: GCF_000282195.1. GTDB lineage: Bacteria > Pseudomonadota > Gammaproteobacteria > Pseudomonadales > Pseudomonadaceae > Aquipseudomonas. The sequence goes on from NZ_AKJT01000025.1 coordinate 67,325, forward strand.
GGTCGCGCCGGTAACTGGCGCGGTCACCGCTTGGGCCGGCGCCGATCGCGAGGCGGCATCAGCGGTTTGTGGCGAAAATTTGGACGGATCGAGCAGCACGCTGTAATCGCGCAGCAAACGACCGCTTGGCCACATCACCTGAACCAGGAATTTCACCATCGGTTCGGACAGCGGTTTGCTGGAGGTGATGCGCAGGATGCTTTTGCCGCTGGCGTTGAGCACCGGCGTGAAAGTCAGGTCGTTAAGGAACGCCTGACGATCGACACCGGCCTTGGCGAAATCTTCGGGCGAGGCCAGGCTCGGCACCACTTCGGCAGCCGTGAGGTCCTTGACGTCGAGCAACTCGATTTCGGCTACCAGAGGCTGGTTCAGCGTCGACTTCAGGGTCAATTCCCCAAGCCCGAGGGCATGCGCCATACCGGAGGACAGCGCCGAGGCGGCCGCTATTGCTAACACCAGTTTGCGAACTTGAACCATAGCCTCATCCTTTGTTTGAACATTCCTCGGCCAGCGAGAAGGTGTTGATTGCCGCTGCCGTAAGGCGTTGCGCGCGACGGCGAAGGGTCGTCGCGCGCGATCGTTTCATTCATGCGACGAAAGCCCTGCGGGATGGCTCGCCTCAAGCATTCCAGCCAAACATAGCGCTCGACTGGAACCATTCGAAAAAATTGTTGCCAAGTATCTTTTACAGCAGGTCTTTTATCAACAATTCAGCCACCTGCACAGCATTGAGCGCGGCGCCTTTGCGTACGTTATCTGACGCCAGCCACACGTTAAGTTCCGCCGGGTCGTCGATCCCGCTGCGAACCCGACCAACGTAAACCACGTCCTGCCCTACCGCATCACCTACCGGGGTCGGGTAATCGCCCGCCTCGACCAGCTCGATACCGGACGCCGCTTCCAGTGCCGCGTTGACTTTCGCCAGGTCGACAGCGCTCGATGACTGCAAGGTCACGCTATAGCTATCGCCAAAAAACACCGGGGCTTGAATGCAAGTGACGGAAATCTTTAATAAAGGCAGCGACAAGACCTGACGCAGCTCGCGCACCAGACGCTTTTCCAGCAGCGTATGGCCCTGAGCATCGGGCGCACCGACTTGCGCCAACAGGTTGAAAGCCATCTGCCGATCGAAGAAAGCCGGCTCCAGCGGACGCACATTGAGCAGTTCGGCGGTTTGCCGGGCCAGCTCGCTGACGGCTTCGCGGCCCTGGGCAGATACCGCCAGACACGCCGTCAGGCTGACGCGTTGCAGATCGAGCAAGCCGAGCAGCGGTGCCAGCACCACCGCCAGCGCTGTCGCCGAAGGGCTTGGGCTGCTGACCTGGAAGGGCTTTTTCAGGCCAGCAAGAATTGCAGCATTGGCCTCGGGCACCACTTGCGGCGCCTGATCGGCCGGCAATGCGCCGGACAGGTCGATCAGCGAGCAACCGGCGGCCGTGGCGCGCGGGGCAAAACTGAGGGTCACCGCCGGACCGGCGGCGAAGAACACCAGCTGGACTTTGCTGAAATCGAACTCATCGACTTCCCGCACCCGCACGTTCTTGCCATGAAACGGCACCGAATGCCCGGCTGACTCGCTGCTCGCCAGCAGGTGCAGATTGCCAACCGGAAAGTCGCGCTCTTCAAGAATCTGGACGAGTGTTTCGCCGACAGTACCGGTGGCGCCGATCACGGCAATATCGAAGGACTGGCTCATGGTTCTACCTCTGGCGAAACGGGGGGAGCGGCACTTTACCGGGTGGTTGGCGTGCAAGCAATTCGGCTGGGGATTTGCCTGATCGTTCCCACGCTCCGCGTGGGAATGCATCCCGTGACGCTCCGCGTCACCGCTTCAAGAGCGGACGCAGAGCGTCCATGGCGGCATTCCCACGCGGAGCGTGGGAACGATCAGTGAGAATAAAAAACCCGCGCCTCTTTCAAGGCGCGGGTTTTTCATTACATTAATCGATCAACGCTCAAGCAGGATCCGCAACATGCGGCGCAGCGGTTCGGCCGCGCCCCACAGCAGTTGGTCGCCGACGGTGAAGGCACCGACGAATTGCGAACCCATGTTCAGCTTGCGCAGACGGCCGACCGGTACGTTCAGGGTGCCGGTGACTTTCGTCGGGCTCAGCTCCTGCATGCTGATCTCACGGTTGTTCGGCACCAGCTTGACCCAAGGGTTGTGCTGGCTGATCAGCCCTTCGATGTCGGCGATCGGCACGTCTTTGTTCAGCTTGATGGTCAGCGCCTGGCTGTGGCAACGCATGGCGCCGATGCGCACGCAGATACCGTCCACCGGGATCGGGCTCTTGAAGCGACCGAGGATCTTGTTGGTCTCGGCCTGGGCCTTCCACTCTTCACGGCTCTGGCCGTTCGGCAGTTCCTTGTCGATCCACGGGATCAGGCTGCCGGCCAGCGGTACGCCGAAGTTTTCGGTCGGGTACGCGTCGCTGCGCATGGCTTCGGCGACACGGCGGTCGATGTCGAGGATGGCGCTGGCCGGATCGGCCAGTTGATCGGCGACAGCGCCGTGGGTCACACCCATTTGCTTGATCAGTTCACGCATGTGCTGCGCGCCGCCGCCGGAGGCCGCCTGATAAGTCATGGCGCTCATCCACTCCACCAGACCGGCTTCGAACAGACCGCCCAAGCCCATCAGCATCAGGCTGACGGTGCAGTTGCCGCCGATGTAGTTCTTGGTGCCCGCGTCGAGCTGCTGGTCGATGACCTTGCGGTTCACCGGGTCCAGCACGATCACCGCGTCATCCTGCATGCGCAGGCTGGAAGCGGCGTCGATCCAGTAACCCTGCCAGCCGGCTTCGCGCAGCTTCGGGAACACTTCGCTGGTGTAGTCGCCACCCTGGCAGGTCAGAATCACGTCGAGGGTTTTCAGCTCTTCAATGCTGTAAGCGTCCTTGAGCGGAGCAATGTCCTTGCCCACGGACGGGCCTTGGCCACCGACATTGGAAGTGGTGAAAAACACCGGCTCGATAAGATCGAAATCCTGCTCTTCCAGCATCCGCTGCATGAGCACGGAACCGACCATGCCGCGCCAACCGATCAGACCTACACGTTTCATCGCAACTACACCTTCTTGAAAAAGTGGGCCGCTGCTTTCAAGGTTGAAAATTGCAGCGGGCCAGAGAGATTACAGATTCCGCAGCGCGGCGACTACTGCGTCGCCCATTTCCTGCGTACCGACCTTGGTGCAACCGGCCGACCAGATGTCGCCCGTGCGCAGGCCTTGATCCAAAACCAGGCTCACGGCCTTCTCGATGGCATCGGCCGCATCCTGCAGATTAAAGCTGTAACGCAGCATCATCGACACCGACAAAATGGTCGCCAACGGGTTGGCAATGCCCTTGCCAGCGATGTCCGGCGCCGAACCGTGGCACGGCTCGTACATGCCTTTGTTGTTGGCATCCAGCGATGCAGACGGCAGCATGCCGATGGAACCGGTGAGCATCGACGCTTCGTCGGAAAGAATGTCGCCGAACAGGTTGTCGGTAACGATCACGTCGAATTGCTTCGGTGCACGCACCAGTTGCATGGCGGCGTTGTCGACATACATGTGGCTCAGTTCGACGTCCGGATAGTCCTTGGCCACTTGCTCAACGATTTCACGCCACAGTTGGCTGGAGGCCAGCACGTTGGCCTTGTCCACCGAGCACAGCTTCTTGCCGCGAACGCGGGCCATGTCGAAACCGACACGGGCGATACGGCGGATTTCAGTTTCGCTGTATGGCAGCGTGTCGTAGGCCTGGCGCTCGCCGTTTTCCAGCTCGCGCACGCCACGTGGCGCGCCGAAGTAGATGCCGCCGGTCAATTCACGGACGATCAGGATGTCCAAGCCGGCGACGATTTCTGCCTTCAGGCTGGAAGCCTCGGCCAGTTGCGGGTACAGGATCGCCGGACGCAGGTTGCCGAACAGGCCCAGTTGCGCACGGATTTTCAGCAGACCACGCTCAGGGCGGATGTCACGCTCGATGGTGTCCCATTTCGGGCCTCCCACGGCGCCCAGCAATACCGCGTCGGCTGCACGGGCACGGGCCAGGGTTTCATCGGCCAGCGGCACGCCGTGCTTGTCGATGGCGGCGCCACCGATCACGTCATGGCTCAGTTCGAAGCCCAGGCTGTACTTGTCGTTCGCCAGCTCCAGCACCTTGACCGCTTCGGCCATGATTTCCGGGCCAATACCGTCGCCTGGGAGAATCAGAATCTGCTTGCTCATGCTTTCCTCATGTCATCAGTCGGCGCACCCGCGGGTGCGCCCGGAAAAATTCTATCGTTCAGCGGCTCTCATTTAGAGCTTATCGTTCAGCCATCAGCACCAGCACATCGGTACTGAACGAACCATCGGCCTCAATCTCAAAATATTCGCGCACTTCGTTGCCCATCGATTGCTGCAACTCGAGGATCGCCGCGCGCATCACCTGCGGCGTGCGCATGCGCTCGACCCAGGAGGTGTACTCCAGGCGCAACCGTTGACGCGTGGTGCTGCGGGTATGCAACCCCGCTTCGCTGACCTGACGCAACCACTCGCCCGCAGAATAATCGCGCACGTGGCTGGTGTCGCGCAGCACTTCGACGCTTTGCAGGTAAGTGTCGAACAACGGGCTGCCCGGCGACAACACATCGATGAACGCCGCCACCCCACCCGGTTTCAGCACCCGGCGAACTTCGCGCAGGGCCACACCGAGGTCGCTCCAATGGTGCGCCGAATAGCGACTGAAGACGAAATCAAACTCGCCATCGGCGAACGGCAGACGCTCGGCGGCGCCGTTGACCGTGGTCACATTGCTCAAACCCCGGTCAACAGCCGCCGCGGCGACCACATCGAGCATCTGCTGGGACAGGTCGTAGGCCACCACTTCCTTGACCAGCGAAGCCACGTGAAAACTTACATGACCAGCGCCACAACCGAGATCCAGCACACGGGCATCGCCCTGCCCCGCCAGTTCAGCCTGTAGCAGTGCGAATTCGGTGCCTTGAGCGTGTACGGCGCTGCTCAGATAGGCCGAGGCCTGCTCACCGAATTGTTTTTGTACTACCTGACTGTGCTGGGCGGTGCTGGTCATCGGGACTTCCTTTTGGGTTGCTGGTTTTCAAGATCAAAAGATCACGCGTCGCGAAACAACCACGGCTGGCTTGCGCGGTGTTTGGCTTCGAATGCGGCAATTGCCTCGCCGTCCTGCAAGGTCAGGCCGATATCGTCCAGACCATTGAGCAGGCAGTGTTTGCGGAAGGCATCGATCTCGAAGCTCAGCACTTTGCCGTCCGGGCGGGTCACGGTCTGGGCCTGCAGATTGATCTGCAACTGGTAGCCCGGGTTCGCTTCAACCTGCTTGAACAGCTCATCGACTTCAGCGTCGCTCAGGATGATCGGCAGCAAACCGTTCTTGAAGCTGTTGTTGAAGAAGATGTCGGCGTAGCTCGGCGCGATGATGCTGCGGAAACCGTACTCTTCCAGCGCCCACGGCGCGTGCTCGCGACTGGAGCCGCAACCGAAGTTCTCGCGGGCCAGCAACACGCTGGCGCCTTGATAACGCTCGGCGTTGAGGACGAAGTCCTTGTTCAACGGGCGCTTGGAGTTGTCCTGATACGGCTGGCCAACGTCCAGATAACGCCATTCATCGAACAGATTCGGACCGAAACCGGTGCGTTTGATCGACTTCAAGAACTGCTTCGGGATGATCTGGTCGGTGTCGACGTTGGCACGATCCAAAGGCGCGACAAGACCAGTGTGCTGGGTAAAAGCTTTCATGCTGCGCTCCTTTAGATCAATTCACGGACGTCGACGAAACGACCGTTCACAGCGGCGGCGGCGGCCATGGCCGGGCTGACGAGGTGCGTACGACCACCGGCGCCCTGACGGCCTTCGAAGTTACGGTTGGAGGTCGACGCACAATGCTCGCCCGACTCCAAACGGTCCGGGTTCATCGCCAGGCACATCGAGCAGCCAGGCTCACGCCATTCAAAACCGGCCTCGATAAAAATCTTGTCCAGGCCTTCGGATTCGGCCTGAGCCTTCACCAGCCCCGAACCCGGCACCACGATGGCCTGCTTAATGGTCGAAGCCACTTTGCGGCCTTTGGCGATCACCGCGGCGGCGCGCAGGTCTTCGATCCGCGAGTTGGTGCAGGAACCAATGAATACGCGGTCCAGCTGAATGTCGGTGATCGCCTGATTGGCGGTCAAACCCATGTATTTCAAGGCGCGCTCGATGGAGTCGCGCTTGACCAGGTCCATTTCCTTGGCCGGATCCGGCACGTTCTGGTCCACGGCCAACACCATCTCAGGCGAAGTGCCCCAGCTGACTTGCGGCTTGATCTGAGCGGCATCGAGCTCGACGATGGTGTCGAACTTGGCATCGGCGTCGGAGACCAGGTCTTTCCAGGCTTCGACGGCCAAATCCCATTCCGCGCCTTTCGGAGCAAACGGACGGCCCTTGACGTAAGCCACGGTTTTTTCATCGGCGGCCACCAGGCCAACGCGAGCGCCGGCTTCGATGGACATGTTGCAGATGGTCATGCGGCCTTCAACGGACAAGTCGCGAATCGCACTACCGGCGAATTCGATGGCGTGGCCATTACCGCCGGCGGTGCCGATCTTGCCGATCACGGCGAGGACGATGTCCTTGGCGGTCACGCCGAACGGCAATTTGCCCTCGACCGACACCAGCATGTTCTTCATTTTCTTGGCGACCAGGCACTGAGTGGCGAGCACGTGCTCGACCTCGGAAGTGCCGATACCGTGAGCCAGGGCACCGAAGGCGCCGTGGGTCGAGGTGTGGGAGTCGCCGCAGACCACGGTCATGCCCGGCAAGGTGGCGCCCTGCTCCGGGCCGATGACGTGGACGATGCCTTGGCGGACATCATTCATCTTGAATTCGACGATGCCGTATTCGTCACAGTTATCGTCAAGGGTCTGAACCTGCAAACGCGAGACCTGGTCGACGATCGCTTCGATGCCGCCCTTGCGCTCAGGGGTGGTCGGTACGTTGTGGTCCGGGGTCGCGATGTTGGCATCGATGCGCCAAGGCTTGCGCCCGGCCAGACGCAGGCCTTCGAAGGCTTGCGGCGAGGTCACTTCGTGGATGATGTGACGATCGATGTAAATCAGCGCAGAGCCATCGTCGCGCTGCTTGACCAAATGCGAATCCCAGAGCTTGTCGTAGAGCGTTTTGCCGGCCATCAGACGGTTCCTCATCAGCTTGTTTCTATGCCCCGGATCTTGAAAATTTCAATAACCCTTTGGCTTGTGAGGTCGATCCTAGGGGGTTACATTAAATAACTCAAATTCATATTTTTTATGCTTTGCATAACCAACTGGAATGCCACTGAGACCTCACCATGGACCTCGCCAACCTCAATGCTTTTATCGCGATTGCCGAGACCGGAAGCTTCTCCGGCGCCGGTGAACGGCTGCACCTGACGCAACCCGCCATCAGCAAGCGCATCGCCGGGCTGGAGCAGCAATTGAAGGTGCGGCTGTTCGATCGACTGGGCCGGGAAGTTGGCCTGACCGAAGCCGGCCGCGCCCTGCTACCACGGGCTTATCAGATCCTCAATGTACTGGATGACACCCGCCGCGCCCTGACCAACCTGACCGGTGAAGTCACCGGCCGTCTGACATTGGCCACCAGCCATCACATCGGCCTGCACCGTTTGCCGCCCTTATTAAGGGAGTTCACCCGACGTTACCCGCAGGTGGCACTGGACATTCAGTTCCTCGATTCGGAAGTGGCTTACGAAGAAATCCTCCATGGCCGCGCTGAGCTGGCGGTCATCACCCTTGCACCAGAGCCCCACGCCTTGGTCAAGGCCACGCCCGTGTGGGACGACCCGCTGGATTTCGTGGCCGCCCCGGAGCATCCGCTGATCAGCAACGGCGCGGTCAGCCTGGCGGATATTGCCCTGCACCCCGCGGTTTTCCCCGGTGGCAACACCTTTACCCACCACATCGTGCAGCGCCTGTTCGAGGCCCAGGGCCTGACACCGAATATCGCCATGAGCACGAATTATCTGGAAACCATCAAGATGATGGTCTCGATCGGCCTGGCCTGGAGCGTTTTGCCGCGCACCATGCTGGATGATCAAGTGGCGCGCATACCTTTGCCGGGCATACAGCTCACTCGCCAGCTAGGCTATATCCTGCACACCGAACGGACGCTGTCGAACGCGGCAAAGGCCTTCATGGCTTTGCTGGATGCACAAATCGATCAGCCAGGGACTCGCGGCTAAGCTGTGCTTCTTCTTTTGTGCTACGCCTATAGAGCCCCAAAACCCTGTGCCTAACGCCCAATTCAGCCCAAGGCCTGTCATCCATGCCCAAATCTGTTGAACGTATGCCGCCAATGCCGCGAATTCAGGCAATTGACCCAAAACGGTCCGAGCAGAGCTGGGAAAGCGCCCCACAGTTGCTCGCGGCCCTCAATGGTGCCCGGCTGGGCGCCTGGTATTGGGACATCGAGCGCGGGCAGATCAGCTGGTCACGGGGCACCCAGGCGTTGTTCGGCTTCGATCCCCGGCAACCGTTGCCCGAGGATCTGGAATACCTCGACCTGCTGCCCCAGGAGGATCGGGCGAAAGCCATCCGCGCCTTCAACGCAGTGATCGCCGGCGCTCCGCTGGAGCAGGCCATGCACCACCGCATCCGCTGGCCCGACGGCAGCCTGCACTGGCTGGAAATCAACGGCAGCCTGCTACCGGACAAAAACGGCCGGCCACGAATGATCGGGGTCATCCGTGAAATCACCCACCAGCGCCAGCGTGAACAAGCGCTGAGCAGCTCGGAAAAACGCTTCGCCACGCTGTTTCACCTGAGCCCGAACATGGTGCTGCTGACCCGTCAGGAAGACGGCCTGATCAGCGAAGCCAACCAGTATTTCGAAAGCCTGTTCGGCTGGCCAGTGCAGGACGCTATCGGCCGAACCACGCTGGAACTGGGCCTTTGGGTCAACCCGGAGCAACGGGCGGAACTGGTCAAGGCTACCAAGGCCAAAGGTGAGCTGATCAACATGGAAGTGCAATTTCGCGCCAGCAACGGGCAGGTCCACGACGGCATTCTCAGCGCACAAAAAGTCGAGCTCGAAGGCCAGCCATATCTGCTGAGCACGTTCCTTGACACCACCGAACGTAAAATCGCCGAGCACGCCCTCAAAGACAGCCAGGAACGCCTCGACCTGGCCCTCGATTCGGCGCAACTCGGCACCTGGGACTGGCACATCCCCAGCGGCATGCTTTATGGCTCGGCGCGAGCCGCCCAGCTGCACGGGCTGGAGCCCAAACCCTTCCATGAATCCTTCGATGCGTTTTTCGAGGGCGTACCCGGCGAAGAACGCGACACCATGCGCGACGCCTACCGCAGCTTGCGTGAAGGCCCGGCCGGCAATTATCAGCTGACGTACCGCGTGCAACTGCCGGACGGCAGTTCGCGCTACCTGGAAAGCCGCGCCAGACTCTACCGCGATGATAGCGGCAACCCGCTGCGCATGGCCGGCACATTGCTGGACATCACCGAGCAAGTGGAGCGCGAACAGCAACTGATAGCGTCGGAAGAGAAATTCGCCACGTTGTTCCAGGTCAGCCCGGACCCGATCTGCGTCACGCGCCAGGACACCGGCCATTTCATCGAAATCAACTCCAGTTTCACCCAGACGTTCGGCTGGAGCACCGCCGACGTCATCGGCCGCAGCGCCGACGAAATCGGCCTGTGGGACGCTTCGGCGAAAAGCCTGCAACGGATCGAACGGGTTATCCGCGAACAGGGCCTGAACAATGTGGCGATCATCGTTCAGCACAAGGACGGGCAGTCCCTGACCTGCGTGATCTCCAGCCGCCAGATCAGCGTCGGCGACCAGCCGTGCGTCGTCACCACCCTGCGCGACATCACCCAACAGCAACGCTCGGAAGCGGCGCTCAAGGCCAGCGAGGAGAAGTTCGCCAAGGCCTTCCACTCAAGCCCCGACGCCATCACCATTACCGAGCGCGACACTGGACGCTATCTGGAGGTTAATGATGGCTTCTGCCGCCTGACCGGCTACCGTGCCGATGAAGTGGTCGGCCGCACGGTGTATCAGGTCGGCATCTGGGCCGAAGAGAAACAACGCTCGGCGTTGCTGGCGGAACTACAGATCAAGGGCCGGGTTCACCACCTGGAAATGCTCGGGCGCAACAAACGCGGCGAGTTGCTGACTGTTGAAGTCTCGGTGGAGCCGATCACCCTCAACGAAACCGCCTGCCTGCTGCTGACCGCACGGGACGTCAGCCTGCTGAAAAATGCCGAAGCACAGATCCGCCACCTGGCCTATCACGACCCGTTGACCAATCTGCCGAACCGCGCGCTGCTGATGGATCGCCTGAGCCAGCAAATCGCCCTGCTCAAGCGCCACAACTTGCGTGGCGCCCTGATGTTCCTCGACCTCGACCACTTCAAGCACATCAACGACTCCCTCGGCCACCCGGTGGGCGATACGGTGCTGAAAATCATCACCGCGCGCCTTGAAGCCAGCGTGCGCATGGAAGACACCGTCGCACGCCTGGGCGGCGATGAATTCGTTGTACTGCTCAGCGGCCTGGAAGGCTCGCGCAGCGACGTCAGCGCTCAGGTCCGAGAGCTGGCGGACACCTTGCGCGAATTGCTGTCCGAACCGATGTTCCTCGACGGACAGCGCCTGCAAGTGACGCCGAGCATTGGCATCGCGCTGATCCCCGACCATGGCTCGACCCCGACCGACCTGCTAAAACGCGCCGATATCGCCCTCTACCGCGCCAAGGACTCGGGCCGCAACACCACGCAGATGTATCACAACACCATGCAGAAGGCCGCCAGCGAACGCCTGCGCATGGAAACCGACCTGCGCCTGGCCCTTTCCCGGGGTGAATTCAGCGTGCAATACCAACCTCAGGTGGACGCCCGCAACAACCGCATTACCGGCGCCGAAGCCCTGGTGCGCTGGCACCATCCGCAACTGGGCGCGCAATCGCCGACCGAGTTCATCAAGGTTCTGGAAGACAGCGGACTGATACTGGAAGTCGGCACGTGGATCCTCGACGAAGCCTGCGCGGCCTTCAAACGCCTGATCGCCAAAGGCCTGATCGACCCGCTCGATTTCAGCCTGTGCGTGAACATCAGCCCGCGGCAATTCCGTCAGAACGATTTCGTCGAACGCATCGAGCACAGCCTCGGCAGCCACGACCTGCCCTTCTCGTTGCTGAAACTGGAAATCACCGAAGGCATCGTCATCCAGAACCTGGACGACACCATCAGCAAAATGCGTCGTCTGAAAAAACTCGGCGTGAGCTTTGCCATGGACGATTTCGGTACCGGTTACTCCTCGCTGACCTACCTCAAGCGCCTGCCGGTCGACACCCTGAAAATCGACCAGTCGTTCATCCGCGACGCCACCACCGACCCCAACGATGCCGAAATCATTCGCGCCATCGTCGCCATGGCCCGCAGTCTGGAGCTGGAAGTGATTGCCGAAGGGGTGGAGACCGCGGAGCAACTGGAGTTCTTGCAGGGGCTGGGCTGCCATTTGTATCAGGGGTATTTGCACAGCCGGCCGTTGCTGGTGGAGGACTTCCAGAAGCTCCTCAAATGAGCCCTGCTACAACGGACAAAAAAAGGGCGCCAGTGGATGGCGCCCTTCTCATTTGCTCTGACCGATTAGTGTTGCAGAGCCGGGTTTTCCGTCCCGTTGATCGGGATGCGTTTGGCTTTCGCTTCTTCCGGGATCACACGCAGCAGGTCGATACTCAACAAACCGTTGCGCAGTTCGGCGGTCTTGATTTCGATGTGGTCCGCCAGACGGAACGACAGTTTGAAGGCACGCTGTGCGATGCCCTGATACAGATAGGTGACATCTTCGTCCGTGTCACGTTTGCCGCCACTAATGGTCAACACACCTTTTTCCACTTGCAGGTCCAGGTCTTCCTCCTGAAAACCGGCGGCCGCTACGACGATACGGTATTGATCATCCCCGTACTTTTCAACGTTGTAGGGTGGATAGGTGCTGCCTGGCTCATTGCGCAGGGCGGTTTCGAACAGGTCGTTGAAACGGTCGAAACCTACCGAGGAACGGAACAGTGGAGCCAGGGAAAATGAAGTACTCATGATTCAAATCTCCTGAACATGTTCAGCAAGTTTTTTTGTCTCCGCGACCCGAATTCGGCATCGCGTAATCCTTAGATAAGGACCGCTGATTACTTTTCAAGAGATTATTTTCAGATTTTTTTCAAGCAGATTCAGGCGGCTTCAGACACCTGCAAACCCAGTAAACGCGAGACCTGATCCAGCTCGGTCTCACGACGCAGGACGCTGAACAACTCTACCGCTTCGGGATAATTGCGGGTCAGCATCGCCAGCCACTGCTTCAAGCGACCCGGCGATTGGCGTGGTGTCATCTGGGCCTTGGCTTGCAGCCAGAAATCCTGAATCAGCGGCAGCAGCTCGGCCCAGGTCATCTCGACGACCTCCTCACCGGCGCGGGCGGCGGCGATTTGTCGGGCCAGGTCCGGGCGCGACACCAGGCCGCGACCGAGCATGATGTCTTCGACGCCGCTGATCTCGCGGCAACGGCGCCAGTCCTCGACGCTCCAGATGTCACCGTTGGCGAACACTGGCACCTTGACCACGTCCTGCACCCGCGGGATCCATTCCCAGTGGGCCGGAGGCTTGTAGCCGTCAGTTTTGGTCCGCGCGTGAACCACGATGTGCGCTGCGCCGCCTTCGGCCAGGGCCGTGGCGCAAACCAGCGAACCATCGGGACTGTCGAAGCCCAGGCGCATTTTGGCGGTCACTGGAATGTGTGCTGGCACCGCGCGACGGACATGTTCGACGATTTCGTTGAGCAGCTCAGGTTCTTTGAGCAGGACAGCGCCACCGCGCGACTTGTTGACGGTCTTGGCCGGGCAGCCGAAGTTCAGGTCGATGACTTCGGAACCCAACTCGCAGGCCAGTGCAGCGTTTTCCGCCAGGCACACCGGATCGGAACCGAGCAGCTGCACCCGCAGCGGCACGCCGGAGGCGGTACGGGCGCCGGTCAGCAGTTCCGGGCCAAATTTGTGGTAATAGGCAGGCGTGAGCAGCTGATCGTTGATCCGAATGAACTCGGTCACACACCAATCGATACCGCCCACACGGGTCAGCACGTCCCGCAGGATGTTGTCGACCAACCCCTCCATGGGCGCCAAAGCAATTTGCATGAAAAACACACTCAACGAAAAACGTGCGGCAGTTTACTGGGTTTCGCCCGCTAAACCCACGCCCCTGTAGGAGCTGCCGAACGCGGCCCGAGCCTCCGGCAGCTCCTACGAGGGATTTTGTCAGGTCGTTGGCTGCAACGCCGGGCCGTAGCCTTCGATGAATTCCGCCGGCATGCGCTTGGGCTTGCCGGTCGACAACTCAATGCACACGAACGTGGTCTGCGCCCGCAGCAACGTCGAATTGTCGCTGGGGCGGATCAGCTGGAAGTGTCGGGTCATTTTCAGGCGCTGGTCCCAATCGACGATCCAGGTCGCCAGTTGCAGCTCGTCGCCTTCGTAGGCCGCCGCCAGATAATCGATCTCGTGCCGCACTACCGCCATTGCCCGGTCCAGCCGCCGATACTCGACCAGGTCCAGGCCCAGCCGCTGCGAGTGACGCCAGGCACAGCGCTCGAGCCAGGTCACGTACACCGCGTTGTTCGCGTGGCCCAGCCCGTCGATGTCTTCGGCGCCCACTTCCAGATCAATGATAAACGGCGTTGCCCGATCCCAGCCCATGCCCCACTCCCGGTCAGATTATTTCGACCGGGGCAGTGTAACGGAAGCTCAGGCCGATTGGCGCGATTGCAGGCTGCGACCAGCCAGCAGCGAGAGCACGCCGTCGATCACCCGAGGATCGGCCAGGACCCGCTGATGACCGCCCTCTTCCAGGCGCAACAAGCGACTGTCGAACCAGGCTTCGTGGATCAATTGGGATTCCTTGACCGAGACATAGTTGTCGTCTTCGGCATGGACAATCAGGCCGGGCATGTCGAGCTGGTAGTGCGCGACATCCAGCGCAGCGGCACGCATGCCGACGTCTTTTTCGACCTGACGAATGAACGCCGAACGGGCTTTGGGCGGCAGGCGCACATAACGCGCGAAACCGCGTAGCACCCCAAGGATTCGCGCCGGGGCAGCGATCGAGACCAGGGTTTCAGTGCGCAGGCCCAACTGAACCGCGAGCATGGCGCTGGCGCCGCCCATGGAGTGACCGATTACCGCTTGCAGCGGCGGCAATTCAGCGGCCGCTTCGAGCATGGCCCGGGCGAACAGCACCACATTGGCCTCGCGGCCAGGCGAACGACCGTGGGCCGGGCCGTCCAGGGCGACCACGGTGTAACCGGCATCGACCAGCGCCGTGATCAGCGCGGCAAACTGCGTTGGCCGACCTTCCCAGCCGTGCATCAACAACACCGCCGGGCCCTGCCCCCAACGCAGCGCCGAGAGACCGAATCGCAAGGTGATCCGCTCGGATTTCGCCAGCAGCGGCAATTCCCAATCACGCGGCGGCAATTCCCGCGGGGTCATGAATGCCAGACGCATCTTGCTCGCCACCAGCTTCGGTGCGAACCAGCCCAAGGTGCCATTAACGCCACGAACCCAGCTCAACGTGTTCATCGCTCATCTCCTCAGGCTGGATGCCTTTAGGTCACAGCACCGCCGATTTGGCGGCGCGCAGCAATCGATCGGACAACTCTCCTGGCCCCAGCGCCCGCGCCAGCGCCAAACCACCCACCATCAAGGCGATGTCGGCCAAAACTTTGTCGGTGTCTTCCGGGCTGGCCGCCAACTGCGCGACCATCAATTCAATATGTTCATTCAACGCCACGCGGAATTCGTCCGGCAGACGGCCCAGCTCACCGACCGACGCCGGAATCGGGCATGCCTGCTCGGTGGAATCACGGTGTTTGCGCGACAGGTAGAACGCTGCGACCAACGCGCGACGCTCTTCGCCGGTCAACTCGGCATCCATGTTGGCGATCAAGTCACGACGATGGCTGAGCAACTGCTTGAACGCCTCCAGCATCAACGCGTCCTTGCTTTCGAAGTGTGCGTAGAAACCGCCGACCGTCAGGCCTGCCGCGCCCATCACTTCGCCCACGCTCGGCTCGGCCGGGCCACGCTGGATCAGCGCTGCACTGGCAGCCTTGAGGATGCGTCCGCGGGTTTGAGCTTTTTTATCGTTCATCGTTGCCTCCGAATATTACGACTAGAATATTATTCTCATAATAATTTTTCGCAAGTCGTGGATGTGACCGCTGGTCTGAAGAACAGTTTTGAGGGAAAAGGAGATTTGGCCAAACGCCAGACAAACAAAAGGGCCATTCAATAATTGAATGACCCTTAAAAATCCCGCAAAGCGGGTAATCGTGGCGTCCCCTAGGGGACTCGAACCCCTGTTACCGCCGTGAAAGGGCGGTGTCCTAGGCCACTAGACGAAGGGGACACAAACCCTTCTATACAACTGATCAGTGCTGAGAGCTGATCGATTCAAGGCCGGTGTGGCCAGACCTTGAACTGTAAAATTGGTGGAGCTAGACGGGATCGAACCGTCGACCTCTTGCATGCCATGCAAGCGCTCTCCCAGCTGAGCTATAGCCCCGGATTTTTCGCCTCGCGGCGGAGCGACATCTTGCAACATCGCTTCTGTAAAACTGGCGTCCCCTAGGGGACTCGAACCCCTGTTACCGCCGTGAAAGGGCGGTGTCCTAGGCCACTAGACGAAGGGGACGCAAACCCTTCTATACAACTGATCAACGCTGAGTGCTGATCGCTTCAAGGCCGATGTGGCCAGACCTTGAAGTGTAAATTGGTGGAGCTAGACGGGATCGAACCGTCGACCTCTTGCATGCCATGCAAGCGCTCTCCCAGCTGAGCTATAGCCCCTCATCGCTGAGGACGGGGCGAATCTTAATGGCGCATCGGAAAGCTGTCAAACTTATTTTTCAAAAAATTTAAAATTTTTTGCCGACATAACAATCACTTACCGCCCTCCCCCCGAAAAATGGGGGTGACGCCGAAGGGCAAGATCAAAAGATCGCAGCCTTCGGCAGCTCCTACACAAGGTTAAACACCCTTACGCGATAGCGCCCAAGAGTTTTTCCCACCCCTTGTTTTCTTTCTTCGACACGCCGCCCAGCAGGTCGATGGCCTGACGCAGACGGAAACGGGTCAGGTCCGGGCCGAGGATTTCCATCGCGTCGAGCACCGACACCGAACTGGCTTGCCCGGTAATTGCGGCAAACATCAGCGGCATGGCGTCACGCAGCTTCAACTCAAGGGACTCGACCACCGCCTGAATCGTCGCAGTGATGCTGTCCTTCTCCCACTGGCGCAGGCTTTCCAGCTTCCACAGGATCAATTGCATCAACTGACGAACCTGATCGCCCGAGAGCTTCTTGGATTCGAACAGTTTGGCATCCGGATTCACACCACCGGCGAAGAAGAAGCCGGCCAGCGGTGCGACCTGGCTGAAGGTTTCAACCCGGCCCTGCACGTGCGGCGCGATCTTCATCATGTATTCAGGGTTCAGCGCCCACTTCTGCACGCGAGCGGCGAACTCTTCCACCGGCAGGTCACGCAGCCACTGGCCGTTGAGCCACGACAGTTTCTCGATGTCGAAGATCGGCCCGCCAAGCGAGACGCGGCTCAGGTCGAAGTTGTCGACCATTTCCTGCAGCGAAAACTTCTCGCGCTCGTCCGGCATCGACCAGCCCATGCGGCCCAGGTAGTTGAGCATCGCTTCCGGCATGAAGCCCATGCGCTCGTAGAACGTCACCGAGGTCGGGTTCTTGCGCTTGGACAGCTTGCTCTTGTCCGGGTTACGCAGCAGCGGCATGTAGCACAGCTGCGGCTGTTCCCAGCCGAAGTATTCGTACAGCAGGATCAGTTTCGGTGCCGAGGGCAGCCATTCTTCGCCGCGCAGCACGTGGGTGATGCCCATCAGGTGGTCATCGACCACGTTGGCCAGGAAGTACGTCGGCAGGCCGTCGGTCTTCATCAGCACTTGCATGTCCATGCGATCCCACGGGATCTCGACGTCGCCACGCAGCATGTCCGGCACCACGCACACGCCTTCGGTCGGCACTTTCATGCGGATGACGTGTGGCTCGCCGGCGGCCAGGCGGCGCGCGACTTCTTCCTTGGACAGCAACAGCGCACGGCCGTCGTAACGCGGGGTCTCACCGCGGGCCATTTGCTCGGCGCGCATCTGATCCAGCTCTTCGGCGGTGCAGAAGCACGGGAAGGCATGGCCCATGTCAACCAGTTGCTGGCAGTACTTCTGGTAGATATCGCCGCGCTCGCTCTGACGGTAAGGACCGTGCGGGCCGCCGACATCCGGGCCTTCGCTCCAGTCGATCCCCAACCAGCGCAGGGCGTCGAAAATCTGCTGTTCGGACTCGCGGGTCGAACGCAATTGGTCGGTGTCTTCGATCCGCAGGATGAACTCACCGCCATGCTGCTTGGCAAAGCAGTAGTTGAACAAAGCGATGTAAGCGGTACCTACGTGGGGGTCCCCGGTAGGCGATGGCGCGATGCGAGTGCGGACGGTGGTCATGGCATGTCTCAAAAAGAATGAAAAGCGAAGATCAAACAAGAGGCGAATGGTAACAGGCGATAGCGGCCCGGCTCCAGTGAGTGCAGGATTTAAGCGCCTACAGGGGCAGCGTCAAACAGCGATCAACCGCTCCCGCAACTTGCTGATTTCGTCGCGCAGCTGCGCCGCAGCTTCGAATTCCAGGTCGCGGGCGAGCTGGTACATCTTCTCTTCCAGCTGACGAATGCGCTTGGTGATCTCGCTCGGCGAGCGCAATTCGGCTTCGTATTTGGCGCTTTCCTCGGCGGCCTTGGCCATGCCTTTGCGCTTCTTGCTGCGCGAACCCGGCACAGTCGCGCCTTCCATGATGTCGGCAACGTCCTTGAACACCCCTCTGGGCGTAATGCCGTTGGCCAGGTTGAAGGCGATCTGCTTGTCGCGACGACGTTCGGTTTCGCCGATTGCCCGCTCCATTGAGCCAGTGATGCGATCCGCGTACAAAATCGCCCGGCCATTGAGGTTCCGTGCCGCCCGGCCAATGGTCTGGATCAGCGAGCGCTCGGAGCGCAGGAAACCCTCCTTGTCCGCATCAAGAATCGCCACCAGCGAAACTTCCGGCATGTCCAGGCCTTCACGCAGCAGATTGATCCCCACCAGCACATCGAAAGTGCCGAGGCGCAAGTCACGGATGATCTCGACCCGCTCCACGGTATCGATGTCCGAGTGCAGATAACGCACGCGTACGCCGTGATCGGCCAGGTAATCGGTCAAATCTTCGGACATGCGCTTGGTCAGCGTGGTCACCAGCACCCGCTCTTCCAGGGCCACGCGCTTGGTAATTTCCGAGAGCAAGTCGTCGACCTGAGTCAGCGCCGGACGGATTTCGATCTGCGGGTCCACAAGACCGGTCGGGCGCACCACTTGCTCGACCACGCGACCCGCATGTTCCGCCTCGTAATTGCCTGGCGTAGCCGAGACAAAAATTGTCTGCGGGCTGATGCCTTCGAACTCGTCGAAGCGCATCGGCCGGTTATCCAGCGCCGATGGCAGGCGGAAGCCGTATTCCACCAGCGTTTCCTTACGGGACCGGTCGCCCTTATACATGGCACCGACCTGCGGCACGCTGACGTGGGATTCGTCGATCACCAGCAAGGCGTCGGCCGGCAGGTAGTCAAACAAGGTGGGCGGCGCCTCGCCGGATGCACGGCCCGACAGGTAGCGCGAGTAGTTTTCGATGCCGTTGCAGTAACCCAGCTCCAGAATCATCTCCAGGTCGAAACGAGTGCGCTGCTCCAGCCGCTGGGCTTCCACCAGTTTGTTGTTGGAGCGCAGGTATTCCAGGCGCTCCTGCAACTCGACCTTGATTCCCTCGACAGCGTCGAGCAGGGTTTCCCGCGGCGTCACGTAGTGGCTCTTCGGATAGAAGGTGAAGCGAGGCAGCTTGCGGATGACTTCGCCCGTCAGCGGATCGAAGGCGGACAGGCTCTCCACTTCGTCATCGAACAGCTCGATGCGGATCGCCTCAAAATCGGATTCCGCCGGGTGGATATCAATCACATCGCCGCGCACCCGGAAAGTCGCCCGGGCGAAGTCTACGTCGTTGCGGGTGTATTGCAGGTCAGCCAGGCGACGCAGCAGCGCACGCTGGTCGAGCTTGTCACCGCGATCCACGTGCAACACCATCTTCAAATAGGTTTCCGGACTGCCCAGACCGTAGATGCACGACACCGTGGTGACGATGATCGCGTCTTTGCGCTCCAGCAGCGCCTTGGTCGCGGACAGGCGCATCTGTTCGATGTGGTCGTTGATCGAGGCGTCTTTCTCAATGAAGGTGTCGGACGACGGCACATAGGCTTCGGGCTGGTAGTAGTCGTAATAGGACACGAAGTATTCAACGGCGTTGTTCGGGAAGAACGCCTTGAACTCGCCGTACAACTGCGCAGCCAGGGTCTTGTTTGGCGCCAGCACCAGCGTCGGGCGCTGCACTTGGGCGATCACGTTGGCGATGCTGAAGGTCTTGCCCGAGCCGGTCACACCGAGCAGCGTCTGGTGCGCCAGCCCGGCCTCGATGCCCTCGACCATCAGACGGATGGCTTCCGGCTGATC
Source organism: Pseudomonas sp. GM18 (assembly GCF_000282195.1). Taxonomy (GTDB): domain Bacteria; phylum Pseudomonadota; class Gammaproteobacteria; order Pseudomonadales; family Pseudomonadaceae; genus Aquipseudomonas. Next base: position 86,981 of record NZ_AKJT01000025.1, read on the forward strand.
GCCGGCGGGCTCGAAGCGGGTGACTAGCTGGAATTCAGACATACATACCTCTGGTTCACTCTTGCCCGGTTACACCGGACAGGAACGAGAAAGACCGCAAACGACCGATGTCGCCCGAGGAAAAAACTGGATTGTGCTCAATGTGGAGCCGATTGCTATCCCTTTCAAGGCAAACGTCCTACATCGGGTAAAACCTTTGACGATGTCACTCGACCAACGATCGAAAAATAATTCGAAAAACTTACCGTAAAAGCCGAATCGCCTGTCGCCATCAATCGCTGATGGCCTCTATACTAGCTCCCCGTTTGTGCACCGCTCTAGTGCATTCGGCTGGAGCGCGACACGTCCCTCCACACTCCATTCAGAGCCGCCGCAATAATGAGCCTGTTCTCCGCTGTCGAAATGGCACCACGCGATCCAATCCTGGGCCTCAACGAAGCATTCAATGCCGATACCCGTACCAACAAGGTCAACCTGGGGGTCGGTGTTTACTGCGACGAGCAGGGGCGAATTCCACTCCTGCGCGCCGTTGTCGAAGCCGAGACGATTCGCGCTGCTCAACACGTTTCCCGTGGTTACTTGCCGATCGACGGCATCGCCGCCTACGACCAGGCCGTGCAGAAACTGCTGTTCGGCAATGATTCTCCGCTGATCGCCGCTGGCCGCGTCATCACCACCCAAGCCGTCGGCGGTACCGGCGCGCTGAAAATCGGTGCCGACTTCCTCAAGCAACTGCTGCCGAATGCCGTCGTAGCGATCAGCGACCCGAGCTGGGAAAACCACCGCGCACTGTTCGAAACCGCCGGTTTCCCGGTGCAGAACTATCGCTACTATGACGCCGCCACCCACGACGTTAACCGCGCGGGCCTGCTGGAAGACCTGAACGCTCTGCCGTCCGGCTCCATCGTTGTGCTGCACGCTTGCTGCCACAACCCGACCGGCGTCGACCTGAGCCCGGCGGACTGGAAAAACGTGCTGGACGTGGTGAAAGCCAAAGGTCACGTACCGTTCCTCGACATGGCCTACCAGGGCTTTGGCGACGGTATCGATGAAGACGCCGCTGCCGTGCGCCTGTTCGCCGAGTCGGACCTGACCTTCTTCGTTTCCAGCTCGTTCTCCAAATCCTTCTCGTTGTACGGCGAGCGCGTTGGCGCCCTGTCGATCGTCAGCGAATCGAAAGAAGAAAGCGCGCGCGTGCTGTCGCAAGTCAAACGCGTGATCCGCACCAACTACTCCAACCCGCCGACCCACGGTGCAAGCATCGTCGCCGCTGTGCTGAACAGCCCGGTATTGCGCGCCCAGTGGGAAGAAGAACTGGCAGAAATGCGCCTGCGGATTCGTGGCATGCGCACTCAGATGGTCGACCTGCTGGCGAAAAACGCTCCACAGCGTGATTTCAGCTTCGTCGGTCGCCAGCGCGGCATGTTCTCCTACTCCGGCCTGACGGTTGAGCAAGTGACCCGTCTGCGCAACGAGTTCGGCATCTACGCCCTGGACACCGGCCGCATCTGCGTTGCCGCGCTGAACCAGAGCAACATCGACGCCGTGACCAAGGCCATCGTTCAGGTGATCTGAGTCGTCGCGTGACATGAAAACGGGAAGCCGAAATGGCTTCCCGTTTTTTATTGGTCTCAGATAAATCTCAAAGCAGCCGCTGTGCCCTTTAAACTCAGGTTATGAGTACACCCGAGAATTCTTGCGAGAACCCACATGAAAAACGATGACCTACGCGCCGACCGCGACGAGCTGGACCACTTCGTGCCCCGCTCCTCGGCCAAACGCGGTAATAACCTGGTGCTGCAAGTAGCCGCGGGCGTGTTCCTTGGCGGCCTGGCGTTGTGGCTGGTGCAACTGGCTGCCACGATGCTATATGCCAAGCTGATGCTCGGCACCATCACTTTTGGCGGTTAAGCCAATTCGCTCGCACGCTGGCTGGCCGCATCGTCATAGGCTACATAAAGCGACTCGGCCACCTGGCTTTTGATCGCCTTGGTGCTTTCCAGCCCCAGGACAAAACCTTCGGCCTTGCCGCCTGCGCGGTTCAGCTCGTCAGCGGTGCCGGCCTGAGTGATTGCGTCGAACAGTTTCTCGGCGTGCGGGCCGACCCCTTTGGGCAGGCTGATCTGAGCGATGCTCATGCGAACACCTCGCTATTTTGAGGTGTGAAGGCTGGGTGATTCATGGCGCTTACCTTTTCGGCTGAGGGCCGGCAGCGCGTGTCACCACTTCCGGGCAGCCATGGTAGACCTCTACCGCGCTTCTGGTAACCGCCGATGGCCGATAACCCCCTCTGATCCGATGAAAACATCAATTTGCCAACAGAGGCTTGACTTCTCTTTTTGAATCAGTAACATACACGCCATTCCGCGATAGCTCAGTTGGTAGAGCAAGTGACTGTTAATCACTGGGTCCCTGGTTCGAGTCCAGGTCGTGGAGCCAGACAGAAAAATCGAAAAGCCCCTGAATCGAAAGGTTCAGGGGCTTTTTTGTGCTTGCCAGAAAGTCAAAAGATCGCAGCCTGCGACAGCTCCTACATGGGAATCGTGTACATCCGCGAATCATCGGGCGAACACAAATTTTGTAGGAGCTGCCGCAGGCTGCGATCTTTTGCTCTACCAGTCTTTAGACATGCTCACTGCTTTTCGCATGCACCGCTCGCAGCTCGGCATGCCCATGGTCCGTCTCCACCACCGGAATCTCATTCCCGTCGCAGTCGCGCAGTTTACCTTCGCTGAAGTAATCCCCTTCACGCAGCGCCGCGAGGTCTTGATAACGCAGGACTCGTTCAGTACCGGCGGCAAACACCGATTGCTGGTCCGAGTTGCCGGCCGTGAGGTGGTTGAAGGTCAGGTTAAGCACGATGGCCATGATCGCCGAGGAGCTGATGCCCGAGTGGAAGATCGTCGAGAACCAGCTGGGGAAGTGGTCGTAGAAGTTCGGGGCGGCGATGGGGATCATGCCGAAACCGATGGAAGTGGCGACGATGATCAGGTTGACGTTGTTGCGGTAGTCGACCTTGGACAGTGTCCGAATGCCGCTGGCGGCGACAGTGCCAAACAGTACGATCCCGGCGCCGCCGAGTACGGAGGTCGGCACAGCAGCGATGACCCGGCCCATGAATGGCAACAATCCAAGCACCACCAGGAATACACCACCGGTGGCCACCACGAAACGGCTCTTGATCCCGGTGACCGCCACCAGCCCGACGTTCTGGGCGAAGGCGCTTTGAGTGAAGGAGCCGAAGATCGGCGCGATCATGCTCGACAGCATGTCGGCGCGCAGGCCATTGCCCAGGCGTTTGGAGTCGACCTTGGTGCCGATGATTTCACCGACGGCGAGGATGTCGGCCGAGGTTTCCACCAGGGTCACCATGACCACGATGCACATCGACAGGATCGCGGCAAAGTGGAAGGTCGGCATGCCGAAATGGAACGGTGCCGGGAAACCGAACATCGGGCCCTGGGTGACGGATGAGAAATCCGCCATGCCGAGGAACACGGCGATGACCGTGCCGATGACCATCGCCAGCAGGATCGACAAACGGGAGATGGTCGCGCTGCCGATCTTGCTCAGAAGCAGCACCAGCACCAGCGTCACCGCCGCCAGACCGATGTTCGCCATGCTGCCGAAATCCGGCGCATGGCTGTTGCCACCCATGGCCCAACGCGCGGCCACCGGCATCAGCGTCAGGCCGATGGTGGTGATCACAATGCCCGTCACCAGCGGCGGAAAGAACTTGGTAATCCGCGAGAACACCGGCGTGATCAGCAAGCCAATCAGCGACGCGGCAATCACCGCCCCGAGAATCGACTGAAAGCCCCCCTCCCCGCCACTGCTGACAATCGCGACCATGGTCGCAACGCCGGAGAACGACACGCCCTGCACCAGCGGCAACTGACAACCGAAAAACGGCAAACCCAGGGTTTGCAGCAATGTCGCCAGCCCCCCTGCAAACAATGAAGCAGCAATCAACAAACCGATGTCCGCCGGCGAGAGCCCGGCCGCCTGGCCGATGATCAAAGGCACCGCGACGATACCGCCGTACATGGTCAGAACGTGTTGCAGGCCATAAGCCATATTCGCGCCGATCCCGAGGTTTTCGTCCTCGGGCCGTTGGTTTGAAACATGGGGCGTTTTCATGGTTGGGAGGTTCCCTGGTTTTTGTTGTGCGCACACTGTATTCAATACTCAAGACAAATGTCTATAGAGTTGTATACAACTAATTAGTCAGATTATGGACACTTGTCCACGCCACCCTTTAGCCGTAGCGCCTCCAGCCCAAAAACTCTTGAAATACATCCTTCCGCCCCAGCCCCTCTCCACCGCTAATCTTTAGCTTTCCAAGCGACCGCCGGCACGGCCGCCCTCTCACCTATACATATAAAGTATGCATAATGAAGTCATTCGAAATTCAGTATCACAAGGCAAAGAACGCGGCCAACAAGCTGTCGCCACTCCACTATATGGAAGCTTGATCGATGAAAGACGAATACGACTTCAGCAACGCCAAGCACGGAGCGGTTGCCTCCGGCAAAGGCAAGACCCGAATCACCATCATGCTCGACGATGTCGTCATAGAGGCCGCGCGTGCTCTGGCAGAGAGCGAGGGATATGGCTACCAGACCGTGATCAACAACACCTTGCGCCAGGCGTTGCTCAGCGATAAAGGCAAAGCGGCGAAGCCCGATCAGAACGCTGCTGTTGCAAATGTCGGGCATTTCAAAAAAGGCATAACCGCCTCGGAGCTGAAAAGCCTGGAGAAAAAACTGTCAGAGGTCCTCGGCGAAATCCATCACGTGATGGAGCTGGAAGTTCGTTCCTAGACACAAACCGCTTGAACCGGCCCAATGAAAAAGGGGCGGATTGATCAAATCCGCCCCTTCGCGTGGTGCTCAGTTTGCCTTTGACACAGGCTCAATCAACCGCTCCAGCACCGGTTTCAACGCCTCCTTCGCCGGCACCCGAATTTCGAATTCACGTTCCAGCAACCCGATCAACTCATCCACATCCGTCACCTGCCGCCGCTCGCTCTCGCTGCCCATGCGGTGAATGGCAAAACTGCCGTTGTTCAGCGTGCGTCGCCATCCCTCCCCCGTCCGCGCCACCATCAGTTGTTTGACGAAGGATGATTCGGGATGAGTCGAGACGTACCAGTTGCCGAGGGTGTAATCGATGTCTTCCTGACGCTGCAGATCGAAGATGTACATCGCCCGCCATTCACCGCCAACGTTGGCACGCAGGGTGTAGCCGTCTGCATGCTGTTCGATGCGATAGGGTTCGTGGGGGGTCAGCTGTTCGGCCTCGGTGTCGAGCATCAACGGTGCGGTGGGCACCATGCCGCCAAAGCCGACGTCGGTGATGTAGCGCACGCCGTCGAGGGTGACCAGGCTCAGGCGGTGAGTGCGTGCGGTCCATGCGCCTTCGGGCTGGTTCATGACCACACGGCCGGTGATGCCGCGCGCCTCGAAACCCAGCGTCTGCAACAAGGCCAGGAACAGATTGTTGAGCTCGTAGCAGTAACCGCCGCGGCCGTCGTGCAGGACTTTCTGCTCAATGGACGGCAGATCGATGAGTACCGGTTGCCCCAACAGCGTGGTGAGGTTTTCGAACGCAAAGGCACCGGTGTGGCGCAACTGCAGTTGACGCAGGGTTTCCAGGGTCGGCGCCGGGGGCGCGTCGAAACGCAGGCGTTGCAGGTACAGCGCAAGATTTGTCAGTTGTGGTTCGCTCATCGCTCAATCCTTATGCATGGAGCCTGCGGATCGCTCCGCCGATGGCCGCCATGTATAAGGGAAAAAGCGCTCGGGCCGATAATTGATTTCGCCAATCGCCGCACACGCTAAAACTATCGCCGTTTGCGCGAACCCAGGCGTCAACGCTGGCCCCTTGTAAATAAAGAAACAGGCGACTAAAGGTGCGCTCCCTGCAGCGGAAAATCTTCCTGCGAGGCCTTGAGCAGCGGCAGCAGCGCATATTGGTCCACCGGACGACTGAGGTAATACCCCTGCACTTCATGGCACTGATCCGAGATCAGGAAGTCCAGTTGCTCAAGCGTCTCGACACCTTCTGCAGTTACGGTCAGGCCCATCGCCTTGCCCAGGTTGATGATCGCCTGCACCACGGCGCGATCGTTGCTGCCGCTGCCCATGGACGATATGAAGCGCTTGTCGATCTTGATCCCGTCGAACGGATACGTGCGCAGGTAACCCAACGAAGAATAACCGGTGCCGAAGTCGTCCATGTTCAACCGCACGCCCAACTCCTTGAGTGCGTTCATGGTCGCCAGTGCACCATCGACGTCGTTGAGCATCACATTTTCAGTGATCTCCAGCTCCAGCCGACTGGCGGGCAAGCGGGTCTGGATCAACACTTCGCGCACGTCCTCGATCACATCGCTACGGGCAAATTGCACCGGGGACAGGTTGACCGACACCATCATCGCGCCAGGCCAGGTCAGGGCCGTCTCGCACGCCTCGCGCAACACCCAGCGACCCAGCGGCACGATCAGATCGGTCTGCTCGGCCAGCGGGATAAACGCATCGGGGCTCAACAAGCCTTGCACCGGATGCTGCCAACGCAGCAGCGCTTCGACCGAGACGATCTGCTTGCCATCGACGTGATAACGCGGCTGGTAATGCATGACGAATTCGTTGTTCTTGATCGCCCGACGCAGGTCGTTTTCCAGTTGCCGGCGATGCTGGATCTGATCGTTCATGTGCGCGGCAAAATAGCACCAGGTCTTCTTGCCATCGGATTTGGCCTGATACAACGCGATATCGGCACACCGAATCAGCTCCTGCGGAATATGCCCCTGGCGCCGACTCAAGGCGATACCGATGCTCGCGCCGATGTGCAGCGAGTGATGGTCGTAGTGAATCGGCTGATGCAGGCTGTCGAGCAAGCGCTCGCAAAACCGGTCGATTTCCGCGTGGCTGTCCATGCCATGGAGCACCAGCACGAACTCGTCGCCCCCCAGTCGGGCGACCAGGTCAATGTCTCGCGTGCACTCGCGAAAACGGGTGGCGACTTCCAGCAATACCGCATCGCCGGCCGGGTGGCCGAGGGAATCGTTGATCGGCTTGAAGTTGTCCAGGTCGATCATCAACAACGTCAGCGCCGTCGACTGCTCTTTCAGTGCCAGCGCCTCATCGAGAAAACGCGCCAGTTTGTTGCGGTTCGGCAGACCAGTCAGGGCATCGTGCAATGACAGATGCTGGATCTGCGCATGGGCGGCGACTTCATCGGTAATGTCGCTGGCCGTTCCGCGATAACCCAGCACCGCGCCCTTGCGCTGGATCGGCCGTGCCGACACCCGGCAGACCCGCTGTTGCCCTGATTGATCGCGGTAGGAACAGCGCAAATGGCTGACGGCTTGCTCTTCATCGAGTTTGTTCAGCCACAGCGACAACGGCGTCGTATCGCAATTGAGCAATTGCCCGATGTTCTGCCCCAGCCACTGCTGATCGGAGAACCCGGTGACGGTGCTGAAGCGCCCCGACAGATACGTGATGCGATGCTGGTCGTCGATTTCCCAGATCCAGTCGGACGCGGCCTCGGCCACCGCACGAAAACGCTCTTCACTGGCCTCCAGCGCCTGATTCGACAAATCGAGGCTGGTGTAACTGGCATCCACATGCCCGGACGTGCGCAGGACATAGCGAAAGAAGTACGCGGTCAACAACGCCAGAACCAGCAGCGCCCCGCCCAGTGGCGGCAGCAGCGACCAGAGCAATTGATGACCCGGTCGATCGAGCCGCGAGACCAGACTGTAGCCGGTGCCAGCAAGGGCAATGGCGGGCTGACCGGGAGCGATGGCGTTGTCGGGCGTCAGGCTCAGGTCGTGCAAACCGTAATCGGCGCTCAAGGCGCTGAGCTTTTCAGGGTTCAGTTGGTCGACGTATATAAGCACCGAAGTGCTTTTGGGATCGACCGCCGGGCGTTCGTCATTGGGCACAATCGCGGCGGCTGACAACAGCGCGGGTTTGCCCTCGAACAAGGTGTAGCGGCTGACGGGTTTGATGAGGCTCTCCTGACTCTGAACCTCGTCAATGAGCGTTGCCATCGTTGTCGACAGGTAAGCCGCCGCCTCCTCCTGTACCTGAAGCCCGCGCACCACAGCGTATTTTGTTCGCTGAACATCGACCACGAAAACACCCTCGTAGTGGTCCATGGTGAACAGGGTTTTACCCAGGTTCTGCTCGACGTAGGCCCACTGCACATCGACCTCGCCGTTCAGGTGATCGTAGGCCGTTGTCCAGTTGGCATAACTGGCGATGTAGTTTTTCGTGGCGGTGATGCGGTTTTCCAGCGCGCGCTGGGTATAAAACGTGGTCTTGGCCAGGTCCTCGGTATCGAGCCGCCCGGCAATACTGAACAGGGCGATCAGCGCGATCAGTACCCCAACCACAAACAACAGACCGACCACCAACATCAGGTTGCGGGTAATCGGGGTATGGCGCGCAGGTGCAGCGGTGGTAACGGCAGACAAATCCATGCACTTGTTCCTGTCAATCGATTGCCCGATCGGGATGAGACCGGCGGGCCCGGTCGGTCAGGTGTGACAGCCAGGCTCTCTGCACTGACCATAGCAGGCATGCCCGATCATCGCTCCTGGACTGTAGCAGCTGCCGAAGGCTGCGTTCGGCTGCGCAGCAGTCGTAAAATCAGAGAGATTGCGGTACATCTGGCAGATCGCATTAGCCGGATTCACGACTGCTCCGCAGCCGAACGCAGCCTTCGGCAGCTGCTACACAGTGTGCATCGTCTTACCCCCCCAGCCATGGTGGAAAGCATCATCGATCCGAGCGCATCAGCGCCTCGACGCCCCCTTCCATCGACAACACCGCCGAGCGATTTCGCCCTGAGTGCTTGGCCTGGTACAGCGCCGCATCCGCGCGCTTGATCAACATTTCGGTGCTGTCGTGCGCCGTCGGCACAAACGAATAACAGCCAAGACTGACCGTCACGTAGCCCGTGGGCGAACCGCTGTGGGTGATGTTTTTGTCCATGACGCTGCGGCGGATTTGCTCGGCGATCGTCAGCGCGCCATGGATGTCGGTATCCGGCAGCAACACCGCGAACTCTTCACCGCCGTAGCGCACCGCCAGGTCGGCTTTGCGGTGACAGCAACTCTTCAGGGCCCGCGCCACTTCGGCCAGGCAATGGTCCCCGGCCACATGACCGTAAGTGTCGTTGTAGCGTTTGAAGTAATCGATATCGAGCATGATCAGGCCCAGCGAGCTCGACCGCCGGGCACCGCGCCCGAACTCGATCTCCAGCGCCCGCTCGAACAATCGGCGGTTGGCCAGCCCGGTCAGACTGTCGTGGGTGGCGATCAACTCCAGCGCTTTCTGCGCCTTGCGCAAATCTGCCTCGATGCGCTCGCCCGCGCGCACCTGATGAATGAACACCCAACCGAACAACCCCACGCCGAGGACAACCAGAGCGACGATCACACCGGATTGAATCGCCGTGTCGTACCAGTCCTTGAGGACCGCGTCTTTGGAGGATGCCGCCGTGACCACCACCGGATAGGCGTCGAGCTGACGGTAGCCATACAACCGGACGATGCCATCCACCACTGAGTCGATCATGGCGTTGCCGGACGTGGCGGTGGGCAAGAGTTTCTGAAAGATCTCGCCCTGAGCCAATGACGTGCCGATCTGCGACTCCACAAACGGCCGTCGCGCCAGCAGCGTTCCATCGGTCAATGCCAAAAACATCGCGCCGTTGTCGTCGAGGCTGAAGCTTTTGAAGAACTGATCGAAGTACGACATCTTGATCCCGGCCAGCAACACACCCTGGAAATGACCGCTCCGATCGTTTATCCGTTTGGAAACCGGAATGATCCACTCGCCATTCTCCCGACTGCGAACCGCCGGGCCGATGTGCGCCAGAGTTGACGTGTTTTGCTGGTGAAACCTGAAATACTCGCGGTCCGCCACACCTGCCCCACGGGGTAGATCCTTGAACGACGTCACGACCCATTGCCCCTGCCTGTCGAACAGAAAGATCCCGTGCAACTGATGCAGCGCCTGCACCCGCCGGGCGAAGGTTTTCTGCAAGCGTGGCGTCTGGGCTGCGTCGAAACCATCAGCCTGAATCCAGTCCACCAGACTGGTCAGCACCAGATCGGCCTTCATGATCGTGTCTTCGGCCTGCTGCGCCATGGCCCGGGTCAGGTTCGACGACGACACCTCGGCCAACGCCAGGTCGTGTCGACGCGACTGCTCCAGTTGCAGGTAAAGCAGCCCGCAAAGACAAAGGCACACCGCAGCAATAAACAACACCGCAGCCTTGAGCAAAGGCAGCCGTTTCAAGGCACCGCCGGGCGCGGGGTGCGGATCGTGAAGGAGGATAGGCAAAAGCGTGTCCTGGAAGGGTAAGGCATGGGCAGCGGCCCAAAACCCTTATTTTTTGTGAGCTTAGTCTACGGGGTTGTGCGGGGTAAACAGAGGATTGGGGGATAAATGGTTGTGTTTCAATCGCATGACGCAAGGCAAAACCACATTACCTTGAAGGAGCTACGATTAACTGACATCACGACAGGAAATCGAAATGAGTAAGGTAGACGAGCTCGCCGCGAAGCTTAAACAATCCCGGCAAACCAGTGCCGACGCGACCATCGCCGATCAAGCCATCGACAGCTGGCCCGCCCAGGTCTACGAGCTGTTTCACCAGATCGAAGCCTGGCTGCAACCACTGATCGAGGTGGGCCTGAAACTGCGACGCAATTCCACTCATGTGTTCGAGAGTGCACCGGACGGTGCGACTTACGATTACGCCATCGACCAACTGCTGATCGAAGGCAACCACCACAGCATCATCTTTGATCCCGTCGCGCGCTTCACCGCCGACGGCGCTGGACGGATCGAGATTCACTCGACAGGCAAGGAACTCGCCCTGTTGCGCACCGTGAACGAACACGGCGAGACGCAGTGGTGGCTTCAGGCGATTGAGCAAGCCGGACAACAACCGGATGCGATCGCGCTGACGGAACACAATTTGCTGCTGGCCGTGCAAGAAGGCTTGGGGCTTTAAGGCCTACAGCTTGCTCTGCTCCGCCACCGAGGGAGGCGCCGTCCGCCTCCCGTCCAGCGCCGGTTGCTCCGAAGGCCGATTCAACGCTCGCAATACCGGGGAATCATAGCCATACACATCGGGCTTGAATGTCACGCGCCCATCAAGACTCAGGTCCACCGTCCAGTAGGCCAACAGCACCGGCACTTTCACCGGGAGCCTGATGTTCTCTGTCTTGCCGTTGGCTAACTGCCTTTGAATCCCTTCGCTGTTCCAGTGAACCGGATCGTTGAACAACAGCTCCACCAATTGCAGCGGGTTTTCTACCCGAATACAGCCGGAGCTGGTCGCGCGATTGGATTTCGCGAACAACTCGCGATGCGGCGTGTCGTGCAGATAAATCGAATACTCATTGGGAAAACGAATCGCCACCTGCCCCAGCGAGTTATCCGGCCCCGCATCCTGACGCAAGGTAAGGCCGCGCGGGTTGTCCCAATCGACAGTCGACGGATCGAGCACACTGCCATCTCGATCGATCACACGAATGCGGCTTGCCTCAAGGTAGCCAGGATTGTCGCGAATCTTCGGCAGCATGTCCTGGAGCAGAATCGTCGGAGGCACGGTCCAGGTGGGGTTGAACGTAACGTAGGTGATCGCGGATTGAAAAATCGGCGTGCTGCGAAACGGCTTGCCGACCTGCACCCGTGAGCGCCAGATCGGTTTGCCATCACGATAGAACGCGACTTTATACCCGGCGATATCGACAACGACGAAGGTGCCCTGAAGTTTGTACAGCAGCCACCGCGCCCGCTCCATGTTCACCCGCACCTGATCGATTCGCGCCTCGACCGACACATTCAGTTCCGCGAGTGTCGCCGGCCCCGCTACACCGTCCGCCCCAAGGTATTGTTCGGTCTGAAACTTCTTCACCGCCACGGTGACGGCGTCGTCGTAGTGGGTGCGAGCAGTCACTTGCGCGGCGAGATAACCGCCCGCTGCCAGACGGGCTCGCAATAGAGCGACCGAGGCCTCGTCCATGCCGGGCCTGAGCGTCTGCCCTTCCGGGATCTTTGGCCAGCCGCCCCGATCACGAACCTTGCGCAGTTGCGCCAGGCCCTGGCGCAACGTGCCGTAAACCGCTTCTTGGGGCGTTGCCTGGGAGAAGGCGCGCGCAATGTCATGGCTGTCGAGGGCGGTGAAGAATTTGTTGACGTCCTCCCGGGGATCGACGCCAACGGGGTCGAAGTTCCAGTGGATGTCCAGCCGCGAAGGGTCGACCTTGCCGCGCCGCAACTGCAGCAGCGCCGTGATAAACGTCTGGGTGGCAGAGATATCAAAAGCTGCCCGTTGCCCGGGGGTTGGAGTGGTTGTCTGCATCAACGCGCGGGCCTCGGCCAACTCGGCGATCCGGAAATCCGCGGGGTTCAGGCCATCGCTCTGGGTATCGCCCAAGCTTTTCAATAACAGGGCGACATCGTCATCGTCTGTCCAGGCAGCGCGATAGCCACGATGACTATAGAAATCCAGCACCACTCGGTTCACATCAACGCGCTGATGACGCGGCGAGGTGAGCAGCGGCGGAAACGCCGAACTCAATGGCGCCAACTCCGCCTGAATCGCTTGGCCGACATAATCGCCAGGTGCCGCTTCAGCCACAGTGCTGACGGGAGATACCGGCTCAATCGGCGAAGTTTGCGCGATCGCCGTGCCGCTTATCAGAAAGCCCATAAAAAACATGCGGCTTATGACGAATAACCTTGTTAACTGCGCCATGGATAATCCTTAATCTCCCGTTTTCAACCGGCTCGCGTCGTGCGCGCTGCTAGACTCGAAATATTACTGATGAGACCTGCATATGGCCTTGGACCGCTTCGGCTTCTTAATGACGGCCCTGTTGCTGACCGCTTTTACATTACCGGCAGCCTACGCCGATTCGCTTGAAGCCGCCTTGGTCAAAGCGGCCCCTGATGCCAACGCCAAAGTCATTGCCCTGGCCGTTCGCGCCTCCCAATGCAGCCGGGCCCAAGGCACGGCCCCGGTGCAGAGACTAGCAGTCATCGATTATTCCCTGCCCTCGACTGCGCAACGTCTTTGGGTGTTCGACCTTAAACAACGCAAGTTGTTGTTCCATGAACTGGTCGCCCACGGTCGCAACAGTGGCGAGAACATGGCCAGCCAGTTCTCCAATCAGAACGCCAGTTACGCCACCAGCCTGGGTTTGTACCGCACCCAGTCCAGCTATGTCGGGCAGAACGGTTATTCCCTGCGCATGGAAGGTCTGGAACCGGGTTTTAACGACAACGCCTTCGAGCGAGCGATCGTCATTCACGGCGCGCCTTACGTCAGCCCTGTCCTGGCGCGGGCCAATGGCCGGATCGGCAGAAGTCTCGGCTGCCCGGCGGTGAGACCCGCGATTGCACATCGGCTGATCGACTCGATGAAAGATGGGCAGTTGTTGTTTTCTTACTATCCGGATCAGCGTTGGTTGAAGTCTTCGTCGTATATCAATTGCGGTAATGCCACCGTGGCGGATTCGTCCAGGTCCAATAGCAGCCCTTGAACACCGCGTGAAACTGTCAAAACTGTAATCTTGGCCTCAGCCTGCTGAAAGGCACCGCCCGTTAGCCTCCCCCACATTGAGCTCTCTTCCCTCCGCTCAGGATGGACCTGAGGGCTTCATCAGGCTGACGGACGGGATAAAACGGCATGCATTCGAACACCTCAAGACGCACCTTCGTGAAGGGCCTGGCCGCTGGCGGGGTCCTCGCTGGCCTCGGGCTGTGGCGCACGCCAGTCTGGGCGATCACCAGTCCCGGCGAACCGAATGTGCTGGCCGGTACCGACTTCGACCTGTTCATCGGCGAATCCCCGGTCAACATCACCGGCAACCCTCGAACCGCGATGACCATCAACGGCGGCATTCCCGGCCCGCTGTTGCGCTGGCGTGAAGGCGACACCGTCACGCTGCGGGTGAAGAACAAACTCAAGGACAGCACTTCCATTCACTGGCACGGCATTTTGCTGCCGGCCAACATGGACGGCGTGCCGGGCCTGAGCTTTCACGGGATCGAACCGGATGGCATGTACGTCTACCAGTTCAAGGTCCGGCAGAACGGCACCTACTGGTACCACAGCCATTCGGGCCTGCAGGAACAATCCGGGGTTTACGGGCCGTTGGTGATCGACGCCAAGGAGCCGGAGCCGTTCCAGTACGACCGCGATTACGTGGTGATGCTCACCGACTGGACCGACGAAGACGCCGTCGGCCTGATGAAAAAACTCAAGAAACAATCGGACTACTACAACTACCACAAGCGCACCGTGGGCGACTTCATCCACGACGTCGGCGAGAAAGGCTGGGGCTCGACTGTGGCCGATCGCAAGATGTGGGCCGAGATGAAGATGAACCCCACCGACCTGGCCGACGTCAGCGGTGCCACTTACACCTACTTGATGAACGGCCAGGCGCCGAACATGAACTGGACTGGCGTATTCCGCCCCGGCGAAAAACTGCGACTGCGGTTTATCAACGGCTCCGCCATGACCTACTTCGACGTGCGTATTCCGGGTTTGAAAATGACCGTGGTCGCGGCGGATGGCCTGCACGTCAAACCGGTGAGCGTCGACGAGTTCCGCATCGCGGTGGCGGAGACGTTCGACGTGATCGTCGAACCGACCCAGGATGCCTACACCCTGTTCGCCCAGTCGATGGATCGAACGGGTTATGCGCGAGGCACCCTGGCGGTGAGAACCGGGTTGTCGGCGCCGATTCCAGCGCTGGATCCGCGACCGCTGGTGACCATGGACGACATGGGCATGGGCGGCATGGATCATGGCAGCATGGGTGGTGACATGGCGGGGATGGATCACGGTGCCATGCAAGGCATGAACGGTGGTGACATGCAGGGCATGGACGGCGGCGACATGCAGGGCATGGACAGCATGGCCGGGATGGATCACAGCAGCATGGCCATGGGCGGCATGGCCGGAATGGCCGGAATGGCCGGTATGCAATCCCATCCCGATACGGAAAAAGACAACCCGCTGGTGGACATGCAAGCCATGAGCACCACGCCAAAACTCGACGACCCGGGCATCGGCCTGCGCAACAACGGCCGCCGTGTGCTGACCTACTCCGACCTGCGCAGCACCTTCGAAGACCCGGACGGCCGCGAGCCCGGCCGCACCCTCGAACTGCACCTGACCGGTCACATGGAGAAGTTCTCCTGGTCGTTCAACGGCGTGAAGTTCTCCGACGCCGAACCGCTGCGACTCAAGTACGGCGAGCGGGTTCGGGTGGTGCTGGTCAACGACACGATGATGACTCACCCCATTCATTTGCACGGCATGTGGAGCGACCTCGAAGACGAGAACGGCCAGTTCATGGTGCGCAAACACACCATTGATGTGCCGCCCGGATCGAAGCGCAGCTATCGGGTCACTGCCGATGCGCTCGGCCGCTGGGCCTACCACTGCCATCTCCTGTACCACATGGAAATGGGCATGTTCCGTGAAGTTCGCGTGGAAGAATAAGGCGCTACCCATGACCAGACTCACTCCGATCTCTTTGGCCCTCGTCACCTTGGGCCTGACGCTCTCTTCGGCCATGGCCGCCACCGACAACATGCAGGGCATGGACCATAGCCAGATGCCGGGCATGGATCACAGCCAGATGCAGAGCGAGGATTACGGGCAAATGCAGCCCGCCGCGCCAACCCAAAGCCGCACGCCGATCCCGGCATTGACCGACGCCGACCGCGCCGCCGTTTTCGTCAGCCCCGGCGGCCATGACATGCACGACAGTGCGCTCAACTATTACTTCCTCGCCGACAAACTCGAATGGCAGGACGCCGACAACGGCAGCGCATTGGCGTGGGATCTGTCCGGCTGGATCGGTGGCGACGTTGATCGCCTGTGGCTGCGCTCCGAAGGCGAACGCGTCAATGGCAAAACCGAAGACGCCGAAATCCAGGCACTGTGGGGTCATGCCATCTCCCCGTGGTGGGACGTGGTGACCGGTGTGCGCCAGGATTTCAAACCCGGCGCCCCGCAAACCTGGGCCGCGTTCGGCGTGCAAGGCATGGCCCTGTACAACTTCGAAACCGAGGCTACCGCGTTCATCGGCGAAGGCGGCCAGACCGCCGCACGACTGGAAGGCGACTACGACATCCTGCTCACCAACCGGCTGATTTTGCAGCCGACCGCCGAGCTCAACGTCTACGGCAAAAACGACCCGCAACGGGGCATCGGCTCCGGGCTGTCCAACACCGAAGCCGGCTTGCGCCTGCGCTATGAAATCCGCCGGGAATTCGCGCCCTACATCGGCGTGACCTGGAACCGCACCTACGGCAATACCGCCGATTACGCCAGGGACGAAGGCGAGGACCGCAGCGAAGCCCGCCTGGTCCTCGGCGTTCGGCTGTGGTTCTAAACGCTTCAACTCAAAACCTAAAAAACAACCGCTTAAAGCGGTAAGAGGCCTTGCATGCGCACCATCAAAATCACCGCTGTCGCCATCGCACTTTCCACCGGGCTACTGATGAGCGCACTGGCTCAAGCCCACCCGAAACTGCTCTCCTCCACCCCGACCGAAGGCGCGGACGGCGCAGCACCGAGCAACATCGAGCTGCACTTCTCCGAAAACCTCATGACCCAATTCTCCGGCGCCAAACTGGTCATGACCGAAATGCCCGGCATGGCCCATTCCCCCATGCCGATGAAAGCCAAAGTCTCCGGCGGCAGCGACCCGAAAACCATGGTCATCACCCCGCTCTCGCCCCTGCCCACCGGCAGCTACAAAGTCGAATGGCGCGCCGTGTCTTCGGACACTCACCCGATCACCGGCAACGTTACGTTCAAAGTGAAGTGATTGATGAGCGACTCGGTCGGCATTGCCCTGCGGTTTGCGTTGTATGTGGATTTGATGCTGTTGTTCGGGGTAGCACTTTTTGGGCTGTATAGCCTTAAAGGGCAGGAACGGGTGTCTGGGGCGGTGCTGCCGTTTCGGCCGATGTTGGCGGGGACGGCGGTGCTGGGCGCGGCATTGTCCGTCGCCAGCATGGTGATGATGGCAAGTGCCATGAGCGGTGAAACGGACTTCGCCAAGCTGCGTCCGCACATCGAGATGATGCTATTCGAGACGGATGTCGGGCTGGCCTGGGTGGTTCGCATTGTTGCGCTGGTCGTCGCGGGTCTGGCGGTGATGCTCCGTACGCCCGGTTTCAGTTTATGGATCGCGGCTGTTGCCGGTGGTGTTGCCCTCGCCAGCCTGGCCTGGAGCGGACATGGGGCGATGGATGAAGGCAATCGTCGTTATTGGCATTTCACCGTGGACATTCTGCACCTGCTGGCAGCGGGGGCTTGGCTTGGAGCATTGCTGGCGTTTACGTTGATGGCGAAGATCAACGCTCTGCAAACCGAAGCGCGCCTCAGGTTGCTGGCCCGCGCGGTTAATCGGTTTGAAGCGATTGGCGCGGCCATCGTCGTGGTGATTACGGTGACGGGGGTGGTGAATTATCTGTTCATCGTTGGGCCGAAGCTGGATGAGGTGTTTCTCAGCACTTACGGGATTCTGCTGTTCATCAAAGTGGTGCTGTTTGCCGGCATGCTCGTGCTCGCCGCGTTGAACCGGTTTCACCTTGGGCCGTTTCTGGAGCGGTCGTTGCGGGATGGGCAATACACGGTCGCCGCCAATGCGTTGCGGCGTAGCGTGGTGGTGGAATTGGCGGCGGCGGTGTTGATTGTGGGATTGGTGGCTTGGCTCGGAACGCTGAGTCCGGAAATGGGCGCCCAGTAGGGAAATGAAAGCATCCGATGACCGGCCAGAGCAGTCAGTGGACAGGGTGAGGGTCCTTTACTAGCGTCTAACCACACTAGATTTCAAGCCAAAGGGTTCAACACCCAAGCGCCAAGGTGAAAAAGCGGCGCAATTATCGAAAGGAGTTCGAAAATGGCTGACGTAATGAAAGTAGTGGATGTCGACTTAAAAATACTTAAATCAAACCCACCGCAGCTACACATATCGGCAATTGGCCTGGTGAATTCTGGTGGATGGACAAACCCGAGACTGGAGCCGCGGATTTACATTCAGTTCCCACCAGACGGCATTCAAGACTTCGATTTTGTTGCTGATCCGCCCCAAGGGGCTGCCATACAGGTCATCCTTCCCATCGACGCATCAAAACTTTGGAAAGAGCCGCCACTCGATAAACTCAAGGGAGTAAGAGTCCACTCTGCCAGCAACTCGATTGAAGCGCATCTTAAGAGTTCGAAGTCCGTGGCTTGTGGATAAACAACTAATGTGAAGGGATACGTGTCGGGCCTTGCCTGACACGTATCACGCATTGGAATGATCGGGACATTGGGACACTGGATGACAGTCGAGAAGTGCTTTCACTACACTGACTTCCGCTTGAACCCCACTCCGTCACAAAAGCCCGATAACAATGAAAACCATCAAAAGCACAATGCTGCTCTGTGGCCTGCTGGCTCTATCCTGCGGCGCTCAGGCAGAGCAAAGCCCTTCGCACCTGGACACCGTCCTGCAACAAGGCCAGCTGCGCGTTTGCACCACAGGCGACTACAAACCCTATACCTTCAAAGGTGAAGACGGCGAATACTCGGGAATCGACATCGCCATGGCCCGCTCACTGGCCGACAGCCTGGGCGCGAAGGTCGAGTGGGTCCAGACCACCTGGAAAACCCTGATGCCCGACATGCTCGCAGGCAAATGCGACATCGGCGTCGGCGGCATCTCCGTCACCCTGGAACGCCAGAAAAAAGCCTTCTTCAGCACCACCCTGGATGTCGACGGCAAAATCCCGCTGGTTCGCTGCGAAGATCAAGCGAAATACCAGACCCTCGAACAAATCAACCAACCTTCCGTTCGCCTGGTCGAACCCGCCGGCGGCACCAACGAAGCCTTCGTTCACGCTTTCCTGCCCAAGGCGCAATTGCAACTGCACGACAACGTGACCATCTTCCAGCAACTGCTGGACAAGAAGGCTGACGTGATGATTACCGATGCGTCGGAAGCGCTGTATCAGCAGAAACTCAAACCGGGTTTGTGCGCGGTCAACCCGACGCAATACATGCAGTATGGGGAGAAGGCATATCTGCTGCCGCGGGATGACATCAGCTGGAAGATGTATGTCGATCAGTGGCTGCATCTGGCCAAGGTGACGGGGAATTACCAGAAAATCCTGGGCCAATGGATAGCGGTGCCAGAGGCCAAATAGCCCGTTGTTTGCTGACCCCATGTAGCAGCTGACGAAGCCTGCGTCCGGCTGCAAAGCAGTCGTAAAATCAGACCACGCGGTTCATCAGGCAAATCACGCAACGGCGAAAACACCCCTGCCGTTGCGTCATCCCTTAGTCGTGCAGCAGGCCCGAGCTGTACTCATTAAAGCTGTTGCCGATCGCGCTCCCACCAAAGTTCACCTTGTTGGGGCTATGGCCATCGAATTGTTGGCAGCCTTCTGAAAAGCAGGAACTGGTGCTCACACCCGAACAGGCGCTCAAGAGCAAAGCACCGGTGATCAGCATGGCTTTGAAGAGGTTCGAGATCATCTTTTTGTTTCCTGTGGGCTGGAGGCGTGGCAGCACAATCTTGAGTAAGCATCCTATGCCACAAGCTTGCCAAACTTGATGAAACATTGCTGAGCGACAGCGTTGGTTCAGCATCCTTGTGTTCTCTGAAACGACCCACCTGTTTAGATGAGCGTTTAAAGACACTCACAGCTGGTAGCTCCTAATGAATAATCAGGAGTTTCACCATGTTCAAGGCCACACCCAATCCGCCGGTCAACGATCCAGCATCCCCCTACGAATCCCTCGATTCAAAAAAACTCCACGCCGCCGAACGCGTACTCTTTTCTTTCGTATCACCTTCATGGGCCGGCCCTTGCCTGGGTCTTTAGGGTTGGCTTGGCTTCTGTTGACGGCGGAAAAGACAGGCAATTAGAAGCTTTTTTGCTCCATTCCGCCCGTCGATGCCGCTGACCGTCCTTGAGTTCATGGTCGAGCCTGGCAACTCATATGGTGGTTAATATAAATCTCTCGGCTAACTGCATTCGACCAAAACGGTACCAATCCCTTTGCGGAAACTCAGGTGCGACGCTTGAGCGGTGCAAGCGCCCAGCGTAGCGGCGCGGTAACCCGCCACGAGTTGCTGGCGAGCAGGGCCTGCACCCGGGATTCGGCATGGGCTGCCCACAGCTCTGCCTGTGCCGCTCGTTGCTCAGCCTGGGCTGCCTGCTGTTCTCGGAGGATCGCGTTGGTGACGGTCTGCGCATGACGTTGCTGTTTTTCCAGCTCATGGCGGATTTCCAGCGTCCCCTCAGGGGAGCTTTTGGAGCCATCAAGCACGTCAAGCGAGCCCGAACGGTTAACACTGGCCAAGATCGGGTTTAGATCGAAGAAGGCCAGCGGCTGGGTCAGACAGGTCGTCACCAGAACACCAGCGACGCAATCGATATCAAGCCCCTTGGGCCCTCCTTTGCGCGAAGGAATAGCGTTTATGCTTTGGAACAGACAGTCATCCATCACCCGCAGGCTCAAACCAGGGTCGTAAATGCCCTGCCACTGACCGTCGGGTTGGAAGTAGATATGCACATGAGGTGCGCCGGCATCGGCCAGCAGGATATAGCGGTCATCGTCGCTGACACGGATACCGTGGGGAGTACTGGCACCGCGCAGCACAGCCATTGGTTCGGCCTCCGCATGCAGCTCCGAGGTCTGCGGGTAGAGCAGAGCGCTCTGGATATTGAGGCCGCTCACCGCCAGCCAACGCCGGCTACGGCTGATACTGATGCCACCGGGCATCGCCATCCACTTACCCAGCAACACTCGCTCCTCGGTGACCGTATAGTCCGTTGCGGTCGCGATCACATGGCGCGATACCCGATTCCCGAAGTTTCGACACACCAGAAATTCGTGGTGCTGCGCATCGATCCGCGAGACGGCCACGGAGCCTGGTCCCAGAAACTCCCTGTCATTGGCCGAAAGACTCTTCAGCAGGGTGAGTTCCCCCTTCGTCGATCCATCCCTCGACGGTAGTCGGAACAGTCTCAGATCGCCGTCGCGATTGGCCACCACCAGCGTTTCATCATCGATGAAGTCCAGGCCGTGGGGGGATTGCAACTGGCTCGATGACAACTCGACAGCAGTGCTGAGATGAACCTGCTTACCCGTCGGAGTCATCCGTACTTCGATATCGAAGACAACGATCAGTTGGCGGGTCATGGCGGCCACGGCCAAGCGGCCGCGATCCGGGGAAAAACGGATGTCCTCGGTTCGACCGATGCCCGCGATAATATCCAGCACCTCCTGGGGTGCAAAAAAACCCAGCTGCATTCAGTCATTCCAGTGTGTTGGTTGGCCGAAGGCCAACCCGTTGTGACAGGCACAGAAGCTGCACTCAACATGCGTATATAGGGGCATGAGTCGTTGCATGCTCCTGGCTCAGCTTTGTCGTTTGCGCGACGCAAGTGCCCAGCGCAGCGGCGCGGTAATCCGCCAGGAGTTGCTGGCGAGCAGGGCCTGCACCCGGGATTCGGCATGGGCTGCCCGCAGCTCTGCCTGTGCTGCCCGCAGCTCTGTCTGCACTGCTCGTTGCTCAGCCTGCTGTTCCCGGAGGATGGCATTGGTGACGGTCTGCGCATGACGCAACTGTTTTTCCAGCTCATGGCAAACATCCAACCCCCCTTCAGGGGCGCTTTCCGAGCCGTCAAGCACGTCAAGCGGGCCCGATCGGAGAACACTGGCCAAGATTGGGTCCAGATCGAAGAAGGCCAGCGGCTGGGTCATGCAAGTCGTCACCAGAATACCGGCCGTGCAATCGATATCGAGCCCCTTGGGCCCGCCCTCCTGGGGATTGTGCCTGCCCAGCTGAAACAGCCCGTCGTCCATCACCCGCAGACTCAGGCAAGGGTCGTAGACACCCTGCCAGTGGCCATCGGGCTGGAAGTAGACATGTACATAAGGTGCGCCAGCATCGGCCAGCAGGATATAGCAACTGTCATCACTGAAGCGGATGCCGTGGGGATAGCTGGCACCACGTAGTACGGCTGTTGGATCAGCCTCCGCATGCAGTGCCGGGGTATGCGGATAGAGCAACGCGCTCTGGATGTCATGGCTGCTCACCGCCAGCCATCGCCGGCTGCGATCGATGCTGATGCCGTCGGGAATTACCATCCATTTACCCAGCAGCACTCCTTCCTCGGTGACCGCGTAGTCTGTTTCGGTCGCGATCACATGACGCGATACCCGATTCCCGAAGTTTCGGCACACCAGAAATTCGTGGTGCTGCGCATCGATCCGCGAGACGGCCACGGAGCCTGGTCCCAGCAACTCCCGGTCATTGGCCGAAAGACTCTTCAGCAGGGTGAGTTCTCCCTTTGTCGATCCATCCCGTGACGGTAGTCGGAACAGTGTCAGATCGCCGTCGCGATTGGCCACCACCAGCGTTTCATTGTCAATGAAGTCCAGTCCGTGGGGGTATTTCAACTGGCTCGATGACAACTCGATAGCAGTACTGAGATGAACCTGCTTGCCCGCCGGAGTCATCCGCACTTCGATATCGAAGACAACGATCAGTTTGCGAGTAATGACGGCCACGGCCAAGCGGCTGCGATCCGGGGAAAAACGGATGTCCTCGGTTCGACCGATGCCCGCGATAATATCCAGCACCTCTTGGGGTGCAATAAAACCAAGCTGCATTCAGTAACTCCGGTTTGTTGGCTGGCCGAAGGCCAGTCTTTTGTGACTGGCCGCAGAAGATACATGCCGTAGACGTGTCTGAATATAGAATGAAAATAATCGACCAACATGCCTACCGCTAAGGTCCCTCCTTTAATTCGGTCGCGCTCCTGCAGGGCGCTCTCAGCAAAGCACACGCACCTTCCTTGACAGCAACCCCATCTTCAGCGAATACGGAAAGTCGGGGATTGGCCGAGATGGAAAAAGTGACACCTCGTCCCCTGCCAAGACTACAATCGCTCTCTGTTTTAAAACCCGGTATTTCGAATGTCCATCTCCTCAATAAACGCTGTCCTGGTAGACATAGCGACAGCCGTAAAGCGCTATCCTCTGGTAGGCATGCTCGGATGGCAGGATATACGTCAGCGGTATCGACGCTCAGCAGTTGGACCGTTTTGGCTAACCATCAGCATGGGCGCAATGATCGGTACGATTGGCATCGTGTTCGGTCAACTATTTAACGCTCCGATCAAAGATTTTTTTCCGTTCCTTGCCGCGGGCATGATTCTCTGGAGCTTCATCTCTACATCGGTGCTGGAAGGTTGCACCAGCCTCATCGCCGCAGAAAACATCATCAAACAACTGCCTATTCCGCTCTTTGTACATATTTTGCGCACACTATGGCGTAATACTTTAATTCTCGGGCATAACATTATTATTTTCCCACTGGTGCTGCTGGCAGTGCAAAAACCCGTGGGACTTGAAGCATTATTGAGCATTCCAGGCTTTGCGCTACTTGTCCTGAACCTGGCATGGCTCAGCTTGATACTGAGTATTTTATGTGCGCGTTACCGAGACCTCACCCAGATTATTGGCAGCGTCTTGCAAATTGTTTTTTATTTGACGCCCATCATATGGCTTCCCAACCAACTCCCAGGACGGTCCAACGTCTATTTGTTGGATTTCAACCCCATCTACCACCTCATGCAGATAGTCAGGGCCCCTCTGCTTGGACAGGAGGTGAGCAGTATTAGCTGGTGGCTGTCCGGGGGCATGGCCTTGCTTGGATGGTGCATGGCGATCATGTTCTATGGTCGTTACAAACATCGCATCGCTTATTGGCTCTAAGAAGAAAACACAGTATGGCTTCTATTGAATTTTATAACGCATGCGTTGACTTCCCGATCTATAACGCAAGCGGCCGGTCCCTAAAAAAACGGCTGATTCAAGTCGCGACCGGGGGACAAATCGGTGCCAACGACCAAGGTCGCGTTATCGTAAGAGCACTGGAAAACCTGACTTTTTCTCTCAAGGACGGAGACCGGGTTGGATTGCTCGGTCATAATGGTGCTGGCAAAAGCACGCTACTCAGGCTGTTGAGCGGCGTATACACGCCCTCCTCCGGCACGGCTAAAATAACCGGTGAAATCGCCTCGCTTATTGATATTTCATTGGGAATAGACCCGGAGGCAACCGGCAGAGAAAATATTTTTATGCGCGGTACTCTTCTCGGCATGAGAAAAAATGAAATTACAAAAAAACTCGACGAAATTATTGAGTTTTCAGAGCTTGGCGAATTCATAAACATGCCAGTACGTACCTACTCCAGCGGTATGCACCTGCGTTTGGCTTTTGCAGTATCGACTACTATCAGGCCTGAAATCTTGATCATGGATGAATGGCTTTCAATAGGAGACGAAAGTTTCAAGCATAAAGCAGAAGTTCGAATGAATGAACTGGTCAAAGCTACCAATATTTTGGTGATTGCCAGCCACTCCCGCGAACTGCTGATGCATACGTGCAATCGGGTCATCTGGCTGGAGCACGGCAAAGTAAAAATGGACTCAGATCCCGAAACAGTTACCCGAGCCTATTTCGGTGTCGAGACTTCTTTGGCGTAGGCCTGACAAGCCGCGAGAGTAATCAATCCTTGGTCGCCGGCACCGGCGTTGAACATACGCCGGGTCAAGTTGGGCTCTTGTGGCGCCATGAACCACCCCGCCGGACGCCGCCGCCCTCCTGGCTCATCCGCCATTGCGCGAACTCCACCAGCTTCTGGCTGTTCAGCGCCGAGTCGTCGAGCTCGCCCGTTTCTGGTCTTGCCCAGTGGACGGATTTTGTACTCCTCCAGGCACTATCGTCACGCCTTTTCGGTTAGCCAGCTCCATTTCGCGGCGCTTGATCCAGGCCTGGGTAACCTACTTGCGGTCGAAGGTTTGGCTTTCCTGATAAACTGTCTTCCCGTCCCGATTGATCCGTATCTGCGCCGTGTAGGTCGTCGAGTTGTCCTTGCGCTTGCGTGATGTGATCGTGCCCATTTCCAGTTGCTACATTGCCGAATTCGCTTGCTGCATTGTAGCAACCGACTTCGGAAAACAAGGAAAATCGGGTAAAAACCGCTGTATAAAAGATCAGTACAAATGAATTTCGAAAAACCTGAAGCGCCCGCAAACACTACTCCTCCCCGTCCCGAGCCGTCTCGCCGCTTCAGTGTGGCACCGATGATGGATTGGACCGATCGCCACTGCCGCTTCTTCCTGCGCCTGCTCTCCAAGCACGCCCTGCTCTACACCGAAATGGTCACCACCGGCGCGCTGCTCAACGGCGATCACGACCGTTTCCTGCGTCACAACGAAGCCGAGCACCCACTCGCCCTGCAGCTCGGCGGCAGTGTGCCTTTGGACCTGGCCGCCTGCGCACGCATGGCGCAGGACCACGGCTACGACGAGGTAAACCTGAACGTCGGCTGCCCGAGTGATCGGGTGCAGAACAATATGATCGGTGCGTGCCTGATGGGGCATCCGCAGTTGGTGGCCGATTGTGTGAAGGCGATGCGTGATGCGGTGTCGATTCCGGTGACGGTGAAGCATCGGATCGGGATCAATGGGCGGGACAGTTACGAGCAGTTGTGTGATTTCGTCGGCACGGTTCGGGATGCCGGGTGCACGAGTTTTACGGTGCATGCGCGGATTGCGATTCTGGAGGGGTTGTCGCCGAAGGAGAACCGCGACATTCCGCCTCTGCGCTATGACGTGGCGGCGCGGTTGAAGGCGGATTTTCCGGAGTTGGAGATTATTCTCAACGGCGGGATCAAAACACTGGAGGCCTGCCACGAGCATTTGCAGACGTTCGACGGTGTGATGCTGGGCCGTGAGGCGTATCACAATCCTTATGTGATGGCTGAGGTGGATCAGCAGCTGTTCGGCAGCACGGCGCCGGTGATCAGCCGGGCCGAGGCGCTGGCGCAGTTGCGGCCTTATATTGCCGAGCATTTGCTGGCGGGCGGTGCGATGCATCACATCACTCGGCATGTGCTGGGGCTGGGCACCGGGTTTCCGGGGGCGCGGAAGTTTCGGCAGTTGTTGTCGGTGGATATTCACAAGGCTAAAGAGCCTTTGGCGTTGCTGGATCAGGCGGCGGAGTTGTTGGAGGGGCGTTGATCCCCTATTGCTCGTTCGTAGGTTTCGCGCCCATGAATGCGTTTTGTCTCGTTAGAAAATGGCAGCTTCGAAATCGTGGCCGTCGCTTGTTCGGCCTGAGCGCTCAAAGGTCTAATACGCAAACCGGCCAGGCTAAATCGGTAAGCATTGAGAACATGGCTCAGGCTCGCTCAGCACGCTAACCGTCACTTCCATTGAACCTGCCCCCCATTTCAGCATCGTATTTACCGAGACCACGCCCCGCCTTTCAAACATCCGTTTTCAGGATGTTGCCGCTGGGGCCTTCGATACGCACATGCACCCTTGAGTGGCTGTCAGCGCTCGGGTAATGTCATTAGACCCATAGGACAGAGCACGCCCATGACTTCCAAGCTGGAACAACTCAAACAAATGACCACCGTGGTTGCCGATACCGGCGACTTCGAAGCAATCGCTCGCGTTAAACCCGTGGACGCCACCACCAACCCTTCCCTGCTGCTCAAAGCAGCGGCCATTCCCGGTTATGCCGAGTTGCTGAACGCTTGCGTCAGCGACTGCAAGGGCGATGTGGGTCTGGCCAGCGACCGTTTTGGTGTGGCAGTGGGGCAAGAGATTCTGAAGGTGATTCCTGGCCGTATTTCCACTGAAGTGGATGCGCGCCTGTCGTTCGACACTGACGCCGTCTTGAAGCGTGCGCACCGTCTGATCGACCTGTACGAAAAGGCCGGTATTGGCCGTGACCGTGTGCTGATCAAGATCGCTTCGACCTGGGAAGGCATCCGCGCTGCCGAGACGCTGGAAAAGGAAGGCATCCAGACCAACCTGACCTTGCTGTTCTCTTTCGCTCAGGCGGCGGCGTGTGCTGATGCTGGGGTTTTCCTGATTTCGCCGTTCGTGGGCCGTATCTACGACTGGTACAAGAAGGCCACCGGTAACGACTATACCGGCGCGGATGATCCGGGCGTGCAGTCGGTGACGCGTATCTACAACTACTACAAGGCCAATGACTACAAAACTGTAGTGATGGGCGCGAGCTTCCGTAATCTGAATCAGATCGAGCAGTTGGCCGGTTGTGATCGCTTGACCATCAGCCCGGATCTGCTGGAGAAACTGGCGGCGGATACCGGCAAGCTGGAGCGCAAATTGGCGCCGGGGCATGCTGGTGAAGCGCGTCTGAGCTTGAATGAAGCGCAGTTCCGTTGGTTGTCCAACGAAGATGCGATGGCGACCGAGAAGCTGGCTGAGGGCATTCGTCAGTTTGCTCGGGATCAGGAGAAGCTTGAGGCGTTGTTGCAGGCCAAGCTGTGATTTGAGTTAGCTGGATGCAAAAAGGGCGAACCTTGATGGGTTCGCCCTTTTTTATGCGTTGAAGTTGGGTAGTGGGCTTTGTGCTGGAAGATGTGGCGGGGCCTCAGCTTCAGGGAATCAGTGACGCTCCAGCGCATTCACCAGGTCATGAAACGCCTCACGGTTGGAGTCGTTCAGGCCCATGAGAATTTTGTGTGCTTCAAGGACTTTGATCCGCACCACTTCTTCGGACTGGTCCTGGTCTGGCAGGTCGGTCAGGCATTCAGGGCATGGGATCGGGCGGTCAACGATGTTGAACACTTGCTCGAAGCCCATGGACTGCAGCAGACGGGTGATG
The DNA here is from genome assembly GCF_000282195.1 of Pseudomonas sp. GM18. Taxonomy (GTDB): domain Bacteria; phylum Pseudomonadota; class Gammaproteobacteria; order Pseudomonadales; family Pseudomonadaceae; genus Aquipseudomonas. Next base: position 114,761 of record NZ_AKJT01000025.1, read on the forward strand.
TCTTCGTGGGTGGTGACGACGGTCGGCAGCAAGCCGACTTTTTGCCGCGACAGGATCGACAGCTTGGCCAGCAGGCCAAGGGTGGTGCTGTCGATGCTACGGGTTTCGGTCAGGTCGATCACGATGGCGTTGAAATTCAACGCAGTGAAGATCCGCTCAATAGTCGCATCCAACGCCGAACACAGGGTCAGGCGAACTTCACCGACGAACTTCAGGACGAAGGTGCCGTCCTGCTCGGCGAACTGGATTCTACCGGTACTCATTAAAGATTCCTGCTCAACACCAACAGGGCGATATCATCCGGCATCTCCCCTAGCGTGGCCAATCCAAAAACCTGGCGCAGACCATCCAGGCTGCCGCCCGCCGCTTTCACCCGTTGAGGCAAAGCAGCTTCTTTATCTTTGAGTGTGGGTTCTGGCAAAAGGTCCAGAATGCCATCAGACATCAGCGTCAGGCTGAATACCGGCGGCAGCTCCAGTACGTGATCTTCGTAGGTGGCTTCATTGAAGAGGCCCACCGGCAGACCGCGCCCTTCCAGGTAACGAACACTGTCTGGCGTGTACAACACAGGCAACGGCAGATGACCGCCGATGCTATAGGTCAACAAACCTGTCTCCTCGTCGATGACTCCACCGACCATTGTGACGTGTTTACCCAGCTTACAACTGATCAGGCCCCGGTTGATATGACCAAGGACTTCTGAAGGTTTGAATTCCGGCAATGTGCCGTTGCGCTTGGATTCGAACAGCAAGCGCGTGGTCATGAACTTCAGCAGCACGGTAACGAAGGCTGAAGAGGCGCCATGACCGGAAACGTCCGCCAGGTAGAAGGCTACCCGACGCTCGTCGACCCGAAAGTAGTCGACGAAATCGCCCGACAGGTACAGCGACGGGATGATCTGGTGCGCAAACTGGAACTCATCGATAGTCCAGGGGCTGACCGGCAGCATGTTCATCTGCACCTGGCGACCGGCGTTCTGGTCTTCCTGGAGCAGGTTCAGGCTGGCTTCGAGCTCGCGGTTGGCCTTTTCCAGCTTCTCGCGGTAGCGCTGGTTTTCCAGCAGCAGACGCGCACGATCCAGGGCCCGGCGCACGGAGTGCTCGAGCACGGCGAGATCTTCGAGAGGCTTGATCAGGTAGTCCGCTGCGCCCAGGCGCAGGGCCTCGACGGCGTCGTTCATCACACCGGCGCCCGAAACCACGATGACCGGGGTTTGTGGCGACAGCTCGGTGACCTGGCGTATGAGTTCGAGTCCGCCCATCTGCGGCATGCGCAGATCGCAGATGACCAAGTCGGGCTTGTCTTGCTCGAATACCTGTAGACCCTGCTGGCCATTGCTGGCCTGCAGGACACTGAAACCACTGTCTTCCAAGTAGGCCGCGAGGCTCGCGCGCACTACTTCGTCATCATCGATTATCAGCAGCGTGGCACTGGTTTTTGGCATGTGGGCAAACGGCGCCAGAATTAGGTTGGCGTAGCAGGCTGGGCATTTGGCCCTGCACACACTACTGGATTCGCTTTCTAGCCTCTCTGCTGCACCGTTTTCGAGCGTTTGCCCTACTCACTGTTCTACCAGAGGTGCCCTTCTAAGGCGCAGACGGTACTCCCATCCGCGAGGCGTTTCAAGCTCACGCCGATGGTCGCTTGACGTCTTTACTTGTCAAATCACCGAGAGTTATAAGAACAGGCAAAACCGTAACCCAAAGGAAGGATCGAGCCCATGAGCCAAACCGATCGGGACTACAGCGAAAAGCGCGATTTCATCCGTATGCGGGTTGATGCCGATGTGTCGCTGATTCATGAAGGCGATGAGGTCCAAGCCGTCTGCATCGACCTTTCCAGCAGCGGCATGCAGCTGGAGGCGCCCCGCTCATTCAAGGTCGGTGACCGGCTTAGCGTGCGGATCGACTCCGATCACGCAGCGCTCAAAGGCCTTGAGGCCGACACCGAGGTGGTGTGGGTGAAAGCACAGGACGGTGGCGGCCAGAAACTCGGGCTTACCATCCTGAAGATGAAATAGCCCTGATTTAACCCGCAAGCCAAACGAAAGAAGGCGGCCAATTGGCCGCCCTCTTCGTTTTACCGGTCGAGATTAAAAATCGTCTTCGACTTTACCGTCCTTGACTTTGAATTCGCGGTTTTGCAGGTACGCATTGCGAATAAAGGTGTATTTGTCGCCAGTGACCAGTTTCTCGGCCGACAACAGGCTGGCGCGAGTGTCGACGATGTTCAGGCCGAAAATCGAGTTACGTACCGGTATATCGTTGATGTAAGGGTACGGACCGGTATAACCGTCGACATACTTGGCAGGCGCATCACGCAAGGTGCTTGGGCCCAACAGCGGCAGCATCACGTACGGGCCGCTGCCCACGCCCCAGTAACCGAGGGTCTGGCCGAAGTCTTCGTCGTTGCGGTGCAGGCCCATTTGGGTGCCCACGTCGAAGAAGCCCAGCAGGCCGAAGGTGGTGTTGAAGATCAAACGCGCGGTGTCAACGCCAGCCGCTGCGGGCTTGGCCTGCAACACGTCGTTGGCGAGGTTGGTCACATCGCCGACGTTGCGGAACATGTTGTGGATGCCGTCTTCCAGAAACTGCGGCGTGACGAACTGGTAGCCCTGAGCCAACGGCTTCAGTGCGTAGGTGTCGACAAAGTCGTTGAATTTGTAGATCGGGCGGTTGATGCTTTCCCAAGGGTCTTCTTCCGTGGCAGCCTGGGCCGCGAACGGAACCAGCAACACGCTGGCACACATACAAAGCTGAGCGAGTCGATTGCTCCAGCGCATAGAGAAACTCCTTGGATTGTACTGACGCGGGCGCTTGGCCCAGCCGCAAAGACCGCTAGTATATGACGGAAAACCCGGTTTAGGCAGCATCGTGCACGATGGTCTACGAACGACGCCGCCTGACGGCGAGCGATTCACATCCGTGTCACTCGATTGTCATCGTCCATGAATAGCCTTGTCGCTATTTCAGGGACGTTTCCATGCCGCATGCCGAAGTCTTGCCCCTTGCCGCACCGAATCTGACCGCCGTGCTGTTCGGCCTCAGTGGCTGCCTGGTGGATTTCGGCGCGCGCACGCGCCAGCACGGCACCGTTTCTACCGAGCACGCCGAGGTCACGCCCGGCGCGCTGGAGAGCCTGTCCAGCTTGCAGCGCCAACGGATTCCCTGCGCCTGGCTCGATGAACTGCCCCCCGCCCTCAGCCACTCTCTGGCCGCGGCACTTCCAGCCTGGATCAAATCTTCGCAACACTCGGAAACAATCAATTCATGGCCGGCCCCGAATGCCTGCTGGCAAGCCTTGATGGCGCTGAATGTCGAGCGCCTGGACGGTTGCGTGCTGGTCAGCGGCGAACCGCGACTGCTGCAATCGGGCCTGAACGCCGGGCTGTGGACCATCGGCCTGGCGTCGTGCGGCTCGTTATGCGGGCTCGCGCCGAACGAATGGCAAGCCTTGAGCCAGAAGGAACGGGAACATTTGCGCGGCAAGGCGACGGTGCAGTTGTTCGGCCTGGGCGTGCATTCGGTGATCGATCATCTGGGCGAGCTCGACACCTGCCTGGCCGACATCAGCCTGCGCCGGCTCAAAGGCGAAAAGCCCTGACTGAGATCATGCAGGTTGCGCGCGAGTGGATTAATCTAAAGGTCAGCCATAGACCTTTGGCGTGCTGCTGCGGTCTATGCCAGTGCCTATCGAGAAAAGGAAGAACGCCATGCCTGCCCGCGAACTGCAAGAACAGCTCAACAAACTGCGCGAGCAATTGGAACAGAATCCACCACTGACCGAAGCCGAGCGCGAAGACCTGCACGCGCTGATGCAACAGATCCAACTGGAGCTTGAGCTGGAAACCAAAACCCAGGACACCAACCTCGCCGACAGTGTGAACCTGGCAGTCGATCGCTTCGAAGTCGAACATCCCGCCCTTGCCGGCACCTTGCGTAACATCATGCAAGCCTTGGTCAGCATGGGGATCTGAACCCATCAGATGCAAAAAAGCCCCGCTATCGATAGCGGGGCTTTTTCATTTCCGGGATTTGCAAATGCAATCCCGCACTGGCTCTTTATTGTCGGACCAAGCGATGGTTCGGCAGTTGCACCTCTTCGGTGCTGCGATACGGGTTGATGTCCAGCCCACCTCGACGCACATACCGCGCGTACACCGTCAATTTCTCCGGCTTCAGCAACCGCTGCAGGTCGAGGAAAATCCGCTCTACGCACTGTTCATGGAAGTCCGAGTGCTGGCGGAAGCTCACGATGTATTCCAGCAAACTGGCGTGATCCAGCGCCGCGCCGCGATACTCCACCACCACGCTGCCCCAATCCGGCTGGCTGGTGACCGGGCAGTTGGATTTGAGCAAATGGCTGTGCACGCACTCTTCAACAATACGCGACTCATCGCAACGCAGCAGTTCCGGACGCGGATGCTCGTAGTTGCTGACGCTGATATCCAGGTCATCGATGCACACACCCGGCAACGCCACGACGCCTTCTGCCTCGACTTCTTTCAGACTGCGAACCCGCACGCCCACCGGCTTGCCGGCAGCGGCCGAGAGGTCTTTCACCAGCGTCGCTTCGAGGCTGGCGGTATCGGCAAATGGCGTCTGGTTCAGCGAGTTGAGGTACAGCTTGAACGACTTCGACTCGATGATGTTCGGCGAGTCCGCCGGGATGCTGAATTCGCCGATTGCCACCACGGGCTTGCCGGACGGCAACAGCCACGACAGCTCGAAGCAGTTCCAGAAGTCCACACCCTTGTACGGCAGGGTTTGCGCGGTCAGGCCCAGCTCGGCCCATTTCGCGGTGCGCGGGATCGGGAACAGCAAGGACGGCGTGTAGGTGGCGATGTATTCGCTGGATTTGCCCAGCGGCGAATGTTCGGCTGCGGGATGCATGGCGGAAACCTGACTGAAGAATCAGCGGATTCTACCAGCCTTTGCTCCCGCCTTTGAGTGCTTACTGACTGACTGTCAGTTTGCCGACCATGCCGGCCTGATAATGGCCCGGAATGTTGCAGGCAAATTCCAGGTTAGTGGCCTTGGTGAAGGTCCAGGTCAACTCGGCGGTTTTGCCCGGTTCCACCAACACACTATTGGGGTCGTCATGCTTCATGCCGTGATCCATGGCGCCATGATCCATTCCGGCCATGGAACCGTGATCCATGGCCTTCATGCCTGTAGGCATCAGCATGCCGCTTTGCTGCATCTGGAGCATTTCCTGCTGATGCCTGGCATGCATCTGTGCATCGCCGAGGTTGAATTCATGCAGCAACTGGCCTTTATTCACCAATACGAGACGCACGGTTTCCCCGGCCTTGATATCGATGGTCTTGGGGCTGAAGGTCATATCGCCCATTACCACTTCAACGCTGCGGGTAGCCTGGGCGGCCGAGGCCGGTTGACCGAAATCGTAGGTCTGCGCCGGTGAGGCTTCCAGCCCTAAACTCAGAGTCAGCAAACAAGCGGCCAGTACCAGACGCTTTTGCAAAAACATAGTCGCACTCCAATAAGATGAGGTTCAGCTTGTGGGAAACTCTACCCCGCCGGCTCTGCCAGCTACCTGACAGGCAGATTACAACTTTGTCAGGTTGGCCTGCTTCCTCGCCGCCCACGGTATAACGCACCTGTTCAAACTGCCTGAGTCGCCCATGAAACTGCTGATCGTCGAAGACCAACCGAAAACCGGCCATTACTTGCGCCAGGGCCTGACCGAGGCCGGCTTCAACACCGAACTGGTGGCCGACGGCAGCACTGGCCAGCAACTGGCCTTGAGTGGCGATTACGCCTTGTTGATTCTCGATGTGATGCTGCCCGGCCGCGATGGCTGGCAGATTCTGCAAGCGGTGCGCAGTGCAGGCCTGGACACGCCAGTACTGTTTCTGACCGCACGAGACGCAGTGGAAGACAGGGTCCACGGCCTGGAACTGGGCGCCGACGACTACCTGGTCAAACCTTTCGCCTTCTCCGAACTGCTGGCCCGGGTTCGCAGCCTGCTGCGTCGCGGCAGCGCCACGCCTCAGGAAACCTGCCTGCAACTGGCCGACTTGCGCCTGGACCTGATCCGTCGCCGGGTCGAGCGCAACGGTCAGCGCATCGACCTGACCGCCAAGGAATTCGCCCTGCTGGAAATGCTCCTGCGGCGCCAGGGCGAAGTTCTGCCCAAATCGCTGATCGCGTCCCAAGTGTGGGACATGAATTTCGACAGCGACACCAACGTCATTGAAGTGGCGATTCGCCGTTTGCGCCTGAAGATCGACGACGATTTCCCGAACAAGTTGATTCACACCGTGCGCGGCATGGGTTACGTCCTTGAAGAGCGCCCCGCCTGATGCGCCGACTTTCATTAAGCAGCCGTCTGGCCCTGCTGTTTGCCGCCTGCACTGCGGTGGTGTCGTTGTTCGCCGGGGTGTTGTTCAGCCGCGCCAGTGAGGCGCACTTTGTTGAGCTGGACCAGCAGTTGCTGGACGGCAAGCTGATTGGTTTACGCCGGGCGCTGGATGACATTCAGTCCAGCGAAACCGAAGCCAGGCTGGCTGATGAATTGAGCCGACAAGCCGATCTTTCGCTGCGCATCATTGGCAGTGACGGCCAACCTTTGTATGACAGCTCAGCCCGCTTACCCAAAGATTTGCCGCGCAAACCTGGCCTCTCGACAGTGAGCGATGACGGCACCGACTACCGCGTCCTGAATGCGCCGTTATTCCTCGACAAACCCGACTCACCGCAACTGACCTTACTGCTGGACATCACCCATCACCAGCACTTTCTGCAGCGCATGCAACACCTGATCTGGCTGACGGTCGGCCTCTCGGCCCTGGCCACTGCCCTGCTCGGTGCCTGGGCGGCGCGCAGTGGTTTGCGTCCGTTGCTGCGCATGAGTGCGGTCGCCAGCGGCGTGTCGGCGCAATCGCTCAACGCCCGCCTGCCGGAAGCAGACATGCCGCCGGAACTCGCGGAAATGGCCCACAGCTTCAACGCCATGCTCGGACGCCTCGACGACTCTTTTCAGCGGCTCTCGGCTTTCTCCGCCGACATCGCCCATGAACTGCGCACTCCGCTGTCGAACCTGCTGACCCACACCCAAGTCACCCTCACCCGCCCTCGCCCCATTGAGGATTACCGCGAGGCGCTGCACAGCAACCTCGAAGAACTGCAATGGATGGCGCAACTGGTCAACGACATGTTGTACCTGGCCAAGGCTGACCACGGTTTGCTAATGCCCAAGCGTGAACCGCTGGACCTGGCGGAAGAAGCGGATGTGCTGCTGGAGTTTTTCGCACCACTGGCCGAAGACGCCCGGGTGAAGTTGAGTCGCGACGGCAACGCGAGCATGCAGGGCGATCGCAGCATGTTGCGCCGGGCGCTTTCCAATTTGCTGGACAATGCGTTGCGGTTCACCCCGGCAGACGGTGAGGTGCGGGTGAGGATTGCCGAGCAACCGACAGGTTTGAGCCTGACCGTTGAAAACAGTGGCGAAGGCATTTCCGAAGACTTGTTGCCGCGTTTGTTTGACCGCTTCTACCGGGCCGACCCTGCGCGCCGTGAGGGCAGCAGCGAGCATGCGGGGTTGGGATTGGCAATCACCCAGTCGATCGTCCGCGCCCATGGCGGGCAGATTCGTTGCGAATCGGATAAGGGGTGGACACGGTTTGTGATGGAGTTGCCAAGAAAGGACTGAGGCCAGCAGGACTGGCCCCTTTGCGATCTACCAGGCTACGAATACCGCAACGCAGTAGCCGGCTCGACTTTCGCCGCCCGCCATGCTGGATACACCGTCGCCAGAAAGCTCATGATGAAACCGGCGGAACAGATCAACAACACATCCGCGCCCTGCAATTCGGACGGCAAGTTGCTGACGAAATACACATCGGAACTGAAGATGTGCTGCCCGCTGACCCGTTCCATCCAGCCCACCAGTTCACTGACGTTCAACGCCGCGATCACGCCCAGCACACCGCCGATCAAGGTGCCGACAATCCCGATCACCGTGCCCTGCACCATGAAGATCGCCATGATCTGCCGAGGTGTGGCGCCGATGGTACGCAGGATCGCGATGTCCGCGCCCTTGTCGTTCACCACCATGATCAGGGTGGCGATGATGTTGAACGCCGCCACCGCGACGATCATCAGCAACAGCAGGCCGATCATGGTTTTTTCCATCTTCATTGCGCTGAACAGACTGCCCTGGGTGTGGGTCCAGTCGTCAGCCTTGTAGGCGTTGCCCAGACCGGTCGCAATGTCGCTCGACACTTGCGGTGCGGCGTACAGATCCTTCACCGCCAGGCGCACGCTCTGCACCTGATTCGGTTGCCAGTGCTGCATCTGCGCGGCATCGGCCATGTGGATCAGCGCCATCGAACCATCCAGCTCGGCACCGACCTTGAACACGCCCACCACGTTCAACCGCTGCATGCGCGGGGTGATGCCGCCCGGTGCAGTGCTGACTTCCGGCACGATCAGGGTGATCTTGTCGCCGACGTTCAAGCGAAAGCGCCGCGCGGTGATCTCGCCGATCACCACGCCGAACTCGCCCGGTTTCAAGGCGTCGAGACGGCCTTGAACAATGTGCTTGGCAACGATCGACACCTTGCCTTCCAGCGCCGGGTCGACCCCGCTGACCTGGATCGGCTGCATAGTGCCCTTGTAGGACAGCATGCCTTCCATCTCGGTAAATGGCACGGCGGCGGTGACTTCAGGATTCTTCATCGCCGCAGCGGCCACCGGCTGCCAATCGTCGATAGGGTTCACGCCGACGATGGTCGCGTGGGGCACCATGCCGAGGATGCGCGAGCTCATTTCGCGCTGGAAGCCGTTCATCACCGACAGCACCACGATCATCGCCAGCACGCCCAGGGCGAGGCCGATCATCGAGGTCATCGAGATGAAGGAAACAAAGCGATTGCGGCGCTTGGCGCGGGTATAGCGCGTGCCGATAAAGATCGATAACGGTCTGAACATTCGCTGGGGCACCGTATAAAAATAAAAGACCCGACGCACTGTTCAGTGCGCCGGGTTTCAGCCAATCAGATGGTGGTCAGGTAACCTTCCTGCAAATGCAGGACGCGATCCATCTGGCGAGCCAGGTTCATGTCATGGGTCACCACCAGGAACGCCGTGCGCATCGAGGTGCTGAGTTCCAGCATCAAATCCTGAATGCCCTGGGCGGTGTGAGAGTCGAGGTTGCCGGTCGGCTCGTCGAGCATCACCAGGCCTGGCTTGTTCACCAGGGCGCGGGCGATGGCCACACGCTGGCGTTCGCCACCGGACAATTCCGCCGGTTTGTGCTCCAGACGATGGCCCAGCCCTACCCGCTCCAGCAACGCCGTCGCACGCTGACGCGCTTCCGGGATCGCGGTTTTGCCAATCAGCAGCGGCATGCAGACGTTTTCCAGCGCGGTGAACTCAGGCAGCAAGTGGTGGAACTGGTAAACGAAACCCAGCGACCGGTTGCGCAACAGGCCACGGGCCTTTTCGTTCAATGCCGAGAGCTCTTCACCGGCCAGCCAGACGCTGCCCTTGGTCGGCGTATCGAGGCCGCCCAGCAGGTTGAGCAAGGTACTTTTGCCCGAACCCGATGTGCCGACGATCGCCACCCGCTCACCCGGATGCAGTTCCAGTTGCAGACCGGCCAGAACCTCTACCGACTCCGGGCCTTCCACATAGGATTTGCCCAGGTTGCGGCAGCTCAAGATTGCTTTATCACTCATGCCCGACTCACTCATAACGTAGCGCCTCCGCAGGCTGGGTGCGCGCGGCACGCCAGGCTGGATACAGGGTGGCGAGGAAACTCAGGACCAACGCGGCGGCGCAGACCATCAACACGTCCTGGCTCTGCACTTGCGACGGCAGGTAATCGATGAAATACACGTCGGCGTTCAAGAACTTGTGGCCGATCAGCCCTTCGAGGGCCGAGATCGCGGCGCTGACGTTCAGCGCGGCGAAAATCCCCACCACGGCGCCGATCAGCGTACCGACCACACCAATGACCGTGCCCTGGACCATGAACGTCGCCATGATCGAACCCGGCGTGGCGCCCAAGGTACGCAGGATCGCGATGTCGCCCTTCTTGTCGTTCACCACCATCACCAGCGTGGAAATGATGTTGAACGCAGCAACGGCGACGATCAGCAGCAACAGCAGGCCGATCATGGCTTTTTCCATGCGGATCGCTTGATACAGATTGCCGTGGGTGCGGGTCCAGTCGCGGGCGTAGTAACGGTCTTCGCCGAGCTGCTGGGCGATGGTCCACGCGGTGCGCGGCGCCTGGAACAGGTCGTCGAACTTCAGTCGCAAGCCCTGGACCTGATCCGGTTGCCAACGGTGCAACCTGGCCAGATCCTGCAGATTGGTCAGGCCCAGATAGCCGTCCAGCTCGCCGGCGCCGACATGGAAGATGCCGACCACGGTAAAGCGTTTCATGCGCGGGAACATCCCGGCCGGGGTCACGGTGACTTCCGGCGCGACAAACGTCAGCTTGTCGCCGACCGCCGCGCCGAGCTTGGCTGCCGCCTTGTCGCCGATGACGATGCCGAAACTGCCCGGCGCCAGGTCGTCGAGTTTGCCCTGCTGCATGAAGTTATCAATGATCGACACCTGCCGTTCCTGCACAGGGTCGATGGCATTGAGCAGCACCTTGGACACCTTGCCGTTGTTGGTCAGCAAGCCCTGCATCTGGACGAAGGGCGCAACCGCCGCCACCTGCGGGTTCTGCTTGACCTTGGCGGCCAGGCTTTGCCAGTCGCTGATCGGCTCGCCGGACTCGATGGTTGCGTGGGGCACCATGCCCAGCACACGGGTGCGCATCTCATGATCGAAGCCGTTCATCACCGACAGCACGACGATCATCACGACCACGCCGAGGGCGAGTCCGATCATCGAGGTCAGGGAAATGAATGACACAAAATGATTGCGACGTTTTGCACGGGTATAACGCGTGCCGATAAATACGAAGAGAGGTCTGAACATGTCGGGGCTTGTTCGGAGGGAAAAGGAACGTCCTTGTGGCGGGGGTCGATAACCAGCTTTACACTCAGACCACCGCCGCTACCATGGGTTCGCCATGTCGACATTAGATGAAGAAGATCGCCGCGAATACTACCGTATCGAGGACACGATCGCACTGGAAATTCGGCCCCTGTCTGCTCCCGAAGCAGCAGGCCAGGAAGTGTTGCAGGATGCTTCCCCGCTATTCAACCTGCTCAGCGAACTGCACCTGAGCGAATTCGAGTCGCAACACCTGTTGCGCCAGATCAGCGAACGCGACCGGACCATCGCCGCGTTCCTGAAATCACAGAACAAACGCATCGATCTGCTGAGCCAGGTGGTCGCCCTGACCGTGCTCGGACAGATCGGCGAACCGCAGCCGGTGATCATCTCCGAAGGCGGCATCGACTTTCAGCATCCGACGCCCATTGCCGTCGGCGCGCACCTGTCGGTGAAGCTAGTGCTGATGCCACAAGCCCTCGGCCTGTTGCTGCGGGCCCGCGTCACCCATTGCGACCGCAAGGGCGACGGCTACGACGTCGGCACCGAGTTCGAATACCTGTCCGATGCCCAGCGACAACTGCTGGCCCGCTACATCTTGCAGCGACAGGCACAAGAACGACGCCTGGCGCGCGAACAAAACGAAACCGGCCATTAATTAAGGAAGAACCGTGACTCTCATCTACGGCCATCGCGGCGCCAAAGGCGAAGCACCGGAAAACACCCTGACCAGCTTTCAGCAATGCCTCAAGCACGGCGTGCGCCGCTGCGAACTGGACCTGCACCTGTCCATGGACGGCGAGTTGATGGTGATCCACGACCCGACCCTCAAACGCACCACCGACCGCCGCGGCAAAGTGGTCGAACACACGGCTGCGGAGCTGGTGACCTACGACGCGCGCAAGGGCGGCCCGGGCTGGATCAAACCTTGCCCGATCCCGACGCTGGAAGAATTGTTCGAGCAATGCGATTTCGAGCACTGGCAGCTGGAAGTCAAAAGCGCTTCACGCACCCGTGCCGCAACCACCGTGCTGGCGATTCGCGAAATGGCCCAGCGTTTCGGCATGCGGGACAAGGTCACGATTACGTCGAGTTCGCGCGAAGTGTTGAAAGCCGCGCTGGACCTGGTGCCGGACGTGTCTCGCGGACTGGTGGCCGAGTACGCCTGGCTCGACCCGTTGAAGGTCGCGCAAAACTATGGCTGTGAGATGCTGGCGCTGAACTGGACCCTGTGTACGCCGGAACGCCTGCAGAAGGCGCAGCGTCAGGGGCTGCATGTGTCGGTGTGGACAGTCAACGAGCCCGCGCTGATGCGCAGGCTCGCCGACTTCGGCGTTGACAGCCTGATTACAGACTTTCCCGGTTTGGCCACTGCCACGCTCGAGAATTGCTGAAATCGGTCTCCCCGGCCGGCTCAGGCCACCGGCCGGAGCCGCTCAAAAAAGCCGGTTGAGGCCATCGTACGCCGCTACCCGATAGGCTTCGGCCATGGTCGGGTAGTTGAACGTCGTGTTGACGAAGTACTTCAGGGTGTTCTGCTCGCCCGGCTGGTTCATGATCGCCTGACCGATGTGCACGATCTCCGACGCCTGATAACCGAAGCAGTGAACGCCCAGCACTTCCAGCGTTTCGCGGTGGAACAGGATCTTCAGCATGCCTTGCGGCTCGCCGGCGATCTGCGCACGCGCCATGCTCTTGAAGAATGCCTTGCCCACTTCATACGGCACCTTGGCCTGAGTCAGCTCTTGCTCGTTCTTGCCGATCGAGCTGATCTCCGGAATGGTGTAGATGCCGGTCGGCACGTCGTTGACGAAGCGCCAGCTGCCGTTGTCGACGATGCTGCCAGCGGCCGAACGGCCCTGGTCGTGGGCGGCACTGGCCAGGCTCGGCCAGCCGATCACGTCACCGGCGCCATAAATGTTCGGCACGCAGGTACGGTAGTTCTCGTCGACTTCGATCTGGCCACGGCTGTTGACCTTCACGCCGATGTTTTCCAGACCCAGCTGATCGGTGTTGCCGGTACGGCCGTTGCACCAGAGCAAGGCGTCGGCCTTGATCTTCTTGCCGGACTTGAGGTGCAGGATCACGCCGTTGTCCACGCCTTCGACGCGGTCGTAGTCTTCGTTGTGGCGAACCGTGATGTTGTTGTTGCTGAAGTGGTAGCTCAGGGCCTGGGAAATTTCCGAGTCGAGGAAGCTCAGCAACTGACCACGGTTGTCCACCAGTTCAACCAATACACCCAGACCACTGAAGATCGAGGCGTATTCGCAACCGATCACGCCGGCGCCGTAAACGATGAGTTTACGCGGGGTGTGGCCGAGGCTGAGGATGGTGTCGCTATCGTAGATACGCGGGTGATGGAAATCGATGTCCGCCGGGCGATAAGGACGCGAGCCGGTGGCGATGATGATGTGCTTGGCCACCAGTTTTTCAACCACGCCGTTGGCGCAGACGACTTCGATGGTTTGCTCGTCGGCGAAGCTGCCGGTGCCGAAGAACACGTCGACGCGGTTACGGGCGTAGTAGCCGGTGCGCGAGGCGACTTGTTTGGAGATGACTTTTTCAGCGCTTTTCAACACGTCCGGGAACGAGAACCAGCGCGGCTCACCAATGGCCCGGAACATCGGGTTGGTGTTGAACTGCATGATCTGCCGGACCGAGTGACGCAAGGCCTTGGACGGGATGGTGCCCAGGTGGGTGCAGTTGCCGCCGACCTGGCGACGGCTATCGACCATCGCCACCTTGCGCCCTGCCTTGGCGGCGTTCATTGCCGCGCCTTCTCCCGCCGGGCCGGAACCCAACACCACCACATCGTAGTTGTAGACAGCCATGCGTACTCCTCAGAACAGGCCGCGGCGCCCTCGGCACCTGCGGCTAAATCACGCCGATTCGGCGGCGTGAAGGAACAATTTGGGGCCAGTGCAGAACCCGGACACAGTCTATAGAAGCGTCAACGCCGCGCACATTAACCCTTGGTCGCGTCGTAGGCTAGTTTTGCCTGCACTACAAAGCCACCGAAAAATGCTTTTGCTGGCGCAATCACTCGGTTTTCTCACCGGCCAGGCGCTCAAAAGCCTGATTGGTGCGTGTGACAAAACCTGTATCGGCACGAATCACAAAGAATGCAGCAATGTCATGCGTCTGGGCATAGTCCCAGCCCCGTTCAGGACCAAGAATCAGCAACAGCGTCGATAAGCCATCGGCCATCAACGCTGAAGGATGAATCACCGTGACTGACGCCAGGGCGTGTAGGACCGGCGCACCGGTGCGGGCATCGAAGGTGTGGGAATAGCGCCGACCATCCTGCTCGAAATAGTTACGGTAGTCACCGGAGGTGGACACGCCGTAGCCGTCGACGGCGATGATGCGCTTGGCCACTTGTTGGTCATCGCGGGGTTCTTCCAGGGCGATGCGCCACGGTGTGCCGTCGAGTTTTTTGCCGACCGCCTTGAGTTCGCCGGTGGCTTCAGCGAGGTAGTCGTGGATGCCCAGCGCTTCGAGTTTTGCGGCAATCGTGTCGACCGCGTAACCGGCAGCGATGCTGTTGAAGTCGACCTCGACCGCGGCATCCTTGCACAACTGGTCGCCATCGATGCGCAAGTGGCTGTGGCCGACGCGCTGCTGCACCTCGGCCAGCGCTTCGGCACTCGGGACTTTTTCCTCACGCGCCTGCGGGCCAAATCCCCAGAGGTTGAGCAGCGGCTCCACCGTCAGGTCGTAGGAGCCTTCGCTTTGCGAAGACAATTGCTCGCCGACGCGGACCAATTCGAGCACCGGGCCAGGCATTACCTGACAGCGACCGGCCGGCAGTGCGTTGAAGCGTTCGGTGTCCGAGTCGCTGCGATAGGTCGAAAATTGTCGATCCACTTCGGCGAGGATATTTTCCACTTCGGCCTGCACCGCTTTCGGCCCGGGCGTGGAGGCATGCCTTACGTATTGAATGGAATAACGACTGCCCATGGTCGGGCCGTCGAAGCGCTCCAGGCTGTCGCCGTTGCCGCAACCGGACAAAACGCCGGCCAGCACCACAAGTCCACCCCACCGTCCAGTTAACAAATCTTCATCTCCCCTCAAAACCGCGCCCGCCATTATGGGCTCCAGAGCGCATGGGAGCGAGGCCTGCTCCCTCCCACAGGTGCAGCGCTTTCAAACAAGATTGACCAGAGTGAGTATCTACAAATGTCTTCCAGCACGAGCAAAGGCAAAGCGATCTTTCGCGTTGTCAGCGGTAACTTTCTCGAAATGTTCGACTTCATGGTCTACGGCTTTTACGCCACGGCCATTGCCAAAACCTTCTTTCCCGCCGATAGCGCGTTTGCTTCCCTGATGCTGTCTCTGGCCACTTTCGGGGCCGGTTTCCTGATGCGTCCGCTGGGGGCAATTTTCCTCGGTGCCTACATCGACCGCCACGGCCGCCGCAAAGGCCTGATCATCACGCTGGCGTTGATGGCCGCCGGCACAGTGCTGATTGCCTGCGTGCCGGGTTACGCGACGCTGGGCGTCGCGGCGCCGCTGATCGTATTGTTCGGTCGCCTGCTGCAAGGCTTCTCGGCGGGCGTGGAACTGGGCGGTGTGTCGGTGTACCTCGCCGAAATCTCCACACCGGGCCGCAAAGGCTTCTTCGTCAGTTGGCAGTCCGCCAGCCAGCAAGCCGCGGTGGTATTCGCCGGCCTGCTCGGCGTGGGTTTGAACCACTGGCTCAGCCCCGAAGAAATGGGTGATTGGGGCTGGCGTGTGCCGTTCCTGATCGGTTGCATGATCGTGCCGGTAATCTTCGTGATCCGCCGCTCGCTGGAAGAAACCCCGGAATTCCAGGCGCGTAAGCACCGCCCTACCCTGCGGGACATCGTCCGCTCGATCGGTCAGAACTTCGGCATCGTCCTCGCCGGCATGGCGCTGGTGGTGATGACCACGGTGTCGTTCTACCTGATCACCGCCTACACCCCGACCTTCGGCAAAGCCGAGCTGCATCTGTCGGATCTGGAGGCGTTGCTGGTGACGGTGTGCATCGGCCTGTCGAACTTCTTCTGGCTGCCGGTGATGGGCGCGCTTTCCGACAAGATCGGACGCAAACCCCTGCTGCTGGGCGCGACAATTCTGGCAATCCTCACGGCTTACCCGGCGCTGTCGTGGCTGGTGGCGAACCCCAGCTTCAGCCATTTGCTGATTGTCGAGTTGTGGTTGTCGTTCCTGTATGGCTCGTACAACGGCGCCATGGTGGTGGCCCTGACCGAGATCATGCCGGTAGAAGTGCGTACGACCGGTTTCTCCCTGGCCTACAGCCTGGCGACCGCAACGTTCGGTGGTTTCACCCCGGCGGCCTGTACGTACCTGATCCATGTGCTGGACAACAAGGCAGCGCCGGGGATCTGGCTCAGTGGCGCGGCGGTGCTGGGGTTGATCGCGACACTGGTGTTGTTCCGTGGCAATCGGCATGCGTTGCGCACGGCGCAAGCGGCTGTTATCGGCGGCGCTCAGTAACAGATACACAAGAAGCCGTAATGCAATCTGTAGCAGCTGCCGAAGGCTGCGTTCGCCTCGGGCCGCGTTCGGACGAAGCAGTCGTAAAATCAGAAATTGCAGTACGTCAGGCAGATCGCATTGGCCGGACTCACGACTGCTTCGCAGCCGAACGCAGCCTTCGGCAGCTGCTACGAGGAATGCGTCGCGGCTGAAATGGCTTAACTATGTCGAGGGCCGTCACACGGCATGCAGCCAAGGCGGCCCCTCTGCGAATCTGGTCTCCAGCCATTCCTTGAAAGCCGTGAGCGTTGCCGGCGTGAAGGCAGCGGACGCTCGCACCAGATAAATCCCGCCCTGGGCATCCAGATCCCACTCCGGCAGAACGCGCACCAACTGACCGTTGGCAATCTCCCGGCTCATCAGCCACTCGCCGGCGCCCAGGATACCGACGCCGGCCTTGGCTGCAGCGAGCAACGCTTCGCCGTCGTTCGAGGTCAAGGTTCCCCGTGTGATGACCTTCTCGTGTCGATCGCCCTTCGACAAGCGCCATTCAGGGAACGCCGCCAGGCCGGTAAAGCCCAGGCAGTTATGATCGGTCAGTTGTTTCGGATTGGTCGGTAAACCGTGCTGTTCTATATAAGCAGGTGAAGCGCAGAGGATGCGGCGATGATCGCTGAGCTTCTTCGCCACCAGGCGGTTGTCGTTCAATTCGCCAATACGAATCGCCGCGTCGAATCCTTCAGCAATGATGTCGACGACACGATCGCTGTAATCCACCTCGACGGAGACCAGCGGATGAGCCGCCAGAAATTCCGGCAACATCGGCGCCAGCCACAGGCGCCCCATCGCGGCGGGAAAAGCCAGGCGCAAAACGCCGCGCACCTGCGCAGCACCCAGTGATGCCTCCTGTTCCGCCTCGATGATCAACCCCGTGGCAGAACGCAGACGCTCGACGAGGCGGTTGCCAGCATCGGTCAACCGCACCTGTCGTGTCGTGCGCTCCATCAGCCGCACACCCAAGCGTTTTTCCATGGCCGCCAGCCGCTTTGAAATCACCGTCGGATGACGTTGCAGCAGGCGCCCGGCAGCCACGAATGAATGCGCCGAAGCAACCGCAAGCAGCGCGGCAATTTCATCGATGTGGCGGCTGTCCAATGGGTTCACGAAACACTCTTCTTTCAGATAGCGGCGATCAGGGTTTGAGGACAATCGCTCCGCGAGATTGGCCACCTTGCAGATCGGCATGGGCCTTGGCCACATCAGCCAATGCATAGCGGCCCCAGATGCCGGGCTTGATTATGCCCGCCTCGACCGCGGCCAGTACATCATCGGCCCGTTGCCGGTATTCAGCGATGTCCGCGGTGTGCGCGCCCAGTGAAGGACGGGTCAGGAACAACGAGCCCTTGGCATTGAGCGTGGCCAGTTCAACCGCCGTCGGCGCCCCGGAGGATGCGCCGAAAGACACCATCAGCCCACGCGGTCGCAGGCAGTCGAGCGACGCTTCGAACGACACGCGCCCGATGGGATCGTAGACCACATCGGCTTTCTTGCCGTCGGTGATCTTCGTGACATCCGCAGCCAGTGTCTGGGCGTTGAACACCAGCACCGCATCGCAGCCCAGCGCCTTGGCTGTCTCGATACTCTCGGCCCGGGACACAACGCCGATGACAAAAGCCCCCAGGTGTTTGGCCCACGTCGCCATGATCTGCCCGAGGCCGCCCGCTACGCCATACAGAACCACAACGGTGCCGGGGCCGACCGGATAAGTCGTCTTGAGCAGGTACTGCGCGGTAATGCCTTTGAACAACACAGCGGCGGCCTCTTCAGCCGTCAACGCGTCGGGAATCGGCACCAGCCGCTCGGCCGGATACAGCCGCGCACTGGCGTAGGCGCCAACAGGCCCCGTGGCGTACGCCACCCGATCACCCACTTTGACGTTGCTCACTCCGGCGCCGATGGCGGCAACCCGGCCCGCCCCTTCAAGCCCCAGCCCCGACGGCAATGGCAGCGGTACGGCGCCGTTGCGCTGAGTCACATCAAGGAAGTTGACGCCAATCGCCTCTTGCTCCAGCCAGACTTCACCCGGCCCCGGCTCACGCGCCGCCACCTGCTCGATGTTCATCACCTCAGGTGCGCCGGTGTGTGCGATACGAACGACTGAAACCATTGCCTGACTCCTTCATTTCAGCGCAGCCCGTCTGCGCGATGTGCAGGGAGTATCGGCATTCGATTTATAGCGAACAATATAGCCTTATTGCAGTTCATTACTGCACACAATGCAGCAGTCCGAAACCCTCGGCAACAGGGTCACAGCAAGGGCCAGGATGATCAGCGCCACCGCGACGGCAAACGTTATCCGCATGCCGCTGGCGATGGCTGCGGGAGACGCGCTGGTGATGTCTGTCGTCGCCGAGGCAAGCGCAAACACAGCGCCCATCACCGAGGCTCCGGTGATCAGGCCGAGATTGCGTGACAGGCTGAGCATGCCGGCAATCACGCCGCGCTGGTCCGGGTGGATGTCGGTCATGATCGCGGTATTGTTGGCTGCCTGAAACAACGCGTAGCTGGCCGTGATCACCGCGATGGGCGCGAGGTAACCGGGGAGACCGAACCCCGCAGGCATCATCGATAAAGCAGCCGCGCCGAGCGCCATTGCCGCGAGCCCGAGACGGGTCATGCGCCGAGTGCCAAAACGGTCCACCAGGCGACCGGCCGGCACGCCGGTCAATGCAGCCACCAACGGACCGACCGACAAGGCGAAACCGACAAGTGCCGTGCCGAGGCCAAGCGCACCCGAGAGATAAAACGGCCCGACCACCAGCGTCGCCATCATCACCGTCGATACGAGCACGCTCATGGCCAGGCTGGCGCTCAATCCCGGTTGGCGGAACAGCGCCAATTTGATCAATGGCGATGTAACCGTGACCTCAACGAAGATGAAAAGCCCAACGCCGAAAACAGCCGTCAGCAGCAGCGCGATATTGAGTGGACCAAAATCACCGTGCCCGATCGTCATGGCCAGCGCATACGCTGCAAGCGTTAGTGCCAGCAGCAACGTGCCGGCCTTGTCGAACCCCACCCGCCCCGCTTTCGCCCGCTGAGCATCCGCCGGCAAATAGCGATACGCAAGCCAGAGATTCAGCACACCCAGCGGTATGTTGATCAGAAAAATCGCCTGCCAGCCAACGCCAGCAATCAACATCCCACCGAGCGACGGCCCCAGCGTAGTGCCAATCGCCGACATCGTTCCGAGCAATCCCATGGCGCTGCCGGTCTGCGCTTTCGGTACCGTTTCACCGACAAACGCCACGGTCAGCGCCAGCATGATCGCCGCCCCAAGCCCCTGCACCGCCCGGGCGCCGACCAGCCACCCAAGCGACGGCGCGACACCGCAGGCCAGCGATGACAGGGTAAAAATGGCGATGCCCGCCAGCAGCAAGCGCCGACGACCGATCATGTCGCCGAGCCGTCCGACGCTGACGATCAGTGTGGTGATCGCCAGCAGATACGCCAGAACAATCCACTGCACGTGTTGGAAGGAAGCATCGAACATCTCGGCCAACGTCGGCAGTCCCGCATTGGCGATGCTGGTGTCGAGTGAAGGCATCAACATCGACAGCGAAAGGCTGGCAAGTGCCCAGCGCACCGAACCTGATTGAGTGATGGATTTCATTGCCTGGCCACGTCTGAAAGTTAGATCAGCAGCGTATGCCCGTGCGTGACAAGGCGGAAGGCGCAGCATTTGCACTTGATAGATGCATTTGACGCCACGTCAGACCCGCACCGTGCTAACGTTGCGGCATGACCACTCCCGACCTCAATCTGCTGATTACCCTGGACGTGCTGCTCGCCGAAGGCAGCGTCGCCCGCGCCGCCCAACGACTGCGGCTGAGCCCGTCGGCCATGAGCCGGGCGCTGGCGCGGTTGCGCGAAACGACGGGCGACCCGCTGCTGGTCCGGGCCGGACGCGGCCTGGTGCCGACGCCCCGAGCACTGGAACTGCGCGAGCACGTCAGTCGATTGGTGCAAGACGCCGAAGCAGTTTTGCGCCCCGCCGAACAACTCGATCTCAAGCACCTGGTGCGCACGTTCACGCTGCGCACCAGTGACGGTTTCGTCGAAAACTTCGGCCCGGCGCTGATTGCCCGCGCCAGCGAGCTAGCACCTGGTGTGCGCTTGCACTTTGTGCAGAAACTGAGCAAGGACAGCGCCGCGCTTCGCGACGGTTCCGTCGATCTGGAAACCGGTGTGGTCGGCGGCACGACCAGTCCGGAAGTGCGCACCCGAGCATTGTTCGAGGATCGTTTCGTGGGCGTCGTTCGGACGGGGCATTCGCTGAGCCTAGGCGAGGTCAGCGCCTCCCGTTACGCCGCTGGTCGGCACATCCTGGTTTCACGGCGCGGGCTCGATAAGGGGCCGATGGATGAAGCGTTGGAAGCGCTGGGACTGCAGCGGGAAATCGTCACCGTCGTCGGCGGTTTCTCAGCCGCCCTGGCACTGGCTCGCGCCTCGGACCTGATCGCCACCGTGCCCGCCCGACACACCCGAAACTTGCGCACCGGCCTGCACAGTTTCGAGCTGCCATTCGAGCTGCCGCCGATCACCATTTCGATGCTCTGGCATCCACGGATGGATGCCGACTCGGCGCACCGGTGGCTGCGTGATTGTGTTCGAGAGGTTTGTGCGCAGCCCTAGGGGACGCAAACTTATTTAATCCACCTCAAACCTTCTTTTTCTGAAACCCCTTCAACCGCACACTCGCGCGTTGCGCCGCCGCCATTTTTTCCGGACGCTTCATGCGTTTCCATTTTCTGATGTCGTCCTTGGTGCGGCCACAACTGACACACAGCTCACCGCTCAGCTGGCAAACGGCAATGCACGGATTTTCGATATCCTTGGCCACGTTTCAACCCCGCGTCGAGCGCTTGGGCGCCAGGCGTTGTTGCCAGTTACCGGCATTGGCGCGCTGACATTGTTCTTCAGAATCAAACTGCACATGGGCCGCGACCGGGCTGACGAGAACGTCCGCTTCATTTAATGCTACGGCCGTCAGTTCGACCATGCGCTCGCCCTGCCCGCTCGCCAGCGCCTGATCCTTATGGGCCTGCGTATCGAAGACCCAGATCACCCGCAGGCTGGATGGAAAGGCGTCGTAATCGATTTCGTGGGTCAACCAGCAAAACCCGACTATTTCCGCCTTGGCCATTTCACACGCCTCGGTCAGGGTGGCGACCAGGCGACGTTCGATGTGTGCCTGATCGCGTTTGCTTAAAGACATCGGGTGGGTCCTTGGGTGGCTGGCAACGGAAAGGACACATCATACAGTGGTCAGTAGCACGTCTTCGCGGGCAAAAGACTCTGCCTATCACCCACCAATACTCCCCCTATTAGCTGACTGCTTTATAGACGTCTACCCTTACTGGAGCGCTGGCGTAAGCCGGCCGGTTGAGACCTGAGAAGAGATACGAATGAGTCAGAAAGCGTACTAGGCTTGCCGTGGGCCACCGTGCTGGCAACTCGATTGCCGCTATCCGGATTTCCCGTGTGACCACGACGATCAATTGATCGCACGGCTACAGCCTATGTCATTGATTCCGCTCGTCGCTATTGCGTGCCCAACCCCGGGCCGGATAGCCGGATGAACACGACCAAAGGTAGCGCATACATGGCAAATGAATCGAAATGCCCGTTCAAACACGCCGCCGCTGGCGGTGGCACGACGAACCGCGATTGGTGGCCGAACCAACTGAATCTGAAGATCCTGCACCAGCACTCGCCCCTGTCCGACCCCATGGACGGGGGCTTCAACTACGCCAAAGCGTTCAAAAAACTGGACTTTGCGGCGGTCAAGCAAGACCTGCATGCACTGATGACTGATTCGCAAGACTGGTGGCCTGGGGACTTCGGTCACTATGGCCCACTGTTTATTCGCATGGCCTGGCACGCCGCCGGCACATACCGCGTCGGTGACGGTCGTGGCGGTGCCGGCTCCGGTCAGCAGCGCTTCGCACCGCTCAACAGTTGGCCGGACAACGTCAGCCTCGACAAGGCGCGCCGGCTGCTTTGGCCGATCAAGCAAAAGTATGGGGACAACATCTCCTGGGCCGACCTGATCGTCCTCACCGGCAACGTCGCGCTGGAGTCCATGGGCTTCAAGACCTTTGGTTTTTCCGGCGGCCGGCCAGACGTCTGGGAACCGGATGAAGACGTCTACTGGGGCACCGAAAGCACGTGGCTGGGCGGTGACGTCCGTTACGGCAAAGACAAAGAAGCCACGCAAGCACCCGGCGAACGCAATCTGGAGAACCCGCTCGCCGCAGTGCAAATGGGCCTGATCTACGTCAACCCCGAAGGCCCGGAAGGCAACCCGGACCCAGTCGCTGCGGCAATAGACATCCGCGAAACCTTCGGGCGCATGGCGATGAATGACGAAGAAACCGTGGCGCTGATCGCCGGCGGCCACGCCTTCGGTAAAACCCACGGTGCCGGCCCTGCCGACAACGTCGGCGCCGAACCCGAAGCCGCTGGCCTCGAACAACAGGGCCTGGGCTGGAAGAGCACCTTCGGCAGCGGTAAAGGTGGTGACACCATCACCAGCGGCCTGGAAGTCACTTGGACCACCACGCCCACGAAGTGGAGCAACAACTACCTGGAAAACCTGTTCGGCTTCGAGTGGGAACTGACCAAGAGCCCGGCGGGCGCCAACCAGTGGACGGCGAAAGGCGGTGCCGGCGCGGGCATCATTCCGGATGCTCACGACCCGTCCAAGCGGCGTAATCCGACCATGCTGACCACGGACCTGTCGCTGCGATTCGACCCGATCTATGAACCGATTTCGCGGCGCTTCCTCGCCAATCCGGACCAGTTGGCCGACGCCTTCGCCCGCGCCTGGTTCAAGCTGATCCACCGTGACATGGGTCCCCTCTCCCGCTACCTCGGCCCGGAAATACCCAACGAAGTACTCCTGTGGCAAGACCCGATCCCGGCGGTCGACCATGCCCTGGTCAACGACAGCGACATCGCCGCGCTCAAAGGCAAACTCCAGTCCAGCGGCCTGACCGTCTCGCAACTGGTGTCAACCGCCTGGGCAGCGGCCTCCACCTTCCGCGGCTCCGACAAACGTGGCGGCGCCAACGGCGGACGCCTGCGTCTGGCTCCGCAAAAATCCTGGCAGGCCAACCAGCCTGAGCAACTGGCGAGCGTGTTGGCGAAACTCGAAAGCATCCAGAATGAGTTCAACAGCGCGCAAACCGGCGGCAAGAAAATCTCCCTGGCCGACCTGATCGTGCTGGCCGGTTGTGCCGGCGTCGAACAAGCGGCAAAAAATGCCGGCCAGACCATCACGGTGCCTTTCACACCGGGACGCATGGACGCCTCGCAAGAGCAAACGGACGTTGAATCCTTCGGCTACCTCGAACCCGCCGCCGATGGCTTCCGCAACTACCTCAAAACCCGCTATCGCGTACCGGCCGAGGCACTGCTGATCGACAAGGCGCAACTGCTGACCCTTACCGCGCCGGAAATGACCGTGCTCATTGGTGGCCTGCGCGTGCTGAACACCAACGTCGGCCAAACCCAACACGGCGTGTTCACGAAGCAGCCGGGAGCGTTGACCAACGACTTCTTCAAAAACCTGCTCGACATGGGCGTGGAATGGAAACCCGTGTCGGAGGCCAATGAAGAGTTCGAAGGACGCGACCGCAAAACCGGCGACCTCAAATGGACGGGGACGCGTGTTGATCTGGTGTTTGGCTCGAATGCACAGCTGAGGGCGCTGGCTGAGGTCTATGCCTGCAACAACGCGAAGGACAAGTTTGTGAAAGACTTCGTGGCAGCCTGGGTCAAGGTGATGAATCTGGATCGGTTTGATCTGAAGTGATGCAAGCGCTCAATCCAGCGTGAAAAAAGCCCACTGGCCGTTACTGGTTCAGTGGGCTTTTTATTGCTTGGGCCCCCAGGTTCAAACCCAGTGGAACCGAATCACTAGCGATATAGGTATTTCCCAACTAGGGTTCTCAGTAGCGCATCACCGACGCGGCGAACCGAAGGAGCCAGATCATTGATGAGGTCTTTGTGTATCGCGGTCGCGTTCGTAGCGCCCATCGTGTTGTCCACCACTGTCACTGCTGAAGTACTTGCGCATAAGACAGCGCTCACTTTTGTTGCTCAAACCCATGTGGGTGACAACCTGCCAACACTTGCACTGTTGGCGGCAAAGAAAACACAAACCTTTGCGATGCTCATTGAAAAGTTAGGGAGTGAAAAAGCACACAGTGCCGTATCGAGCGAAATTAACGCGCTACTTCCGCAGTACCAGCCGAAATGGAATCAAAATCTTGCTGCGGCTTATGAGAAGTCTTTTACTGAAGAAGAGCTGTCATCACTCGCTTCTGAAGGCCAGGCCTCCAAATACGCAGGCAAAGTGCTGGAGCGGCGAACTGAAATCGGCAGAGACATGCAGTCCAGCTCGACCCCGATACTGATTGCCCTTGTATCCGAGGCACTTAAGGCGGCCTATTCCAAGCATATTCGTTGAAGCAGTCCCATCAGCTTATCCGAAGAAAATCAACGCCTCCCTGTGCGGAGGCGTTGTGCTTTTTGCTGATCGCAGGACGAGACTAAACGGGAGAGATCGTGGCAAGCGCACCAATCAAAATGGTCAACACCAGAAATCCACCCAGGAAAATTGCCATCTTGCCCATGGGGCCTCCTACGCTATGAGTTTGCGGTGCAGCGGTTGGCGTTAATGCTGACCGTGCTGCCATTGTGAGCCGCAGGCTGATCCCATTACAGATGCAGATAGCCCGGAAAAATACGGATCAGATCCGAGATTCCCGGCCCTGTAGGAGTTGCCGAAGGCTCGGGCCGCGTTCGAACGATCTTTTGATCTTTTGATCTTTTGTAGCTACGACTCCTTAATTGGCGCTCTCTAATCTCTTGTCGAGTGTATCGGTGAGACACAACGCCTCATCCTTCAACGAGCTGCAGAAGGCGTCGACGAAGATAGAGGACGGTCGATAATCAGGCCTGATCAACATGACGCGATAGGGAATAGACACGTTGATCGGCCGAATGGCCAATCCTCGGCCTGACTCCTCCACGGCAGTCAAAGGGTTGATAATCGCTACCCCCAACTGTTGCCTGACCATGGCACAGACCGATGTGGCGTTGGTTGTTTCGACGACGGTATGCCGATCGACTCCGGCCCGGCGAAAGTGCTCATCGACCGTCTGACGATAGATATCCAGACCCGAAAAGTTGATGAAATCGACACCGCGAAAGTCCTCCATTACGAGGAGTGACCTGGACAGCAAAGGGTGACTCTCTGGAAGTATGCAGACCATGTCGGCACAAAAGAGCAATTCCCCTTGGGTGCCTCGAGGTACATGCTCACCCTCGGTCAATCCGAGGTCGTAACGCTGGGCGCTGAGTGACTCTTCCAGTAAGGGGGATTCCTGTGCAGCAATGCTCAAGCCTATGCCGACATGCCGTTGCTGAAAGTGCTTACAGGCCTTGGGCAATAGGGTCTGGGACAACATCGGAAGGCAGGCAACGCTCAGTTGGCCATGTTCGAAGCGACGGATCGATTGTGCAACGCTGTTGATTCGTTCCAACCCAATGTAGGAATGTTCTACCTCTTCGAGCAGCATAATGGCCTGAGCCGTCGGTACCAGTCTCCCTCCCTCTCGATCAAACAGCCGAAGGCCAGAGATACTTTCAAGCCGCGCCAGTTCTCGGCTGATCGTGGGTTGGGAAGTAAATAGTAAACGCGCTGCGCCGGTGACGCTCCCTGCCTGCATGATGGCGCGGAAGACTTCGATATGCCGTATGGAAATGCCCACATCTGGCCTCCGCCAGTTGATCAAGACCCATATCAAAACTGAATCGACCTGCAAAGAATAGATATTTTATTGAATGCCGAATGGTCGACATGATGGCTTCTCTCTTTACTTCAGATTGAATACCTCCATGCGCAATCATTCCGTTTTCCTGCAATTAGCCGAGACTGCAAGACAGCACGGCACCCCGTTCTGGTGTTATGACGCCCAGACCATCAGGTCACGCATCGACCAACTGCAGGGCTTCGATGTCATTCGATATGCGCAAAAAGCCTGCTCGAACCTGCATATTCTCCGGTTGATCCGCGAACAAGGCGTACGGATCGATGCCGTATCACTGGGCGAAATCGAGCGGGCGCTGCTCGCTGGATACAGCCCTGCCGGTGACCCGGCGGGTATTGTTCTGACCTGTGATCTGTTCGATGAAGCGACATTGCGACGTGTCGTCGAACTGAACATTGAGGTCAATACCGGCTCGATTGATATGCTCCGTCAATTGGGCCAACAGTCTGCGGGCCATCGCGTCTGGCTGCGGATCAATCCTGGGTTCGGCCACGGCCACAGCCGCAAGACCAATACCGGTGGTGAAAACAGCAAGCACGGAATCTGGCATGAGCAGGTTCAAGAAGCGCTCAGCGTGATTCGGCAATTCGGGCTGAAGCTGGTGGGATTGCACATGCATATCGGTTCCGGTGTGGATTACGCACACCTTGAGCAAGTGGGCTGCGCAATGCTCTCGGCCGTGAGGGCACTCGACCACGATATCGAAGCATTCTCCATCGGCGGGGGGCTTTCCACACCTTATCGTGTGGGGGATGAGCCGGTGGATATCCAGCGTTATGCGAACGCATGGTGCCAGGTCAAACAGGACATCGAGGCTTTGCTCGCTCACCCGGTACGGATGGAGATCGAGCCAGGCCGATTCCTGGTAGCCGAGTCAGGCTATTTGGTCACCGAAGTCCGTGCGGTAAAAAAAGTAGGCAGTCGAAACTTCGTCCTGGTGAATGCCGGCTTCAATGACTTGATGCGGCCAGCCCTCTATGGCGCCTATCACCACATGACCTTGCTGGACTCCCAGGGTGTCCCGGTCAGTCGTCCGGAGCACCTCTGTGTAGTGGGCGGTCCCTTGTGCGAATCCGGTGATATTTTCACGCAGGATGAACAGGGCGTCACTCCGCGCTTGCTACCTGAAGCGCAGGTTGGCGACTTGCTGGTCATGCACGATGCCGGCGCGTACGGTGCTTCTATGTCATCCAACTACAACAGCCGGCCACTGTTGCCGGAAGTGTTGATCGAGCAAGGGCAAGCTAAATTGATTCGACGCCCGCAGCCATTGTCGGATTTGCTGGCCTTGGAGTTGGGGCTTTAAAAGCCATACATTGCATGACCGTTAGCGGACGTAAGCCGACACATCAATCCACAATGAACAACTTCGCACCGCTGGTGGTAAACGAGCGGTGCCCCTCGGCATCGTTGCCCACCTGATAGCTCATTCCGGCAGTCAGCGTGAACTGGCGGCCATCTTCCAGTTCTGTGTGCAACTCGCCTTCCAGGCACAACAGGATATGACCTCTCCAGCACCAGTGATCGGCCAGATATCCGGGGCTGTATTCAACCATCCGCACACGCGTCGAACCGAACTGGCAGGTCCGCCAATAGGCCGTGCCCGTCTGGCCGGCGTGCTCGACCGGTTCGATCTTCGACCAATCGGTAGTCCCAAAGGGGATGGCGGTAAGGTCCATTATTGCCTCATCAACTTGAAGTGAATACGGACCCTATCAATCGGGGCATGCTGCCGATAGACACAGATAGCGCGCATTTACGGAATACAGGCTTGAGAGCAAAAACTAATTGCCCCGCCCACCACCAAACGACCACTCATCTGCCGCGGTCGTGGTAATCACCACCATGACGTCCTCAGAGTCGATGCCCGGTGCTCGGCCCAGTTTCTCGACCAAGCGGATCAACCTGATCCAACAAGATATTGGCGTCAAAAAACAGAAGTCGCGCGATTACAGCTGAGGGGGTGGGCGTGAAACATAGTCCTATGATTTATATAGACTTTTAAAAAAATCGGAATTGGTCGCGCAGAGTTATCCAGAGACTTCTATTATTTCGTTACCGCCGAATTCGGTCTAATCACTGTTATGCGTAAACGACAAAACAAACCCTTAATCAACAATTATGGGAGGGTAACATGTCGATAAAAAAAACAACTGCCTTACTCGTGCTAGCTTTTAGCTTTTTCGGGGTTACGAGTTGTGCCGACATAAGAAATTACTCAGAAATCTCAAGCGAAAGAAACAAGAGCATTGTTCCTGATATTGACTATTATGACCTTGCATACAATGTAGATGTTATTGTGCTTCCCGCAGAAATAAAAACCAAAGAAAATATAGATATAGACAATAACTTTTCAGGTGAGTTACAAATTTCAAATTGGGGAAATGCTATCAAGGATGCGACCCAGAAAGAAATCCATAACAGCCATCGCTTTATCGAATTTGGACATTACAGCGGCCGCATTGAAATAAGCGCAGAAATATCTTCAGTATCTATAAGCAACGCTTGGGATGGCATTCGATCAAAGTGCAATGTTGTTTACACATACAAAGATTTAGTGGCAGGAAAAATACTCTCCAAGCATGACAGCACCATTGAAGTAATGGCGCTTCCCCCTGCCTCCCCAGAATCCAGTAATAGTTTTTTCTACAGTTTTGATCAACTTACATATGCTATTGCTCGCGAGGCGATTGTTGATCTCATTCGGTTATCGCCTATTGCTGATATCCAGCTAACACAGAAGCAAGTGAAATTTTATAATTCAAACATCAAAAGAAAACCCAACCAAATTACTAGCTATGTTCCGATTGACAACCTCATCAACAAGAATAAAAAAGAACTAAACTCTGCTTCTTCAATAGCTAAGAAAATGCAAAAAAATAAATTGGCGAAGAAAAATAAATCAAAAGTTAGAGTAGACACCGCCTCCGCTCCCGCCACTCCCCCTCTGGAATCTAACACCGCCAGTGATACACCCACCGCAAACACCGTTACATCGAGTGAAAACCCTGCCAGTCAGAATTCAATCCAGACTGCGGCTGAAACTAAAATAGACGATAGCAGTTCAAGCGGCATTGCTAGCTCATCGGAGCCCTTGAAGGATGGCACCGTTAAAAACGACGTGCCAAGTTATGGCACCAGCGGACCTCAAATCGATGTAGCGGCAGAGCAAGAAAGAGCAATGGATGAATGTTTGAAGGCGGAAAAAGTAAAGCTACAGGGAGCAACTGGCAATGGTTCTTCACGTACCGGATATACAACTGCGCCGGGACTCTATCAACCTCAAAACAAGGTATCGGCAGTGCAAGAAAGAGCAATGGATGAATGTTTGAGGAGGGAAAAGGCAAAGTTACGGTGAGCGACTGGCAATGCCGACTTACGTACCGGACATACAGCCGCCCCAGGGCTCTATCAACCTAAAAACAAGGTAGAGGCAGAGTAAGAAATAACAATAGACGAATGGACGGAAGAGCAACAAAAAACTCCACAGCCAACTCAAAAGTCCGCAACCAATTCCCAGGCTGCGTCGGTGACTTCATACCGCTTGGCCACCGACTGCAGCCCTGTTCAGTAGCCAGAAACGGATATTTTTCCCCAGGACGCACCCCACTCCCAGTTCCGGGGATAGGCTTGGGCAACACCAGAAAAAATTACGCTGACCTTCGTCCTATCTGATTTCAATTGGCGTTCCGTCAGACACCAATGTCCAGATTTTTCGCATATCGCTGTTAGTTACAGCAATGCAACCATCCGTCCAGTCCCATAGATGATGAAACGGTTGAAGCCATGCCCATCCGTTGGGTAGACCATGAATCATAATATTACCGCCTGGCGCATATCCATTATGACGAGCTGATGCTTCGTCCGCTGGGTTCGGATATGAGATGTGCAAGCTAAGGTACGCCATTGATTTTGGATTGCGCCAGTCGATGAAATAACGTCCCTCTGGCGTTTTCTCATCCCCCTCCCGTTGCTTTGCGCCGTCATCCGCGGCAGCTCCGAGAGCTATTCGATATTCAGCCAATACCACTCCCTCTCGCCACAATAACATGCGCCTTTCTTGCTTATTGACGGTTATAAGATCAGCATGTTTTTTTGGCTGATCAAACTCCGTGGTTGGAGCAGGACCTCCACCAAAACGAGCCATAATTTGCGTATATCCTAATACCGCTATGAGTAAAAAACTGCCAACAATAGTTAAGCGCTTGATCATGTAAAATCCTTTCAAGGAAAAAGCCACAGTCAGTCCAGATTGCGGCGCTCTCAACTCCCACCCCGATTTTCTGCCCGTGAGAACCATCAACTGATGGTGCACGCTGGCGGGATCCTACAAAGCCAAAATCGGCGGTGCAAGGCACATTAAACTGAATGACCGTATATGGCCCGAAAGCAGTCATGTCGGCCGAGATGAAGCTGCCCCTTGCAAAACCACTCCCCACAAAAAAGCCCACTGACCGTCACCGGTTCAGTGGGCTTTCGATTAGGCCTTTAGTTACAGAGCCATATCCGCCGCAGCATTCTCTTTCTGCGCCTTAGGCTTCTCAGCCGGAGCAGCAGGAGCTGCCTGACCAATCACCGGCGGCGGAGTCAGCTCCAGCACCTTGGCGGTGTAAGCCCACTCCTGCGCAACCTTCTCAGGGCTGTTGTTCAGCTGAGTGCCATAGCTAGGCACAATCTGGTGCAGCTTTTCCTGCCAGGCAGGGGTGGCAACCTTGTCCTTGAACACTTTCTGCAGCACGGTCAGCATGATCGGTGCGGCAGTCGATGCGCCTGGCGATGCGCCCAGCAGACCAGCGATGGTGCCGTCAGCGGAAGCAACGATTTCGGTACCCAACTTCAGCACGCCACCGGCGGCTTCATCACGCTTGATGATTTGCACGCGCTGGCCGGCTTGCCACAGGCGCCAGTCTTCGGCTTTGGCGTTCGGGAAGTATTCTTTCAGGGCATTGAGGCGGTCTTCGTCAGACAGCATCAGTTGGCCTGCGAGGTACTCGACCAGCGGGTATTCCTTGATGCCGACCTTGGTCATTGGCCACACGTTGTGTGTGGTAGTGGTGGTCAGCAGGTCCAGGTACGATCCTTCTTTGAGGAACTTGGTGCTGAAGGTCGCGAATGGGCCAAACAGGATGACGCGCTTGCCGTCCAGAATACGGGTGTCCAGGTGCGGAACCGACATTGGCGGTGCGCCAACGGAGGCTTTGCCGTAGGCCTTGGCCAGGTGTTGTTCGGCGATGGCCGGGTTATCGGTGACCAGGAACGAACCACCAACCGGGAAGCCTGCGTATTCCTGGGCTTCAGGAATGCCGGACTTCTGCAGCAGGTGCAGTGCACCGCCACCCGCGCCGATGAACACGAACTTGGCGTCGGTTTCGGTTTTGGTGCCGTCTTTCAGGTTTTTGTAGCTGACGCGCCAGCTGCCGTCTGCGTTCTTGGTGATGTCTTGCACTTCGCTAGACAACTTCAAGTCGAATTTCGGTGTGGTTTGCAGGTGCGCAACGAACTGGCGGGTGATCTCGCCAAAGTTCATGTCGTTACCGAGCGGGCTCCAGGTGGCCGCGACTTTCTGGTTCGGGTCACGCCCTTCCATCATCAGCGGAACCCACTTCTTGATCACAGCCGGGTCTTCGGAGTACTGCATGCCGGCGAACAGCGGGCTTGCTTGCAGGGCTTCGTAGCGCTTCTTCAGGAACTTGATGTTGTCATCGCCCCACACAAAGCTCATGTGCGGAGTGGAGTTGATGAACGAACGCGGGTTCTTCAGCACGCCTTGCTGAACCTGCCAGGCCCAGAACTGACGGGAGATCTGGAAGGCTTCGTTGATTTCAACGGCTTTCGCGATCTGGACGTTGCCCTTGTCGTCTTCCGGGGTGTAATTCAGCTCGGCCAGGGCGGAGTGGCCGGTACCGGCGTTGTTCCAGCCGTTGGAGCTTTCCAGGGCGACGCCGTCGAGGCGCTCGACCATTTCCATCGACAAGTCGGGTTCCAGCTCATTGAGCCATACACCCAGCGTTGCACTCATGATGCCGCCGCCAATGAGCAGCACATCAACTTTCTTTGCCTCCGCGTAAGCGGACGTGATCCCCATCGACAAAGCCAGCCCCAGCAGGGCCGTGTTCAGTTTCTTAAACATCTGTAGCACCTATGATAAACGCCATCCGCCTCCAATCCTCGATCAGCAGCAACCCAGGTGTACGGATACGCAGGCAGCGTGCCGAGGGTTTCTGCATTCAGAAAGATTTGAAGGTGGGCACACAAGGCCGACGTGACTCCATCGACCTCAGTTATATGTCCCTCGTGCACTGACTTCTTATCATTATTGGCTCAGCTACTTGAGCGACATTGATTCTGTCGCACGTCTGTGGACGTACGAACCGAATAAGTCAAACCAAGTTAATGCGACAGAATATCACGCCTCGGCCAGCCTGCGCGCCCGAAAGGACTCAACAGTCTAGACGGGACGAAGCCCGCGCTCGGCGTTTTTGCTCAAACGATCCAGCACAAACGCCTTGGCGTTGCGCGTCATTTGGTCCAGATGCCGGTCACGCTGCTTCTCTGCATCGATCATTGCCCGCTTGCCGTGTTTGTGCAGCAGATACGTATGTATCTGCCGCACCTCCAAAGAACTGTAGATCGAGGTGACATCCAACAGGCCCATCAGGCCTTCAGTGCCGTGATCCCGGGTGTTCATCAGCACCTGAGTACCACGCACGCCCAGCACTTGAAAGCCCATCGACTCGAACCAGGGCACCTTGGCGACGGTGCATGTCAACTCGGCATGCGGGTAGCGGCTGAGCATGTCTTGCAGCATCGCCCGCGCGACGCCCTGTCGCCGGTGACTGGCCTGCACTGCCATGTACGCCACGCCGCAGGCCTCGGGATCGTCCTTGACCGGCAGGTACAGCAAAAAGCCGATGACCTTCTCAGGGTCTTCGTCGTCGGTGGCGACGATCAATTCGACCGCAATGCCTTTGGTGCCGCCGAGCGCTTCCAGGTACAAATGAACTTCATAGCCCACCGTGTATTGATAAACGTTGTACAACGGGTTGCTCGGCGCGATGCCTACCATGCTGATGTCGGTCAGGTTGTCGACGACCATCTGCAGAATCTGGCTGTTGATGAGCTCCGGGCATGGAGTGGCAAAGTGGGTGAGCTGGGGCATTGCGTTTCTGACTCCGGATCAAGGCTTACTGAACATCAGCCCCACTATTGTCACAGATCGAGCACCCTGCGGGAAAATCAACGCTGCGGCGCGACGATGCGGAAGCGGATGTTGATGTCGTTGGAGACCACCGTATCGGCCCACTCCCCTTCCCCGATCTTGAAGTCGCTGCGTTTGAGAATGATGTCGCCATCGAAAATCCCGATAGCCTGCTCCGGCTTCAACAGCACCTTCACCTGCAACTCGCGCGTCATGCCCCTGAGGTTAAGTTTGCCGGTGATCAGGTAGCGCTGATTGCCCAGTGCTTTTACCCGGGTCGACTCAAAGGTCGCCACCGGATAATCCTCTGTGTTGAACCAGGCAGGCTTTTGTAGCTCGGTATTGGCATCGCTGCTGCCGGCGTCGATGCTCGCAAGGTCGATGGTCATCCTGGCGTGGGCCGCGGTGGGGTTCTCCGTGTCGAAATCGAGCGTGGCGTCGAACTTGCCAAAGGTGCCGTAGACCCTGGAGCCGAACTGGTTATAGGTGAAGGAGATCTTGCTGGCGGTGGTGTTCACCCGGGTGTATTCGACGGCTTGGGCGCAGGGCAAGGCGCCGATCGTGAGGATGGCAAGCAATGCGGCTAAACGCGGGAATCGAAAGTGCATGGAACTCTCCGGGTGGAACGCCCTTCAGGAGTTGAAGTGCCGCACCCGTGTGGCTGCGATAGCTGGACTTAAGCAAATATTCGAGGGTTATTCCAGCCAAACTACGCTCCGTAGCAGCTGCCGAGCTCGCGAGGCAGCTGCTTCAGGTCGCATTACACCTTAAGAATTCGTCTGTAGGGGCTGACTATGTATAAGCCCCCACCATCCACTTCACTTTCTCCAGCGCCTCTCGCAGCGCGCCCATCTCCACGGAGCCCAGCGCAAGACGAAACGCGTGCGGGACATTGGCCGACGTGGCAAACGGTTCGGCGGTAGAGACCGACACGTTTTCCCGCATCAACGCCATGGCGATCTGGTCGGCCCGTGCGTCTTCCGACAATGGCAACCAAAGAAAATACGACGATGGGTGGCGAATACAGCGCAGCCCCGCCAGTACCTCGCCGGCCACGATTTGCCTGGCCTGCGCATCCCGGCGCTTTTCGGCTTCCAGTTGCATGACGGTGCCGTCATCAAGCCAGGTGGTGGCAATCGCCGTCATCACACCCGGGGTATTCCAGGTGGTCGCCTTGATCGTGCGCTCCAGCGCGGGCACGTTCTGCAGGGGGGCGGCGACGAAGCCTACGCGCAATCCGGTGGCCACGCTTTTGGACAGCCCTGACACGTAAATCGTCCTCTCGGGGGCGAGTACCGCCAGCGGTGCGGGGGGATTCTCCGCGAGGAAGGCGTAAGCGGCGTCCTCAATGATCAGCAGCCCATGCTCGCGCGCAATCGTCACCAGGTGTTCGCGTTGCTCGGCACTCATCACCCAGCCCAGCGGATTGTGCAGGGTCGGCATCGTGTACACCGCCCGCACGCGTCGATGGCGGCACAGGCTTTCCAGCGCCTGCAGATCAGGCCCGTGATCGAGCACCGGAATGGGCACGATTTCAAGGTGCAGCGTGTCGGCCAGGACTTTGAATCCCGGGTAGGTCAATGCGTCGGCTGCAATCACGTCACCGGGTTGCAACAGCGCCATCATCGTCACCGCCAGCCCTTGCTGGGCGCCAGTGACGATCAGCACTTGCTCAGCCTCAACCGTCAGCCCTCGAACGCGTAAATGGCGCGCCACAGCGGCGCGCTCATGCGGGCGCCCGGCGTGTGGCTGGTAGCGCAGAAGCGCTTCCAGATCGCCGGCCGAGGCGAGCTGGCGCAGGGCATTGCGCAACAGTTCGGCCTGCCCGGGAAGCGCCGGGTAGTTGAAGTTCAGGTCGGTCATGCCGGCGGCAACGCTGTGTTGATCGATAGCCTGGTTGGGCGACCACGAGGTTTCCCTGACGAACGTCCCCCGCCCCGTCTCCCCGCTGACCAGGCCCATGGCTTCCAACTCCGCATAGACTCGGCTTGCCGTCACCAGGGCCAGGCCTTCCGTGGTCGCCAACTGGCGGTGGGTCGGTAGGCGCGTGCCCGGCAACAGGCGTCCTGAACGGATATCCGCGGCAAACGTATCCACCAGTGATTTGTAGCGGGAACGAGGCATGAGCAGATGTATCCATGACAATATTTTGATTGTATTGAGTTTCGTCCATACGATGCCTCCCATGCAACCTGAGCATGAAGGGGATCCAGAATGGAACGTACATCCAACCTGCAACACCACACCACGGAAAAGACCACGAGCGGATGGCTCAACGGATTCATCGGCGTGCTCATCTTCAGCGGCTCGCTGCCGGCGACACGGGTGGCCGTTCTGGAGTTCGATCCGGTCTTCCTGACGGTTGCCCGGGCCAGTATCGCTGCCATTCTGGCGCTGTGCATGCTGATGCTCTTCAAGGAAAAACGGCCAGCCAGGCATCAGCTGCTCTCCCTGGCAATCGTGGCCCTGGGCGTTGTATTAGGGTTTCCGCTGTTGACCGCACTGGCGCTGCAATATGTAACGTCTGCGCACTCCATCGTCTTCGTTGGCCTGTTGCCGCTCGCCACCGCAGCCTTCGGGGTCTGGCGCGGTGGCGAGCGACCCCGGCCGGTGTTCTGGTTCTTCTCGGTGCTGGGCAGCCTGCTGGTGGTGGGGTTTGCCGTCTCCCAGGGCCTGACGGCTTCGCCGGCGGGAGACATTCTGATGTTGCTGGCCATCCTGGCGTGCGGGCTGGGCTATGCCGAAGGTGCGAAGCTTTCCAAGACACTGGGAGGCTGGCAGGTGATTTCCTGGGCCCTGGCGCTGTCGCTGCCCGTCATGGTTCCGCTGACCTGGTTGCTGGCCCCGCCTTCGCTCTCGGCAATCACCCCGCCCGCGTGGTTGAGCCTGGCTTACGTGTCGCTGTTCAGCATGTTGATTGGCTTTGTGTTCTGGTATCGCGGCCTGGCTCAGGGCGGAATTGCCGCCGTTGGCCAGCTTCAGCTGCTGCAGCCATTTTTTGGTCTGGCGCTGGCGGCCACGCTGCTGCATGAGCAGGTCAGCCTTGGCATGCTGGGGGTGACCGCGGCGGTGATTCTTTGCGTGGCCGGGGCACGCAAATTCTCGAAATAGACAGCTCGGTCGGAAACCGACTGTTGGTCAGCCTTCGGGGCCACAGGAAGACTAATCTTTTAATGTAAGGGCTGAATTGTCGTGGTGGACCGGCCTCCGGGATGTTACCGGTCCATCGCAGTACTGGAGAGGAGGAATGAAAATGGCCAACTTCGCGAAAAAATTGCCGGTGCACACCGACGAAGACAAAACCAGTCGGCAGCCGGTGGTGCAAGACCCTTGGCGGCCCCTGGAAAAACTGCGTCAACAGGTTGATCACCTGTTCGAAGACTTCAATCGTGGCTCTATGCTGACACCCTTCAGACGTGGTCTGTTTGATGTCGAACCGTTCTGGAGCCGGGACTTTATCGGTCGCAGCCTGCCTGCCGTGGACATCACCGAGAAAGATGAAAGCTTCGAAATAACCGCAGAACTGCCAGGCATGGACCAGGATAATATCGAGCTCACACTGTCCAACGGCAACCTGATCATCAAGGGTGAAAAGAAAGAGGACAAGGAAGAAAAAAGAACAGGCTATCACCTGTCGGAGCGTCACTATGGCTCCTTTCAGCGGGCATTCAGCCTGCCTAAAGGCGTCGACACCGACAAGATCGAAGCCAGTTTCAACAAAGGTGTGTTGAGCATTTCGCTGCCAAAAAGGCCCGAAGCCATCAGCGCGGATAAACGGGTACCCATCAAATCCCGCTAACTCGCCGAGACCGCCCTTGACGCAACCAGAAGCCCCTTGTCGGGAAACCGGCGAGGGGCTTTTTTGTACGTTCATGGGCAGTTGATTTTTATCAATCGAGGTCACACGGGTTCATCTTCTCTGTCGATCCGGGGCAATGGCTTGACGATCGTCAGGCTGCAGGGTGACCGGTTCAATACGCTTTCTGCCGTACTGCCGATGAATATATCGATCCCCCGATGGTAGGTCGTTCCGAGCACCACCATGTCGAAGGCATGTTGTTGCGCGAAATGGGCAATGACCTTGGGAGGGATGCCGGGCAGCAGATGGCGCCGTTGTTTCTCGACTCCATAGCGTTCGGCAAGCGCTTCAAAGGCCTCCAACTGGGCATCGTTGACGGCGTCTCTCAAACTGCCATCGAGTGTCGCTGTCGGCACATTCACTTGCGCCTCCCCCAACTCCGACCAGCCGCTGACATTGAGCAGGTGCAAGGTGGCGCCACAGGATTCGGCCAGGCTTGAGGCAAGGTCGAGAATCCGGTCATTGAGCCCCAGGGTCAGCGCCTCCAGATGGGACAGGTCGATGGTGGCGAGTATGCTCAACGGCTTCGGATTCGTAGCATCGATAACCAGGTGTAACGGTGCCGGACAGTCACGCAGCAACTGCCAGTCCAGGGGCCGGTGGAAGGCGCGGTCGAGCGCCGACACGCGCTGGGTGTCCTTGATCACCAGGTCCGCATGGAAGTCATTCACGTACTCCAGCAGATGCGCCAGGGTCGGTCTGGCCCACACTACTTCAGAGCTCACCTGCACGCCTTCGCATCGCTGAAACCGGGCTTGCTGCTCCAGCCAGTGACGATGTACCTGCAAGTAACCTTCCCGCGCCTGAGCCATGGCGTCGTGGTCAAACAGACCGGCCGCCGCCAGCGCCTGGACATAATCGAAAGCGACAATGTGCAGCATCGCACCGGTTGCACAGGCCAGGGCCCGCGCCCGATCGAACGCCGGGGTACGGACCATTTCGGTTGGGGCAATCAATAGCAAACGTTGAATTCTCACCCTCACCCACCTCATCTGGATAGCTTCAGGTTGTGACTCAAGTATCGGGGGCTCTCGCCATGCGGCTCTGATTTTTATCAAATAATGGCCGGCCAGCGATCGGCTTACCGCCCGACGCTTGAACCCTGCCTCGTGGGGCCAAGACTGCGCTCGTTACCCCCTCCCCGAGGTTGATTTACATCAAATACCCGCCAATGAACGCCCTCGTGGCGGGTGTCTGATCCAGATCAGATTCAAGGGCTGCCAGTGGCGTAGAAATGAATCAACCGCGTGGTGGGTGAATACGCACCGACCTTTCAAACAAGATGGAGGATCATCCATGCTCACTGTCAAAGACCACAATGATCGGGCCGCGGCCGCCTATGCCGCAGTCACCGGAAAGTACTGGATCGAAGCGCTCAAGGACGGCCGCCATGTGCTGATCCGGCCACTGCTGGAAAAGGACCGCGAACTTGAATACGCCTTCATCAAGCGCCTGTCGCCCGAGTCCCGGCACATGCGTTTTCTCGCGCAGATCAACGAGCCCGGCGCCGCCATGCTCGATCAGTTGATGGACACCGATAACAAACAGCGCATGGCTTACATCGCGCTGGTTCACGAAAACGGCAAATTGATTGAAATCGGCATCAGCCGCTACGCCGCCACGTCGGAACATGAGTGTGAGTGCGCAGTGACGGTCGCCGATGAATGGCAGCATCTGGGCCTCGGCACCGCCTTGATGGAACATCTGATCAAGGCCGCCCGCAGAAACGGTTTTCATCAGATGTATTCGATCGACGCCTCAAACAATATCCCCATGCGCGACCTGGCCAAAGCCTTGGATTTCGAGAGGCACAATGACCCCAACGACAGCCATCAGGTTATCCATAGTCTGTATATGTCGTAAAAGCCGATTGCCCCACGACGTACCGGCCAACGGTCTGTCGTGGGGTAGAACCCCAGAGTGATCGCAGCAGACTCAGGCGACTTGATCTTTGTCAGCTACAGCACTCGGATGCACGTTAATGCAGCAACATGCCCGCCCACATTGCCAACGTCAGCAAGACCTGGCCGGGGATGATATACGCGGCGAACCGACGCCCGCCGCTGACCCAGGCCACCAGGCATTTGCTCAGGGAGTTACTGCTGACGGCAACCAGCGTGGGCCCGGCAATAGCGTCGAACGGCAACAGCCCGGCCTTGGCCAGGGCGGCAATGGACGCCGTCGAAGAATGGGCATCGGCGAAACCGGTGAGCGTCGTCGTGACCATCACACCCACTTCGCCAAAGTGGTTGAGCACCATCGAAGACACAAAGGTGATGCCGGTCATGGTCAGTGTGATGACCAGGGCCAGCTTGAGGTTGAACGCACCGCCGACCTTGACCGGCTGATTGGCGTCACTCGCAGGTTGCGCGAACATCAGGCTCAAGCCATACAGCGCCGTGGCGGCGGTACCACACAACAGCGGTCCCCACATGTGCCGCAACAGACCGGTGTCGACCGCCCCCAGGATCAGGCCGACCTCAATGACGGTAGCCAGGTTGGACAGCATCGCTGCCGCGCTCAGGATTTTGATGTTGCCTGGCTCCTTGGCGGCAAGGTGCCCCATCGCGGCGATGGTCGCGATGCTGGAAGCGA
Organism: Pseudomonas sp. GM18; assembly: GCF_000282195.1. Lineage (GTDB taxonomy): Bacteria > Pseudomonadota > Gammaproteobacteria > Pseudomonadales > Pseudomonadaceae > Aquipseudomonas. The sequence goes on from NZ_AKJT01000025.1 coordinate 154,757, forward strand.
ATCCGGAGGCGATGGCGCTGACCGCATAGCCGTAACGAGTGCCCAGGATACGAACGGCGATATGCCCTATCGCCCCGACGGCCATCAGCAACACGGTCAAGGTGCAAATGGTGCGCAGATTGATAGAGGCATACGGACCGATAAAACGGTCAGGCGCCAGTGGCAACACCACCAGCGCGGTGACCAACAGCACCAGAGCGTCGCGCATTTCCGCTTCAGTCAATTGGCTACGCGCAAAGTGGTGCAGCTTTTGACGATACGTCAGCAGCCCCGCCACCACCACACCAATGGCAATAGCCAACTCGGGCGCGGTGCCACACAACGCCCCCAATACCAATACTGTGAATAATGCCACTTCACTGGTGACACCAGGATCATTGCCCAGGCTTCGCCAGTAAGCCACGGTGACCAGCAAGGCCAGACAGATCGCCATGGTTCCCAACAGCAGACCACCACCGACCTGCATCGCCACATACCCCAGCAATGCGGTGATCGCAAACGTGCGCAATCCGGCACAGGCACGACTGTCCCCCCGCCCCTTGTGCCGTTCACGTTCAAGGCCGATGAGCATGCCGATCCCCAGCGCTGCTGCCGCCCCTGCCAGGCCCAAGGTGTCGTTCATGTGATTCCCGTCCGGGTAAGCCACAACCCCTAGACTACGCCGGCATGACGCAGGAGAGGTTGATAATGGTCAATATGTTGTAGATGGACACAGCGCGCCCCGCCACACGTCGGGCCGCAGGCTGGATCACTCGCCAGATTGATAAAGATCAATCCCGCCCCCCCGGTCAGCGGCAGGATAAAAGTCAGAGGACCACTGCCCAAACGCAGGGGTGCCAGTGAGCACAGGAATATCTACGATTATTGACGGGAGTTTGGTCATGTCTGAGCAATCACGCTTCATGCTGGTCGCCTCGCCCCTCATGGAAAACAGCCCCGCGTTCGACCGCGCCGCTGCGTTGGCCAAGGCCTGGGGCGCGGCCCTGCACATCGTCGCCTTCGATTACCTGCAAGGCCTGGCAACGGCGAGCATGGTCAACGAACAAGCGTTGGAGCAGATGCGGCTGGGGTATGTCGAGCGCCATCGGCAATGGCTCGAAGAACAGGCCCGCCCCTTGCGTAAAATCGGGGTGCCCGTCACCACGGAGGTGGTTTGGGTTGAACGACCTTTGCAGGAAATCCTCATTCATCTCAAAGAACAGCCCATGGCGGTACTGATCAAGGCACTGGAATACGAGTCGCTGCTGTCACGGATAATGTTCACGCCCCTGGATATCCATTTGCTGCGCGAATGCCCGGTGCCGCTGCATTTTGTCAGCCATGCGCAACACGCGCTGCCGCGCAGGATCGTCGCCGCGGTCGATCCCTTCCATAGCAACACTCAGTACAAGGATTTCAACGACAGGATATTGCGCGAGGCCTCAAAACTGGCCAGCACCTGTAATGCCCAGCTCGACGTGATCTATGCCCACGACCTTTCATCCATCAGCGCGGACGAGTTCGGTTTCGACAGTAGCCCGGCGTTATTTTCTTCAGGCAAAGCCAAGACGCTGTTCGACGCACAGGCCGATGCCTTCCGCGAACTGGCCGAGCGCAATGGTATTGCGCCGGAGCAACAGCACATGATCATGGGCAACCCGAGCAAGGTCCTCACCCAATACGCCGATGCCTACGACATCGACGTGATTGTCATGGGTCGGGTCGGCCAACGGGGCGTGGGCCGATTGGTGGGCAGCACGGTGGAGCATCTGCTGTACAAAATGCCGTGCAGTGTATGGGTGGTTTCACCTGAGGAACTGTAGAGAGCTATTTCGTGCCGATCAAAGCCGACTGACCGCTGGCCCGGCCCCTTGTCGGGAAACCGGCAGGGGGCTTTTTTCTGAGAGGGACCGGATCAAAAATGTACAAGTCAGCGCGGCCCCTGGCCGTCGACATGACACTACGTAGCACTGCACGTCGACTAACCCGACATTATGGGGATGACGTTCATGAACACACCTTCCCAAAACATGCTGAACCAGCTGTATGGCACGCATACCCACATAGACGAGGCCTCCATCGTCCCGCTCCTGCGTCAATACGCCGAACCCCTGCCGGAACTGAACTCACAAGCCTTTGGTGAAATGTTCGACCGCTACGCGGATGCCCGCGTGGTGATGATCGGTGAAGCCAGCCATGGCACCAGTGACTTCTATCGGACCCGGGCAGCGATTACCCAACGGCTGATCGAGCAGCACGGGTTCAATATCGTGGCCGTTGAAGCAGACTGGCCAGACGCGGGTCATGTGGACCGATATGCCCGGGGGCTGGCGCGCTCGGCCTGGGCACGACACATTTTCAGCCGGTTCCCGACCTGGATGTGGCGCAACACCGATGTGAGAGCGTTCACCCATTGGCTGCATCGTTACAATCACAAACACGCGCCTGAAGATCGCGTCGAGTTTCGCGGTCTGGACGTTTACAGTTTGCGCAACTCCATCCACGAGGTGCTGAGCTATCTGGACCGTGCCGACCCGCCGCTGGCACACGAAGCACGGCGTCGCTATGGCTGCTTGACCCCGTGGCAGGATGATCCTGCACTGTACGGCCGCTTTGTCGAACACGACGGCATAATGCCCTGCGAACATGCGGTGGTCGAACAGCTCAATGCCATGCTGGCCGAGCAACTGGCCGGGGCCATCAAGGATGATGAGGCGTTCTTCGATGCGACCCAGAACGCCCGGGTGATCCAGGCGGCGGAACAATATTACCGAGCGATTTATCGAGGTTCGACGACCTCCTGGAACCTGCGCGACAGGCACATGTTCGACACGTTACGTGCGTTGCTCGAACACCGCGGCCCTCAAGCCAAAGCTGTGGTGTGGGCGCACAACTCCCATATCGGCAATGCAGCCGCCACGGAAATGGGCTGGAAGGGTCAGTTCAATATCGGTCAACTGTGCCGCAGTGCCTACGGGCGCGATGTGGTTCTGATCGGCATGAGCACCGACCGTGGCCAGGTGGCCGCGGCCAATGACTGGGATGGCGAGATGCTCATCAAGGACATCCGGCCGTCTCGGCCAGACAGTTGGGAGCGCCAGTTCCTCAACGCCGGTGTCCCGGCTTCATTGACCGACTGGCGGGACCCACAGCGAAAAGAGCTGCGCCGAGCCCTGTCCAAACCTCTGCTGGAGCGGGCCATCGGTGTGATCTATCGACCCGCAAGCGAGCGCAGCAGCCACTACTTCGAGTCAGTGCTGACCGAACAATTCGACGCCATGGTCTGGATTGAACAGACGCAGCCGGTAACAGCGTTGCCCCTGCCGAAAAGCCAGGCGCTGGAACCGGAAGACGAAACCTTTCCATTTGGCGTATGACAGGCATCAGACGGTGGTTGTCTGCGTGGGATGACTACCGTCGCAAATACTTCTCGAACCAGTCGCCAGCCAGTCTGGCGACTTCTTCGAGGGTTCCTGCTTCTTCCCATCCAGTCGATCACCTTCACCAGTCGGCTGGAAAGCAGCGCCATATTGAAACGCAATTCCCGGGTTTGGTTGTCCAGGTATGAGTACCGGTCTGTCGTGTACTCCCGCGTCGAGCGACGGTCCGAGATCGCCTTATCGATGTTCATGGGGGGCATACCTCAAAAGAGTGTCATATCCTTCATAAAGTGATCCGCCCACGAGGGCTTGCTGCATCAGATAGACGATGAACGCTCAATGCACACTGCAAGCGTCTGGCTTGCTCTCGCGACAGGCAACGCGCGTGAAAAACAGCTCGCGCAGGAGCGCTGCCATGTGCGGGAAGATCATGGCGTGTATCGGTGGCAGCATCGCGTTCCGGCTTCTGATCCGCGTCATGCTGGCATGCGTCTGCGCACTGGCCTGGAGCGCGGACGGCGCCGCACAGAGCGCCGAGCCACGCGTCACGATCCTTGTTTACCACCGTTTCTCGGACACGGCGGACGACTCGATGACCGTACGCATGAGCACCTTCGAAACCCAGTTGCGCTTCCTGCACGAGCACGGCTACCACATCGTGTCGCTGCGTGAGGTGGTCGACTGGCTGCGGGATCCCGATGCGACGTTGGCGTCGAAGCCGGTGGCTATCACCGTCGACGACGGGCATCGTTCAGTATTCGACAAACTGCTACCCGTCGTCCTGCGCGAGCGCTTTCCGGTCACCCTGTTTATCTATCCATCGGCAATCTCGAACGCTTCCTATGCGCTGACGTGGGAGCAATTGCGCACCCTGAAACAGACCGGACTCATCGACATCCAGTCGCATACGTTCTGGCATCCCAATTTCAACGTCGAGCGCAGGCACCGTACGCCGGCGGACTTCCAGCAATTCGTCCGTACCCAACTGCAAAAATCACGTCAACGCATCGAGTCGCAAACCGGTGCGCAGGTCGACATGCTCGCGTGGCCGTTCGGTATCTATGACGACGAGTTGATCGCACTCGCCCGCGACGAGGGTTACGCAGTGGCCTTCACACTAGACGCGCGCAAGACCGACCGGCACGCGCGACTACTCGCCCTGCCGCGCTTTCTGATGAGTGATGCCTACGGCGCACGCGCGTTCGCGCAGCTGCTCGGCGAACCGAACACCCCGCCGACACCCGCAGTGGGGAACCTGCAATGACCTTCATCCGCGCATTGAGGCGCTATGCGATCCCGGCACTACTGGTCGTCACTGCCCTGCTGACCGGGCGAGGCGCGCTGGCCGTCACTGGTGTCGTACTCGACTCGAGCACGCAGAACCCGCTCGCCGACGCAATCATCACGACGTCGGCCGGCGTGATGCGTACCGACGAAAACGGGCGGTTCGAGACGGCTCAGGCGGTCGAGAGTGTCGCAGCCCGCGCCCCAGGGTATTTGCGCACCGAGGCCAAAGTGAGCGACGAAACGCCCGTGACGCTCGCGCTGACCCCGTTTCGCCCCAAAGCGGTCTATCTGTCGGTGTTCGGCGTGACCAGTTCGACCCTGCGCAACAACGTTGTCAGCCTTAGTGAAAACACCGAAATCAATGCATTGGTGATCGACGTCAAGGGTGACCGTGGCCTGACACCCTATCGCAGCGTGGCGCGCGAGACGATCGGCGCCGCGGCCCATCTGACCACACGGGCACCTCAGATGCGCGACTTTCCGGCGCTGCTTGCCAAGCTGCGCGCGCAACACCCGTACCTGATCGCGCGCATCGTGGTGTTCAAGGACGATCCTTTTGCCAGCGCGCATCCAGAGTGGAGCGTGCACACCGCTGACGGCCAGCCGTGGCGGGATCTCGAAGAACTGCAATGGATGGATCCGTTTTCGCACGAGGTCTGGCAGCACAATCTCGATATCGCCGAGGAGGCCGCGCAGATGGGTTTCGACGAGATCCAGTTCGACTATGTGCGTTTTCCCGACAAGAGCGGGCTACGCTTTGCCCTCCCCAACAACCGCGCCAACCGGACCGCGGCGATCATCGGCTTTCTGCAGGCCGCACGCGCACGGCTCGCCCCCTACAATGTATTCGTCTCCGCGGACATCTTCGGCTACGTCTGCTGGAATCAGGACGATACGGCAATCGGGCAACAAATCGAACTGCTGGGCGCGGAGCTCGACTACATTTCTCCGATGTTGTACCCGTCCGGTTTCACATGGGGGCTGCCGGGTTTTACCAACCCGACAGCCGACCCCGGCCAGATTGTCAGGCGTACCCTGGCAGAGGCGATGCAGCGCACCCATCTGCCGGGCGTGCGCTTTCGTCCCTGGTTGCAGGCCTTTCGCGACTATGCCTTCGATCGTCGCCCGTTTGACGAGGCCGCGATCAGTGCGCAGGTTAACGCCGCAGACGCCGCCGACACCGATGGATGGATGTTATGGAACCCACGCAATCACTACGAAGCCGCCGATCTGCCACACCGTTGATCGCTGTGCTGAAGCGCTGGGCGATGCTGCTTGGCCTGGCGATGGCGGCGCAAACTGCATGCGCCACCAATCTCGATGCGACGGCGCGCCTGCAAGCTGCACAGATCGTCGAAGGCCAGATTGCCGCCGGACGCGTTCCGGGGGCCGTTGTCCTGATCGGTGACTCCACGCAGGTGTTCTATCGCCAGGCCTTTGGACAACGCACAACGACGCCCCCCCGCGAGCCAATGACGCTGGACACCGAGTTCGATCTGGCATCGCTGACCAAGGTCATCGCGACGACCACGGCAATCCTGCAACTGGCCGAAACGGGCCGCATCTACCTGGACGCACCCGTTGCGCGGTATTGGCCTGCCTTTGGGTCGTACGGCAAAGAGGCGGTGACGGTGCGTGACCTGCTTGCGCACACCTCCGGGCTGCGCCCAGGCTTGCCTTTGCGGCCAGCCCGTGCGGGCCGCAAAGGTGTGTTGAGCGCCATCGCGGCGCAGCGGCTGCGCAACGCACCGAGTGCCCAAGTCATTTACAGTGACCTGAATTTCGTGGTGCTCGGCGAGCTGGTCGAGCGCATCACCCACAGCCCGCTCGACGCCTATTGCCAGGCTCACATCTTCGGACCGCTGGGTATGCGCGACACGTTTTTTCTGCCGGATGCCCAGCAAGCAATGCGCAGTGCGCCGACGATCGCCAACAAGGCTGGCACGCTGCGGGGGCACGTGCATGATCCGACGGCCCAATGGATGGACGGCGTCTCCGGCAACGCCGGGCTGTTTTCCACGGCGGACGATCTCGCGCGTTTCGCACAGATGGTGTTGAACCAGGGGCGCGCCGGCACTCGACAGATCCTGCGGCCTGCGAGCATCGCCGCCCTCGCGAGCGCCGCTTCGCCGCTCGACACCGTACCGTGGCGCGGCCTCGGCTGGGAACTGGCCGCACCGTTCGTGCCGAACCATGATCGTCTGCCGCCGATTGGCGTCATCGGCCATACCGGATACACCGGAACGGGGCTGTGGATTGATCTGGTGACACGCCAATTCATCGTCATCCTGAGCAACCGGGTGTATCCCGATGACAGCGGTGACGCTCGCCCGCTTCGTGCGCAATTGCTTGCACTGATGGCAAGTCGCGCAGCACCTGCGAACGGCGCGCAAATCGGCCGGTTGCTGCCCTCGGCGTTGCCGGCGCTGCGTGCCGCCGATCACCTGCCCTCCTCGACGGGCCCGGTGCAGACAGGCATTGACGTGCTTGAGGAACAGCAATTTGCCCCGCTCGCCGGCATGCGCGTGGGCTTGATCACTAATCGCAGCGGATTCGACGCCAAAGGCCGACGCACAGTCGACGTCCTCGCACACGCGCCAGGTGTCAGGCTGGCGGCATTGTTCTCACCGGAGCATGGGCTGAACATCGACGTGGACGAACGGGTCGGCGACACCCTCGATCCGGCGACGGGCCTCACCGTGCACAGTCTCTATGGCGCAACGCAGCGCTTCCCGGCCGGTTCGCTCAAAGGGCTGGATGCGCTGATCTTCGACATTCAGGATGCCGGCGTGCGCTTCTTCACCTATGAGACGACACTCGGCTACGCACTCGAAGCCGCAGCGGCGCAAGGCATTGCGCTGTTCGTACTGGACCGGCCCGACCCGCTCGGTGCGCAGCGCTTCGGCGGGCCGGTAATGGACAGTCGCCGCGAATCGTTTACGGGCTATTTCCCTGCACCGCTACAGCCCGGCATGACAGTCGGCGAGCTGGCGAGTCTATTCAACCGCAACAAGCACATTGGTGCGGATCTGCGCGTTGTGCCGATGCAGGGATACCGGCGCGCGATGACCTTTGCCGACACCGGGTTGGGCTGGGTGCCACTCTCGCCGAACCTGCGCACGCTACCCCAGCTGGATCTGTACCCGGATATCGGCTTGCTCGAAGGGGCGAATCTGAGTGTGGGGCGCGGCACACCGCACCCGTTCGAGTGGGTCGGCGCGCCGTGGATCGACGCGACCCGGCTCGCAAACGCGCTGAACGCGTTTGACGTCGGCGCGCATTTCGAGCCGGTCGACTTCGTCCCCACCGAATCAAACTGGCATGGTCGGCTCTGTCATGGGGTGAGCATCACCCGCGTCTCAACGCCTGCGCAACGTCCGGTAGCCAGCCTGGGGCTGGCCCTGCTCGCCACCTTGCACACGCTTTATCCCCACGTACTCGACCTGGCGGCGACCCGTGATTCGATCGGTTCGCAAAGCGTGTGGCAGGCGATTCACGACGGCGCGACACCTGACGCGGCGCAGGCGCTCGACGCGGTGCCACTTGCACACTTTGCGCGGCTACGGCAGGAGAACTTGCTGTATTGACCTGCCCGGTAGCGCCCTGTGCGAGGGAGAAGCTGAAGCAGGCTATCTTTATTAAACGGGTTGGCCGTTGTCTTACCGATACGCGTTCCCACTCTGAGCCAAGGCCATGAAAAAGAATGACCAGTGGAACCTGTCCTACTTGGCGATCGCTTTTATCGTCATGGGCCTCATGCAGGTTTTCTTTGTCGAGCACCAGGCTGTGCAGCCCCTCCCCTACAGCCAGTTCATGCAACTGTTGAACGAGCAAAAAGTCAGTGACTTGCAGATCGACAAGGACCGGATCAGCGGCAAATTGGTGGAGCCCATCGATGGACGCGAGCGGTTCTCCACGGTGCGGGTCGATCCGGCGTTGGCGACCGAACTCTCCCAATCGGGCGTCGGTTTTACCGGGGTCAATGAAAACACCTTTATAAACAGCCTGTTGGGCTGGTTTTTGCCATTCATTCTGATCATGGTGTTCTGGAATTTCCTGTTTCGCGGGATAGCGGACAAACAAGGCCTTGGCGGGTTGATGAATGTCGGCAAGTCGCGGGCCAGGATCTTTGTCGAACGCGACACCGGGGTGACCTTCGCCGATGTCGCGGGCATTGACGAAGCCAAGGCCGAACTGGTGGAAATCGTCTCGTTCCTCAGGGACAAGGCCCGATACGCACGCCTGGGCGCGCACATTCCCAAGGGCACCTTGCTGGTCGGCCCGCCAGGCACAGGCAAGACCCTGGTGGCCAAAGCCATCGCCGGTGAAGCCGGTGTGCCGTTTTTCTCGATTTCGGGGTCGGAGTTTGTCGAAATGTTCGTCGGGGTCGGTGCGGCCCGGGTCCGCGACCTGTTCGAACAGGCACGCCAGGCGGCGCCCTGCATCATCTTCATCGATGAACTCGACGCGCTGGGCAAGATGCGTGGCGTCGGCGTGTTAGGCGGCAATGACGAGAAAGAACAGACCCTCAACCAGTTACTGGCCGAACTGGACGGCTTCGATCCGCGTGAGGGCGTGGTATTGCTGGCTGCGACCAACCGGCCGGAGGTTCTCGACCCGGCGCTGTTGCGCGCCGGGCGCTTCGACCGGCAGATTGTGATCGACCGCCCCGATCGCAAAGGGCGGCAGTCGATTCTTAAGGTTCATCTGAAGAAAATCACCGTGGAACCAGGCCTCGATAGCGCACGTATCGCCGAAATCACCACCGGTTTCACCGGCGCCGACCTGGCCAACCTGGTGAACGAAGCGGCCATCGTCGCCACCCGTCGCGGCGCCGAGGCGGTCAGCCTGAACGACTTCACCGCCGCAGTGGAACGCCTTATCGCGGGGCTTGAACGCAAAAGCAGCCTGCTCGACCCCGACGAGCGCCGGGTGGTGGCCTATCACGAGATGGGGCATGCCCTGGCCGCCAGCAGCCTGCCGGCCATGGACCCGGTTCATAAAGTCTCGATCGTGCCCCGCGCCATCGGCTCGCTGGGCTATACCTTGCAGCGACCGACCGAGGATCATTTCCTGATCAGTTGCCAGACGCTCAAGGACCGGATTGTCGTGCTGATGGCCGGGCGCGCCGCCGAGGACCTTGTCTATGGCCAGATCTCCACCGGGGCCGCCGACGATCTGGGTCGCGCGACCGATATCGCCCGGCAACTGATCACCCGCTTCGGCATGAGCCCCGAGCTCGGCCAGTCGGTGCTGGAAAAGCAAACCCCAACGTACCTGGGAGATCGCATGGCCACGATGGGCGAAAAGGATTATTCGGAACAGACCGCTCGGGAAATCGACCTGGGTATTCGTGCCCTGCTCGATGAAGCCTACCAACGGGCCAAGGCGCTGCTCCAGAGTCGTCGGGCCGACCTGGACGAAGGTGCCCGCCTGTTGCTGGAAAAGGAAACCCTCACGCCCGAGGAGTTTCCACCGCTGATGCCATTCAAGCCCACCCCGGCATCACCAGCACCGTGACGCTGCGATCAATCGCCCGCAGACGGCGCCCTGCCCTAATCGCTGAAGGCTCATCATGTTCGCAGTCACGCTAATCAACACATTGGTGGTGGTCGTCACGGTGGTGATCCATTACGAATGCCTGCTGCGCCTGAACGATTGGTTGCCCAGGCTCAAACTCTGGAGCCGCTTTCGGATCGTCGCCGGGGTGTTCGGCGCGATGCTGGCCCATGCGATAGAAGTCTGGTGTTTCGCACTGGTCTATTACCTGCTGATCCGCTCCGGTGAATGGGGCAGCCTGAGCGGCAATTTCGATGGCTCGTACCTGGACTGCGTGTACTTTTCCTTCACCACGTTCACGACCATCGGTTTCGGCGACATTTCACCCATGGGTAACCTCAAGTACCTGACCGGGTTGGAGGCACTGACGGGGCTGGTGCTGATTTCCTGGACCGCCTCGTTTCTGTTTCTGGAGATGCAGAAATACTGGAGGAGCAAATAGCGCCCGGCTCAACAGGGGCAAGCCTTTTCCCGCTCATCGATTGAGCCTGTAAACGCCCGATTGAAACGGTGATCCGAACTATGCTTTAAGCTCTTGTCAGGGGGACGTTTGCAATGCCTGAAACCCGGCCGTATCAACGTCATTATCTGAAAGCCGCGTGTTCCAATTGCAGCGTTCTGGAGTTGTGTCTGCCGATTGGCCTGACCAGCCACGAAGTCGAACGGCTGGATACCCTGATCATTCAACGTATAAAGATTAAAAAAGGTGCGGCCCTGTACCGGGCCGGCGATCCGTTGCGCTCGCTCTACGCGGTACGGATCGGTTCATTCAAGACCAGCATGCTGTCGTTCGACGGTCGCGAGCAGGTCACCGGTTTTCAGATACCCGGAGAGATGCTCGGTCTGGATGCCATCAGCGACGATCGGCACACCTGCAGTGCCTTTGCCCTGGAGGACAGTGAAGTCTGCCCTTTCAACTTCGCTCAACTGGAGAAGCTCGCTCAGGAGCTGCCCTCGTTGCAACACAACATGAACAAGATCTTGAGCCGGGAAATAGTGCGTGAGCACAACCTGCTCATGATGATGGGCAACATGAACTCCGATGAACGCCTGGCCGCCTTCCTGCTGAACCTGTCGCAACGGCTGCGCATTCGGGGGTACTCGTCCCGAGACTTTGTACTGAAGATGCGTCGCGAAGAGATCGGCTCCTATCTGGGCCTGCGCCTGGAAACCATCTGTCGGGGCATCGCTCATCTGCGGGATCTGGAGCTGGTCGAGATTTCCGGGCGTAATGTCAAAGTCCTGGATCTGGACGGGCTCAAGCAACTGGTCGCCGGCTGCCACCGGGAGACGCCCCTCTGACGCCTTGCGGTGCATCGGTTTTGGAGAATCGTTATGCGCGCCATGGTTCTGCAGGCCCCCGGCCAGCCGCTGCAACGCGAAGAACGTCCCGTGCCGCAGCCCGGCGCGCAGCAATTGTTGATCAAGGTGTTGGCCTGCGGCGTGTGCCGCACCGATCTGCATCTGCTGGACGGTGAATTGCCGCAAGCCGTGCTGCCGCGGGTGCCGGGCCATGAAATCGTCGGTGAAGTGACGGCGGTGGGTGGCGACGTCGCGCCCGACTGGGTCGGCAAGCGCGTCGGGGTTCCCTGGCTTGGCTGGACGTGCGGTGAGTGCACGTTCTGCTGCTCGGGCCGGGAGAATCTCTGCGACCGGGCACAGTTTACCGGCTGTCATCTGGATGGCGGTTATGCCGACTACACGGTTGCCGACGCGCGCTTCTGTTTCCCCATCCCGGACGCGCTCCTGGCGACCGAAGCCGCACCGCTGCTGTGTGCCGGGCTGATCGGTTTTCGCGCCTTGCAAATGGCCAAAGGCGCACGCCACCTGGGCCTCTATGGCTTCGGCGCGGCGGCGCATCTGGCGATTCAGGTGGCGCGGGGCCGGGGACAGCAGGTGTACGCCTTCACTCGACCGGACGACAGCGAGGGCCAGGCCTATGCCCGAACCCTGGGAGCGGCGTGGGCAGGCCCCTCGGATCAGCCACCGCCACACCCGCTCGACGCCAGCCTGATCTTCGCCCCCGTCGGTGCACTGGTGCCACTGGCGCTGGAAGCCACCGTCAAGGGCGGCTGTGTAGTTTGCGCGGGCATCCACATGAGCGACATCCCCGGTTTCCCCTATCGACTGCTGTGGGGCGAACGCAGCGTCCGCTCGGTGGCGAACCTGACCCGCGAAGATGGCACAGCGTTTTTTGAAGAGCTGCGTCATACGCCCGTGCACAGCGACGTCACCTGTTTTGCCCTGGACGATGCCAATCAGGCGCTGGCACACCTGAGGGCCGGTCAGGTCAAAGGGGCGATCGTGCTCATTCCCTGACGCTCGCCCCTGCCGTTCGGTGGTTTTTCCGGCACCGTCCACCAACAACGCTAGGCTTACGGATGACGTGGCGATCACTCGTCATATTGCAGGGAGCGCAAAAAAAAATGGAATTAATTGACCGTTGGCGGCCTCTCTCTCTCAGGACAGCCTGTATCAAGGAGGAATGCCGCCATGCAGATTTCTAATCATTACAAATGGTCTGCCTTGGCCGCCATTGCTCTGACCCTCTTCAGCGTACTGATATTTTTGCTGATCAAATCCTACTCGTACGACACATCGACCTACTTCGAGTCGCGCGACTTCGTGCGTCAACTCAAGCAATACGATGCCAACTGGAACGTGAAGGTCCTGCGGGCCAAAATCGGCATGAACAACAACCTGCTGTTGGTGGCGCCGCCTGAAGCGGAAGAACGCTGGGAACAGCTCGATAGCCTTAACGCGGTCGGCCCGCTCTCGACCCTTTGGCAATCTCGACGCCAGGGTTATCTGGATGCGGTAGAAAACAAAACCCGGTTGATTGAGCAATTCAAACAGCACAACACGGCCTTGAGAACAGCATTCGAGGCCTTGCCTACGCTGGAAGATGCCATTCGGGTGTTGCTGGAAGATTCCAACGACAAACTCTCGTCGGTGGATGCTCGGGCGGCCTCAGTGGTGTTCGACCTTACTTTGGACACCCTTGAATACGCCCTCTATGTCGCCAGCGAAAGGGCTGAGGAAATATCCGGACATCTGAAATATCTGGATGAATACATCCATCAACTGCCGCCTGAACAGCGCCCGCCTTTCACTGCCTTGGTAGATGCAGTGAATGCGATTGTGCTTGAGCAACCCATCGTCAATGACCTGGTTGATCGCATCAGTGTCATTCCGGTTGCACAGCAACTGGACAGCATCAACGAGTTATTAAACGAGACACAACGGCGCACAGCCGCGACAGATCGCCAATACCATCTTTACCTGGGGATCTGCGCCACCATCATGGCGCTGCTGTTGCTGTACCTGGCCGCTCGTCTGATTCGCAGTTATGCGCTGATCAACAAGATGAACAACCAATTGCAGACGGCAAACGAGCGACTGGAGCAACGCGTCGAGGAACGTACTCGCGAACTGTTGGAAGCCGAGCGCGAACTGATCGACGCCGCGCGGATGGCCGGTATGGCAGAGATCGCGACCAACGTGCTGCACAATGTCGGTAATGTACTGAACAGCGTGAACGTCTCCGCGGAATTGATCACCCGCAAATTGTCGACCAGCAAAACCCTCGGCCTGGGTAAAGCGGTAAAAATGATCAATGAACATGCCGAAGACCTGGGGCAGTTCATGACGCACGATGAAAAAGGCAAACTGCTGCCCCTTTACTTCAATCAACTGGTCGATTCCATCGCGGCCGAGCAATCGAGCATCGTTGACGAGCTGGCGCAACTCACCAAAAGCATCGATCACATCAAAGACATCGTCGCCACCCAACAGGCCTATGCCGGCGCCGCCAGGCTGGTCGAACCGTTGAATGTCGTCGATCTGTTCGAAGATGCATTACGCATGAATTCCGGCGCCTTGAGTCGGCACCACGTCACAGTCATCAAAGACTACCAGGCCACACCGACCATCATCGGCGACAAACACCGACTGCTGTTGATCCTGATCAACCTGATCAGCAATGCCAAATATGCGATGTCCAGGGTCAGCGATCATGAACGCCGCATGACGCTGGGCGTCAGGATTATCGATAACGCAACGCTGCGCTTCAGCGTAGAGGATCAGGGCGAAGGGATCGCCGCCGAGAACATGGCCCGCATCTTCAATCACGGCTTTACCACGCGCAAGGAAGGTCATGGTTTTGGCCTGCACAGTTGCGCGCTCGCGGCGGTGGAGATGAACGGGCACCTTCGCGTCCATAGCGATGGACCCGGCCAGGGAGCGGTTTTTACCCTGGAGATTCCGCTGGAGATGGCGCATGCAGTGCCTACCGCCGTAAGCCTGTAGCAGCTGCCGAGCAGCGCGAGGCTGCGTTCGGCGGCGAAGCCGTCGTGAGTCCGGCTGACACGGTTCGTCTGATACACCGCGAGCTCTGATTTTACGACTGCTGCGCAGCCGAACGCAGCCTCGCGCTGCTCGACAGCTGCTACAAGCGAACGCAGCCTCGCGCTGCTCGGCAGCTGCTACAAGGTAGCCGTCAACCCACCAGCGCAATCAATTGCTGGCGTTGCGCATCCGTGAGCATCGGGCCTCCACCTGCACCGGCGTTTTCCGCCATATAACGCGGGTTGCCGGTGCCGGGGATGACGCAGGTCACCGCCGGATGAGCCAGCAGGAACTTGAGCGCCAGTTGCGCCCAGCTATTGATCCCTACTTGCGCAGCCCATCCCGGTAATGGTTTGCCTTTCAATCGAGCGAGCAAGCCACCGCCGCCGAAGGGCCGATTGCAGATCACCGCCACACCGCGCTCACGACACAGCGGCAGGATTCGCTTCTCGACAGCGCGGTCGTCCAGGGCATAGTTGATCTGCAAAAAATCCATCGGTTCGGCTTTCAACACCGCCTCCACTTCGTCGTAGGCCGACGCCGTGTAATGGCTGATGCCGATGTAGCGGATGCGCCCTTCTACCTTCCATTGACGCAGGGTCGGCAGATGGATTTTCCAGTCCAGCAGGTTGTGAATCTGCATCAGGTCGATCCGGTCGGTTTGCAACAGTTTGAACGACTGCTCCATCTGCGCGATGCCTTCTTCGCGGCCACGGGTCCAGACCTTGGTGGCCAGGAAGGCCGGCGAGCGCGGCCGATGGATCGACAGCAACTCACCGGTCGTCTGCTCGGCACGACCGTACATGGGCGAACTGTCGATCACCTTTCCACCCTTCTCGAACAACGCGCTGAGCACCGCGTGCAGTTGTTTGTAAGCGGCATCGCAAGGCGCGACATCAAAACCGCGATAAGTGCCCAAGCCGACGATGGGCAACGGCTCGTTGCTGGAAGGAATGGCTCGGGTCAGCATGTTCTTGCCTCCTGGTGTGGCGAGGGGGTTTGGGCGGCTCTCCTGCACAGCTGAAATTGCTGGACTACACTCTGGCGACGCTCTAGCAATAGCTGTCTCCAGGCCCGAAGCAGTCCATGTCGTCCACTAAACTTAGCCGAATGTCGCGAACCCTGGTGTCTCTCTTCGCTTTCATTGCCGTTGCATACCTGCTGCTCTGCGCCGCGCTGTTCGTGTTTCAACGGGCCCTCATCTACTACCCGCAACCTCGCGCCATCGTCACACCCGAATCGCTTCTTACCTTGTCAGTTGCCGACGCGCAGGTGCTGGTGACCGTCAGGCCGCATGACGGGCCGAAGGCGTTGATCTATTTTGGTGGCAATGCCGAGGACGTTTCCCGCAGCCTACCCGAGTTTTCGCAGGCGTTTGCGGATCATGCGATCTACTTGCTGCATTACCGAGGCTACGGTGGCAGTACCGGCTCGCCCTCCGAGGAGGCGATTCAGCGTGATGCCATGACCTTGTTCGACTTTGTCTACAACACCCACCCCGATATCGCCGTGATCGGGCGCAGCCTGGGTTCGGGCGTTGCCGTGCGTCTGGCCAGCCAACGCCCGGCCTCGCGACTGATCCTGATCACGCCCTACAACAGCCTTGAAGATCTCGCCGCCCGCCAGTTCCCCTGGTTCCCGGTGAAATGGCTGCTTCAGGACAAGTTCGAATCCTGGAAATACGCCGCTCACATCACCGTCCCGACGCTGTTGGTTGCGGCCGAGCATGACGAAGTCATACCGCGCGCAAGCACAGACCAGCTCTACACCCATTTCGCCAAGGGTGTGGCCTCGCTGCAGGTCATACCGGAAACCGGCCACAATACGATCTCCGAGAGCCCCAAATACCTTAAGATGCTGGGTGCCGCGTTGTGAGGGCCATCACAACCGCAGGCCTATAAGGAGGCGGGCATCAGATCGAAATGAACACTTAACATTTTTTTTACAATTCAACTGGCATGGTATACGGCTGCGAGTTCTGCGGCTCATGATGGGCGTTGCGCAGACCTTCAACAGAACAACGGAGCGTGGCATGGAGCCATCGGTGGTATCGATTCAAAAAAATACGTTGATCAGCAAACACTTACAGGGGGTTGTCATGCAAAGGCGTCCTTTGCGCAGGATGGGAATCAGTCGCACACAGGCGCAGGCCTCATGACGGTTCTGGTCACTGGCGCCGCCGGTTTCATCGGGTATCACACCGTCAAGCGTTTGTGTCGCGAAGGCCTTGAAGTGGTCGGTATCGACAATCTCAACGACTACTACAGCGTAGAACTCAAACACGCGCGGCTCAAAGAGCTGGAATCCTTGCCGGGCTTTCGTTTCCAGGCCCTGGACATCGTCGACAAACCGGCCTTGATGGCGTTGTTCCAGGCTCATGCTTTCACCGAGGTTGTGCACCTGGCCGCCCAGGCGGGTGTTCGCTATTCACTGGACAACCCGGACGTCTACGCGCAGTCCAATCTGGTGGGTTTTCTGAATGTGCTGGAAGCTTGCCGGCACCATCGCCCCGCGCATCTGATCTATGCCTCGAGCAGCTCGGTGTACGGCACCAACAGCAAAATGCCGTTCAGTGTCGAAGACGCCGTCGATCATCCTATTTCGCTGTACGCCGCCAGCAAACGCGCCAATGAACTGCTGGCGCATAGCTATTGCCATCTCTATGGCCTGAAAGCCAGCGGCCTGCGCTTTTTTACCGTTTACGGGCCCTGGGGGCGCCCCGACATGGCGCTGTTCAAGTTTACCGAGGCGATCATCAAAGGCTTGCCGATCGACATCTATAACCATGGCCAGATGTCGCGCGACTTCACCTACGTCGACGACATCGTCGAAAGCATCGCCCGCCTGCGCTCCAAGCCACCGGTGCCGAACGAGCCTGGCGATGGCGTAAACCGAATCTTCAACATAGGCCGCGGCCAGCCAGTGCCGCTGCTGGAGTTCGTCGACTGCCTGGAATCGGCGCTGGGCATCAAGGCCCAACGCAACTTCATGCCACTACAGGCAGGCGATGTGATCAAGACCTGGGCCGATATTTCGGCACTGGCCGAGTGGGTCGACTTCCGTCCTCAAGTGACGGTTGAGACCGGTGTGGCAGAATTTGTGAAGTGGTATCGCCACTTCTATCAGATATGAATCGAGCCCTTGATAAATAAAAGACCAAGGAGCAAGGGGGGGACTCTATGAGCCAAGACATTTTTGTATCTGTACTGATTCCAGCAAAGAACGAAGCGAACAACCTCAAACCGTTACTTGAGGAAATCCGCGTCGCATTGGCCGATGAGGCCTACGAAATCATCGTGGTGGACGATGGCAGCACCGACTCCACCTTGCATGAACTGCGGCAGTTGAAAAACAACGGCCTGGACGCGTTGCGTATCCTGCGCCATGAGCGCTCGCTGGGGCAAAGCACCTCGCTCTACCACGCGGCAATCGCCGCCCGTGGGCAATGGCTGGCCACGCTTGATGGCGACGGTCAAAACGACCCTGCGGACATCCCCGGGATGTTGGCGCTGGTGCGCGGTGAAAAGGGGCTGGTCGACGTTCAGCTAGTGGCCGGGCACCGGGTCAACCGCCGCGATACCGCGAGCAAACGCTGGGCTTCGCGCTTCGCCAACGGGCTGCGCAGCCGCCTGCTCAATGACTCGACCCCGGACACCGGCTGCGGGCTGAAGCTGATCGAGCGCGCGGCGTTCCTGCGCCTGCCGTACTTTGACCACATGCATCGGTACATTCCCGCGCTGATCCAGCGTCACAACGGCCGAATGATCGTCCACCCGGTCAACCACCGGCCTCGCACCGCCGGGGTGTCCAAATACGGCAACATTGACCGCGCCCTGGTAGGCATTCTCGACCTGTTCGGCGTGTGGTGGCTGATCAAACGCACGCGGTTGAACACCAACGCACAGGAGATCGAAGGATGAACGTCTCCCGCGAAACACTGTGGCTGGTGGTCGGCTTCGCTGGCCAGATCGCCTTTACCGGTCGCTTCATCTTGCAGTGGCTGTACAGCGAATACAAAAAACGCAGCGTGATCCCGGTGAGCTTCTGGTACCTGAGCATTGTCGGCAGCGCCCTGCTGCTCGCTTATGCCATTTACCGGGCAGACCCGGTGTTCATCGCTGGCCAGGCCTTTGGTTCCATCGTCTATCTGCGCAATTTGCAATTGATTGCCCGCACCAAACACCTGAAGGACTGAGCCATGCGTAAAACCCTGTCGCCTGGCATTGAATGCCTGGGCCTGGTGCTGCTTGCCTTGCTGTTGATCGGCGCTGGCCTTGGGCTGCGTCAACCGCAAAACGTCGACGAGGAACGTTTCCTCGGCGTAGCGCTGGAAATGCTGCACAACGGCTCGTGGTTCATCCCACACCGCGCTGCGGAGATCTACGGCGATAAACCGCCGATCTTCATGTGGATGGTAGCGTTCTTCGCGTGGCTCACCGGCCTGCCCGCCCTCGCCCTGTATATTCCGGGGATGTTGTCGGCGGCGACGGTCACGGCCGTGGTCTACGACCTGGGCCGCCGGCTGTGGAATCAGCGCATTGGTCGAATAGCGGCGCTGTTGTACCTGGCCACGTACCAGACTTACAGCATCCTGCGTACCGGCCAGATTGACAGCCTGTTGATTCTGTTCACCTCCCTGGGCCTGTACGGACTGGCGCGGCACCTGCTGCTCGGGCCAGCCTGGCGCTGGTTTTACGTGGGCTGCGCCGCCATGGGCATTGGCATAATCACCAAAGGGGTCGGCTTCGTCCCGGCCTTGATGCTGATTCCGTATGCCTACGCGGTGCGCAAAAACTGGTCCGGTGTGGTGGCCATGCCAGGCCAGAAGCGCAAATGGTTCCTGGGCTTTTTGGTGGCGCTCGGCGCCATCGCCATCTGGCTGCTGCCCTTGGCACTGTCCATCGTGCTCAATGGCACCGCGGATGAAATCGCCTATGCGCGAGAAATCCTGTTGCGCCAGACAGCGGCACGCTATGCCGCCGCGTGGGACCATCGCGAACCGTTCTGGTACTTCTTCGTCAACGTGATCCCGCAATACTGGCTGCCGCTGGTGCTGGCCCTGCCGTGGCTGGTGCCGGCCTGGCGCAAGCAACTGCGCAAGCACGACGGTCGAGTGCTGGTGTTGTTGAGCTGGGTCGTGCTGGTGGTGCTGTTTTTCTGCCTGAGCACCGGTAAACGCAAGTTGTACATCTATCCGGCGTTGCCCGGGCTGGTACTGGTGGCGGCGCCGCTGATTCCCTGGCTGCTCAAGCGCTGGTTCGGCAAGCGTCCACGCGGTATGCGGGTATTCCAGGCGCTGGTGGTGAGCTGGTTTGTGCTGTGGTTCGCCCGCGGCTTCATCGAGCCGATCAAGGAAGGTCCGAACCCCCATGAAGCGATCATGGCGCAGGCAGCGACCATGACCCACGGCGCCGAGTTGGTGTTGGTCGACTGGCGCGAGGGCCACTGGTTATTCGCCCGGCAGCCGATCGTACATTTCGGGATGACCAAATCCACGGTCGAACTAGCGGCGCAGTGGCTGCGCGAGCACCGTGATGCCTACGCCCTGGTCCCGGACGAAGTGCTGAGCCAGTGTTTCAATCCCGAGGCCGCTCATGAGCTCGGCGAAACGTCTCGCGCGCAGTGGTCGATCGTCGGCGCCGATGCCGATAACGGCAAATGCCAGCCCGGACAACCCGCAAAGGTCTATCGCTTCAGCTGGGACAAGGACAAGTCATGAGCAAGAGATGGACGCTGGGGATATTTTTCATTGTTGTACTGCTTGGCGCCTACACGGTTTCCGCACATTTCATGGTCCACCAGCAGCTGTATGCATACTGGCAAAATCTCTGGCATGGCAATCAGGCGCCCGATAAAAATATCTGGCTGCCAGACTATAAAGCCGTGATCCAGGCCAAGCCCGTCGCGGACATCACCAACTTGTCCGGCATCGCTTATGACCCGGACCACGATCGGCTGCTGGGCATCACCAATGGTGGGCCCATGCAGATTGTGGCCATGAGCCGCAACGGCGATCTGCTTGAACGTTACCCGTTGATCGGCTTCCAGGACACCGAAGGCATTGCTTATATAGGCAGCGGACGCGTAGTGATCGCCGATGAACAGTTGCAGCGACTGTACGTCGTCACCTTGCCGGACAGCCCTGGCCCGATCCATGTCGAGAACGCCCCGTTCGTTGCCATCGAGATCAACCTGAGCAAACACAACAAGGGATTTGAAGGCGTGACCTATGATGCCGCCAATGATCGTATTTTCGCGATCAAGGAACGCGATCCGCGGCAGCTGTTTACGGTCACGGGCATGCTGGCGTCCATCGGCGGTCCGTTGCAGGTCCGCATCAAGGACTTGACCCACTGGATCGACCGTAGCGTCTTCGGCCTGGATCTTTCCGAGGGTTACTACGAACCGCGGACCGGTCACTTGCTGTTATTGAGCGAGCAGTCCAGCAACCTGACCGAACTGGACCAGGACGGCAACTTCGTCAGCTTCCGCTCCCTGCTCGGCCTGAATGACCTGAAAAAAACCATACCGCAAGCCGAAGGCATGACCATGGACACTTCCGGCGAGCTCTACATTGTGAGCGAGCCCAACCTGTTCTATCGGTTCAGCAAATCGAAGGCTGTTGTGGCGGAGAATCAGCAGAAGCCTTAATGGGTTTTGTGCTGGATGGGCCGGCTCGCGATGAGGCCCACGCTAATCACGTCGAGCTTCAGCCGCTGGCATCTGCGCCTTCAGAAACCCGATAAACGCCGTCACCTTGGGCGACGGCAAATGCTCCCGGGCTGTCACCGCATTCAGATCCTGTGGCGGCCCGATCCATTCCGGCAGTACCCGGCACAGCCTCCCCGCGTCCACCTCGGCCTGCATGCTTTGATCCATGCCCAGGCTCAACCCTTCCCCTGCACACAATGCATCTTTCAAGAGGGCGGGATCGTTGGCGATGAGAGTCGGCTCGACTCGATAACTGCGCAGCTTCGCGCCAGCCTTGCGCAACGGCCAGACGTAACCCACATCGCGATGGGCCTGATGCAGCACCAACGTACGGTGCTCAATCAGTTCGTCCGGCGTGGCCGGCTGGCCGTGACGCTCGATGTATTCGGGCGCGGCGAAGATGCCCGTGGAGTAACTCGCCAAGCGGCGGGCCACCAGGCTGGAGTCCGGCAAGGCGCCGAGGCGCAGCGCCACATCAATCTCCTCGCCCACCAGATCCAGCGGCACGTGGGACGCCAGAATCTCCAGCCTGATTTGCGGATACGCCTGACGAAAACCGGCCACCAACGGTGAAAACCAACTGACCCCGAATGAATACGGCACCGTCACCCGCAACCAGCCGCGCGGGTCATCACGCAGTTGATGCACCGCTCGTTCGGCGTGTTCCAGGGTGGTGGCGATGTCCTTGCACTGATCAAAGTAAACCGCCCCCGCTTCGGTCAAACTCAACTGACGCGTGGTGCGGCGCAGCAACTGCACACCGATGGCCTGCTCCAATTCGCGCACGCGGCGGCTGACGGTAGTCTTGGGAATCTGCAAGGCATGGGCCGCGGCGGTGAAACTTCCCAGACGCACCACGCGCACGAACACCAGCGTGTCATTCAAGTCCCGGATCATACGAGCCACCTGCGAGGTAAAAACAAGATGCCTGGATTGTGCCACTGACGGCACATTTCATACCGCTTTTATGGGCTAATCAGCGCGGAGGGGGCCACCTATCATCGGATCTCCCAACAGGAGATTCCCCAATGAATCTGAATGAATACGCAAGCTGTGACGGCATCGGCCTGGCGCAATGTGTGGCGGCTGGCGAAGTCACCTCAGCAGAACTCGCAGAGCTGGCCATCACCGCCGTGCAACGGGTCAACCCACACATCAATGCGGTCATCGAACACTGGTCGCCCACAGTCACCGAGGGCACGGGACCGCTGGCGGGTGTGCCCTTCCTCATAAAGGATCTGGCTATTACCTCGGCCGGCCGTCGCGTCGAGCTCGGCAGCCGCTTGGCCCAAGGCCTGGTGGCCGAGTCGGACTCGTATTTGATGCAGCGCTTCAACGCCGCCGGCCTCGCCACCCTCGGGCGCACCACCACCCCGGAAATGGCCTTCAGCACCGAGACCGAATCCGCGCTTCAGGGTCAGACTCGCAACCCATGGGACACTCGGCTGTCGGCCGGTGGCTCCAGCGGCGGTTCGGGTGCCGCGGTCGCCGCCGGCATCGTGCCGATTGCCCATGCCACCGACGCGGCAGGCTCGATCCGCGTTCCCGCCGCCTGCAACGGTTTGGTGGGACTGAAACCGACTCGCGGCAGAGCCTCGAACGGCCCGGCGCTCGATGAAGTGTTTGCCGGTTTCGGCGTGCAGCTCGGTCTGTCGAGAACCGTGCGCGACAGTGCCGCATTGATGGACATCGTTCAGGGCTACGCACCGGGCGATCCTTACTACACCGCCGCACCCGCCGAAGGTTTTCTGGCCCAGGTGGGACGCGACCCGGGACGGTTGCGCATCGGCCTGCTCGACATACCGTGGAACGGCGCCGCACTCGACCCCGAGATCGCCGATGCCACAGTGGCCGTGGCCCGCGAACTGGAAGCACTCGGTCATCATGTGGAACGCGTGAACGCCCCCCTCGGCACGTCGTGGGATTCGTTCGTCGCAGCCAACGCCCACATCTGGTGTGCCACCCTGGTGCGCTGGATCGACGGGCTCGCCGCTGCCACTTCACGGCCCATCGACCTGAGCACCCTGGAACCCGCCACCCTCGCCTGCTACGCCTACGGCCAACAGGCCCGCGCCGTGGAATTCGCCGGGGCGCTGGAAGTGCGCAACCTGATCGCCCGCAGCGTGGCCGCCTGGTTCGACGACTTCGACGTGCTGCTCACACCGACCCTGCCGCGCCTGCCCCACGCCCTCGACACCTACAGCCGTGGCGCTGAAACCATGAACGGTTTGCAATGGACCGCGCGGGTGTTCGAACACTCACCGTTCACGCCGGTGTTCAATGTGGCGGGGACACCGGCGATTTCGTTGCCGCTGGCCATGTCCCGGCAAGGTTTGCCCATCGGTCTGCAATTTGCGGCGCGATTCGGGGCTGAGGACGTTTTGTTGCAGTTGGCGGGGCAATTGGAGCAGGCGTTGCCTTGGCAGGGGCGCAGTCCGGGGATTTGGGTGGGGGATTATTGAGTCACTGCGCTCTGAAATGATCGAGTCGAACCCGGAAAACCGGGATCGACTCGGCACGACTGTAACGGCTGTCTCCCTCTCTAATCCGGGCGTTCAGAAACACTTCAAATTCTTGACTATATTTCAAGTTCGGCACAAACCACCGTTTCAGCACATTCAGAACTTGGGAGAGGACATGGAAAAGTCTACCTACGATGACCAAATCACCGGCCCAGAGGAACAGAAGGATCTGATTGTGCTGTTTCATGCCATGGGCGGCTCCGAAAAACAGCTGCAACATCTTAGGGCTGCGGTTCTGCAAGCCTGGGAGCAGCGTAAAGCTCCAGCGCCGATTATCTTCATCCCTAACTTACTGATTGGAACCTTGTCTTTCGTAGATCCTTGCGACATCACGCTATCGGTAATGGAACAAATCGATGGATTCTGGCAAAACTCGAAACACGGTTTTACAGGTATTTACCTGATTGGGCACAGCATGGGCGCTCTGCTGGCACGCAAGGTTTATGTATGCGCCTGCGGAGAAACGCTGGAAGCGCCTTTTGAGCCTCAGCTAAAAGGCTCTGTAAAACGCCCGTGGGCTTCGCACGTCAAGCGGGTGATCCTGCTTGCAGCGATCAATCGAGGCTGGCGTCTCTCCCCTCACCTTTCCATTATTAATTTTCTACGGTGGGGGGCCGGTGTTGTACTCGGTAACATGGTAATGGCGATCACCATGGGCCGATTAACGCCACTGGCCTTCACCACTCATCACGGCGCGCCCTTTCTGACACAGCTGCGTCTTCAGTGGATGGCGATGCGCAGGCAAGCCAAAAGTGAATCATCAACGTCTGCCATCACCGTTCAATTACTGGGTTCTACCGATGACCTGGTTTCTCCTGAGGACAACATCGACCTTGTCGCCGGCGATGACTTCTATTATCTCGACGTGCCCAAGTCAGGCCATGTCAACGTGGTCGACGCCGATGACACCGCTGCGGGTCATCTACGGCGACAAGTGATCATCAAAGCCATCAACTCATCCCGGCAGGAACTCAGTGATTTATCTATCCTTCCGACAGACCAGAACCTGCCAAAACCTGACAAATCCATCACCGATGTGGTGTTTGTCATTCATGGAATCCGTGACCAAGGCTACTGGACGCAGAAAATCGCCCGACGGATTGTTGCCCTGGCTCGCCAACGGAACAAGATCATTGACCGTCATATCAACACCAATACTGTTGGGCCGACACCTCAAAAACAAATCATCAAGACCGAGACGTCCAGTTACGGATACTTCGCCATGCTGCCCTTTCTGCTACCCAATATTCGGCGAAAACGAGTGGAGTGGTTGATGGATCGCTACGCGGAGAACAAAGCGGTCTACCCTGATGCCTCATTCTCCTACGTTGGGCACAGCCACGGCACCTATATGCTGGCCAAAGCCCTCAATACTTATTCATGTTTGCGCTTCAAACACATTGCTTTCGCCGGAAGTGTGGTGAACGTCAATTATGACTGGAAGACCTTGACCGGTATGGGTCGGGTCAAACGTGTGGTGAACTTCGTTGCCAGCGCCGACTGGGTCGTTGCCATATTCCCCCGCACCTTCCAAATGCTCAGGTTGCAAGATCTTGGCAGCGCTGGCCATGACGGTTTCGAGCAGAAAAACAAAGAACTCTTCGAATCGGAATATGTGAAAGGGGGTCACAGCGCAGCGTTGAAAGAGGAAAACTGGGACGTCATCGCCTCTTTCATTCTCGATGGAAACAAACCCGCGGAACCCGATCTTGCCCATGAAAGAAGCCCGTGGACTGTAGGGCTCGGACACTATGCACCTCAACTCATGCTGTTGGTGCTGTTCCTGGTTGTCTTGGGAGGATACTTCTTACTGACACCGTTACTGGCCATGGATCGTGGGCAATGGCACAGCGTGATTGCCTTCATGCTGTACGTGCTGGGAGTGTGGAAAGTGCTGACATGGTTTTGAAAAGACGCATCCGACCACCTATCGGACAACAAGAAGATGTTCCCGCCCCCGCTGCCATTGAGGACATTCCGGGTCTTTAATGGTTGCAGGATTCCAGGCCAGCCCCTCAACCCGACCAAAAACACGACGCTCTAGCGGGGCTGACACACCGCAACCCACTGCGCACGCATCGGGAGACTCGTCATGAAAATCGTCGTGATTGGCGGTACCGGGCTGATCGGCAGGCAGCTCTGCAAAAACCTGCAAGACCTGGGGCATGAAACCCTGGCCGCATCACCCAGCACCGGCGTCAACGCCCTCACCGGCGAGGGCTTGCAAAGCGCCTTGCAAGGCGCCGATGTGGTGGTCGATGTGGCCAACTCGCCCTCTTTCGAGGACGCTGTCGTGCTCGAGTTCTTCGAAACCTCGGGGCGCAACCTGCTCGCCGCCGAGAAGGCCGCCGGCGTCAAACACCATGTCGCGCTGTCGGTGGTAGGCACCGAGCGCATGCTCGACAGCGGCTATTTCCGGGCAAAAATGGCCCAGGAAACACTCATCAAGGACTCAGG
Source organism: Pseudomonas sp. GM18 (assembly GCF_000282195.1). Lineage (GTDB taxonomy): Bacteria > Pseudomonadota > Gammaproteobacteria > Pseudomonadales > Pseudomonadaceae > Aquipseudomonas. The sequence continues at coordinate 180,999 of NZ_AKJT01000025.1, forward strand.
CATTCCTTACACGATCCTGCGGGCTACGCAGTTCTTCGAGTTCATCGGGGCCATTTCGTACTCAGGCGTGCAGGATGGCGACGCAGTGCGCTTGACCTCCGCCGCGCTGCAACCGATTGCCGCATTCGATGTCGCGACGGCGCTGGCGAAAGTCGCGGTGCAAGCGCCGAGCAATAACACCCTGGAAGTGGCCGGGCCCGAGCGCTGGCCGCTGGTGGAGTTCGTGCGCTTGTTTTTGCAACACACCAACGACCCGCGCCAGGCCCAACCGGACGACACAGTCCCCTACTTCGGCGCGCCGATCGATGACCACTCGCTGACGCCTGGCGAGCACCCCATCGTCGGGCCGACACGCTACGAAACCTGGCTCAAGAGCAATACTTGATAGGTCGTCGAGGGCCTAGGGGGCGTTCTCCATTAGTTTCCCCGCCGCGTTGTCGCCTTAAAGCGGGCCAGGCAAGGCGCAGGCCGCTGGGAATGGTTGTTCCCTTTCCAAGGCCTACAACGCAGCCTGGCCCGCTTTAAAGCACAACCCGAAGGGCTGGGCCTGCTGTTGTGCAGGGCTGCGTTGCTCGAAGCTTATTTGGAATGACCAAACCACACTTCTCGCGCCTTGCCCTGCACAACAGCAGACCCGGCGCGGCGGGGAAACTAATGGAGAACGCCCCCTAGACCAACCGCTCGATCTTCTGATGCTGCCAGACCATTTTGTAATACAGCGTCTGCAGCATCAGCATGCCCAGATACGCCACCGGAAACGCCATCCATACCCCTTGCAGCCCAAAGCGCGCATCCAGCAGATACGCCATCGGCAACTGCACCCCGACCACGCAAACGATCGACACCACCACCGGCACCAACACCGCGCCACTGGCGCGCATGATGCCGCCGACAATCGCCTGAAAACCAAACACCAACAGGCTCCAGAGCATGATGTGCAACAAGTGCTCCGCCATTGCCCGCGTTGAATCATCCGTAAGGAACAACCCCAGCAACCAGTGCGACAGCAGATAACCCAACACCACCAGGCCACCGGTCAGGCACACGTTGATCAACAACCCGGTGCGCAAAATCGCCCCCATGCGCTCGATGCGCCCTGCCCCGATCGCCTGCGCGCCAAGGATCGACGCCGTGATCGCAATCGACAGCGCCGGGAACTGCACGTAATTGACGATCTGCGTCACCGCCCCGTACGCCGCCGTCGCCTGGGAACCGTGCTGGTTCACCAGCGCCAGAATCACCAGTTCCGACAACGACAGCACCACCATCTGCAACCCGGTCGGCAGCCCGATGCGCAGCACCTTGCCGAGGATGACCATGTCGAGCCGCATCGCCGCAAACATCTCCCGATCCGGCGCCAACGGATGCCCCTTGCGAATCAACCGCCACGCCAGCCACCCCATCGCCGACATGTTACCCACCAACCCCGCCCACGCCGCACTCTGAATCCCCATCGGCGGCAACCCCAACCACCCGAGAATCAGCGCCGGCGTCAGCGCCAACCCGACACACGTCGACACCATCAGCGCCAACAACGGCGACACCGTATCGCTCACCCCGCGCAGCAACTGCGTGAACAACACAAACACCAACAGCGACGGCAAAATCCACATCATCACATGGGCATACGCCACCGCATCGTCCAGCACATCCCCCGGCGTGCCCAACCCCTGCAACGCCGGCCGGGCAAACACACTGCCCAACACCGCCGCCACCAACCCGATCATCGCCCCCAACAGCAACGTCGAACCGGCGATCGTCTTCACCAGATGCGGCTCACGGGCGCCCCAGGCCTGGCCGATCAACACCCCAGCGCCCGCGCCGAGGCCGATAACCAGGGCGATGAAGAAGAACACCATGGGGAACATGCCGGATACCGCCGCCAACGCCTGGGTGCCGAGCAATTGGCCGATGTAGATGCTGTTGACGGTGCCGGACATGGACTGGAGGAAGTTGGAGAGGACCATGGGGGCGAGGAATAGGAGGTAGGTTTGCCAGAGGGGATGTTGGGCGGTGGGGGTTTGCATGCAAAAATTCCATCTCGATGGTGGGTACTGCCTTTAGCGATTCTATGCTAGGACAAATAGGAAAAGATAAGGATTACCTCAGAGCTTCAGTATCGGACTTCTAACCTAGTGCTCCCAAAAGCAGACTCGGACTATCGAGTCTAAGATTTGGCTAAAAAAGAGCTACTGGACAGAAACAGGACCAAATAGTAACTTTAAAAAGCCACTTAAAGGCTTATACGAAACGACCGCATCTCGGCGCTAGGTATTATCAAGGAAGATATTTTAACCAAGATCACCACCCTGAAAATCACCACAACACTTAAAATCTTCAAAGTTATTGACAAAGGAATTATTTATGAGCAAGAAATTCTATAGATTTAGATCAATAGACCGCTTAATCAATGACTTCAAAGAATTAGAAAATCAGAACATATACTTTGCACACCCAAGCCAATTAAACGACCCCATGGAAGGGTATCGAGATTTTTTTTGGGAAGGAGACCATATTGCCTGGAAGAACCTATTCAAACATTATTTGCTTTGCCTTGAAAGGCTCTGCTCATTACTAATCTTAAGTGGTGAAGATCATGCTATATCAAAAGAAGATATGCCCATTTTTTCTGGAGAGAATGATTTCCCATCGCCCATATATAAAGAGTTATTCACACGCATAAGCAATAGTTTCTTTGAAAACCAAGACCTTCTAACATTAATAGAAAAAATATCAGAACGTACGACCTCAGTCAGAAGAGATGAATTATCTTTCTATCTAACCGCCGTCCACCCTCTCGCACTAGAAACAATTTACAGCGAGTATGAAAACTCAAAATTAGTGCCAACACGAAATCAAAACAACAGCCTCAACAAGAAAGTCAGCATATTCCTAAAAGAAGACTTTATCGACAACATAGAAAAAGCATTAAATGAAAATAGCCGAGAAGAAAAAATAATTGATGCTTTATTTGCAGCCCAAAGGCACTCCCAAACTCAAATCGACATAATACAACGTCACAACGGAATCATCGACACCAACCAATCCAATAAAAACCTTATTGTAGTTGAATTCCCAGAAGAATACATATCTCAACTTGAGAAGATAGTATACCCAGAATGGTACACTGCCTGCTTTATGTCGGAATGCAAAAATTCATCTGTCTGGGGGCATTATGGAAATAACCATACGGGCGCATGCTTAATATTTGAAGCAGATCAAAAAGATGAAGATCATTACTTGAGCTTCAGAGGTGTAAACGGATGGACTTCATCAGGTCCTTCGCATGGAGATATAAGTTTAAAACTCCACCCCATAAATTACACTCAAGGCTTTGGAAAAATTGACTTCTTTCGATCATTAGGTCGCCTTACAGCCTCTACTCTAAACTCCATGTGGTATGGACTTGATGGTAAACGAAGCAAATGTGCAGACCAAATAGCCAAATCTGAAGAAGAATGGCGAAAAAATTACTGGAACAACTTTTACAGAGACATTACCATTAAGTCAGACGACTGGAATTATGAAAAAGAGTATCGACTAATCCTCAGCAGTTCACTAGACAGCTACTCTGACCCCGCACTTAGGCTTCTAACATACAAATTCAACACTTTATCCGGAATCATCTTCGGAATAAAGACAAGCAAGAACGACAAACTTAAAATCATAAAAATAATAAAAGAAAAGTGCGAAAAAGAACAAAGAAAAGACTTTAAGTTCTACCAAGCTTACTACTCATCAGAAAAAGGATGCATCGAACACTCGGAAATGACACTACTGAAATTTAATTCTACAACTATATCGTAACCACACAGACTACAAGGCAGACGATAACTTACAAAATCAACTGCCTTTTTTACACTAAAACCACTCAACCAACCCAAGCCCAGTTCAAACATAAAAAATTAAACCGAAGCGAAAACGACCTTGCCTTGCTCGGACCAAGCTCATTAACTATTTTTCCACGAAGCATAACCATTATTTAAACTCTCATATCTCATCGTTCCCTGCACAGCTAGCGACATCTTACAGCCCCCTTTCTTCGTTGTATTTAGAGAAAGCAAGTCTGCTTTCAGTACAAGTTTTCGTCAAAATCAGAAATTACCCTCTATCTCAAGCCTATGGTCAACACGTCACCCATCCACGAGCAGGTTTTGCGTTCTGTTAATCTTATCAGCACACAAAGGGGACAAAAAAACGCACCTCCATAGCACTATCAAACTTAAGCCCAATCATTAAACCCCAACACACTTGCCACCAACAACAAACTAATATTTTGACTCCGAAACACCTCCACCCACTGACCCCTACGAATTGCATGATCGTACTGCGCCTGCCACTCAATGACTTTTATATGTTTATGCTGCCCATAAATAGAAATAATCTCGTTCAAATGCACATCACATCCGGAGTAACCTACAACCATTATCTCACTTGCTTCCTGCAAGCAACGATGGAGATAATTCCAATACACCGACAAAATTGGAGAAGCGATGATTACTGAACGCTTATGCTGAACATGCGTCAACACAACGTGCTCCGAGTCGTTATTTGTAAACATACTAAGTTCATTTCTCTGCAGTTTCTTTATCGCCCCATCATCGTCATAGAAAAGCGGTGATCCGTGCAGATGCAAGTAGTATCCAAAATTACGACCTGCTCTCCTTTCTAAATTCCGCGCTGCGAACCCTGCAGTATAAATCCCATCTACAAGATTCCCATCATACCCAGCCAACAAACCTTGGTCTACAAAAGCACCATATAGAAGCCTGTCATAATTCAGTGTAGCAATGTGAGAGTTAGTTTGCCGAACAAACTGCACTAGCGGATCAATAAATGCAGGCGGCAACTCCGCATCCGTAAGATGTAGCCGGGTAGCAACTTTTTGAATATACCTTGCTACAGCCGATGGAAATCGCTGCCCATGAGGAGTCAGCCAATGCAATTGATTCATCAACACACGATTTAGTGTTTTACAGGCCGTCACTACCTGATGTAGCGTATCTAATTGATCCTCAGTTTGAGGAATCGCATTTACATCACCGAGCGTCTGACTAATCAGCCCTCTATCTTCCGCAGTTAAAAAATGATTCAAATGCCACACATCATGCATAGCCGTAGCTAATGAAAAATGATGTGCATTAAGAGCCATTCCAAGGCCATTTCCAAAAATAATTGCTTTTCTTGGCATACTACTTCGTCCTTATATTTATTATTAGCGAACTGATCAGACTGCATGACAGTCTAGTTTTATCATCCGCGCTGTAGTTCCCTCATACATCCAAAGCTGGACACAACCAAATTCATTAACCGAATATCCAAACGTTAGTGCATTCCGAGCTTAATGCAAGAACATCAGGACATAGTTTTTTTCTTTTTCCGAGCTTTTCTCTAACTCCTACAAAAAACTCAGAACATCCCGTCTTCTGCGCCTGTCACTGCAAAGCTATAGTCCTCTTATGTCGCCTTAGCGCGACCAGGTTTGGCGACCTGCAGATCGGATCAGTCCTTTTAAATCTGATTCGGAGTTTCACCCATGGATAGATACATGCCCCTCACCGGAATCGACCTGATCCCGGCCTCCCTGCTCATCGACACCCAAGCCCCACTCGACGTCCTGCAAGCCATGGCCGACTACCGCATCCGCACGGTCACGCAGGTGCTGGAAAACATCGCCTTCCGCGCCGAGATCGGTTGCGACACGGTGGTGCTGTCGGATTTTGCCAAACTGCTGGCCATTCCCCTGCGCGATGGCTGTGACTTGATGGATGTGATCGGTAGACGCTTGCGGGCGCAGGCCGCGGAGTAAATGAAAACGGGCGTCTCGTCAGGCGCCCGTTTTGTTTTTTCGAACCCGGCCAACACGCAGAGGTCGAAAAAAGTGATGGCATCGCCAATTATCGCGGGCCTCTGGCCTGCTTCATTCAAGGGCGAAGCCAGTAGTTCACACCACTGTAGGGTGCGCCGGATAATTTCAGCAGGCCCGGATTTCGCCGGGGCAAGTGCTGGCTGCTGACATCCAATGCTCCCGTATTGGAGTACCTGACATGACTCAGTCAATGCGGTTCTTCCTATCGATCGTCCTTGCGACAGCCTCGCTTGTATCGGCAAGTTTCCTGAACACCGCAGGTGCGGCAACCGCTGAGGATCTGAATGTCGACTCTCAACAAGCGTTGCAAACTCTTTACAAGTCCACACCATTGGCCGAATCCATTTCGCACAATGCCAAAGCGATTCTTGTCTTCCCGAATATCGTCAAGGCGGGCCTTGTATTCGGCGGCAGCTACGGCGAAGGCGAATTGTTGAAGAACAAGAAAGTAGAGAATTACTACAACACCGTAACCGGGTCCTGGGGGCTACAGGCAGGCGCACAGTCGTATGCCTATGCGGTTTTCCTGATGACCGACAAAGCCGTGGACTATGTACGTAAAACCAAGGGTTGGGAAATCGGCGTAGGCCCTACTGTTGTATTGGTTGATGCGGGGGTGGCAAAAAATCTGTCCAGTACGACGCTGAAGGGCGATGCCTACGCGTTCATTTTCGATCAGCAAGGGTTAATGGCTGGGGTCAGCATCGAAGGAACCAAGATTTCCCTGATCAAGCGTTAGAACCGGTCGTTTAGCGCTTGCGCGCGCAAGCGATGGAACGAATGAAAACGGGCGCCTGAGGGGCGCCCGTTTTTTGTGCCCGCGATTCGTGATGCATCAGCCACCCTGGAGCGTTACTGCATGCTTTCGATCAAGGTTTTCACCAAAGCCACGGATCATCTCCAGCAACGACTTCACCCGCAGCGGCAGATTCCCGGCCGGGTACACCGCGTGCATCTGCGGGCTCTCACCGCTGCTGGAGGTAAGCCTGTACTCGGGACAAACCCGCAGCAGGCGCCCCGCTTCCACTTCGGGCTCCGCCAGCCAGTCCGCCAGGCGGGCGATGCCGAGGCCCGCCAGGGCCGCCTGGAAAGCCGCCGAACCGGAGTTGAAGCGAAACTTGGGATCAGCCCGAAAGCTGATGGCCTGCGTCTCACTGCGAAAATTCCATTCCTTGAGAATCCGCGGCGCCGTGTGCAGGATCAGCGAGTGCGCCTCCAGCGCCTCGATGGAGTCGGGCACTCCGCGCCGCTCCAGGTACCCGGGGCTGGCGTACAGGTAACGTGAATAACTCCAAAGTGGAAAGCCGATCAGGTCACTGGATTGCGGATACCCGCCACGAATCGAGAAGTCCAGTTTGCTCTTGGCCGGGTCGATGGTTTCATCGGTGAAAATCCCATCGACGTTCACGTCTGGATAACGCTCGGCGTACTGCGCGATCAGCCGGGGCAATACCCCGTGGCCGAGAAACTCGGGGGCTGAAAAGCGGACCCAGCCGTAGGCCTGGCCGCTGATTCCGGCCAGGTCTTCATCCGCCTCACGTTGCAGATCCAGCATTTTGTAGGCGTGGGGCAACAAGCGCTCACCCGCCTCGGTCAAGCTCACGGCATTGGAGGAGCGATTGAACAACTTGACCCCGACACTTTCCTCCAAGGCTTGAACGGCGCGGGTCAGCGCGCTGGGGGAGCGCCCCAGTGTTCGTGCCGCGGCGACGAAACTGCGCTTGCGAGCCACCGTCGCGAAGGCTTCAAGTTCCCCCAACATATCCAATGCCATACGCCACCTCGTTGCACTTTTCACAACGTGGTATTGCAACACATTAAAAGCCCTTCCGTTAACCTTCCTGCTCAAGGACGCAGGCAAGCCGATGCGATGAAACACGTAGAAGCCGCCGGACGCTCACCCACCCTTCAACGTCAGAGCCTGATTTCATGGTCGATATTATTATCCTTTGCGTGTTCGCCTTCTCCGCCGGCCTGATCGATGCGGCGGTGGGTGGCGGCGGACTGATCCAGATTCCCGCGCTGTTCAACGTGCTGCCCACGGCACAACCGGCGGCGCTGCTGGGGACCAACAAAGTTGCTGCAGCCTGCGGCACCGCATTCGCGGCCCGGTCCTTCGTGCGTAAGGTGGTGATCAACTGGAGTCTGGTGATCCCCGCCGCCAGTTCGGCGTTTGTCATGTCCTTCTTCGGTGCGGCCACGGTGTCGTTCGTTCCCCAGTCGGTGATCCGGCCGGCGGTGCTGGTGTTGATCGTGCTGATGGCGATCTACACCTTCTGGAAAAAGGACTTCGGCGCCCTGCACAAGCCCATGCACATCGGGACCAAGGAAAAACTGCTGGCGATCATCATCGGCGGTGCCATCGGCTTCTACGACGGACTGTTCGGGCCCGGCACTGGCAGTTTCCTGATCGTCCTGTTTATCCGCTGCTTCGCCTTCGACTTCCTTCACGCCTCGGCGTCGGCCAAGCTGGTGAACATCGCGACCAACGTAGCGGCGCTGATGTTCTTCATTCCGACGGGTAACGTGCTCTACCTGATCGCCATCCCCATGGCGGCATTCAACATCCTGGGCGCGCTGACCGGCACTTGGCTGGCGGTTCATAAAGGCGTGCCCTTTGTCCGGGCTCTGTTCCTGGTGTTGCTGCTGATCCTGATCGGCAAACTGTCTTATGACCTGTTCGTGTAAACCTGAGGAAAACAGCCCGCATCCAATGTTCGATAGGTGTGGGCTCATAACGCGTGGACGCGGCATTTGCCCACCACGTTTCAACCATTGTTGACGTCGATAGTCACCATCACGTCAATGAAGTTCTCATAAAAAATCCTCGGCGTAACATCCGCTCCATACCCAACCAATAACACCCCGGAGCACACCATCATGAAACGCCAAACCCTTCTCAGCATCGCTTTCTCGGTTTTTGCAGTAAACGCTTTCGCCGCTTCCCCTGCTCACCCGGTCGTCGCTGAAGGCGGCTCGGATCGATTGATTGAAAGTCGTGTGGCTGAAGGCGGTTCCGATCGTCTGATCGAGAACCGCGTCGCTGAAGGCGGCTCGGATCGTCTGATCGAGAACCGCGTTGCTGAAGGTGGTTCGGATCGTCTGATCGAGAATCGCGTCGCTGAAGGTGGTTCGGATCGTCTGATCGAAAACCGCGTTGCTGAAGGTGGTTCGGATCGTCTGATCGAAAACCGCGTTGCTGAAGGTGGTTCGGATCGTCTGATCGAGAATCGCGTTGCTGAAGGTGGTTCGGATCGTCTGATCGAAAACCGCGCGGCATGAATGAGTGGCTTTACCGCAATACTCGACCAAAGAACCCGGCCTCATCAGCCGGGTTTTTTCATGCGTTTTTTTGCCTGACTGAATTAGCCCAGCCATCACGTCCTCACACCCTATTTGATCCGAATAGCACAGCTTTTTATTGCAGCAGCGTCATTCAGTGCCTGGACATCAGGCCATGAAGAACGCCCAACCTTAAGCCCGGCTCGGAAGGACTCATGTGCGAGATACCGAATACCTTGAATGCCGCCAGCATGAGCACCAGGCCACCGGGCAAGATACTCAGGCGATGGGGTGGCAAGCCCGCCAATTTGAGTTGTTTGACATGCCCCACCTCCAGCAGACGCAACGACAAGCGCAACAGACCGCCGTAGGTGATACCGCTTTGACCGTCGTCATTCAAGCCATTGGCCTTGAGCACTTTGGCCAGCATCCGTGCGGTGCCTGAAGAGCCGATAGTCTGCTGCCAACCCATTGCACGATAACGACGGGTAACTTTTTCAAACTGTAGCGTGGCCACTCGCTCAGCCTCCAGGAGCGCTTGAGCCGTGATACAGCCCCCCTGAAAATAACGCGTGCCAAGGGTGCCGCTGCCAATGGCAATGCTCTCGGTCAACAGGGGCTGCGTGCCCTGCCCCAGAATCAATTCAGTGGAGCCGCCGCCGATATCCACGACCAGTCGCATACTCTCTGTATTGGGTATCGTATGGGCAACACCGGCGTACACCAGTCGGGCCTCTTCATGCCCGGAGATGACATCTATACGAAAACCCAGGTGCTGCTCCGCGCTGGCCAAAAATAGTTGCGCATTGTCGGCTTCGCGCACGGCACTGGTCGCCACTGCCCGCACGCGACCCGCCTCAAAGCCACGCAGTTTTTTGCCAAACCGCGCGAGTGCTTGCCATCCCCGATCCAGCGCCAACTCGTCCAGCGCCCCGCCCTGAAATCCCTCCGCCAAACGGACAGGCTCACGCAGGGTTTTCACTTCCTGGATCACGAACCCCTGATTACGCCTGACCGACTGGCCAATCATCATGCGAAACGCATTGGACCCCAGGTCAATGGCCGCAAACAGGGAGGCGTCTTTCATAGGGGGATTCCTGGCAAATTCATCGGCCCGCAGAAGGAGTTCCGCTGAGCGCTCAAGACGGTTTGCGAGGATCTTGCCATCAGGTCGATGACACGAAGATGACACCCTCTGAATAGACGGGTGGTCGAGCTGTCTTAAGGAGCTTTCTTCGATGCGCAAAAAGCCGTCATCGTTCTGTAACCTTCCGACAGTAATATTCAGGCTATTCACTACGTGCTGTTTTTTTTGCTGCCACTTCAGGCAGCTTTTTTTTGCCTGATGATTTTGGCAGCAGCTTAGCCAGGTCAACCCATTGGGTTTCTGCATTTTCGAGCGCGGCGGCTGCAGAGCTTTGCCAAGCGCTGCCTGCCCTTTCGCCTCGCCGCTGAATCATCAACAACGACCGTCCGTAACCCCGCCCCGACGGCCTCTCACCCTTCGCTATTCTTAACCACACACACCGCAGGCACGGCTTGCGGCATCAAAATCAGGAGTAAGGATCCGGGTAAGGAGTGCGCCACTTCTAACAGAGTATCGAATGATGAAAATGCTACTGATGGTCGAGTTTCCCCATGAGCCTTTCAACGCGTTTGTCCGGTCGGGGAAGATCGGCGAAATCATGAACCGTATCCTGGACACCATTAAGCCCGAGGCGACTTATTTCACTGAGCAGGATGGCATGCGAAATGGGATTTTTTTGATCGATATCGTGGATCCCTCCGAAATACCCGGATATGCGGAACCCTTCTTCCTCAACTTCCAGGCCAACTGCAAATTCCGTGTGGTCATGAACCCGCAGGACCTGCAAAACGCCGGTCTGGAGGAACTCGGAAAAGCGTGGGCGTGAGGCTCGATCAATGAGCAGGGGATGTCCTGAGCCGTAATGCGATCTGTAGCAGCTGCCGAGCTCGCGAGGCTGCTGCTACGAGGAATGCGCCGCAGCTGAAATGGCTTAAGGCGGCGCACTGACGCTTACTGAACGGTTTTCAGCTTGACCACATCACCGGAGATTTTGGTGGTGTAACCGGTCAGGACCCAGGCCCAGAACCAGTTTTCCTGCACTTGGGTGTTGATCATGGCGTCGCCGCCCTTGGCCTGGATTGCCGCGTTCTGAGCGCGGATGAAGCGGTTGTTCTGTTGAATCGGGATGACGCCGAACAGCAACAGGCCAGTGGCGGTCGCTTCACTGTGGCCGACAACGGTGTACTGGCTGCTGTCGTATTGCTGGGTCTTCATCGGGGTGCCGGTGCAACCCGCCAGAACCAGGCCAAACAGGGCTACGGCAACCACTTTGCTGAGGTAATTCACTGTGTCACTCCATTAGAAAAGCCCGGGATCCATCTCTCGGGCGGCGCATACTCTAACGGATGAAGTGGCTCATTGATATCACTCAACAATGAAAAAAACGGATCGATGAGACACCGATCATTGAGGCTGAAACGTCTGCAGATAGGCCAACAGGTTTTCGATCTTTTCCGGATCGCTGAGGCCCCAGAAAATCATGCGGGTGCCGGGGACCACTGCTTTTGGCGCTTCGATGTAGGCAGTGAGTGTTTCGCGGGTCCAGACAACGCCTGATGATTTCATCGCGTCTGAGTACTGGTAGTCCGCCGTGCTGCCCGCAGGGCGTCCGAAAATCGCATTGAGTTGCGGACCAAAAAAACCTCGCGCCGAACTCCCAACTTGATGGCAGCCACCGCAGATTCGCTTGAACAGTTTCTCACCTGCCTCAGCATCGCCGGCCGCTGCTGCTTGCGTGCTGAATAACCCCGTATTGAGCATCAAGGCGAAGGTGAGTACGGCGGCGTTTTTCATGTTCGGCTCCAAATCAGGTGCTGCTGACTGCAAAAGCGGGCGGCTATTTCATCACGACTGGCGTCCGCACCGAAGCCTTGAAGCTAATCTATAACTGTCTTTGTCCCATTAACGCCGCTGCAGGAGGGCCAGAATGAAACCCGTCGAACCCTTTTTCCGGGACGCAGGCGCGGGCCCAAGTATTGTTTGCTTTCATGCCAATGCCAGTCACTCGGTGCAGTGGCGTGGGCTGCAAGATCTCCTGGCCGCACAGTTTCGGGTTCTGGCACTGGATTCGTTTGGTGCCGGCAAGAGCCCGGCGTGGCCCACCGATCGAACCGTCACCCTCAGCGACGAAGCGCTCTTCGCCGAGCCAGTGCTCGCCCGTGCGGGTGAGCCGCTGATTCTGGTCGGTCATTCTTATGGCGCGGCGGTGGCATTGATCGCGGCATTGCAGAACCCCGATCGGGTGCGCGCCATGGTGTTGTATGAGCCCACGCTGTTTTCCCTGCTCAACGCCCAAACGCCTCCACCCAACGAAGCGGACGCCATCCAGGAAGTCGTCGCAAACGCCGGGCGAGCGCTTGAGGCGGGTAACCTGGACGCGGCGGCCCGGCACTTCATTGACTACTGGATGGGCGCCGGGGCCTGGGCGCAAACCCCGGAACAACGCAAGCCGTCCATCGCCGCCGCGGTGGCCAATGTGCGGGGTTGGGCTCACGCGCTGTTGAACGAGCCCACACCGTTGCAGGCGTTCCGCTCACTCGACCTGCCGGTGCTGTTCATGGTCGGCAAGGACTCGCCGGCCTCGTCACGGGCCGTGGCGCGGCTACTGACCGCCACACTGCCGAACGTTGAAGTGGTAGAGCTTGAGGGGCTCGGTCATATGGGGCCGATTACCCATCCTGAGATCGTCAATCAGGTCATCGTGCAGTTTATTGAGCGCAGTTGATTTGAGCTCACGCTCTATACTGGCTTCCTGTTATGAGAACCAGAGCGCAGACGATGCCTGTCATACCTGATCAAAGTCCTCCAGTCATTTTGGTCGCGGCTCAACCCGCCGACCTGGACAATCTTGTGGCCATTCGAATCGAGGCTATGCGCGAAAGTCTTGAACGGATTGGGCGATTTGATCCGGTACGTGCGCGAGAGCGTTTTCTCAACGGTTTTGATTGCCGCAACACACGTCACATTGAGCTGGCCGGTGAGCGGATCGGTTTTATTGTGGTCAGGCATGATCAGGAAGAACTGCTGCTTGAGCACTTGTATGTGCGGCCGAATGCCCAGGGCTCAGGCGTAGGCTCTGTTGTGCTCAAGCAGATTTTCAAAGAAGCGGACGCCGCCGCACTCCCGATCAGGGTGGGCGCGCTCAAAGAGAGCGCCTCGAATCGGTTTTACATCCGTCATGGCTTCCAATTCGTCGAAAGCGGCGAGTTCGATAATTACTATGTTCGTCCGAGATGTCGACGTGGCTGACGGCCTGGTCGCAAAGTTGCGACGACATGAGCCGTCAGCTGCGAGGGGAAGAAGCTAGTTGCCCAACCGCCCTGCTGTCATCGATGAAGGAACAGCAATAACGTCCACCTGAACCATCTCGGGTTTTTCCTCTACGCCCTCCCCGTTCAGCGCCATGTTCATCTTCACCGTGTCCAACGCGCCGACCCATTTGGCAATGGCCATGGTGCCGACACCGTTGCCAATGGTGTTGGTAATCGCGCGTGCTTCCGACATGAAACGGTCGACGCCCAGCAACAGCACCATGCCCGCCACCGGAATGGTGCCGAGGGAAGACAACGTCGCCGCCAGAATGATGAACCCCGAACCGGTCACCCCCGCCGAGCCTTTGGAGGTGAACATCAGCACCGCCAGCACGATCAACTGGTCCGTGAGGGTCAACGGCGTGTTGGTCGCCTGGGCGATAAAGATCGCGGCGATGGTGTAGTAGATCGCCTGGCCATCCGGGTTGAAGGTCAAGCCCGAGGGAATGATCATCCCGGCGACGGGTTTGGAAACGCCGGCCTTTTCCATCTTGGAAATCATCTGCGGCAGCACCGATTCCGAAGAGCTGGTGCCCAGTACCGTGAACAGTTCTTCCTTGATGAACTTCAGAAATTTCCACAGGCTGAAACCGCTGTAGCGGCAGATCGGCCCGAGCACGAAGATCACGAACACCGCGCAGGTCAGGTACACGCATGCCATCAGTTTGCCGAGGGAGAACAGCGAACCGAAGCCGTACTTGCCGATGGTAAAGGCAATCGCCCCGAAGGCACCGATGGGGGCCAGACGCATGACCATGTTGACGATGCGAAACATCCCTTGCATCAGGCTATCCAGCGTGTCGACGAACACTTTTGCGCGCGGCCCGACATGCGCCAGGGCAACGCCCAGCAGAATGGAGAACAGCAAGATTTGCAGGACATTGCCTTTGGCGAATGCATCCACGATGGTGTCGGGGATGATGTTCATCACAAAGTCCATGAACGACGCATGCTTCACCGCCGTGGTGTAGGTCGCCAGGCTGGACGTATCCAGCGAGGCGACATCAATGTTCATGCCCGCGCCGGGTTTGAACACATCGACCACGACCAGGCCCACCACCAGCGCCAGTGTGGACACCACTTCGAAATAGAGCAGAGCCCGGAAACCGACACGCCCCAACTCTTTCATGTTCTCCATGCGAGCAATGCCCGTCACCACCGTGAGGAAAATCACCGGGGCCAGGAGCATTTTGATCAGTTTGATGAACGCGTCGCCCAAGGGTTTGAGCGCGGCTCCGGTCTCGGGAATGAACACCCCGACGATGGCGCCGAGGATGACCGCGATGAGCACTTGTACGTAGAGTTTGCCAAATATTCTTTTCATGACAGGGCCCTGATTTTTTATTGTTGTCAGGAAATGCCAAGGGGTCGGATTCAGCGATCTGCCCCTTGGCGTTGTGCCGCAGTACTACTTTGAATCGGGGGAAAATATCAGCGGTTGATCAACGCGATGACCGCATCGGTGATCTGCCGGGTGGTGGCCGTGCCGCCCAGGTCCGGGGTATGCAGACCGCTTTCGGTGACGGCTTCGATGGCCGACATCAGCTGTTTCGCCGCAGCCGCTTCGCCCAGGTGTTCGAGCATCATTGCCGCGGTCCAGAATGTGGCAATCGGGTTGGCCACGCCTTTGCCGGTGATGTCGAAAGCCGAGCCGTGGATCGGTTCGAACATCGAGGGGAATTTGCGTGACGGGTTGAGGTTGGCGGTCGGCGCAATGCCCAGGCTGCCGGACAACGCGGCGGCCAGATCGGACAGGATGTCGGCGTGCAGGTTGGTGGCGACGATCACGTCCAGCGTCGACGGTTTGAGCACCATGCGCGTGGTCACGGCGTCGACCAGTTCCTTGTCGATTTTCACATCTGGAAAGTCCTTGGCGACTTCGTAGAAGATCTCGTCCCACAACACCATGCCGTGACGCTGAGCGTTGGATTTGGTGACCATGGTCAGGTGCTTGCGCGGACGGCTGCGCGCCAGTTCGAAAGCGAAACGGTGAATGCGCTCAACCCCGGCACGGGTGAACACCGACACTTCGGTGGCGACTTCTTCCGGCAGCCCCCGGTGCACGCGACCGCCGTTGCCGGAGTATTCGCCCTCGGAGTTTTCCCGCACCACCACCCAGTCGATCTGATCACCGTTGTGCAGCGGGCTTTTCACCCCTGGCAGTACGCGGGCCGGACGCACGTTGGCGTACTGGTCGAAACCCTGGCAGATCGGCAGGCGCAGGCCCCACAGGGAAATGTGATCCGGCACGTTGAGCGCACCGACCGCGCCGAAGAAAATCGCATCGAAGGTTTTCAGTTCTTCCAGGCCACCTTCCGGGATGTAGTAGCCGTTTTTCAGGTAGTTATCCGAATTCCAGTCGAAGTGTTTGAAGGCCAGTTCAAAGCCAGACTTTTTCGACAAGGCTTGCAGCACCTCGACGCCCGCAGCGATCACTTCCACGCCGATGCCATCACCTGGAACCGCAGCAATTTTGTATGCGCTCATCATCAACTCCACTCTCGTTACGTTCTTGTTGTGCCTGTCGAACGGGGGTGTTCAATCAGGGTGTGAGCGGAGTATATGTAGTGAGTAAATGAGCGTGAGTTACTCCAAATCACTACATAGATGAATTTTAGTTACCAATGAGCCAGACCCTGGATTTGTCGTTTTTCTACCTGCTGGCCAACAAAGGCAGCCTCGCGGCGACGGCGCGAGAGCTGGGCGTGACCCCGCCGGCGGTGAGCAAACGCCTGACCGCGCTGGAGGCACGGCTGGGCATCCGCCTGGTCAACCGCACCACGCGCTCGATGAGCCTCACTTCGGAAGGTGAGCTGTATTTTTCCCATGCGGCCCGCATCCTGACGCAGATCGATGAGGTCGAGCAGCTCATCAGCAGCAGCCGGGCAACCCCGAAAGGCCTGATTCGTGTCAACGCGTCTTTGGGCTTCGGTCGTCGCTACATCGGCCCTGCATTGGGCGCGTTCTTCGCGCAATACCCGGAGGTGGAAATACAGCTGGAAATCAGCGATCACCCGCTCGACCTGGCGACTCACGGGTTTGACCTGGGCATTCGTTTCGGCACGCTGCCGGATGCGGCCTTTCATGCGCGCAAGATTGCGTCCAATCGCCGTCTGCTCTGCGCCTCGCCGTTGTACCTGGAAAAGCATGGCGTGCCGCAACGCCTGACGGATTTACAACAACACAACTGCATTTTCCTGCGGCAAAACGAAACGCCCTATGGCGTGTGGAGCTTTACCAACGGTGGGCGCACGCAAAACATCAAAGTGCGTGGTGCGTTAGGCTGCAACGACGGTGAAGTGGCCCTCAATTGGGCGTTGGAAGGTCATGGGATTTTGCTGCGGGCCGAATGGGACATCGCCCGCTACGTGCGCAGTGGCCGCTTGCGCCTGGTGCTGGAGGACCAGACACCGACCCGCGCCGATGTCTATGCCATCTACCCGCAACAGTTGCACCTGTCGGCGCGAGTGCGCAGCCTGATCGATTTTCTGGTCGAGCGTTTCAAGCACATCGATCACCTGGATGAACCGGAATCTGTGCTCGACTGAACAGCGCTACGACAGATTGAGCGCTACGGCAGCGCGAATCAGCGCCTTCAAGGCCGTTTCATCAATCCGGTCGCCCTCATGAATATCGATGGCACGCCGGGTGTTGCCATCGAGGCTGGCGTTGAACAGTCCTGAAGGGTCTTCCAGCGAGGCACCCTTGGCGAACGTCATCTTCACGGCATTCTTGTACGTCTCGCCGGTGCAGAGGATGCCGGCGTGCGACCACACCGGAACGCCCCGCCACTTCAACTCCTCGACCACGTCGGGGTCGGCCTGTTTGATGAGCGTTCGAACCCGAGCGAGCGTCTCGCCCCGCCAATCATCCAGCGCCTTGATTTTCGCGTCTATCAACTGGGAGGCAGAGCCTTGCCCCTCAGCGTCCTTTGAACCGGCCGTCTCCTTGCTCATGGTGGTTATCCCTCTTCATAATGAATGTCGCCCGCCCGCCGCTTGAGTATCGCAGACTGGACTACAGCGCAGGGCGTTGCTGTTTGACCCACAACGGGTCGTTTATCCTGTATTCACGGAATAGCAAAACAAGGACGTAACAACAGTGGAAAAGGAAATCATCTTGATGCGTCATGGCCAGCCAGATCTGGCCGTGCAAGACAAAGTTTCAGCGCGCGAAATGAAACGCTGGATCGAGCAATACGACCTATCGGAAATCATCGACCAGCCTGCCCCGCAATCGAGTGTGGCGCTGGCGCGTACCGCCAGAATGATCGTGTCGAGCAGTGCGCCCCGGGCACTGACGTCTGTTCGAGCGCTAGGCCTTCAAGCCAGCCTTGTCGATGATATGTTCTGCGAAGCGCAACTCCCCCATGGACGATGGACACTGCCGCGCCTATCACCGTTTACGTGGGCATTTATTCTTCGTGTTTTATGGTTGTGCGGTTTCTCGGGGAAGGTCGAGTCTGCCCGTACGGCCAGAATGCGGGCCAATATGGCAGCTCAACGGCTTCAATCCCTTGCCGACGAAGGGCCCGTCCTGCTGCTCGGTCATGGACTGATGAATCGAATGATTGCCAGGCACCTGGAGGCTACCGGATGGATTCGCCATACCAGCAATGGTAATCGGTACTGGAGCGCGACGGCCTATCGAATGAATCAGCCTTAAGGCACGACGACAGCCCACAGACTGAATCCCGGCGCCCTGGCTGGTGGTCAAATAAGAGCTAATATTCATCTGTATTCCCCTGCAAAGGACTGCAAACATGAGCCGGCTCGAGTTACTGACCAAATGGAATCGCATGATCGTGCGGTTGCAGATCGAGCACGAAATCAGTGCCCGGGATTTCGAGAAATTCAGCTGGAAACTGGGCATCCCTTGCGTGGTGCTGTCGGCGATTGTCAGCGCCAGCGTTTTTGGCTCAATCAGTGACTCATCGCCACCATGGCTCCAATATGCAGCCGGTATCCTTTCGCTGCTGACCCTGGTGTTGAGTTCGGTTCAGACCTTCCTGAACTTTGACACCCGGGCTGCCGGGCACAAAGACACCTCCGAGAAACTCGGTGCGATGTCTCGCGAGATTCAGGACGAAATCGCCAGCGGCAAGGACGAGGCTATCCTGGGCCCAATCGTTCTGGACATCCGCAAGCGCATTGATTCGATTCTTCTGGATGCCCCGACCCTGCCCAAGTCAACGATAAGGAAACTGGGAGATGTTCGCGTCCACCCGGAGACACCATCAGAGGAGCAAGAAATCGTCCCGGCTTGAACAGAGGCCCGATGCTCCGCGACATCGTGACAGGAGGCGTTTGAGATGCAACTCATCACGTTGAAAATCGACAAACCGGAAGCGACGAATTTCATTTTTGGTCAGACGCACTTCATCAAATCCGTTGAAGACCTCCACGAAGCGTTGATAAACGCCGTGCCAGGTATCCAGTTTGGCGTGGCTTTTTGTGAAGCCTCCGGCAAATGCCTGGTGCGATGGTCTGGCACCAATGCCGCCATGATCGAGCTTGCGCAGAAAAACGCGCAAGCCATTGCCGCGGGCCATAGCTTCATCATTTTCCTCGGCGACGGTTTCTATCCTCTAAACGTGTTGAACGCCGTCAAAATGGTGCCAGAGGTGTGCCGTATTTTTTGTGCAACAGCCAATCCAACCGAAGTAATTCTTGCCGAGACGGAACAGGGACGGGCGATCCTGGGTGTCGTGGATGGCTTCTGTGCCAATGGCATTGAAGGCGACGAAGACATCCTGTGGCGCAAGAATCTGTTGCGGCAGATTGGCTACAAGCTATGAAACACGTTTCGCTGCTGAGCTAACGATGGGCTGCCCGCCGTCGACAGCCTCACCTGCCGGAATTCTGCACGAGTTGCTCAACGAAGAACTCCACGTGCCCTCTCGGATGAGTCGGCAATGGCCAGCTGTCGACGTTGTGAGCAAGTGCCTGGAAAGCTTGAGCGCACCTGGAGCGAGGGAAGGCTTCCAACACTGCACGCCCCTTCTGCACGGCTTTGTGCGCACTGTCGTCGTTCGGCACCGCGCCGACGTATTGCAGCGAGACATCCAGGAACATATCGGTAATTTTTTCCAGCTTGGCAAACAGATTGCGGCCTTCCGCCGGACTGCCCGTCATGTTGGCCAGCACGCGAAAACGCTGCAAGCCGTAGTTCAGGTTGAGCAATTTGATCAGCCCGTAGGCGCCGCTGATCGAGGTGGGTTCATCGCACACCACCACCATCACTTCCTGAGACGCGCGGATGAAATTGATCACTGAGCCACCGATACCGGCGGCCGTATCGATGATGAGCACATCCAGTTTGTCGCCGATATCGCTAAAGGCCTGGATCAGCGCACGGTATTGCGCAGGCTCCAGATGAGTCATGTTCTGCAAACCAGAAGAGGCCGGGGCGACACGAATGCCTCCTGGCCCTGGCATGAGTGCTTCGGACAGCTCGCAACGCCCTTCGAGAACATCGGCCAGTGTGTAGCGCGGGGTCAGCCCCAGCAGAATATCGATATTCGCCAGGCCAAGATCGGCATCCAGCAATACGACGCGCCGCCCCATTTTCGCCAACGCCAACGAGAGGTTAACCGCTACCGTGGTCTTGCCCACGCCACCCTTGCCGCCGGTTACAGCGATAACTTGCACGCAATGCACATCATCCATTTTGTTTTTCCTTTCCCTGCGCATCGTGTGCCAGTACGTAATGGCACCCCCCAGATGCCGCAAGAATAGCTGAAAAGCGCGCAATAGCTGCTTTATCTCCCGACGAGAGGCATTTCGCCACAGGCCATTTAAGCGTTTCAAACGAAAACGTCGGCAGAAACCACCGAAACGTCTAAATCCACACATCATTCATTGCGGTTCTTTTCCCGGCTTGATCACCGGTATTCAGCACACCTCGCGGCTCGATCAGCAATAGCTTCACCTCGCGTTCAGCGTAAGGCTTGTGTTCGACGCCCTTGGGGACGACGTACATTTCGCCCTGCCCAACCACGACGGCCCCCTCTCGAAGATCGATGCGAAGCTCGCCTTCAAGGACGATGAAGGCTTCATCGGTATCGGCATGGGAATGCCAGACAAAGTCGCCGCCAAATTTGTCTGTTCCCCTCGTGAACCAGTTTTGAGACCCGCAGTCTTAGCCGTGCCGTAAAAGAAGCTCGCCCAACGAAGCGCTCGTGCGGTTATTGCTCATCTTTATCCCACCCTTATCGTCGTCAACTCATCAGAGCTGTCCGTTCATGCGCCCAACCGTCCGCTGCTGCCGCTTTATTTCGCTGTGCCTGATGCCTTTGTTTCCGCTGTTCGCCAGCCCCGCCCATGCCAGCGGGGAACGGCAACTGGTGGAAGACATCAACGATTACCGCGCCGATCCCGACCGCTGCGCGGGGCGGACGGTCAAGCCGTTGCGGCCGTTGTCGCTGAAATCGGACTTGTCCTTGCCGATCAGCTATGGCGGTGGTTTGCGGGATGGTTTGAAGGCTAACGGCTATCAGGCCGTGACGGTGCGGACCATCCGCCTGGTCGGCGCGCAAGATGCCGATGAGGCGTTTGACATGCTTCAGAGCGACTACTGTGGGGCGCTGCTCGATACCCAATACGCCGACATCGGCATTACTCGCGCCCGCAGCGAATGGCGGGTGGTGCTGGCGCAACCGGTGCTCGATGGGCGTATCGGCGATTCACGCGCCGCAGGCAAGACGTTGCTGGCGCAGGTCAACGAGGCACGGGCCAGGCCACGTATGTGTGGGCGCCAACGCTTTGCCGCCGCGCGGCCATTAACCTGGAATGCCGCCCTGGGCGCCGCCGCCCAAGGCCACAGCAAGGCAATGGCCTATGGCAACTACTTCGCCCACCAGGACCCCGACGGAGACATGCCGGCGGATCGCGCCAGAGCCGCCGGTTACCGCGGCCGGCAGATCGGCGAGAACATCGCCGCCGGGCAAGGCTCACCCAGCCAGGCGATGTCCGGCTGGCTGGCCAGCCCCGGGCATTGCGCCAACCTGATGAACCCGATGTTTACCCAGGTCGGCGCGGCGTATGCCAGCGATTCGCGCAGCAACAAAGGGGTTTATTGGACGATGCTGTTTGGGGCGCCTTGAGTGAGGCGTCTTGTGTCGAACAACGTCAGATGGCCCTGATGCAGGTCCTGTTCTCAAACCCGAATAATGCCTGGGGCGCTTCCACCAGTAACGAATGCATCAGCGGCGCTGAACACTCCAGTGCTTGCAGTTGTTCGATCACCGTGCCGAAACCGACGCTGTCTTCATGTTGCGTATGGGGCCAATCGCTGCCCCACACCAATCGGCGTCGGCCGAAGCTCTGCTCCAGCAGCGGCAATGCCGCCCTGGCGAATCCGAGATTCTGTTGGGGTGTACCGGCCAAACGATAGATGCCGGACACCTTCATCCAGATCTGCCCGCTCAGCCCCAGCTCCAGCAACTCGACAAATCCTGGCTGATCGATGCCGGAACGGGCGTCCGGTCGACCGAAGTGATCGATGACAAGCTTGATGCCGAACGGCATCAGCTGGCGAATCAGCTGCGGTAAATCCTCCACATGACGATGCAACTCGACATGCCAGCCCAGTTCGGCGAGATGACTGAAAAAGTCAGGCCAGCCTGAGTCGCGAAAGTCGGGCAATGCTTTACCCATCAGGTTCAAACGAACACCAACCACGCCTGAGCGAGCCATGTCGTTCAACAGGTCGCGACTGGCCTCTCGCTCCAGCACCACCACCCCTCGCAACTGCGCTGGCGCCTGTTGCAGCGCCGCCAGCAGGTAACGGTTGTCAGTGCCGAGAAAGCTCGGCTGCACCAACACGCCATGACTCAAGCCGTGGGCTTGCAAGTGCTTTAAATACTCGCCAAGCGTGGCGTCATATCCTGGGGTATAGCGCCGGACAGAGGCCAGATTCAGCGCACGGCTGAACACATGAGCGTGGGAATCAATGCCGGTGATCGGCGCAGAACAGGTTTCAGACATGGATTTCATCTATCGAAAGTAAAGATCATCAAGCCCGGGCACGTTCGTTGCCATTGACGCTGACAGGCACTGCCGTGCCCGTGGCTTCAAGGCTGCGACCACGGGTTTCCGGCAGGCAAAGGGCCGCGATCACCGCCACACCGTAGGCGATCCCGGCGTCGATGCCGATCGCCGACCCCAAGGACATGGAGTCGCTCATGTGGCCAACCAGGAACGGGAACACCGCCGAGAGCACCCGGCCAAAGTTGTAGCAGAACCCCACACCGGCGCCGCGAACGTCCGCCGGGTACAACTCGTTGAACAGCGCACCGAGGCTCGCCGGAATGCCGGCCGCGAAGAAGCCCAAAGGGAAACCGAGAAACAGCATCTGCGTATTGGTCAGCGGCAGGAACACATAGCACTGCACGGTGACGACGCAGCACAGCGCGAACAGCACGATGTTTTTGCGACGGCCAATACGGTCGATCAAGAACCCGCTGACCACACAGCCGCACCAGAAAGCAAAGATGATCACCGCCAGGTAGCCGCCGGAGTTCAGCACCGACAGGTTGCGTTCGGTTTTGAGGAACGTCGGCAGCCAGGTCATCACGGCGTGATAACCGCCGTGCGCGCCCAGGCCCAACAGACCGCCGAACAGCGTTACGCGCAGCAGTTCGGGACGAAAGATGCCGGCCAGGGATTTGAAGAAGCTTTGCGGGATGGCTTTTTCTTTTTGCAGGCGCTGGAAGCTGTCGGGCTCCTGAACATTGCGCCGCACCCAGATGATCAGGAACGACGGCAGCAAGCCAACGATAAACATCACCCGCCAGGCCATGTCTTGCGGTACGAAAGAATAGATCAGCGCGAACACGCCGACCGCCAGGCCCCAACCCACGGCCCAGGCGCTTTGCACAGTGCCCATTACCTTGCCACGGTATTTCGGGTTGATGGTTTCGGCCATCAGCACCGCGCCGGCCGCCCACTCACCACCAATGCCAAAACCTTGCATCGCCTTGACGATCAGCAACTGATGGAAACCGGTGACAAACGCAGACAAAAAGGTGAAGAACGAGAACCACAAGATCATCCACTGCAGCGTGCGCACCCGGCCATAGCGGTCGGACAACGTCCCCCCTACCCAGCCACCGATGGCCGAGGTAACCAGCGTGACGCCACTGATCAGTCCCGCATCGCCCTTGGTCAAGGCGAACGCGGCGATCAACGCCGGAATCGCCAGGCCGAACATTTGTACTTCCAGTGCGTCGAGCGACCATCCGCCGAAGCAGGCCCAAAACGTTTTGCGCTCTCGAGGAGTGACTTGGCGATACCAGCTGAACATGATTCTTATCCTTATAAGTGGAACATGAGGCAGCCGAGAGCGAACCGCACCGCTACAGGGCCAGTTTGAAAACACATCGAGTTGAAATCAGAGGCGAGCATCTCGCCCCTTTTTCAGCTGTGGGGCGTCAGCGAATGTCCACGCTGTAACGGAAGTGCTCGGCGTGCCCTCGCGAGCGCCGCCACTCCAATGGCTGACCGGCGTAGTCGCGTGCCAGACGCTCGATCACCACCACCGGGCTATTGACCGGCACTTGCAGCAAGCGCGCCTGCACGTCATTCACCGATTCGGCGGTCAGGGTTTCTTCGGCATTAGCGACGACCTGACCGCACACCTCTTCGTAGATCGGATACAGCAATGGCCCCTTGCTGCTCAGGTCGATGTCCAGCAACGCCTGGAAACGACTGCGCGGCAGCCAGATTTCTTCGGCCAGCACCGGCTTAACGTCGAGCAGACGCAGACGGACAATGCGAATCACCGGGGCATCGAGCGGCAGCCCCAATGCCTCGGCCACCGCCGACGGCGCGGTTACCGGCTCAATGGACAGAATGCGACTCTCCGGCACCTGACGTTCGCCGGCAGCGGTTTGAAAACGGAAGAACCGGAACAGTGACGACTGAAACTGAGGCCGACGAATGAAAGTGCCGCGCCCTTGTTGACGCTCAAGAATGCCCTCGCTGACCAACGCGTCGACCGCTTTGCGCACGGTGCCGGTGGACAGTTGGTATTCCGCCGAAAGCGCGGCTTCGGTAGGAATCGCCTCCCCCGGACGCCAGCGATTATTGGCGATCTGCTCAGCCAAGTGGTCACGCAGGCGTTGGTAAAGCGGTAGGCGAACATCACTGGAAAGAGAATTCATCGACTTTATTCACCTTGTTATCTAGTCATCTATATGAATCTTGTGGCGAGTATTTCCCCAGACAAGTTGGCTGTCAAGGTGCGGTATGACACTTGGCTGACGAATGGTGGGAGGCGCTGGGCATTTGCGCCAATCTGATGAACCCGAGGGAGAACGTGACAGACCTTGGGTCAGCCCTGTTTCAAGTCGAGACAGTAGGTGTAGTAACCCGTATCGCGCACATAGCCCAATGACTCATACAACCGTTGCGCGAGGTGATTGTCCGTGGCCGTTTCCAGCACCATGCCCTTGGCGCCGGTCAACAGCGCAAAGGCTCGGGCGGTGTTCATCAGCAACGTCCCTACCCCTCTGCTTCGGGCGGCAGGCGTGGTGAAGAGGTCGCTGAGCAGCCAGGTACGGTGGGCGTCGATGGAGGAGAACGTCGGGTACAACTGGACAAAGCCGAGCGCTTCGCCCGTGGAGTCCTCGGCGAAGAAAATCGCCGATTCGTCCCTGGCGATGCGCTCGGCGATGAAATCGCGGGACTGCATCAGGTTCGAGGGCTGGCCGTAAAAGCCTCGATAGGCGTCGAAGAGGCTGGCGACTTTGTCGATGTGGGTTGCATCAACGCGCAGGACCTGGACGGCCATGTGGGTGGTCTCCGAACAGATGGGTTACTTCGGTTGCGCCACGGTGCGCAAATAAGGTTTCAGCGTCTTGAAGCCATCCGGGTATTTCTTCCTGGCGTCCTCATCGGAGACCGAAGTGGGAATGATGACGTCCTCGCCCGGGCGCCAGTTCACCGGCGTGGCGACGGTGTGCTTGGCGTTCAGTTGCAGAGAATCGAGCAGACGCAGCACCTCATCGAAGTTGCGCCCGGCACTCATCGGGTAGATCAGCATCGCCTTGACCTTTTTGTCCGGGCCGATGAGGAACACTGAACGCACCGTGGCATTGTCCACAGCAGTCCGTGCGCCGCCACTGGCATTCGGATGAATCATGTCGTAGAGCTTCGCCACCACCAGGTTCTCGTCGCCAATCATGGGGTAGTTGACCGCATGCCCCTGGGTTTCTTCGATGTCTTTGGCCCAGGTCTGATGATTGCTCACAGGGTCGACGCTGAGCCCGACGATTTTAGTGTTGCGTTTATCAAACTCCGGCTTGAGCCCCGCCATATAGCCAAGCTCAGTGGTGCACACCGGGGTGAAGTCCTTGGGATGCGAGAACAGAATCGCCCACTTGTCACCGATCCACTCATGGAAATGCAGCGGGCCTTCGGTGCTTTCGGCGGTAAAGTCCGGTGCTTCGTCGCCAATACGGATTGCCATGTTCGTTCTCCTTACTGTTGAGTCGTAGGGAAGTCGCCGGAACGCTGGCTGCTGTTCCGGCGGCATTCAGTGTCTGTGTTGAACCGTTAACGCGGATCAGTATAGGAGACGCTTGAGGACCCGGTAGTTAGCCGAGCCTGCTCTGCCCTCCTTTGATGACCCGGCATTCACGCCTGCGAACTGCGCTCGACCGACACCGCAAGTGCAGATGTCCGGGCCAGCCAGTAATAGAGCATGCCCGGCACTACCAGCCCGACGATCCAGGAAATATCGACACCGCCGAGCTGCGCGACCATTGGTCCGGAGTAGAAGTGAGTGTCGACAAAAGGCAGCTGGACCAACACACCGAGCACATACACGCTGATCCCCAACACATTCCAGCGGCCATACCGCCCCGCCGGGTCGGACAACGCGGGAATGTCATAACGCTCCTTGTTGATGAAGTAATAATCCACCAGATTGATCGCGCTCCACGGCGTGAAGAACGTCAGCAGAAAGAGGATGAAGTACTTGAACGTGCTCAGGAACGAGTACTGCCCCAGCAGCGCGAGCGTGGTGGACGCCCCGACAATCGTCAGCACAAACAGCATGCGTTTGCCGGCGGATATTTCGAAGCCACGACGAAAGCCACTGATAATGGTGGCCACGCACATGAAGCTGCCATAAGCGTTGAGGGTCGACACCGTGACCTTGCCGAACACCATGCTCAAGTACAGCAGGGAGGCCATCACGCCGGTACTGCCCAACCCGACGATGGTGGCGACTTCATGCCCGCGAAAATTCGCGCCCGCCAACGCAGCGGCAAACACTCCCAACACCATGGAAGCCTGAGCGCCCAACACCGTCCCCAGGCCTACGGCGGTGAACGTCTTCCAGGACGAGGTCTTGCTCGGCAGGTAGCGCGAATAGTCGGCCACATAAGGGCCGAACGCGATCTGCCAGGATGCGGAAAGAGACACCGCCAGCAGGAAAGTACTCCAGCCGAAATGGCGGTTTTCCAGCAACAGGCCGATGTCGTTGAGCGTCATCAGCCGGGTAAACAGATAGACGAAGGCGATGATGCCCAGCACGCTGGCCACCCTGCCCACCAGGTGGATGACCCGATAACCGAAGATCGTCAGAAACGCGATGCAGGAGGCGAAAATCAGAATGCCGGCGCTGTCGCTGACATGGACCAACTGGGCAATGGCCTGCCCCGACAATACCGCACCGGTGGCGCTGAAGCCGAGGTACATCAGGCACACCAGCACAATCGGAATCGCCGCCCCATAGACACCGAACTGCACGCGACTGGAGATCATCTGCGGCAGCCCAAGCTTCGGTCCTTGTGCAGCGTGCAGCGCCACCACCGCCCCGCCGAGCACCTGGCCGACCAGCAAACCGATGAGTGACCAGAACACGTCACCGCCCAGCACCACGGCCAGCGCGCCGGTCACAATCGCTGTGATCTGCAGATTGGCGCCGAGCCACAGGGTGAACTGGCTATAGAGGCTGCCATGGCGCTCGGCCTCGGGAATGTAGTCGATCGAACGTGTCTCGATCAGGGGACTTCGCTGCTGGGTATCGCTGATCTTGGTCATTTTTGTGTTCTCTTCTAATGGAGTAGACGCGTGCTTTTATTTTTGTTGTTCAGTAACGGCTACTTGAGCCGCCCGTTGTTCAAAACCAACGAACGGCGCCTTGGCCCATACGACCTTGCCGCCGACCACCGTCAGCAGCACGTCATTGCGGGCCAGTTCATCCTCGGGCACCTGCATGAAGTTCTTGTCCAGAACGATCACGTCAGCAAACTTACCCACTTCTATCGAGCCAACGACCGAGTCTAGACGTAACTGCTCGGCAGCGTTCATCGTGATGGCTTTCAACACATCAGTGCGCGACAACGCCGGGTCGGCATTCAACCTGCCTGCATACTTTGGACCATAGCTGTGCGGGTTCAGCGGATCGCCTGAGCGGGTGACCCCGATCTTCAGTGCGAGGAATTCGTCGAGCGGGTCGACGGGCCAGTCGCTGCCATACGCCACCCGGCCACCGGCACGCCTGATGCTGCCCGATGGCTCCATGCGCGCAAAGCGATCGCCCCCCAGATGATCGCTGGTGCCGTCGTCCGTGGACGGCGCCTGCTGGGCCCACTGGAAGGACATGTTGGCAGTCACGTCGAGCGCCTTGAAGCGCCCATAGTCGGCGGGGTCCACCGACTCGGCGTGAGTTATGGTCGGACGAAAGCCATTGCCCGGCAATTGCCGGCGCACGTATTCGATACCGTTCAACGAGTCACGCACCGCCCGGTCTCCGGTGGCGTGAAGGTGCGGATCGAGGCCGGCCTGGACGGCCTTCAGCAGCAGCGGATTGAGTACTTGCGCAGGGAAATACAGCTCACCGACGTTGTTGCCGGGCGTCCATTTGGGCGCGGCATCGGTGCCGGCATTGCGCAAGTACGGGGTCAACATTGCCCCGGTATCCGCTGGCGCGTTGATGATGCCATCCATGAACAATTTGACGTGGCGCATGCTCACCCCCGGCGCGGCTTTGGCTTCGCCCTGATCGTAGGTGTTGGCCAATGCCTTGGCCTCGGCAATGGTTTTCGCCGGGTCTGCCGCGGCGGCGGCAGGGTCGAGTTTGATTGCCAACAAAGCCCGTGCAGTCAACTCGCCCGACTGCTGCAAGGTGGTGAACGCTTTGCCATTCTCCGGTCCCGACAAGACATCGAAGAAACTGGTGATGCCTTGCCGGCGCATGGCATCGAGCGCTGCGCGGGTCTGGTTGAGCTTCTCGGCGTCGGTGGCTGGCGGCACCACGGCGGCCATGGCATCGGCGGCACCGTCTTCACAGATCCCGGTCGGGTTGCCGGCGCTGTCGCGCACATACTTGCCATCCCCCGGATTGGCCGTGTGTTTGTTGACGCCAGCGACCGCCAGGCCGCGGGAGTTTGTCAGCACGGTGTGGAAGTCGGTGGAGCGGACCTGGATCGGGCGAGTGGTCTTGAGCGCGTCCAGCGTTGATTTGTCGGGATCGCCGTCTAGCCCGGTCATGCCCATGCGGTCCCAGCTGCCCACTTCAAGCCAGACATCCGGGCCTTTGTCCTTGTCGGCATCCAGACATGCCTGAATGGTCTCCTGGAAAACCTTACGGGTCATCGTCTGGTATTTCAGGTCGCACAAGGTCATGGCGCGACCGCCATCCCCCGGGTGCATGTGCGCATCGACGAAGCCGGGCATCAACATGCGTCCCGCCAGATCGATCAGTCGTGTCTGCGTGCCGATGTACGAGGCAACCCCTTCATCACTGCCCACGTAAACGATCTTCCCGCCAGTGACGGCGATCGCCTGCTGCACGGAGCTCTTGCCGTCGACGGTGTAGACATAGCCGTTGCGCATCACCATGTCAGCCGGCGTCGAACCGTGTGTCTGACAACCCACCAGCGCCATGCAAGAAAATGCCGTTGTCGTCGCAACGGCCATAAACAACCGGGAAAATTTCAACTGCCTCACCTCTGTTTTTATAGTTTTGGAAGTGGCCCAAACGGACTGCCGCAAGCCTCTGATATGCAGGGCACACGATATAGAGCGCAGCGGTTGGATGGACCTCTGCAAATGAGGAGGGTGAGGCAACTTAACCGCAGCTAATCGCGGCGCGTTGCATCCGCAAACGAGGTCGGTAAACGCAGCACAGAACCCAGCTCCACCTTGCTCTTCACGCCGAGCTGCAGGTAGCAGTTGCGCAGGTAGGTGCGCACTGTCGCGGGACTCAGGGCAAGGATTTTGGCAATCTCCTTGTAGGAATGACCGGCGGCGAACAGCATCGCTGCCGTCCGCTCGCGAGGTGCAAGCACCGCCCCCCGCGACTGCGCTTCGAGCGACAGGATGACGTGCTCGGCGTTAGGGCTCAGTGTCAGTGCACAGCGGCCCAGTCGCATGACACAGGGTGCCTTTGGCAGTTGCGCGATCACCTGCGCGGGAAGCATTGAACCGCCCCACCCGGGCAACTCGCGCTCAATCGCTGCGCACAGCGTGGCCCCCACGTACAGCAGGCTGCCGTCCATGCGCGCGACGCCAAAGTCAGAAGCTCCGTTGCCCGTGTTGAAGCGGATCATGTCCTGCACCTGAAATCGCCACAGCTGCAACAAATGATCGCAGAAGGCCGAAAACAGATCCGCCTCACTGTCGTTGAACGCCGGTGCTTCAATACCTCTGTAGAGACAGACGAAGAACATCAAGCCGCTTTCGGGTAACTCGAAAGTGATGCACATCAGGTGGTAGAGGGCGTGGCGCCGAGCGAACGCGTCCACTTGTACATCGGGGTCGGTGAACCCGCTGTCGCGCACGACCTCACCGGGTCGGCTCAGGGTGTCATGGGAAAATCTGTCGCTACCCGCACTCTTGTGCCATTCGGCGGCAAACGACTCGGGCAGATTGATTCGCCCGTGCATCCAGCTTCTGGGCGGAGCATCGATGCCCAATGCGGACATCTCCCCCCACCAGGCCGAAGCGAAGGGCAGCAGTTCACGGAATGCCTGCAGGCCTTCGGCGATGAACCGGGAGGCACCGCGATCCCGAGCAAGGCGACCAAGGTGCAACACGCAATGATTGAATGCTTTCAGCGTTGCCATCGACGTCTTGGCGCCGACCTCATCACCCTCCTCCATCGTGCTGATCTCACTCGCTTCATGGCCTGTCATTTCGACCATGCCATAGGCGCGGTAATGGCGTCCAGCACGAGACGACTATCCAAATATGACCTTCCCCGAATTGATAACTGGGTATGCTTGGCCCCCTCTGAATCGCCCATAGAAAAGGAGTTCGAATGAAAACGGATTGGCAACAAATTCGAGAAATGATGAACACTGTCATCGACAGTTGTGAGCAGATCGAAGCGGCGGGTTACCGCGAAGAACATCGCACCGCGACCGTGGCCATCAAAGACGTCGATTACTCCGTTCAGGAGTTCTTGATCAGTGCCTGGACACTGCCTGAGAATATTCGCTATCAGATTATTCGTGAGCGTCATGAGGCCGGGAGTGACCTTCCTTATGTACCAGAAGCGGCTCGTATTCTGGTCGCCATGGCGCAGGCTTGCGCGGAGCTTGTCGGGGCTCATGATATTGCTCCCGCCAAGAAAGCCATTGAAGGCATGAATCATTGGTACAAGGGCTATGCCGTGCCGCATGTGATAACGGCCATTGAGCGCGCAATAAACCGGCCTGAAGCGTAGTTTCAAAATCAATGCCAACGAGGTCTGAATATGACTCATCCATCGTCCCCACCACTACGGGAAATTTATCTCTCGCAGACATCCGACCGGGAACTGTTCAATCGCCTTGCCGGTGAATTGGCGCAAGGGCTGGGCGGGACCTGGACGGCACAGATCAATGGCTTGGACCAGCGTTATTGGGACCTGGCCGTCGAGGGGCAGACGATTACGCTGCATCTGGAACACTATCTGGGGATCATGCTGCTGGTGGAGGATGCGGATCCGGACTGGATTGCGTCGGAGCGTTTTCAGGCGGTGGTGCGGCGGTTGCAGACAGATTGAACAAAAACGGGCGCCCTGATCGGCGCCCGTTTTATTTGAAGCGAGAGGGACATCTCATCCGGGAATCACGGGTGTTTTCAGATTTTGATTTCACTGGCCGGCACGACATCAATCCGCGCCACGGAGCCGGTCAGGTGCGCCAGATCCTTATTGTGTTCGGCGATGATGTCTTCGGCGCTCATCGTGCCGTTGTCGATAGTGGAATGGGCGTCGGCCGCCAGCACGACGTCGTAGCCCAAGTCATGCGCCTGGCGGACCGTCGCGTTGACACAGTAGTCGGTTTGCAGGCCGCAGATGATCAGGCGGTCGACATCCAGCTCTTGCAGATGTTCATGCAGGTGCGTCTGGTAGAACGAATCCGGGGTGGTTTTACGCACGCGCAGGTCTTGGGGTGACGTCTTCAGGCCGGCGGCCAGTTGCCAGCCTTCGGTGCCGTATTGCAGCAGGTCGCCCTCTTCTTCGTGCTGGATCAGGATGACCGGAGTATTGGCGGCTCGGGCTTTGGTGCTGAGGCCGTTGATGGTTTCGATGACGCGCTGGATGTCGAAGCATTCATACTCGCCGGTGCACAGCGCGCGTTGGACATCGATGATCAGGAGTGCGGTGCTCATGGCTTCCTTCCTTAGAGAGGTCGCTGGAACGATGGATTTCAACTCCCTTTTAGCACGTAGCAGCTGTCGAGCTTGCGAGGTTGCGTTCGAGCGCGCAGCGGTCGCGATTTTACGATTGCTACGCCGCCGAACGCAGTCTCGCTGGCTCGGCAGCTGCTACCCCGG
>NZ_AKJT01000026.1 GCF_000282195.1 Pseudomonas sp. GM18
GCTCGGCAGCTGCTACGGGCGTTGGAAACGGATGAGGGGATAGGTGATGAAAATTGATTTGAACGCTGATCTGGGTGAGGGCTTCGGTCCGTGGCGCATGGGCGAGGATGAGGCGTTGATGAGCCTGATCTCCTCGGCGAACGTGGCGTGCGGTTTCCATGCCGGTGATCCGCTGATCATGGACAACACCGTGCGCCTGGCCAAGGCCGGTGGCATCGATCTGGGTGCTCATGTGGGCTTCCCCGACTTGATGGGGTTCGGTCGGCGGCAGATGAACATCGAGCTCAAGGAACTGGCGACTTATGTGGTCTATCAGCTCGGCGCGCTGGCAGGGATGGCGGCGGTCAATGGCCACCGCATGACCCACATGAGCTTTCACGGCGCGCTGGGCAACATGGTCGCAGCCGACGCGGCACTGGCTGGGCCATTGGTGTGTGCGGTGGCGGCGTTCGATCCGACGCTGATCATCAGCTCGTCGAGCAGTCGCGCCATCGAAAACGCTGCTGAAAAATGCGGACTGCGGGTCGCCACGACGTTTCTCGCTGACCGCGCCTACGACGATGACTGCCTGCTGGTGCCGCGCAAGGTTCCAGGCTCGGTCATCAAGGAACCGGCCGCCGTGCTGCAGCGGGTTCGGCAGTTGCTGGAGGAGGGCACGGTGACCAGTCTCAATGGCAAGCGCATTGCGGTGCCGGCGCACTCGATCCTGTTGCACGGCGACACGCCCGGTGCAGTGGAACTGGCACGGACGATCCGTCGTGAAATCGAGTTGGCCGGCGGCTGTATCACGCCGATTTCGCAGCTGTTGGCGTAACGGCCGCACGGTCATAAGCAGGGCTTATTGCCACACAGTCATTCCGTCTTGGTCCAGCGCTTCAGGGCTGGATAGAGTCGAAGCCATTGCGATCACCCGAGTGATCCGCACACGTAATACGAGGACAGCTTCATGCCATTTTCAGATTACAAAACCGCGCTGGTGACCGGCGCTTCTTCCGGGATTGGCGCCGCAGTCGTCGAGCGTCTCTGTCAGGAAGGCGTGCAGGTGCATGCCTTGGCCCGCAGCGCCGACAAGCTGCAAGAACTGGCCGCTAAAACCGGCTGTATCGCTCACGCCATCGATGTCACCGACCTGGCCGGGCTGACGCGTCTGTTCGAAACCCAGCCGTTCGACATTCTGGTGAACAACGCCGGTGTCGACAAACCAGGCTCGATTCTCAAGGCCGACGCCGAAGGCATCGACTTGCTGATTGACGTCAACCTGCGTGCGGTATTGCACCTGGCGCGTCTGGCGTTGCCGGGGATGGTCGAGCGCGATTGCGGCCACATCATCAACATCAGTTCGATTGCCGCGGCGTACAACTTCGGCGGCAACTCGACTTATCACGCGACCAAAGCGGCGGTGAGCATGCTGTCGCGACAGTTGCGCATCGATGCCTTCGGCAAGCGGGTGCGGGTCACCGAGATTTGTCCGGGCCGAGTGGCCACCGACATCTTCGCCCACGTCCACGGTGACTCCGAAGAGACCTACAAGCGCTTTGTCGAAGGGTTCGAACTGCCTCAGGCCAAGGACATCGCCGACGCCATCGCGTTTGCCATTGCCGCACCGATTGCGGTCAACGTCGGGCACATGGAAATCACCCCGACCCTGCAAGTGCCCGGCGGCCTTTCCACCGCCCGTCCGCAGGATTACCAGGGCTGAGTTCCCCCGCACGAAACGCTACAGAAGAACGGATTGATCCGTCATCGCGGTACCCACGCCAAGCCTGTGCCTGGCGCCTTATCCCTGCCCTTATCCCAATGCCGATGGGGATTGACCATGAAGCATGACTTCGATTTGGCCGCGGTTCTGCAAGGCGAATATGCCGAGCTGATCGTCAAGGGCATCGAAATAACTCTACAGCTGGCGCTGTTCGCCTGGCTGCTGGCAATGGCCCTGGCGCTGTTGCTGGTAACCGTACGCCTGACCGGCAACAAGTATGCCGACCGACTGGTGGCCGGCTACGTGTCTTACCACCGCAACGTGCCGACACTGGTGCAATTGATGCTCTGGTATTTCGGTGTGCCGACCTTGCTCAGCGAGTCCACGCAACTGTGGCTGGCGAACTACAGCACTGAATACCTGTTCTCGGTGATTGCCCTGGGGCTGTGTCAGGCGGCGTATTTCTGTGAAGACATCCGCAGTGGCCTGCGCGCCATTCCGGCCGGACAGACCGAAGCGTCCAGGGCGCTCGGGTTGGGTTATGTGCGCTCGATGCGTTACGTGATCTTGCCGCAAGGCGTACGCAACTGCCTGCCGTCCTTGATCAACCACACCGTGCTGTTGTTCAAGAACACCAGCCTGGCCATGGCCATCGGCGTGGTGGAGCTGACTTACGCCACCCGCGAAGTCGAGAACTACACCTTTCGCACGTTCGAGTCTTACCTGGTTGCCACGGTGTTCTACCTGGTCTTTTCCCTGCTGTTGATGGGGCTCGGCGCGCTGTTGGCGCGACGCTTCAACAAAGCGCTGGCGAGGTAGACGACGATGTTCGATATCTTTTCGATTGTGCAGCAAAACTGGACCTTGTTTCTGATCGGCCAGTACCCGCATGGCCCTTTGGGCGGGTTGGCGAGTACGTTGATTCTGGCGGCACTGGCGCTGTTGCTGGCATTCCCTTTCGGCTTGCTGCTGGCGTTGGCGCGGGTTTCGCCATGGACCGGACTGCGCTGGGCTGCCACGGTCTGGGTGTATGTGCTGCGAGGCATCCCGCTGCTGATGGTGATCTTCTGGACCTACTTCCTGGTGCCGTTGCTGATCGGCCATAACATCACCGGGTTCGTGACCATGCTCTGCACGTTGGTGATCTACCAGAGTGCCTACCTGTGCGAAATCATTCGCGGCGGCATTCAGGCACTGCCGGCGGGGCAGTACGAAGCATCCCGGGCACTGGGCCTTGGTTACCTGCGCACGACGATCTGGGTGATCTTGCCGCAAGCGTTGTACAACGCGCTGCCCAGCCTGATCAGCCAGTTCATCTCGATCATCAAGGAAACCTCCCTGGGTTATGTGATCAACGTCCAGGAAGTTACCTTCGCCGCCAACCAGGTCAACAACCAACTGCTGACCAAGCCGTTCCAGGTGTTTTTCATCCTGGCGATCATTTACTACCTGCTCTGTTTCGGCCTGACCCATCTGGCCGGCTGGGTGGAGCGCCGTATCGCTCGCAAGCGTCTGGGCAATGGCGGTCAGGCCGTGGCGGCCGACCCCTTGCTGGCCATCGATAATTGAAGAGGGTTGCGTCCATGCATCCAATGATCATGTTTTCGAACATCAATAAATGGTACGGCGAGTACCACGCGCTGACCGACATCACTGCTGAGGTGAAACCCGGAGAAGTGGTGGTGCTGTGCGGCCCGTCGGGGTCCGGCAAGTCGACGTTGATCCGCACGGTCAATCGTCTGGAAGACATCCAGAAAGGCCAGATCCTGTTCGATGGCCAGGACGTGCACGGCACTGATGCTCACATCAATCGGCTGCGCAGCCGTGTAGGTTTCGTGTTCCAGAGTTTCAATCTTTTTCCGCACCTGTCGGTGCTGGAAAACATCACGTTGGCACCGACCAAAATCCGCAGCCTGAAAGGCTCGGCGGCGAAGCAACAAGCCATGCAGTTGCTTGATCGGGTAGGCCTGGCACACAAGGCCGGTGCGTATCCGGCGCAGTTGTCCGGCGGTCAGCAGCAGCGGGTGGCGATTGCCCGGGCGCTGGCGATGGAGCCGCCAGTGATGCTGTTCGACGAACCGACCAGTGCCCTCGACCCGGAAATGGTCGGTGAAGTGCTGAACGTCATGAAGAGTTTGGCCAAGGATGGAATGACCATGATGTGTGTGACCCACGAGATGAATTTCGCCCGTGAAGTCGCCGACACCATCTGGTTCATGGACGCGGGTCAGATTCTGGAAAAGAGCACGCCCGAGAGCTTTTTCAATCAGCCCTCGCACCCGCGGGCACAACGCTTTATCGCCGATCTGCGCGCCCATTGAGCCGCAGTGATTTTGCTCCCTCTGCCATCCGACTTTCCAATCCCAGGAGTTTTTCCATGCGTATGAAGCATCTGTTTGTCACGCTGGCGTTAGGTCCTCTGGCTGTTGCGGTAGCGCAGGCCGATCAATTGAGCGACATCATGGCCAAGAAGTCGTTGAGCTGCGGTGTGTACGCCGACGTGCCGCCGTTTTCCGCCCCGGACCCGAAAACCCGTGAGCTGGTGGGCATGGACGTCGACCTGTGCAAGGCCCTGGCCAAGACCATGGGCGTCGCATTGGAGCTCAAGCCGCTGTCTGTCGAAGCACGGATTCCTGAAGTGAAAATGGGCCGCGTCGACGTGATCTTCGCCAACCTGGCCTACACCAAAACCCGGGCTGAACAGATCCAGTTCAGCGATCCGTACTACATCGCCAAGGAGACACTGGTGGTGCGCGCGGCCCACGCCGATCAGCCGAAAAGCTACTTCAAGGACAAACGCATCAGCTCCACCAAAGGCTCGACCTCCGAGCAGTCGATCCGCATTGCCGGGGCCACGCCGGTGACGTTCCAGGACACCGGTTCGGCCTACATGGCCTTGCAGCAGAACAAGGTCGTGGGCCTGGTGACCAACACCATGACCGCCCTGAAACTGGTCAATCAGGCCAAGGCCAGCGGTGTCGAATTGGCGCTCGCCAAGGAGCCGATGGCGCTCGAGCCAATTGGCGCGGGCATGCGCAGGGATGAGCCGGCGTTCCTCGCCAAGGTCAACGAGTCATTGGCGACCATGGAAAAAGCCGGCGAGATCGACGCGATCTGGGATCGCTGGATCGGCCCGAACACCGAGTACAAAATGGTTCGCGTGGACAAAGTGCAGAGCCTCAGCAGCTTGAAGTTCGACCCTTTGCCTTGAACCGATACACCGTCATTGCCGGGCAATGATGGAAAAAGCCCGGCGAGTGTTCCAGCGTCGGGCTTTTTCATGTGTGCGGACGGTGCGAAAGAAACGATCAGCAGACGCTCACTCCTCGGCTTTCGTCGATTTGATGAGATTGCTGCGCAGTTTCACGATCGCGTTCTGCAACTGTGTGAACTCGTCCGGTGTCAGGCCAGTTGCGTGGGAAAGGCCCATTTCGGGACGGTCTTCGCGCAGCTGTCGACCGCTCTTCGTCAGGCTGATCCGCACCTGCCGCTCGTCCTCGGGATCACGCTGCCTCTGCAGATAGCCCATCGCTTCCAGTTTCTTCAGGATCGGTGTGAGCGTGTTCGATTCGAGAAACAGTTTCTCGCCCAGGCTGCCTACGGTTTGGTGGTCTTCCTCCCATAGCGCAACGATGGTGATGTATTGCGTATAGGTGAGCCCCAGTTGCTCGAGTATCGGCTTGTAGGCCTTGCCGAAGGCCAGGTTTGTGGAATAGACCGCAAAACACAGGAAGTCGGAGAGCTTCAGATCAGCGGGGACCGCCTTGTCGGTGCGTTTCATGTGCTTCCTCGTTGGCCAGAGTTGAAGGCTCGCAAAGGCAAAATATACCTCGTATACGATTTTATCGGAATGGGTTTGGCTTTGTTATTCGCATGCGCTTAAAGCGCATGCGATGTATATAAGGAAAAAAAAAGCCAATCGCGGTGCGTCAAACCGTGAGGACGTTCAGGGCCACGTCGATGTTGCCGCGCGTCGCTTTCGAGTACGGACAAATTTGATCGGCGGTGTGCGCCAGTGTCGTCGCAACGTCGTGCGCCAGACCCGGCACGCGGAGCGTCAATCGAGCCTGAAGGAAGTAGGCCGCACCGGTCTGGCCCAGATCGACTTCGATGTCGACGGACAGATCAGACGGCAGCACCACGTTCATGTCATTGGCCACCAGCCCGACGGCGGCGGTGTAACAGGCCGACCATGCACCGGCGAACAATTGCTCAGCAGTCGGGTGTGGCTGAATAGCGGTGAACACGTGCGCTGGCTTCGCGCTTCCAGGCGACGACAGCGTAATGTCGAGGCTGCCGTTATGACCACGTGAAGAGTTGCCAGCGGCGCTAGCGGTGGTGTGAGTTTTGCCGGTCATCAGGACTTTTTCGATCTTGCTCATGGGGTGGATCCTCAACGTTTTGAAAAGTGTGATTTGTGTATCGTATACGTTTATATCGTATGCGATGTAATAATAATTGCCCCAGGCACCCATCGATGTCAATCGATCGCGTTGCACCGCCCGACGAGTGGCCGGGCAACACGCCGTCGACCGTTTCAGCGATATGCCGAATTCGTCATCAACCCGACCTAAAGCGATCAAGCCGTGAGCCTTGGACTGGGCCAGTCTGGGCGGTCTGTCCAAGGAGTTGATCATGATCCGACTGTCCCTGGCCGAAGCTCGCGAGCTGGCCGAATCGATCTTGCTGCACAACGGTTTCAATCTGGCCCATGCGCAAGCAGTGGCGGCGACGGTGATCGCCGGCGAGCGCGATGGCTGTGCCTCCCACGGTTTGTACCGGATTCTGGGCTGCGTGAACTCCCTGCGGGCCGGCAAGGTGTCGGCCGATGCCGAGCCACGTGTGATCGACCAGGCGCCGTCGATTGTGCGGGTAGATGCCGGTGGTGGTTTCTCGCAATTGGCGTTCCAGGCGGGTCTGCCGTTACTGGAGGAGAAAACCCGGACCAACGGGATTGCGGCGCTGGCGATCAATCGTTGTGTGCATTTCTCGGCGCTGTGGGTGGAGATCGAGCAGTTGACCGCCGCCGGGTTGGTGGCACTGGCGTGTAATCCCAGCCATGCTTGGGTGGCACCAGCCGGGGGACGGGTGCCGGTGTTCGGCACCAATCCCATAGCCTTTGGCTGGCCGCGCGCGGGGCAGGATCCGTTTGTGTTCGACTTCGCCACCAGTGCGATTGCCCGTGGCGATATCGAGTTGCATCGGCGTGCCGGCAAGTCGATTCCCGAGGGCTGGGGAGTGGACGCTGAGGGGCGGCCGAGCACCGATGCCAATGTCGTGCTCGACAGCGGCGCGATGCTGACGTTTGGTGGGCACAAAGGCTCGGCGCTGGCGGCGATGGTGGAGTTGATTGCCGGTCCGTTGATCGGAGACCTGACCAGCGCCGAGTCGCTGGCTTATGACGCGGGCAGCAAGTCGTCGCCGTACCATGGCGAGTTGATCATCGCACTGGACCCACGGCGTTTTCTGGGGGAAGCCACTGAGGAACATTTGGCCCGGGCCGAAGTGTTGTTTCAGGGGATTGAAGGGCAGGGTGCGCGCTTGCCGTCGCAACGGCGTTATGCGGCGCGGGCATGTAGTCTGGTGGAAGGCGTGCAGATTCCCGAGGCGCTGTACAACGATCTGAAAGCGTTGCTGACCTGATAACCCGCATGCCCACAGGCAATGCTGTTCACTTAAGCAATTTCAGCCGCGACGCATTCCTTGTAGCAGCTGCCGAAGGCTGCGTTCGACCGTAGCAGCTGTCGAGCCTGCGAGGCTGCGTTCGGCTGCGCAGCAGTCGTGAGTCCGGTAGCCATGGTGTACCTGATACACCGCAATGGCTGATTTTACGACTGCTGCGCAGCCGAACGCAGCCTCGCAGGCTCGACAGCTGCTACAGATCTCGCATTACGGCGTAAGTGAACAGCATTGCGCTCCCACAGTAGGTCGTTTTGTTAAACCGGTTCGCAGTGGCTCGTGCCATCGACCAGGCGGGCAATGCCCAGCGGGTTGGCGTTTTTCAGGGCGTCGGGCAGCAAGGCGTCCGGGCAGTTCTGGTAGCACACCGGGCGCAGGAAACGCTCGATGGCCAGGCTGCCGACCGACGTCCCACGGGCGTCGGAGGTCGCAGGGTAAGGACCGCCATGCACCATCGCATCGCACACTTCAACGCCGGTGGGGTAGCCATTGAACAGCACCCGGCCGGCCTTTTGTTCCAGCAGCACCAGCAGATCTGCATGTTCGTGCAGGTCCTGCGCGTCGCCGATCAGGGTGATGGTGAGTTGCCCGTGCAGGCTGTGCAGTGCCTGTTGCAGCTGCGCCTTGTCGGCCACTTCGACGACGAGGGTGGTCGGGCCGAACACTTCTTCCTGCAACAGCGGATCACCCTTGAGCAACAGGCTGACGTCGGCCTTGAACAGTTGCGGCCGCGCTTGATTGCCGTGTTGGTCCTGGCCCGCCAGGTGGGTTATGCCTGGGTGGTCGAGCAAGGCTTGCACGCCTTTTTCGTAGCTGGCGAGGGTGCCGGCGTTGAGCATGGTTTGCGCCGGTTGTTCGGCCATCAAGGCACTGAGCCTCGCGGTGAACGCGCTGAATTGCGGTGAGCCAATACCGATCACCAACCCCGGATTAGTACAGAACTGACCGCACCCCTGAACCACCGACGCCACCAGTTCACCGGCGATTTTCTCGCCACGGGCGCGCAGGGCTTCAGGCAATACGAGCACCGGGTTGATGCTGCTCATTTCGGCGAATACCGGAATCGGTTGTGGCCGTGCGGCGGCCATGTCACACAGGGCGCGACCGCCTTTCAGCGAGCCGGTGAAACCGACGGCCTGGATCGCCGGATGCTTGACCAGCACTTCACCGACGCCCGCGCCGTAGATCATGTTGAACACGCCTTTAGGCATGTCGGTTTGCTCGGCGGCGCGGATGATTGCATCGGCCACGTGCTCGGCGGTCGCCATGTGTCCGCTGTGGGCCTTGAACACCACCGGGCAACCGGCGGCCAGAGCGGCAGCGGTATCGCCGCCGGCGGTGGAAAAGGCCAAGGGGAAATTGCTGGCGCCGAACACGGCCACCGGACCGACGCCGATCCGGTATTGGCGCAAGTCGACCCGTGGCAGTGGCTGACGTTCGGGCAAGGCGCGGTCGATGCGCGCACCATAGAAATCGCCCCGACGCAGCACCTGAGCGAACAGGCGCATCTGGCCACTGGTACGGCTGCGTTCGCCCTGGATGCGTGCGGTCGGCAGGGCGGTTTCGCGGGTGACCAGGGCGACGAATTCGTCATCCAGGGCATCCAGTTGCGCGGCGATGGCCTCGAGAAATTCTGCACGGCGCGTCGCCGGCAGATTGCGAAAGGTCGGGTAAGCGGCAGCGGCAGCTTGGGCTGCGGCGTGTACTTCTTCAACGGTGGCTTGCATGAACGAGTAGGGCAGTGCTTCGCCGGTATGGGCGTCATGGCTTTGCATCGCGATGTGGCCAGCGGCGCTT
This sequence comes from Pseudomonas sp. GM18, assembly GCF_000282195.1. Lineage (GTDB taxonomy): Bacteria > Pseudomonadota > Gammaproteobacteria > Pseudomonadales > Pseudomonadaceae > Aquipseudomonas. Next base: position 9,176 of record NZ_AKJT01000026.1, read on the forward strand.
CGGGCACCGCCGATATAGTTGTGGCCGAGGATCTCGGGCATAAAAAACTCCTGTCAGAAATGGTGAGTCCCTTGTAGGAGCGAGCGGTGCGGCGATCCGACTTGCCCGCTCCTACAAGTATTGGGTTCAGGCCAACGAATCACCCCGACGCGCAGCGGCCGGCACTGTGTTATCCAGGGCAGCAATACGCGCAGCGGATTCGGCATCCACCTGGTGCAACGACTTGCCACGGGTTTCCCGGGTCAGGCCGACAGCCACGATGGAGATCAACGCGGCGCCCACCAGGTACCAGGCGATCGGTGTCGAGCTGTGGTACTTGTTGAGCAGAGTGATGGCGATCAGTGGCGCGAGGGAACCGGCGAAGATCGGCGCCACCTGGTAGCACAGTGAAAGGGCGGTGTAGCGCACGTGAGTGGGGAACATTTCGGCCATCAGCGCCGAGTAGGGTGCATAGGTCATCGACTCGATGGCCAGGCCCAGGGTGATGGCGCCGATGATCAGCCAGTTGTTGCCGGTGTCCATCATCGGGAAGCCGACAAACCCCCAGAACGCAGTGAGCACCGCGCCGATCAGGTACACCGGTTTGCGCCCCACGATATCCGACAGATAGCCCATCAACGGGATCAGGAAAAAGTGCAGCAAGTGTGCGCCGAACATCAGAAACAGAATCTCTGAGGTGTCCTTGTGCACCACCAGCTTCAGGTAGGTGATCGAAAAGGTGACCACGGTGTAATAGAGGATGTTCTCGGCAAACCGCGCGCCGATCCCCACCAGCACTGCGCGCCAGTGATGACGCAGCACTTCCACCACACCCAGCTGTTGCTGCTTGGTCTGCGCTTGCCGTACCTGGGCCTCCTTGAAAATCGGCGCGTCATCGACGCTGGTGCGAATCCAGTAGCCGATCAACACCACCACCGCCGAGAACCAGAACGCCACGCGCCAGCCCCAGGCGAGGAATTGTTGTTCCGACAGGTTCGACGACAACAGCAGCAGGGCGACGGTGGCCACCAGGTTACCGGCCGGCACCCCGGCTTGCGGCCAACTGGCCCAGAAGCCTCGGCGATTGTCCGGGCAGTGTTCGGACACCAGCAGAATCGCGCCGCCCCATTCGCCCCCGAAGGCAAAGCCCTGGATCAGCCGCAGCAGCACCAACAACACCGGCGCGGCATAGCCAATGCTGTCGAAGCCGGGCAGGCAGCCCATCAGAAACGTGGTGATGCCGACCGCCACCAGGCTCAGTTGCAGCAGGCGCTTGCGACCGAATTTGTCACCGTAATGACCGAACACCAGACCGCCCAACGGACGGGCGAGAAAGCCCACTGCGTACAGGGCGAAGGCGGCGATGATGCCGTCGATCGGGCTGTCGGTCTGGCGGAAGAACAGCTGGCCGAAGACCAATGCCGAGGCGGTGCCATAGAGAAAGAATTCATACCACTCGGCGACGGTGCCGGCCATGGCGGCGGCCACCACGCGTTTGAGTCCCGAGGGTGTGGTTGCGCTGGTCGTGCTGTGAGGGTTGGACATGCTGGCGTTTCCTGTAGAGGCGCAAAAACAGGTAGCCGGGCGGGACCCGCAAGGATCCGCCCGGCAATCACTCAGAGACCGACGTCCGGCAGTTGCGGACGGTTGGCCAGGGCCTTGGCCATGATCTGCTCGACGAACACCCGATCAGCTTCTGGCAGTGCCAGGCGTGGCGGACGGGTCAGGGCGCTGCCGCGACCGGCGATGGCTTCGCAGAGCTTGATGCACTGCACCAGGTCGGCACGGGCATCGAGGTGCAGGATCGGCATCAGCCATTCGTAGATCGGCATGGCTTCGGCAAAGCGACCGGCCTTGGCCAGGCGGAAGATAGTTTCGCCTTCTTTCGGGAACACGTTCGACATACCCGAGACCCAGCCTTCGGCACCCACCGCGATGCTTTCCAGCACCACGTCGTCGAGACCTGCGAACAGCACGAAACGGTCGCCGACTTCATTGCGCACGTCGATGAAACGGCGGGTATCGCCGGAGGAATCCTTGAAGCACACCACGTTGTCGCAGTCGGCCAGGGAAATCAGGATGTCCGGGGTGACGTCGTTTTTGTAGATCGGCGGGTTGTTGTAAACCATCAGCGGTACGTCGGCGTTCTTCGCCACGTAGCGGTAGTGCTCGGCGGTCTCGAACGGCTTGGAACCGTAGACCAGCGCCGGCATCAGCATCACGCCGTCGACGCCGACCCTGCGTACCGCGTTGGCCACCTTGGCCGCTTGCACGCTGGTGAATTCGGCCACACCGCAAATCACCGGCACGCGACCGCGAGAGGCGTCGACCGCGACTTCGGTCACGGCGATTTTTTCTTCGGCGGTCAATGAGGTGTTTTCCCCCACCGAACCACACACCACCAGGCCCGATACGCCGTCACGGATCACGTTGGAAATCACCTGATGGGTTTTTTCCAGGTTGATGGAAAAGTCATCGTTGAATTGAGTGGTCACCGCGGGGAAGACGCCACTCCAGTTAATGCGTTTGCTCATTGTTGCCTCCGGTTCGTTTATTGTATTTCGTATACGATATTTTAAATGCCGATGCTCGGCCAGTGGTTTTTTCAATCAATCAGGGGTTTTTGGTAGCCGTTGGTCTGGGGGCGTTTCAGGCACCGGGCCAGGTATCTGACAGGCGATAGCCCTGTGGCCACGGGTCGCTCGGGTCGAGCAGCAATTGGTGGGTGCCGGTGATCCAGGCCCGGCCGGAAATGCACGGGTAGATCGCCGGGCGGCCAGCCACTTCGGTCATCGAATCGATGCGGCAATGGAATTCGGAACCGAGGATCGAACGGCCGATAAAGCGCTCGCCGACCTGCATCAATCCCTTGGCCTGCAACACCGCCATGCGCGCCGAGCAGCCGGTGCCGGTGGGTGAGCGGTCGATCTTGCCGGGTTGAATCACCACCGCGTTGGCCCCGGTGGCGATGCCGTTTTCAACGACGATGGGCGCGGCAATCTGGCAGAAGGAAATATGTGACCACTCGGGGTTCAGCGGATGGACGAAGCCCAGCTGCTCATTGGCCGCGCGGGTGATTTTCAACCCGACCTCGACCAGTTCAGCCGCGTCGTCAGGGCGGATGGCAAAGCCCAGGCGTTTGGCGTCGGCGATGACAAAACTGTCGCCGCCGTACGCGGTGTCGACCTGCAACGAGCCGAGGCCTTCGACTTCGATCCAGGCGTCGAGGCGATCAGCGAAGGAGGGCACGTTCTTGATTTCCACCCGTTCGACCTTGCCGTCACGGCAGTCGGCCACGGCCTCGATCAAGCCGCCGGGCGCTTCGAGTACCAGCCGGGTTTGCGGTTCGGTCATCGGCAGAATGCCGCTGTCGAGCAGCACCGTGGCGACGCACAGCGAGTTGGAGCCGGACATTGGTGGTGTGTCCGCCGGTTCCATGATGATCCAGGCCATTTGCGCCCGAGGATCCTTGGCCGGCACCAGCAGGTTGACGTGGCGGAATACGCCGCCGCGAGGTTCGTTGAGGACGAAATTGCGCAGGTTTTCATCCTTGGCAATCCAGCGTGACTGTTCCCACACGGTGGCGCCGGGCGGTGGGGCGACGCCGCCGACGATCACATCGCCGACTTCGCCTTCGGCGTGGCAGCTGACCACATGAATGACTTTCGATGAACGCATGGCTTACTCCTTTTATCGCCTGTCGTTATTTCACTGATTTCAGAAACGCCGCGGTTTCTGCATGTATCGGGTTGCCAATCACCTGATCCGGCGAGCCGATCTCATGCACCAGGCCATTGCGAAAGAACGCCACGCGGTCGGACACATCGCGGGCAAAGCGGATTTCGTGGGTCACCAGCACCATGGTCATGCCGTCTTCGGCGAGCATGCGCATGGTGTCCAGCACCTCGCCGACCAATTGCGGGTCGAGGGCCGAGGTGGCTTCGTCGAACAGCATGTAGTCCGGCGACATGGCCAGGGCGCGGGCGATGGCCATGCGTTGTTGCTGGCCTCCGGACAACTTGCCGGGGAAGGTCTTGAGCTTGTCGCCAAGGCCTACGTGGGTGAGTTGCTGCACTGCCAGAGCCTCGGCTTCAGCCTTGCTTTTACCCAAGACCTTACGCGGTGCCAGCATCACGTTTTCCAGCACGGTCAGGTGCGGGAAGGCATTCCATTGCTGGAACACGATGCCGATTTTCTGCCGCAGGCGGTTGAGGTCGGTGGCGCTGTGATGAACCTCGACGCCGTCGACGCGGATGTTGCCTTTCTGGATCGGTTCCAGGCCGTTGATGCACATCAGCAGCGTCGATTTGCCGGAGCCCGAGCCGCCGATGATCGACACCACTTCGCCCTTGTCCACCGTCAGGCTGACACCCTTGACCACGGCCAGATCGCCGAAGGATTTATGTACGTTGTCGATCTCAATCATTTTCTTGCCACCTTCTTTCCAGACGAGCGCCCAGGCGTGCAACCACCAGGCTCATGACGTAATAGATAAGGCCCGCGACGCATAGCACCAACAACGGTTCCTGAATGCGGGTGACGATGGTTTGCGAGGCGCGCAGCAGTTCGACGATGCCGATCCACATCACCAGCGCGGTGTCTTTCATCACCCCGAGCACCAGGTTCAGCCAGCCGGGGAAGGCCACTCGCGTGGCCATCGGCAGGACGATCCAGCGCAGGTCCTGCAAAAAACTCAGGCCCAGCGAACGACTGGCCCGTCGCAGGGTGAACGGCACCGACAGCACGCCGCTGCGCACGATCTCGGTGAAGTACGCGGCGGTGTAGACCCCCAGCACAATGCAGCCGACGCTGAAGGCACTGATGTTCAAACCGACGATGCTTTTGAGCGAGTTGAACAGCACGAACTGAATCAGCAGCGGCACGCTGCGAAACACGTCCAGTACCCAGGCCAGGGGCAGGCTGGCGCGTGGCAACAGTGCCCGCAGCAGGCCAAACAACAGCCCGGCGACGGAGCCGAGGATGATCGACCAGAACGTCAGTTGCAGGGTGACCCAGGCGCCATCGAGCAGGAACAGCAGGTCATTCCAGGAAAAACTGGTGGAAAACATGGTCAAGCCCTCAGTAACGGAACAACCGCCAGGCCATCAGCCGGGCCGACGCGACAATCGCCTTGGCAATCAGGTAATACAGCGCGGCGGCGATGGCGAAGTATTCGAAGGTGCGGAACGTTTTGACGTTGTAGTCCTGGGTCACGCCGGTCAGGTCATTGTTCAGCCCGACGATCACCCCCAGCGACGTCATCAGCACCGCCCAGACCATCTGATTGGTCAGCGGGTAGAAAACGATCCGCAACAGCTGCGGGACGATGATCATGCGGTAGGCCTGGAAGGCACTCATGCCCAGCGAACGTGCGGCGCGCACTTGGGTGTCGGGTACCGCCTTGAGGCCGCCGCGAAAGTTCTCCGCCAGATACCCGGCATTGTTGAAGGTGATCCCGGCGAGCAGGGCGAACCACGAGCTGACATGCAGGCCCAGCGAGCCGAGGCCGAAGTAGAGGACGTAGATCTGGAACAGCGACGGGGTGTTGCGCGCGATCGATACCCAGCCGTTGCCAATGCCGCGCAGCAACGGGTTTTTGGTTTCGCGCAGCACCGTCAGGGCCAGGGCGATCAACACGCCGAAGATCATCGACAGCGCGGCGGTCTCAAAGGTGACCCAGGCGCCGGCGAGCATGTCCGGCAGGGCGCGCAGGGTGGCGCGCCATTGGAAGGTGTAATCAAACATGCGCGAGAGTCTCCAGAGGGGCGGCGGTTTGCAGCCAGGCCGGCAGACGACCGCTGGCCGTGGCACTGCAAGCGGTGTCGACGCATTCGGCGAGGCTGGCGAAATGCACTTTGCGGCCCACCAGGCCGGGTGCGTAATGGGCGTATTTGCCGGAGTTGGTCATCAAGGTTTTTGCGCCCGGCGGGATCACCGGTTCGCCGAGCATGCACCAGCAGGTATCGGTGACCAGAGTCGCGCCGAAGGCTTCGATCACGGCGATATGCCCGGCTTCGCGAGCCTGCTCCAGCACGGCGCGGCCGCAGGTAATGGCGAGGACCACGTCAGGGTGTTTGTGCCGACCAAGGCACAACCGCGCAAGATGAGCGAACTCGCTGAGAGAGAAATGCGGGTTGCCCAGCGAGACCACATCCACCCGGCTGTCGCGGGCACTGTTGAGCTCACGCCAGCTGACCAATAGGTCTTTGAGTCGGATTGTTTCCACGGGTATGGACACACCCGTCTCCAGCACCTGTTCCGGGTCGAGGGCCTCCGGGGTGATACCGGCGATATGGAACAAAGGGGCGGCGGAGGTGGTGGCAAACGCTGCGCCGAACGCCTTGAGGTCGTCCAGGCTCGGCTTGCGGTTTTCCAACCCGCGCACCAGTGGAATCCGGCTGCCCGCCAGCGCGCCGATGTGGTAACCGAGCAGCGGGTAGAAGGCGTCGTCCAGTTCACCCAGGGCGGGCACCTCGACCTGCAATCGGGCCTTGCGTTGCGCGTCCAGGTGGCAGCCGATCAACGGGGCGCGGCCGGTCAGGGCGATGCAGATATCCAGGTAGTCCGGGTACTTCAGGGTGCGTGCACCCAGCACGCTGTTGGCGTAGACCACCGCGTTGGATTCGGCCCAGACGATCTGCTCGCCCGCTTTCGGCGCGCTGTCGAGCAGGTAGGGTGCGCAGGTGAAACTCAGCTGTGCGCCCATCGCCATGTAGGCATCGCCCAAGGCACTGGCTGGTTCGCCGAGCGCCGGGTCGATGCCCAATTCGCGCCAGCGACGCTGGTCCACGGAAATCGAATTGAGGGTGGTGGGCACCCGCACTTTTGCTCCCCATTGCACCAGTTGTTCGGCAAAGCGCAGGCTCGCAGGTCCGGTGTAGATGCAGCCGTCGATGTGCGCCTGGGTGACATCCACCAGACGGCGAGCACCTTGCAATTCGGCCATGCGCAGGACGATCTGCATGGCCACTTGCGCCGCCTTGCCCTGCTGGCCGTCGAGCAGCGCTCGGTCGTGTTCGGTGAGTTCGATCGATGCGCTTGAATCTTGTGTTTGCAACGCGCTGTCGAGTGCCTGCCAGGCATCGCCCGGCAGGTGTTCGAACACGGTTACCGAGGCGCCGTCGACCCGAGCGAAGGCCTTGCCGCGCAATGCGGCGAAGGCCTCCCGGCCGATGCACAGCACCGGCAGGGACCGCTCGAAAATCGTCTGCGCCACCAGCACGCCCAGGGTCAGGATCTCATCGGGTTCGGCCAGCACCAGTGCGGCCGGTGCGTGACCGTTGCTGATCAGTTCCATCAACACGCTACTGCCGGTGCACGAGCCGCGACCGCTGGGAATGGCCAGCACGCGGCCGGCCAGGTATTCGCCGCTGAGGGGGTGGTGACGGTCAATGATCTCGCCGCTAAACGGATCGACCCCGCCCCAGAAGCTCAACCCGATATCGGCGAACAGCAGGTCACCCTGGGCGGCGCCCGCGACCAGGCTGCGGCCGGTCAGAGAAGTGGGCCTAGGCATGCCGGACACCTCAGTAGTAGACCTGGGGCACGGTCAGGTTGGTCGGCGGGATTTCAGTACCGACCCATTTGACGAACAACTCCTTGTAACGACCGGTGCGCACCTGTTGGTTGACGAACAGGTTGAGGTAATTGAGCAGGCCATACTCGTTACGCTTGGCGCCGAGGGAGACGTAGTCGATCACGTACGGCGCGTTGCCGGCGACTTTCAGGTTTTTGTATTTGCCCGATTTGAGGGTGGCGGCGGCCACGGTGTTGGTGACTACGGTGGCGTCGATATGACCCTGGGCGACCGCCAGCAGGGTGTCGTTCTGTGACTGATAGGCGCGGAAGGTGCCAGTGCCCCAGCTCTTCACGTCTTTCTCCAGGGCGATGGCTTCATAGGTGCCGCTGGTGTTGCCCACGGGTTTGCCCTTGAGGTCATCGAAGCTGTTGATGCCGGTGTCGTCGCGGGTCAGCACCACCATCTGGAAAGCGAAGTAGGGCACCGTCAGGCCGACGGTCTTGGCCCGTTCGAGGGTGTCGGAGGTGGAGGCGACGATCACATCGGCCCGCCCGGAGACCAGCGCCGGAATGCGATCCGGGAACGGCGTCTCGACCACTTCGGCCTCGACCCCGAGGATTTTCGCCAGGTCACGGCAGTAGTCCACGTCGAAACCGGCCGGGTTGTTACCGGCATCGCGGAAACCCATGGGCGGGAAGTCCAGGGTTACGGCGCAGCGCAGCTTGCCCGAACCGATGATGTCGTCGAGCTTGTCGGCCTGGGCGGTGGCGATAAAGGAGGTACTGAGAACAGCGCTGAGGGCTACGGCAAATGCGGGGTTTTTCATAGAGGCCTCGTTGGTGTGAAGTGCTGTTGGATATCGTATTGGGGATTTCGTATACGATATTAAATATAGCAATCAACGTGCCCGTTTCCAGGCAGAGGCGTGAATTTGTTGGCAGGCCTTGGAGTAGAGGTGTTGCGGTGCGTCAGCGGGATGTCGCGAGGGGCGAGGTCCGCGATGGCGGGTGTTACAGATGGGAGCAATGGATGTGCGGGGCGCCCCTTTAAGGAACATCGGCAGGCGTAGGCGCGCTGATCGTTCCCACGCTCCGCGTGGGAATGTAGCCCGGGTCGCTCCGCGTCCCTTCCAGAGCCGAACGCGGAGCGTCCGTTGAGGCATTCCCACGCGGAGCGTGGGAACGATCATCCTCGCTAGCCTTGTGGATCGAGGTTATCCAGTACCCGGTTGACGGCCAGCTCCCCGAGCATGACCACCGATTGAATCCCCAACATCATGTTGCGATGGGGCATGTCCATCAACCCGGCGAACTCACTGAGCATCACGCTCGCTGACGCCAGGGATTCGCAGGCGTTGACCAGCAGGGTTTCGTTATCGACCTTCTCACCCACATGGTAAATGGTGCTGGGTTTGCGCTTGGTGGCTTTGGGGGTGGGTGGTTTGAGGTAGTGGTCGAGGGCGCGGTCGGCGGCTTCGTGGAGCTTTTTGGAATCGAGGGATTCGTAGGGGGAAACGTCGTCGGTTTCCGGAGGATTTGGCGTTGGTTTGAACATAGATGGAACTCCATATGTGATTAGAGGAGCCATCACCCTCGCTACCAAACGAAGAGGTGGTGGCCATACGAAGGTTGGTAGACCGGCCCACATGGAAAAACCGGCGTGCCCGAGGGCACCCTACGCATGGCCACCATAAAGGTGCTGCTATGCGACATGTGGACGGCGGGCTACCAAACCCGATCACTGTTTTTCAGCGACAGGGAAACGATATAGCCCGGGCCACAGGCGCACTAGCCGGCGGATTCTGGCGTAGTCGTAGGCAGAGGCGCAAGGATGTGTAGCCTGGGTGAGTTTCTGGAAGTGTCGTTTAAACATCACCTGTTGATCGTTCCTACGCAGGGCGTGGGAACGATCCTTAGCGCTGAGTATCGCGATACTGACTCGGTGACAGGCCGGTCAACGCACGAAACTGTCGGCTGAACGCACTGTGGTCGGTGTAACCACAACGCAGGGCGATCTCGGTGATCGGCAGGTCGGTGTGCAGCAACAACCGCGAACCTTCTTCCAGGCGCGCCTTGTTGATCATCTGCCGTGGCGTGAGCTGGAAGACCCGTTTGCAGTGACGCTCCAGTTGCGCCACGGAATAACCGGCGATGGCGGTCAGTTCGGCAAGGCTGATGGGGCGGGCGAAGTGGCTGCGGATGTGCGCGTCCACGGCGGCGAGTTTCTGGAACGCGGGGTGATTGGACTGCGGCGATTGCAGGTCGCGGGAGATCCCGGCCAGGCCCACGATGTGACCCTGTTCATCCTTCAAGGCGAGTTTGTGGGTCAGGCACCAGATCGGCTGGTTGCCGTAATACAGGTGCAGTTCCAGTTGGTCGGCCAGTTCGCGGCCGCTGGACAGCACCCGCCGATCCTGTTCGGTGTACAGCGGGCCGAAGCGTTCCGGGAAGACCATTTCAGCGGTGCGCCCCAGTAGCTCTTCGCGATGTTTGAAACCGCAACGCCGGGCCAGGGTCTGGTTGACGAAGGCGTAGCGAGCTTCGCGATCCTTGATGAAAAACACCACGTCCGCCAGGGTATCGAGCAGCGGCGCAATCGGCTGCAGGCTGTTCAGCAGCGTTGGCAGGTCGCAGGGTTTGAAGGTGCTGAGCGAGGGGTACATGGCGCTGGGGTCTGGTGGCGACCCCGGGATCATAGTAGCTCGACAGCGCGGCCGAAACCCCCGAGGGGGAATCAGGCCGGCGGGGTGTCGTCCAGGCACATCAAGGTCTCGATTCGGGCCGGGCTGAAGGGCGGGCGGGGCGCTGAAGGTTGCCAGCCAAACAGGTGCTGCACCGCGCCGCCACACACCCGGCCCTGACAGGCGCCCATGCCGCAGCGACTGGCCAGCTTGGCTTCGCGCCAGTCGGTGTGCCCGGCCAATGCGGCGTAGGGCACGTCTTCGCAGCGGCAGACCAGGGTGTCGGGGCGGGCCAGGGATTTGAGTTGCGGGTCGAGGGCGAAGGCCTGATTCAGCGCCTTGGCGAAACCCTGCCAGCGTGCCCGGCGTGGCCATAACTGGCGCGCCGCTTCAAGGTCACCGACCGCCGCGTGCCCAGCAATTGCGCCTTCGACCAACGCCAATTCACTGCCACCAAACCCGGTGCATTCACCCGCCGCAAAATGGTCGGCACGACTGGCCTGCCAGGTATCCACGGCCAACGCCTGACCCTCGATGGCGTAACCCAGTGCCTGGCCCAATTGAATGTTCGGGATCAAGCCGAAACCGCAGGCCAGCCGATCACATTCCAGTTCGACGATTTTGCCCTGCTGTTGCAGGCGCACACCTTCCAGCCGATCAGTGCCAAGGGCGGCCAGCACATGCGTCGCGGTGCGGTAATGGCGGTCGAACAGGCTGAACGATTGCAACCATTTGCCAGGCCAGCGGGGCAGTTGCGCGGCGAAACCGGCGACGGCGGTGCGCGAGGCTTGTTCGGCGATGCGCTGGACCTGCGCGCCGTGTTTTTTCGCGGTGGCGGCACTGGCCAGTAACAGCGGGCCGCTGCCGGCGATCACCACGCGTTCACCCTGCACCGGCAGGCCCGCCTTGATCAGCGCCTGCAAGCCACCGGCTCCGGTCACGCCAGGCAACGTCCAGCCGGGGAAGGGCAGCAGCAACTCGCGGGCGCCGGTGCACAGAATCAGCTTGTCGTAACTGATCAGCCAACCGGCATCGTCATTTTCGACCAACAGCTGTTTCGGACCGGGACTGGCGATCACTCGGGTGCAGGCGTGACGGCGGATGTTGCTGCACGCCTGCAAACGCTCACGCAGGCGACGGGCCTGATCGGGCACGTTGGCTTGAGGGCCGTCACGCCAGATTTGCCCGCCCGGTAGCGGATTGTCGTCGAGCATGACGATGCGTGCGCCACTGGGCGCGGCGGCAAGGGCAGCGGCCATCCCGGCGGGGCCGGCGCCGATGATCAGCAGATCGGCGTATTCGTTCATGGGCATGTCTGCACCTGCATGCCGTCGCGGCACAGAGTCTGGCAGGCCAGGCGTCGCCGGCCATCGATGGTCACCCGGCATTCCTGGCAAATGCCCATGCCGCACAGCGGTGCGCGGCGCTGGCCATTGACCGAAGTGCGCGTGCATCCGTCGCTGCCCAACGCCAAGGCAGCGGCGACGCTGGTGCCCTCGGCCACCTTCAAGGCGCGGCCGTCCAGCAGTAATTCAGGCATAGGCGGGTTCTCCGAGGAAACGCTGGGGCAGATAGGGTTGCGCGGCCAGTGGCGGGGTTTCGTTGAACAGCTGCGCCACCAGCAAATCGGCGGTGCCGGGGGCGGTGGTGACGCCCAACCCTTCGTGCCCGACCGCCAGCCACAAGCCCTGGTGCTGTGGGTGCTGACCCACCAGCGGCAGGCCGTCGGGGCTGGCGGCGCGAAAGCCGGTCCAGGCGCGGATGCCGTTGAGCCGGGCCAGGCCTGGCATGTATTCGGCGGCGCGCTTGAGCATTTTCGCCAGCATCCAGCCTTCAACCTGTGGGTCGGTAGTACCGAATTGCCGCGAGGCACCGATGAACAATTGCCCGGTCGGGCGCGGCTGAATATTGCAGGCGGTGGATGGCCCCGTGGCGTTGTGGGCGCTGGTGACGTAACCCAGTTCCACCAGGGTGTGGGTGACGGTGCCGGGGTAGCGGTCGGTAATCAGCAGGTGGCCTTTTTTCGGCTCGATGGGCAATTCCGGGCACAGTTCGCTGGCCTGAATGCCGTTGGCCAACACCACCGCTTCGGCCCGCAACCACTGACCGTCATCGAGGCAAACGCGGTGACCATCGACCGCGCTGACCCGCGCCCGGTGCTGACGGATATTCGGCGTATCGAGCATCCAGCGGGCCGTTGCCGGCGCATACAGAATGCCGTCGCCATTGATCAGCAAGCCGCCTTCCAGATCCGCGCGCAGTTCCGGCTCACGCTGGCGCAAGGCACTGGCGCTGACCAGTTCGCACGCCACGCCCTGGGCTTTCAGGTTCAGGTATTTGCTGTGGGCGACCGCCATCTCTTCTGCGTTGGCCGCCAGCCACAGTGTGCCGTTGTTGCGGTAAGCGCAGCCGTCGGGCAGGTCCGGCGCCAGTTCGCGCCAGCGTTGCAGGGAATATTGACTCAGGGCCAGTTCGGCCGGGTTGTCGTCGAGCACCAGCAAGTGGCCCATGCCCGCCGCCGTCGCGCCGTGCAGGCCGGCGTCCAGCACCAGCACCTGCAAGCCACGCCGGGCCAACGCCTGGGCGCAGGCGGCGCCGATGATGCCGGCGCCGATCACGATCACATCGGCCACCAGGCCCTCGTTCATGGACGAATGCCCCAGGCGAACGGGTCATCCTGTTCGATGATCAAACTGGCCTCGGCGCTGATAAAGGCACGGCCACGAATGGTCGGCACGATGCGCTCGCCTTGCCATTCATAAGAGCCTTCGAACTCGCTGCCGATGACACTGGCCTGACGCCAGATCTGCCCCGGTTGCAACTTGTCGTCGGCGGCCAGGCAGGCCAGTTTGGCACTGGTGCCGGTGCCGCACGGTGAGCGGTCATAGGCTTTGCCGGGGCATAGGACAAAGTTGCGGCTGTCGGCTTGATCGTCATCGGCGAACAGTTCGATATGGTCGATCAGCCCGCCATCTTCGCCACGAATGCCCTGGGCCTCCAGCGCTTGTTGCACCGCGTAGGTATAAGCGGTCAGCGCGTCGAGGTTGTCGCCGGCGACCCTCAGGCCATGCTCGGCAATCAGGAAAAACCAGTTGCCGCCCCAGGCGATATCGCCGACCACCTGGCCGATGCCCGGCACCTGCAACACCAGCGCCTTGCGGTAACGGTAGGCCGGCACATTGCGCACGCTCACCGAATGGTCTTCGTGCAGGGTCGCCTGCACCGTCCCCACTGGCGTTTCGATGCGGTGCACGCCGGGGCCGATCTTGCCCAGATGCGCCAACGACGCCACCAGGCCGATGGTGCCGTGGCCGCACATGCCCAGGTAACCGCTGTTGTTGAAGAAAATCACCCCGGCACAGGCGCTCGAGTCTACCGGTGTGCAGAGCAAGGCACCCACCAGCACGTCGCTGCCTCGTGGTTCCAGCACACAGGCCGCGCGCCATTGATCGTGATGGTCGGCCAGCCGCTTGCGCCGTTCAGCCATGCTGCCGGTGCCCAGGTCAGGAAAACCGGCGGTCACCAGGCGGGTCGGTTCGCCGCCGGTGTGGGAGTCGATCACGGTGATGCGTTTCATGGGAGGGCCACGTCCGTTCAGATGAGTGAACGCAAGAGTGGCCTGTGCGGCGGGGTGCCGGCTTGATGGATTTATCCTGTGCCGATGACGAAATCGGCACAGCATCCTGAGCCGTCAGTGGGCGTGGGGCAGGTGTTCGAACAGGGTCTTGCAGACCCCGGCAATGTGTTCGTCCAGCAGCTTCACCGCCAGCTCCACATCGCCGGCACGACAGGCCGCGAGGATCTCACGGTGTTCGTGATCGGCCCGTTCCTTGCCGGCCGACAGGCTCATCTGCATGCGCAGGTAGCGCTCCAGCTTGTCGTTGACCGAACGAATCAGGCTGACCAGAAACGGCCGTTGCGCTGGTTCGTACAGGCAGGCGTGCAGCTCCCAATTGAGCTCGGCCCAGCGGCCCACGTCGTCCTCACCGATGAATTCCTGACAGATGCGCTCGGCACGGGCGAAGGTTTCTTCGGTCATGTTGGGAATGGCCAGGCGCAGTATTTTGTCCTCCAGCAACATGCGCACTTCGAACATCTGCGCCAGCTCGGCATCGGAAACCCGCGTGACCATCGCCCCGCGATTGCGCTGGAACATCACCAACCCTTCGGCTTCCAGCCGCTTGAGGGCCTCGCGCACCGGAATCTTGCTGACGTTGAACTGGCGGGCAATGTCGTCCTGGCGAATCGGCTCATCTTCGGCGAAATGCCCGGCGACGATGGCGTCGCGCAGATGACGGGTGATGATTTCCGAGGTCGACGGCGTATTGCCAAGGTCGGGAGCGTTGAGTTTGGGTAGGTTCACGGCGGCGATCGTTTGGAGTGAGATAGCGCTAGGGTATACGAAATCCTTTCGCTGATCTTCCTTGGGCCGTACGAACCTCAGGACTCTTCGCGATAGCGCCCCGGGGTCATGCCGAACCAACGCAGGCAGGCTTTATGGAAGCTGCTCTGATCGCGAAAACCCAGCAATGCGCCGATGTACTTTACGCTGCGCACCGAGTTGCGCAGGAAGTTGTGCGCGAGCATCAGCCGCGCCTCATCCTGCAGCGCGGAGAAGTGCATGTCTTCATTGCTCAGGCGCCGTTGCAGGCTGCGCGCGCTGACCCCGACCACCTGGGCGATTTTGTCGAGGTCGCTGGGCACGCCTTGGGCCAAGCGTTCGGACAGCACTCGCCGCACCCGCGCGGTCATCGAGTCGTTAAGCAGCACGTTCAAACGCGCGCGAGCGTATTCGACATGCAAGACATCCAGTGCCGGGTCGGCAGTGGGCAAGGCAATCGAGCAGTCGTCGATGCTGAACGACAAGCTGTTGTACGGTGCGCCGAACAGCAGGTTGCTGCCCAGCAACTGTTCCAGCCGGGTGGTGTCCGCAGGTTCGGGGTAAGTAAAGGTCGCTGCCAGGGGATGGGGTTTGTGCTTGGGCAACAGCCAGTGAACCAGCCCAAGGGTTTGCGCGGCACCCGCGTCGATGAACGGGCGGGGCGTCAACGACGGCTCCATGCTGATGTCGAAACCGATCAGCCTCAGCGCCCGGGGTTTGCGTTCCAGGCACATGCAAAAGCCGTTGCTGATCAGTGAGTGATAGTCCACCAGGCGTTGCAGGGCAGTGCCCAGCGTTGCACAGGACATCATGGCATAACCGAGCACCTCCAGATTGGAAGGGTGCGCCCGGGAATAGGCCAGCAGGCCGATGTCCGGATTGCCGGTGCGCTTTACCGCTTCTTCCATCACCTTATAGACCAGCTCCAGCCCGACACCCTTGGGGTTTGCAAAGACCTCCTCGCTGCTGTCGAACTGCTTGAGCAAGGCTTCTACGTTTGCACCTCCGTCGGTCAAGACATCGGCAAGCACCCGAAAACTGGCGCTAGTCATTCTGTGCATAGTTCTTCCTGGACTGATAGCTAAGTGATATCGCGCAAGCCGGCGCATGATCGCAATAAACAAATGAGCACAGTCGATTAACGGCACAACCACGTTTCCAAGGACAAACGAAAGGTATCCGGGAACACTTCCTGACGGCAGGAGGCGAGGGGATTATGGCCGGCAGTCAACCCTTTGCAGTTGCAGGAGCGCCCGCTCGGCGGCGTTACACTCAGCCGGCGGCAGACTGCTGCTTTGTCCACGGATGTGTCATGCACAGAGTCAGAAGCTTTTACAGTGAGTTGGCGCTCGGCCGATTGGTGTTGGCGTTTCAGCCGGTGGTCTGGTTACCCGACAGCAATCGGGTGCTGTATCAGGAAGGGTTGTTGCGGCATGTCGATGCGCTGGGGGAAGGGGTCTATCCCTTTGCGATGCTGGAGAAACACCAACTGATGCGTGAGCTCGATCGCAGCGTGGTGCATGGCGTGATCGACAGCTTGCTGCTGGACGAACACCTGCGACTGGGCTGCAACATCTCCGCGCAAAGCGCCATCGTCGACCATTACTGGCGGGAGATCATCGCGCAGTTGCGTGACGCCCCCTCGGTGGCCGCGCGACTGGTGATTGAAATCACCGAAAGCGCGACACCGCCCAGCACGTTGGCGGCGATCGAGTTCGTCCTGTGCTTGCGCGAACTTGGCTGCCGGGTGGCCATCGACGATTTTGGCGCGGGCCTGGGCACCCTGGAATTCATTCGCCAGACCCGGCCGGACATCGTCAAGATCGATCAGGGTTACCTGCAACGTGCACGCCTGGAGACCAACAACGCCCAGACCCTTGGCCACTTGGTGCAGCTGTGCAAGACCCTGGCGCCGTGCGTGATTATCGAAGGGATTGAGTCCGAAGCCGACCGCGCGCTTGTCACCGCTTGCGGTAGCGAGTGGGGGCAAGGTTATCTATTCGGACGTCCGCAGATTGATGCGTTGGGCGCCCGGTGCCTGCTGCAACCTCTATCGTCATAGAGAGGGGGCGGGCGGTCTGGCGTTTATGAAGATTGACCGCTGGCGCTTTACCGTACATACGGAAAAACATATATTCGGTAAATCGCATATAAGCTGATGCTCCGTTGTGACGCAAAGCCCAAACCAGCGAGAACCGAAATGTCTGACTCTCTGACGCCGACCGCCGTTTTCAAATGCCTGGCTGACGACAACCGCGCCCGCATGATGCTGCTCATCGCCCGTGAGGGAGAGTTGTGTGTCTGCGAGCTGACCTGCGCGTTGAACGAGAGCCAGCCGAAAATTTCCAGGCACCTGGCGCAGTTGCGTACCTGCGGATTGCTGGTGGACCGTCGACAAGGCCAGTGGGTCTACTACCGACTGCACCCAAATCTTCCGGATTGGGTGCATCAGATGCTGACCGTGGCGCTTCAAGCCAACACGCACTGGTTAAGCCCCGATGCCAAGCGCCTTGAACAAATGGGCGACCGTCCTGAACGGGCAGCCGCCTGCTGTCCGGCTTGATGATTGCCAAAGCACCCTCCCTGACAACCGCTACAGAGCACCTCAACATGACTATCAAAGTGGGCATCAATGGTTTTGGCCGCATCGGTCGTCTCGCCATGCGCGCCGCCTGGCACTGGCCGGAGTTTGAGTTCGTGCAGATCAACGACCCGGCAGGCGACGCGGCGACGCATGCGCACTTGCTGAACTTCGATTCGGTGCATGGTCGCTGGAATGATCAAGCAAGCGCCGAGGGCAACTGTATTGTCATCGACGGCAAGCGCATCAAGGTCACCGCCAACAAGGCGATTGCCGATACCGATTGGTCGGGCTGCGATCTGGTGATTGAAGCCAGCGGCAAGATGAAGACCGTCGCGGTGCTTCAGGCGTACCTCGACCAGGGCGTCAAACGCGTGGTGGTCAGCGCTCCGGTGAAAGAAGAGGGCGCGCTGAACATCGTCATGGGCGTCAACCATCAACTGTTCAATCCGGCGGAACATCGCATCGTTACCGCCGCGTCGTGTACCACCAATTGCCTTGCGCCAGTGGTCAAGGTGATCCATGAAGCGCTAGGCATTCGCCACGGCTCGATCACCACCATTCACGACTTGACCAACACCCAAAGCATCCTCGACCAACCCCACAAGGATCTGCGCCGTGCGCGGGCTTCGGGCATGAGCCTGATCCCGACCAGCACGGGTTCCGCTACCGCCATCGCGGAAATTTTCCCGGAGCTGCGCGGGCGTCTGAATGGCCACGCCGTGCGCGTACCGTTGGCCAATGCTTCGCTGACCGATTGTGTCTTTGAGGTCGAGCGCGTCACCACGGTCGAAGAAGTGAATCGGTTTCTCAAGGACGCGTCCGAAAACCAACTCAAAGACATCCTCGGTTTCGAGGAGCGTGCGCTGGTGTCCATCGACTACCGAACCGACCCGCGCTCATCGATCATCGATGCACTGTCGACCCTGGTCATCAACGGCACCCAGGTCAAACTCTATGCCTGGTATGACAACGAATGGGCTTACGCGAACCGCACCGTCGAATTGGCCAGGATGGTCGGTCTGGCCGTTTAAGGAACATTGATGAAAGCCTTGTCAGCCCTCGCTCCGTCAGTGCGGCAATACCTGCTTGTGACTGGCAATTACTGGGCCTTTACCCTCACCGACGGTGCCTTGCGCATGTTGGTGGTGCTGCACTTTCACGGGTTGGGCTACAGCCCGTTGCAAATCGCGGCGTTGTTTCTGTTCTACGAACTCTTTGGCGTGATCACCAACCTGGTGGGCGGTTATCTAGGTGCGCGACTGGGGCTGAACCGAACCATGAACATCGGGCTGGGGATGCAGGTTGTGGCGCTGTTGATGCTGACGGTGCCGGTGGCCTGGCTGACGATTCCTTGGGTGATGGGGGCTCAGGCGCTGTCGGGGATCGCCAAAGACCTGAACAAGATGAGCGCCAAAAGCTCGATCAAGCTGCTGGTGCCCGATGGGCAGCAGGGCAAGCTTTATCAATGGATAGCCATCCTTACCGGCTCGAAGAATGCACTTAAAGGCGTCGGTTTCTTTCTCGGCGGGGCATTGCTCGCCCTGATCGGTTTCAAAGGGGCGTTGCTGGCCATGGCAGGCGTTCTTTCGCTGATCTGGTTCAGCAGCTTGATCCTGTTGAAAAAGGATCTGGGCAAGGCGAAAGCCAAGCCCAGGTTTCGCGACATCCTCTCCAAGAGCCGGGCCATCAACATTTTGTCGGCAGCACGGATGTTCCTGTTCGGTGCCCGCGATGTCTGGTTCGTCGTGGCTTTACCGGTGTACTTGAGCAGCGTTTTTGGCTGGGACTTCTGGAAGGTCGGTGGATTCCTGGCGGCCTGGGTGATTGGCTACGGCATCGTGCAATCATTCGCGCCGCGGATCACCGGCAAACAACGAGGACATGTTCCTGATGGCCGCGCTGCGTTTCTTTGGGCAGTTGCTTTGGCAGGCCTGCCCGCGGCAATCGCTCTGGGGCTGAACGCCGGGTTGTCGCAACAGTGGGTGCTGTTGGGCGGTTTGATGATCTTTGGTGCGTTGTTCGCGGTGAATTCCTCGCTGCACAGCTATCTGATCGTGTCCTACGCCAAGGAAGACGGCGTATCGCTGGATGTGGGCTTTTACTACATGTCCAACGCCATGGGACGGCTGATCGGCACCGTGCTCTCTGGTTGGGTTTTTCAGGTGTTCGGGCTGGGAGCATGTTTATGGATATCCAGCGCATTTGTTATATTCGCGGCCCTGATTTCTGTTAGGTTGCCGAGGCATTCCAAAGTGATCTAAGTCGCTCTAAAGGCGCTGTTTCAAGCGTTTTACTCTTCATGGTGCAACTTCCATTTTTATTTATTTCGGTATGCCTGACATTTTTCAGGCGCCAAATATTTGCAGTTTTTTATATGTATCGAAAAGCGATTGCGCTTAGCACAATTAATTCATACGCACTATTAAAACCTAAGCCATACATTACCCACCAGACCAGGCGGCGAGGAAAAACTACAACAACCTGATCACTAAAAACCTGACACAACTAAAACTAAAATCTCCTTACAAGTCGGTGAGCATCATGATTAAAGTCATGGCCTACTTTTTAATAGGAGCTGGTATTGCAGGATGCAACGGTATGGTAAAACCCGACTTGTCGGGACCTGCCAATGATTCATATTTCTCAGTCTTTTCAGGCTTTCCCTTGCCCTATCTGTACACCGCCTCGGCCGTACAATGGAACGAGGACTACGCCGTTACCACCCGCCACACCCCCCTCATTCGCAACGTGAAATACAGCTGCAGCACCGGCTGCGACCTGGTCTTCATCAAGCACAAGGCCGACGGTCATTATCCGTCATGGCGCGCACCGCGCGTGGGTGAGCACATCACTGCCGTGGGGACGAGCCCGTATATGACAACGGTCAGCGGGCAAGGCAAGGTGTATCCGGCGCCTTTCATCAACAGTGATGAAGGCAGCGGCGAACGCTATGCCATCCATGATGCCCCGATGATCAAGGGGATGTCGGGTGGGCCCGTCATCGCCAATGACGGCAGCATTGTCGGTATTAATGTCGGCTACTTCTCCACCACACTTCACGATGTGAGTTTTCACCCTGGGTTAAAGGGTGCCGAGCGGATCAGTATCTTTATTCCTTACTCGATCATTCAGCGTGAGTGGGGGCTGATGCAGGCACAGCTTAACGATTCACACGGCACGAAATACGCGCAGAAGTAGCGTTGGGTCATCACCGAATCCGGATCATCGGATTCGGTGTGACGTGGCACGTCGATCACTCGCTTATTGAATCCAGGCGTATATTGATAGTGTCGATCCCGTTAGTTGAGGCGATAGCCAATCGTCGGTGGTGTGACAGGCGAGAGCGTTGGGGGAGCTAGGTATCCCGGAACGTTTGGAGGTGTTACATGAGCCAATATCAACGACTCTTTCTGATAGCCGGCCCAGCCATGCGTCACACTCCGGCGTTGGAGCGAGCTGTCGCCATTGCCGAAGCCACTGGCGCAGCGCTGCACATCACGGTGTTTATCGAAGACTCCCATCTTTTGGGTTTGATGAGCGCCGGTGCGCGGTTTCGTGAGGCCTGCCAGCAAGAGAACGAAAAGTGGCTGAAGGATGAAGCAGATCTGATACGCGGGCGCGGGGTCACGGTAAGCACTGAAGTGCTTATAACCCGCAGCGCGTTGCAAGAGATCCTTCGGCATGTGGCAGAAATGCAGCCGGATCTGGTGATCAAGGACGTGCAGCACGAGTCTGCGCTCAAGCGCGTTTTCGTTACGCCTCTGGATTGGCACCTGTTGCGCGAATGTCCGGTGCCCGTGCATCTGGTCAGTGAGGTCAGGTGTCCGCTACCGCGGGTGATCGTGGCGGCAGTCGATCCGTCGCAACCCGAGACGCAGATCACCGGCATCAACGACCGCATCATCCAGGCAGCGAACGGATTGGCCATGCAATGCAACGCAGAACTGCATTTGCTGCATGCTTATGATCTATCGCTGACGCATATATCCGATGCAGGCGCGGGTGCAGTGACGATGCCAGGCTTCAACAGTGACGTGCGCAAGTCTCTGCATAAGTCATTCATCGCATTGGCCGACCACTTTGGCGTGCCCACCGAGCGACAACACTTCGTTGCGGGGCCGCCCGGCAAAGCGCTGGCTGACTTTGCAGCCCATCACCGGGCCGATGTGATCGTCATGGGCAATGCGCATCGCAAGGGATTGGGCAAGTGGGTGGGCAGTACGACGGAGCATGTTCTGTATCGAGTGCCCTGCAACATCTTCGCGGTCACGGGGCCAGCGGATCAGTGAATGAATCCGTTCTCAAATGACTCGCTAAGGGCGTCTCGGCGGCTGGGGCGGGATTTTTTGAGGGCACGTTCCGAGATATCCCGGTAGGTATCGCTATCGGTTGCTGCCAGGAGCTTGGCGCCGCCCTTCAGGGTGGCCATGAAGGTCACCTCGGTGCTCTTGCCGGCGAGCAGATAGCCGGCGATGGCCCCGATCGGCCCCAACAACATCGCGCCCGCAATGCCCAGGCCGATGGCGCTCTTTATATTCTTGTTGGATTCTGTGTTCTGGACCGTCAGATCTTTAAATTCCGAGACGGAGAAGCTTTTCCCCAGTCGTGGTTTAAGGGCTGTTTTGAGTGTGATGGTTCCCGAGTAATACTCCCCATCGCCCTGCGGGAAGTCACCAGCGAGCACTATGATCTTTGCCATGTGGAATGTTCTCTTGGGCGATCATTTTTGGGGTAGACATTGCGCGCGTCCAAACTCAAAACGTCAACGAGCTGACGATGAGTGGTGAGTCATCCAGTCATGAACGCAAAGCGTAGCAGGCGGGTGGGGCCGTGGAGGTGGTCATAGCCCTGGTCATGGTCGTTTTATAACGTTTGGCTCAAGCCGGCGGATAATGCGTTTTAATTCTCCCTTGATCCGACAGATGCTCGGAATCAACAACAGACCTTTCAGCCGAAAGGGGTTAACGGGGGATTAATGGACTTCTGGACCACCACGCAAGTATCGATTCTAGGGCTGGTTGAAGGACTCACAGAGTTTTTGCCGATCTCCAGTACGGGCCACCAGATTATTGCCGCGGACTTGCTCGACTTTGGCGGTGAGCGAGCCATGGCGTTCAATATCATTATTCAGTTGGGAGCTATTCTGGCGGTCGTCTGGGAGTTCCGTCGCAAAATTCTGGAGATCACCACCGGCTTGCCGACCCAGCGTAATGCGCAACGTTTCACTCTGAACTTATTGATCGGTTTCTTGCCGGCGGTTGTCCTGGGTGTGATGTTCGCCGACAAAATCCATCAGTATCTGTTCAACCCGATCACTGTGGCCGTGGCGCTGGTGATCGGCGGGATCATCATGTTGTGGGCCGAACAACGCGAGCATGTGGTGGTGATCGATCACGTGGACGAGATGCGCTGGACCGATGCCTTGAAAGTCGGTTGCGCACAATGCCTGGCGATGATCCCCGGTACTTCGCGCTCGGGATCGACGATTATCGGCGGGTTGCTGTTTGGCCTGTCACGCAAGACGGCCACCGAGTTTTCGTTCTTCCTGGCGATGCCGACAATGGTGGGTGCCGCGGTGTACTCGGGCTATAAATATCGCGACCTGTTCCAGGCCGCAGATTTGCCGGTGTTTGCCCTGGGGTTTGTCGCCGCTTTCGTCTTTGCGATGATTGCCGTGCGCGGGTTGCTCAAGTTCATTGCCAACCATAGTTATGCGGTGTTTGCCTGGTACCGGATCACCTTCGGTTTACTGATTCTGGCGACGTGGTTTTTGGGTTGGGTCGACTGGAATCACCTCTCGGAAGGGGCGTAGGTTTTCCTGTGTTGATAAAAAACGCCGCTTGTTGAGCGGCGTTTTTTTTGAGCGTCTAAAAGCATCTAAAGCTTGTTGACCCGCGCCAGCGGCAGCCTGATTTGCTGTTCACGCTGCAGGAAATTCATCATCAGCAGCACCCGTTCCTCGCCGTCCATGGCCAGGAACACCGCTTCGAGATCGCAGAACGGGCCTTCAGTGATACGCACTGCATCTCCGTGTTTCAACAACGTGGTCACGATCGCCTGGCTGTCCCGCTCCTGGAGCTCGTCGATCAGCGCATCGCGGATCGGCAGCGGCTGACCGCCGAACCCGACGACCCGCGATACGCCGCGGGTCGAGCGCAGTGGACCCCAGCTGTCCTGAAGGCTCAGTTGAATAAACAGGTAGCCCGGAAACAGCGACTCGCTGATCACTCGACGTTGCCCGCGCAACATGCGCTCACGTCTGTAGGTCTTGCGAAAGCAGGCATAGCCTTGGCGCTGCAAATGTTCTTCGGCGCGCTCATCTTGCTTGGGCTTGCACTGGACCAGGTACCAGGCTTTGGTGGCGTGTTCTGCAATCGCGTTCATTCAAATGCCCTCCCTGCATCGATCTGCTCCAGCAGTTCGGCGGTTTTGCGCTGCAGGAGCGAGCTGTCGCCCCGACTTTCCACGGTCAGGCAAGCTACGCAACCCTCGCCCGAGAGGCGCAAGCAGAAGCGCCAGTCGGCAAAGACCAGGTTCAGCCCGCTGCTCTCGTTGAGGTCAAGGGCATCGCGGGCGTAACGCTGCTTGATGCTCGCCAGCAGCGCCTGACCATCCTTGACTTGGCGGCGGATCTCCCCAGAGGAGGGAAACGCGCCGATGCGTTCCACCAGCAGTACCGGTGGTTTTCGCGCGCGGGGGAAAATCAGTTCCGACGCATAGGCGCGCACGATGCGGTACGCGAGGTTGTGCTTAAGGTCAGCGCTATACGGGTGGCGACTGTCATCTGCCTTGAAACCGCTCAACGTATTCATAGAGGCTTCGTCCATAAGGTAATAAAGACCATATCGGGGGACAGCAACATCACAGGGCGTTCTGATGCAGGTGCTCGAAGCAGAAGTTGGTGGCTTCGATATAACCTTCGGCACCGCCACAATCGAAGCGTCGGCCCTTGAACTGGTAAGCCAGTACGCAGCCGTTCTGGGCCTGTTTCATCAGTGCATCGGTGATCTGGATTTCACCGCCCTTGCCAGGTTCGGTGTCAGCGATCAGGTCGAAGATGTCAGGGGTCAGAATGTATCGACCGATGATCGCCAGGTTGGACGGAGCGTCTTCCGGACGGGGTTTCTCGACCATGCTGTTGACCCGGTAAATCCCCTCGCGAATCAACTCGCCGGCAATCACGCCGTACTTCTGAGTCTGCTCGCGGGGTACTTCCTGGATCGCCACGATCGAACAGCGGAACTGCTCATAAAGCTTGAGCATTTGCGCCAGAACTCCATCACCCTCCAGGTTCAGGCACAGGTCGTCGGCCAGCACCACGGCGAATGGCTCATCACCGATCAACGAGCGGCCGCTGAGAATGGCGTGCCCCAAGCCTTTCATTTCCACCTGACGGGTGTAGGAAAAGCTGCAGGTATCGATCAGCTCGCGAGTGCCGTGCAGGAACTTTTCCTTATCGGTGCCACGAATCTGGTGCTCCAGCTCGTAGCTGGTATCGAAATGATCCTCCAGCGCACGCTTGCCGCGGCCGGTGACGATGGCCATGTGTTGCAGGCCGGCGTCACGCGCTTCCTCGACGGCGTACTGGATCAGCGGCTTACTGACGATCGGCAGCATCTCCTTCGGCATGGCCTTGGTGGCGGGTAAAAAGCGGGTCCCATAACCGGCAGCGGGGAACAGGCATTTACGAATCATGGAAGCGTCCTTGAAAGTAGACTGATGGAGTGGCTAATGGCAGTAGGAAAGATGGCGGAGCCGGTCACGCTGGGGAGTGCAGGCTCGAAACGGCCCGGTCACTCGAGAAAAATATTATGGAGGCGAGCATGCCGATTGCCTCACGGCATGCTTCTGACGTAACCCGCTGTCAATAAAGTTATTGCCCAAGGCGTCCCTTATCCAACTACTAATCGAATGTTCGACACCCTGGCAATGCACTAGCGGAACGGCTATACATTAGACATTCGCTATTTCGGTGTAATTTAGATTGAACGATCGCCGGAAAACGGCAACTGTTAGAAAATGTCTGGATAAATTCGCCGGCTGTTATATTCACATTCTGAAGAGTGGAATGTTATTTTTTGTCTGGAGAAAAAGTTGGGGGCTGTTCAAGCGTCATGGTAATAAATACGCACTGATTGTTTGAAAGTTTCAGCTGCAGTTACCGGTTATTATAAATGCCCGGGCTCATTCGTAGTTTAAAGCTCTTATGTTCGGCAAGTGCATGTCACCGCCAATGTTGACAAGACGGGGAAGGTTATCTTGCTTAAAAGGGTTTTGATTGTCTGCGTCGGCAATATTTGCCGCAGTCCCACCGCGGAGCACTTGCTGCGCGGGGCACTCGTTCATTCCGATATCCAGGTCAGCTCGGCTGGCCTGGCCGCCTTGACAGGCAAACCCATCGAGCCGACGGCACAGGCTGTACTCAAGGAACATGGTCATCTGCCCCATGAGCACCAGGCCGTTCAACTTACGTCTCAAGCCGTCAGCGAGGCGGACTTGGTTCTGGTGATGGAGCGGCGGCATATCCGCGGGGTGCTCGACATTGCCCCTGAAGCGCGAGGCAAGGTGTTGCTGTTGGGCAAATGGCAGGACGATCGCGAAATCAGCGACCCCTACCGTCAAGGCAAACCTGCTTTTGTGCACGCTTATGCGTTGATCGAAGAAGCCGTACACGCATGGGCACAGCGTCTCGCACGCTGATGACCACTTCCTTTTTGAATCGTAATCAAGGCAAAGAATCCGACTTATGCAGCAAGCACCGGTAGTCAACGTGCGGGACGACGACAATGACGAGATTGATCTTCTCGGCCTGTTTGGAACACTCATCGACCATAAATGGCTGATTGCCGCGATTACCGGAGCCTTCATGGTGGCCGGGGCCGCGTATGCGGTGTTGGCGACACCGGTATTCCAGGCGAATGCGCTGTTGCAGGTTGAAGCGAAGAAGAACGATTTGCTGGGCTTCTCCGATGTCAGCAGCATGCTGGGAAAAGAGTCGCCTTCGGCGACTGAGATCGAGCTGATCAAGTCTCGTGCGGTGATTGGCAAAACAGTCGATGAACTGAAACTGGCTATTATCGTAGAGCCCAGTTACTTCCCCATTATCGGCGAGTTCATTGCACGTCGATTTAAAAACGCCAACCCTGATGAAATAGCCAGCCCTTGGTTGGGCATGACGAGTTACGCCTGGGGTGGCGAATCGTTAAAAATAGCTCGCCTCGAGCTGCCACAAGATAAGTTAGCCAAAAAACTGACGTTCATTACCGGTGAAAACGGCGCTTTCCAACTATTCGATGAAACTGACGAACTGTTGGTTGAAGGGCAGGTTGGAGAGCCTGTCGATCAACGCGGCGTTAAACTGTTTGTCGAAGAGTTGCGTGCCAACCCTGGAACACGGTTTCGTATTGTCCGCAAACCGCGGTTGACCAGCATTCTGGATTATCAGGAAGCACTGGATGTCATCGAGCGTGGGAAAGAGTCGGGCATCATCGGGTTGGCGCTGGAAAGTACCGAGCCGGAATTGGCGGTAAAAATCCTCAACAAAATTTCCGAACTCTACGTCGAGCAAAACGTACAACGGACTTCTGCCGAGGCCGCGCAAAGTCTGGAGTTTCTGAAGGAACAGCTGCCCCAGGTCAAAAATGATCTGGAGAAGGCCGGCAATGCGCTCAATTCGTACCAGACGCGCACCAAGTCCGTTGATATCAGCCTGGAAACCAAGGCGATCTTGGACCAGATTGTTTCGCTGGACACGGCCATCTCTCAGCTAAAACTCCAGCAAGCCGAGATGGACAGAAAGTTCACCCGTCAACACCCGGCCTACCGTGCCCTGCTTGCTCAGATTGCTGAATTGAGCAGCAAACAACAGCGTCTGTCAGAGAAGGTCCAGGACCTTCCCTCGACCCAGCAAGAACTGCTCAGCCTGACTCGCGACGTCGAAGTAGGTACGGCGATTTATACCCAGCTGCTGAATAAATCCCAGGAACTCGATGTGATGCGCGCCGGGACGGTGGGCAATGTGCGTTTGATCGATACGGCGGATGTGAACCTGATCAAGCCGATCAAGCCCAAAAAAATCCTGATTGTTCTGATTGCCACCTTTCTGGGCGGGTTCCTGGCAGTGCTGCTGGTGCTGCTGCGCAAGGCATTGAATCGCGGACTGGAAAGTCCAGAAGCCATTGAGCAACTTGGGCTCCCGGTATATGCGTCCATTCCCTACAGCATGCTGCAAAAGAATGAAGAAGAAAAAAATACGCGTGGGAAGCGTTCTGGCAAAGGCATCTCGGTGCTGGCCGTCAATCACCCCACCGACCTGGCGATTGAAGCGCTTCGCAGTTTGCGCACCAGTTTGCATTTTGCGATGCATGAAGCTGATAACAATCGCCTGATGATTTCCGGTCCTAGCCCGCAAGTCGGTAAAACCTTCGTATCGGTCAACTTGGCGGCGGTGATCGCCCAAACAGGGCAGCGCGTCTTGCTGATCGACGTCGATATGCGTAAGGGCTATATCCACAAAGTCATGAACTCCCCCAGCACCAACGGGCTCTCCGATGTCTTGGCCAAGCGTTGCGATCTGAACACCGCGATCCGCAAAACAGACATCGACAATTTCGACTTCATCAGCCGTGGGCAGATACCGCCTAACCCCTCGGAACTGTTAATGCATCGAAACTTCAGTGAGCTGCTGTCGCAGGTCAGCGAACGGTATGACCTGGTCATACTGGATACTCCTCCGTTATTGGCGGTGACCGATGCAGCGATTGTCGGCAGGCAGTCAGGCACAAACTTGATTGTTGCGCGCTTCGGTTTTAACCCTTCCAGGGAAATAGAACTGACCATTCGCCGGTTCGCTCAAAACGGGATCGAGTTGAGAGGTGCGATTTTCAACGGGGTAGAAAAACGCGCTTCGGTTAAATACGGATATGGTGCTTATGGTTATTACAACTATGAGTACCAATCGGATAACAGTTGATTCGGGTGCGGTAGGGGAGACGTCAGTCCTCCCGGACTGTTGAGTTGTGTTGAGTGTTTTGATTTTTTGATTGTATGAGGTGTCGGCACCTGACTTCCCGCCAGGGGCATGTGCTGATACCCATGTTGACCGATAAGAAATACGCCGTGTTCTCAGGGAATTGACTATAAATCCTGGGGCGGTAGCGTGGTTTTTTTCAAAAAATGTCTGAAGAGAAGCCTGTTTCCCGGATTTAGCCGATTGGCAAGTAATAGGTGTGTCGTTCCAAGTGACTACTCCTGATAGATAGTTGAGAAAAGATGGCCATGGCAAACAAACAGGAATTCTACATAGAGCTGGAGTCTATTCGAGGACTGATGGCGTGGTGGGTCGTTTTCGGTCACCTGTACTCCTGCTTTCGTCAGGCAATAGGCAATGTACCTCCAATAATCAATGAGGTTTTGTTGGCCACTGCCATACCCGTGGATATTTTCATCTGTCTCAGCGGCTTTTTTATCGCCAAAGCCCTGAGCGGAAAAAGCAGCGACTATAAGCCCTATATTATTCGACGCGCTTTCAGGATCATTCCAATCTATCTGCTTGCGATGTTTCTGGCGGCATTGTTGTTTAACGAAAGAATGAGTGTTCGCATGGACATGCCATGGAACACACCAGCGCAAATGGCAGCAGTTGAAAGCTATTGGACGAGTATCACCGGCAATGTAACTGCTTACTTGATGCCTTGTTTAATATTGCTTCAGGGGGTGATTCCGGACCAGGTTCTACCCCATGCAGGGGACGCCTTTTTAGCTCCGGCGTGGAGCCTGACACTGGAATGGCAATTTTATCTGATCGCTCCGTTGTTAGTCGGCGGCTTCCTGCTGAAACGCGGGAAAGAATTGCTCGTGGCGGCGAGTTTGCTCGCGCTGCTGCTCCTGTCTCACTCCGGGCTGACATTCTCTTACGGCAGTTTCATCCTTATAAAACTCCCTGTGTTTATCATCGGCATGTTGACCCACGATTTGATTCGTCGTGGCGAGGGTGAACTGAAGAACGGCCTTTTGATCGTGGTCATCGTCTTGGGGATAGGCCTCATTACCCGATCCTTTGCCAGTTTTGCCTCGATCAGCTTATGGGCGGTGTTGGCAATCGTGTTCAAACTGAATGGCCGATTCAGGCAGCCTTTGATCACCAGGGTATTGGAACTGTCGAAAGCCCCGCTCAGGAACAAGGTACTGGTCAAACTGGGCGTGCTTTCTTACTCCACGTATTTGATTCATATCCTGATTATCGACGCAGTGATGATTGTCGCGAGAGCGTTCGGTTATCTGAGCAGTGACCTGGTTGTGCTGTTTATAGTGTTATCGATAGTACTCACCTACACGGCTTCGGCAGTGATTCACCGGTGCATTGAGACGCCGTTTATTGATATCGGTAAAAGAATAGCCACCTCAGTCTATTCTCGAGAACTAAAATGCCAGTAAGGGTGCTTGTCAACTATATGCTATTTCCGTTGCTCTTGGTGGCGACGGCCTTCAACCTGAGGTATCGATTGACGGGGGCGGATATACACCTTGGGGGCGCGGAACTTTCCATTGCACCCTACGATATATTTCTCTTTCTGATACTGGTGTCGATCATTTTTTTCAGTAAGCAAATTAATCTGGAAAAGATAAAGATTGACCGGATAACGGCGATGGCAATATTTTTTGTTGTATTGTCCTCTGTGTCGATCATCAATTCGGAAGCGGTAAGCTTCACCGTGTATGAAATTTTTCGGCACTGGAAGATTATCGTGCTGTTTCTGGTGGTGAGGTCGGTTTTCCAGGATGGCAAGTCCATGGAGAAGTTCACAAGAGTTTCCGCGTTATTGATACTCTTTGAAACGTTGTATGCGGCCTATCAACTGGCAACCGGCGATGTCACGGAAGATGCCCAGCAAGTTAAAGAGCTTTTTGTAGAAAATGGCATCACTCGGGTCACGGGTACGTTAAGACACCCGGCGCTGCTTTCTTTGTTTACGGTGCTGTTATTACCGTTCTGTGTCTATGGAGCAGTAAACGGAAAGGGCAGGTTGCTGTACATCGGTGCGATCGCAGCGGGCTTTGTTGTCATTTGCTTAACCTACTCAAGAACTCAAATTGTGTTGTACTTTTTTGTCGTAGGTCTTTGCCTGTTTTATTTTAAGCGTCCGAATGGCAGTTCGATCCTAAGAAACAAAAAAATCATCTACACCTCTGTAATATTTTCTTTGGTGATTATGGCAGGTGCCATTTACAACCTGGAAAACCTCTATGCGCGATTCTTTGATGCGCCCGAGTCGAGTACGACCTCAAGGCTGATTTTGGCCAAAATTGCGCTCAACATGTTTGTAGAGCATCCAATCATTGGTGTGGGATGGAACAATTTTGTGGATGTCATGGAACAGTATGATGAGTTTGGTGCGTCTAAAAGCTTTAGATACCCGGCTCACAATATGTACTTGTTGGTCATGGCCGAGACAGGGTTGATAGGAATTATCAGTTATTTAGCTCTTATATACGGTGTCTACAAAATTCATAAAAATACGATCAAAAGGGCAGGTGAGGTTTCCGTTAGTAATGCCTCGGCCGCTGCGCTGGTCTCTATCATTGCAATATTAATCACCGGTATTCAGGGTTGGTCATTCCGGGCGGATAGTATACAGGCAATTATTTGGATAAATTTTGGAATCATCTGCGCCCTTAACGACAGAGCAAAACGACATGCTTAGAAGCGCTTTTCTGTGTGTCATGCTATTGCTGGTTGCGTTTAGCACCCAGGCAATGACTCGAAGTGCTCAAGATTATAAAGCGGGCATGCCGTTGCGAGGGTTTAATGTTGATTTGAATTTAAGTGAGCAGGATTTTAAGACTCTGGATGATTTGAATGTCAATGCCGTGCGTGTAGCGTTTGCATCACATCCCTTGTTTGATGAAATGGGTGGGTTGGACAGTACTGCAGTCGCCGTACTTGATCGCTATGTTCGGTATGCAAAAAAGTACAATATTCTGGTTCTTATCGATGTTCATACCTTTCCAGGCAATGTCAAAAAATACTCGGGTTCGATGGGGGACGAATATTGGCGTAATGCCGATTTGAAGAACGCGCTGATCAAGAGCTATGCGCAATTGGCAGAGAGGTTCAAGGACGAAAGCATCGTCATTGGCTATGACATTGTGAATGAGCCGGCGCAGGCTGAGCTTGCGAACTACCTTGATTTTATAAAGCAAATATCAAAAACAATCCTGAAGGTTTCGCCAGGCAAACTTGTGTTGATCCAGCCCCGCATTACCATTCAACCGAATGGGATTCCTAATGGGCAGCGCTCAAACTGGAATGAGATCGCCGACTTGATTGATGACAAGCAAGTAATAGGTAGCTTGCATTATTACGATCCCGGAGATTTTACTCATCAGGGCGTTCATGAGTTTCCTGTCAATCAGCGCCTGCCATTTTTGCTGAGAAGTGAAAAGAGCTTGCGGTTGTATTTCAGAAAAACACTGTCTCGGGTTTTAAGTCATCCGGGGCCGGTGATTGTCGGTGAGTTTAGTGTGTCGAATTATAGCCCGGTGGACGACTCTGATCTGTACATGAACACATTGCTGGATCTGTTTGAGCGAAAGGGCTGGAGTTGGTTTTATCACTCTTATAAAGAAGCTGATATCTGGAATCCCCAAATGTCCCTGACAAAAAGAGGTTTGGCCCCGGACACCGCATCCAAAAAATATTTGCTGTTGAAGGCGCACTTTAAATTGAACGATCGATTTCAGGCCGCTGACTAACCGCGAGCAGGACATTTTCCTTGAAAGCAATTCAATTGTTGATCTCATCGTTTGGGGCTGCGGGTGCGACTTTTTTACTTCAAGTCATACTCAGCCGGACTTTGGACGCAGGCAGTTTTGGCCTTATATCATTTTCCAACGCAATTACTATAACGCTGGGGGCGTTGGCGTTCAGTGGCATCAATAGTTTGTTGTTGAGGCGTGTCAGCCGGTCACCGTCTGAATATACCGGGTACATGCAGATTGCCTACGTTTGCCTGTTGATCAATACCCTGGGTGCCTATGTCATCAGCATGGCGCTGTTGTACGGAGCAGGCATAGATCTTTTGCAGTCGGTGTTGCTGGCGACAGGAGTGGTCGCACTGTCTTCTCAGGCGATTGTGATCACTCAAGGTCAGCTCAAGAGCAGTCCCCTGCGGATTTCGTTTGGCCAAGTGGTCGTGCCGCTTTCAAGGATATTGCTGGTTGCGGCAATTTTTTATTCTCTGGTCCCTAGTTTTACCACCGCTGCGGCAGCCCTGGGGGCGGCTAATATTCTTTGCTTGGTGCTGTGTGTTGTCTTAATAACCCGGCACGGAAAAGCAGCAGGTTTAAAAATTCGAGATTTTTTGAAGGACTCCATTAAATATTCGTTGAATGGCGCTCTCAATATAGCTCAGTTGCAGATCCCGATCTCTTTGTTAGGGGTGATCTATGGTTCTACCTATTCCGGGTATCTGGCGATTTGCAATACCTTGCTCACGGCGCTGTATATCGCACCTAATACAGTATTCAATACCTATTTAATAAAAAAATACCATGCACTTTCGCGTGCGGAAAAATCCATACCCATCAAACATTCATTGTATTCATTTGCAGTGGGAGCTGTTTTTTCGGCGGGCTTGAGTTTTTACTCTCGAGAACTTATTCATTTGCTGTTTGGTGGTGAATATGATTATGCGGCACAGGTGTTGCAAATAGCGGCGCTGTCTATTCCGTTCAGGTTTTTCGCAACCCCTTTTGGCGCTGCATTGTTGAGCGAGGAATGGGTGAGTAAAAAGATACTGGTCGCCAGTATCGGTATGGTGCTACAGGTCGGTTTGTTTGTCTTGTTAATGCAGTTTGAAGCAAAAGGCATTGGTGCCAGTATTGTGGCTAGCGAGCTATTCATAGCTGTTTCGTACTATATTCTTTATAGAAAGAGCATGAGTGTATGAATGTTTCTATTATTGGGTATTACGGAGATAACTTCGGCGATCTCCTGATGCTAAAGTCGCTCCTGTCCTTGAAGAAGCCAGGTTTGGTGTTTACCGTGCTAACTTACGGGGATGCCGAGTCGCTCAGGAAACAAAGCTTTATCAGCGACAATGATGTGGGGGTGGTGGAGCTTAATAAGGCTAACGCGTTGGCCGCCTATAAAAAGGTAATGAGCAGTTCTGCGATCATCTGGGGTGGTGGCACTTGCTTCATGGATGAAGGCGGGACTGGCGGGATCAAGTACATGGCGCTGGGCCGCCTGTTCGGTGCGCATGTTATCTATGCAGGTATTGGGGTCGACAACCATAAAAAACTGAAAACCCGGCTGATATTGTTTCTTGCAACGTTAATAGCTAAAGCGCTTTACATTAGAGACTCGGCTTCGTTGCAGGCCGTTAAAAAAATAAATCCTTGGATGCGCTCCGGAAAAATAAAGCAATCTGTGGACTTGGCTTATGCGCTTGATATAGACGATACGCAAGGGGCAAGTAGTCTGGATGGCACAGATGATTATATCATCGTGTGCTTGCGCGACCTTGAAGGTTATGGCGAACAATCCAGTGCAGATATATACAGGCAGTTGCTCGGTGTTTCGATCAAGGCGTGCAGAGCATTGGGTATTAATAAGATAGGCGTACTAAATGCGGATGCAGAGGTCGATGCCGGAGTATCGCTGTATGCCGAGCGGGAGTTGGAAGGTTGCGGGTTCTCGGTATTTAAAATCCCGGGCAGTGATATTGATCAATCCATTGAGTGTATAAAAAAAGCCAGGCATGTGATCAGTGCTCGATTGCACCCTGCGGTGGTTGCCTATGCGGTAGGTACGCCATTCTCTTTATACAATTATTCAGACAAGAATAAAAAATTCACCGCTGAGACTCACACCGATGAGTGCTTGATACACAGGGGCGCGATAAGCCGGTTTGTGCCTCAATACCAGGTCGGTGCTGCAGGTGAAAAAAGCACGCATAAACAGTTGGCGCAGTCGACTGTTAATGAAATATATCAGTTGTTAAATTGAACTGAATAAGGATTTTCTTCATGGCTCATTTGGACTATTTCATAATTGAACCAGTAGGCGGGCACGGTGGAATGAATTATTACAACACCGGCCTCGGGCAAGGATTGGTTCTGAATAATGCCTGTGTACATCTCTACACTTGCCCTGAGTCTCAGGAGCAAAGCTCAAATAATTTTACGATAAATAAGTTTTTCAAAGGGGTCTACGGCAAGTCTAATAAAATCGTCAGACTGGCCAGGTTTGTTATGGCCTTGACGAGATCGATCATTGATATAAAGAAAAAAGGCGGAAAGATTTGCCATCTGCATTTTTTTCAATACTCACTGCTCGAATTGATAACATGCAATCTGCTGAAGTTTAGCGGGATAAAAATAGTCGCCACGGTTCATGATGTCGAATCGTTTTCGGGAAATTCCTTGACAGGAACCCATACCTCGATATTGAGGGCGCCGGAGGAGTTCATCGTCCATAACGAGTTCTCTCGGCAAGAGTTGCGCTCGGTGATTTCTGCGCAGGGTATCGACAAGAAGATAGCTATTATCCCGCACGGCAACTACCTGCCGTTCGTGAAACGACGAGAGACTGTTTTATCTCGCCAGCACCTGTCATTACCAGTCGATAAAAAGCTCATACTTTTCTTTGGTCAGATAAAAAAGGTCAAGGGGCTGGACGTTCTGTTGAGTGCGATGGAGATCGTCTCAAAGCGTGAACCTGATGCCGTGCTGCTCATCGCTGGTAAGGTGTGGAAGGATTCGTTTCAGCATTATGAGGAAATAATAAAATCAAAAAATATATCCAATGTGGTGATTCCACATATCCGTTATATCAATGACGAGGACGTCGATTTTTATTATTCCTCTGCTGATATCGTGGTCCTGCCCTATAAAAAAATCTACCAAAGTGGCGTGCTGCTAATGGCGATGTCGTATGGCTGCATTACCGTGTCTTCACGTTTGCCAGCTATGGTTGAAGTCGTCGACGACAGCCGAAATGGCTTTTTGTTTGAAACGGATAACCCACAGGATTTAGCCCGGCAAATACTTGTCGCTCTGGGCTCAAGTGCTGCCGAGGATATTTCGAAGAACGCTAGAGCCGAAATGATAGAAAAGCATGATTGGAAGCGCGTAGCGCGTCAGCACATTAAGGTATTTGAAACTTATGAATAGGCACTTGTTGATTCTAGGGATAAGAGGCATTCCGGCACAACATGGCGGCTTCGAGACATTTGCCGAAAAACTGGCGGTCTACCTGAGGGAAAGAGGCTGGAGAATCACCGTTTATTGTCAGGAAAGCGGCAGTGGTGCAATAACGGAAACCGAATGGCGGGGTATTCGTCGTGTTCACATACCTGTCTCCAGAGAGGGCGCACTGGGTACCGTTATTTTTGATTTCAAGGCTGTACGCCATGCGTTGAGTGAAAAAGGTTTGTTTTTGACGTTGGGGTACAACACCGCCATTTTTAATCTGCTGCAACGTGCAAAAGGCCAGACCAATATAATCAATATGGACGGTATTGAGTGGCGCAGAGAAAAGTGGGGGGCGATTGCCAAGACCTGGTTCTGGTTAAATGAGCGCTTCGGTTGCTGGATTGGTAATCATCTGGTCGCCGACCATCCGAAGATCAAAGAGCACCTCGCTACGCGCGTCAGTGCCGATAAGATCACCATGATTCCCTACGGCGGTGATGAAGTGAAATCGGCGTCTGTCGAAGTATTGGCGGGCTTTGGTCTGGAACCGAAGAATTTTTCTATCATTATTGCCAGGCCCGAACCGGAAAACTCTTTTTTCGAGATGGTCGATGCGTTTAGCTCTTCGGTCAGAAATCATAAACTTGTGGTGCTCGGGAACTTCACGCCGAATACCAACGAATATCACAAGAAAGTGATGGATGCGGCAAGTGATGAGGTGATATTTCCAGGTGCCATCTACGATTCGAACGTCGTGCAGGCATTCAGGTATTTCAGCCGTTTCTATCTCCATGGCCATCGTGTTGGCGGAACCAACCCCTCTTTGGTCGAGGCGCTGGGTGCTGGCTGCGCAATTATTGCTCACGATAATCCATTTAACCGTTGGGTCGTGGGTGAGGGGGCTGCTTACTTCTCGGACAAACAATCTCTTTCGCGCCTGTTGGATGAGTCGCTGGCGGATGAGCAAAAAATAGCGGACATGAAAGAGGCCGGTGCCGCGAGATTTGTCGAGTGTTTTAAATGGGAAAAAGTGTTGAGTGCGTATGAGCAGCTTTTCATTGAATGGCGACCCTCATAAGTCATCCATTACTTCGATCTAATCCAGGCTGTTACTTTTCGATGAGGTGCTAAATGATTCCGGTTATTTTATCTGGAGGCTCTGGTTCGCGCCTATGGCCACTTTCGCGACAACTGAATCCTAAACAATTCCTGTCGTTAATAGATACCAACCTCTCTTTGCTGCAGGCTACTATTCAAAGACTTGATGGCTTGGAGATACAACCTCCGAGGCTCATTTGCAATGAAGAACATCGGTTCTTGGCTGCTGAACAGTTACGAAAGCTGGGTATGGAAGGTGTCAATATCCTGCTTGAGCCCGTAGGTCGTAATACGGCGCCGGCGGTTGCGTTGGCCGCGCTGCAGGCCACGGTCGGAGGTGAAGATCCGATGCTGCTGATTTTGCCGGCGGATCACACCATTAAAGATGTCGACGCTTTCCAGGAGAGCATCAGGGTTGCGCTTGGGCTGGCGATGGAAGGCAAGTTGGTGACCTTCGCAATAGTGCCTACCTATCCCGAAACGGGGTATGGCTATATAGAAAAGGGCGACGATATCGGCGGCGGTTATAGAGTGAGCCGTTTTGTCGAGAAACCCGATCTGGCAACGGCTCAAGAGTATGTGCTCACGAACGATTTTTTCTGGAACAGCGGCATGTTCCTGTTCCGTGCGAGCCGTTATCTGGAAGAGTTGCAAAAATTCCGGCCTGACATTTTGTCTGCGTGTATCGAAGCCTTGGGTAACGGCTCGCAGGATTTGGATTTCACTCGGGTTGACCGCGCTTTGTTTTCTGCGTGCCCCGAGGACTCTATCGATTACGCAGTAATGGAAAAGACTGCCGATGCGGTGATGGTCCCAATGAATGCCGGGTGGAGTGACATAGGCTCCTGGTCTGCACTCGCCGATGCCTTTGCAAAAGATGCTGACGGTAACGTGCTCAAGGGAGATGTCTTCGCCGAGAACACATCCAATACCTATGTTCACGCCAATAGCCGTTTGATTGCGACTATCGGTGTCGAAGGGCTGGTCATCGTTGAAACCAACGACGCCGTTCTGGTTGCGCACAAGGATCAAGTGCAGGACGTTAAAAAAGTAGTGGAACGCCTCAAGCAGGCCGATCGCCACGAATACTCGAACCACAGAGAAGTTTATCGTCCGTGGGGCATGTATGACTCGATAGATAAAGGCACTCGGTATCAGGTGAAACGCATTACGGTGCAGCCGGGTGCGAAGTTGTCGGTGCAGATGCATCACCACCGCGCCGAGCACTGGATCGTCGTCAGCGGTACGGCCAAAGTGACCAACGGTGAGCAGACTTATCTGGTCTCCGAGAATCAGTCTACTTACATCCCTATCGGTCAAGTGCATGCGCTTGAGAACCCGGGTGTTATTCCCCTTGAACTGATCGAAGTCCAGTCGGGCTCCTATCTGGGCGAGAACGACATCGTAAGGTTTGAAGATAAATACGGCAGGGCATGACCGATTTCAGTCTTTTTACTCGCCGCCAGGATCTCCTCTAATGTTTAAAAAAATCCTCGTTACCGGTGGTTCCGGTTTCATTGGATCAGCCGTGGTACGCCACCTGATAAGTGAAACCAACTGCAGAGTCGCTAACGTTGACAAGTTGACGTACGCGGGTAATCCCGACTCCCTGTCCAGCATTGCCGAGTCGCCGCGTTATCACTTCTTCCAGGTCGATATCTGCGATGCTCAGGCGCTGGATCAGGTATTCACTGTGTTTCAACCAGATGCTGTCATGCACCTGGCCGCGGAGTCGCATGTCGATCGTTCTATCGACGGTCCCGCGGACTTTATCCAGACCAATATTGTCGGCACCTATACGTTGCTCGAAGCGACGCGGCGTTATTGGAACGGACTGTCGGAGGAGGTCAAACAGGCTTTTCGCTTTCACCATATCTCAACCGATGAGGTGTATGGCGACCTGGAGGGGACCGATAGCCTGTTCAGTGAAACCACGCCTTATGCACCCAGTTCACCTTATTCGGCGTCCAAGGCCAGTTCGGACCATTTGGTTCGGGCCTGGCAACGTACGTATGGCCTGCCGGTGCTGGTGACCAATTGCTCGAACAACTACGGCCCTTATCACTTCCCCGAAAAGTTGATTCCCCATGTGATTCTGAATGCCATTCACGGCCGGCCTCTGCCGGTCTATGGCGACGGCTTGCAGATTCGCGACTGGTTGTTTGTAGAGGATCATGCGCGCGCGTTATGTGAGGTCGTGCGCCGGGGCAAGGTCGGTGAAACTTACAACATCGGTGGCCATAACGAGAAAACCAATCTCGAGGTCGTGGAAACCCTGTGCGATCTGCTTGAAGAGTTGGCGCCCAACAAGCCTGCGGGCGTCGAGCGTTATCGCGAGCTGATTACCTTCGTCAAGGATCGGCCCGGGCATGATCTTCGGTACGCCATCGATGCAGGCAAGATCGAGCGTGAACTCGGTTGGCGGCCACAGGAAACCTTTGAGAGCGGTATACGCAAAACGGTCCAGTGGTATCTGGAGCATCAAGGTTGGTGGCAACGGGTCCTTAACGGTCAGTACCGGCCGGTGCGTCTTGGCCACACCGGCTGAAACATTCAAAACCTGCCTCTATTTAACTTCGAAGGGAATCCCCTATGAAAGGCATCATTCTGGCGGGAGGCTCCGGCACCCGCTTGCATCCCATTACCCGTGGTGTGTCAAAACAGCTGCTGCCGGTCTACGACAAGCCGATGATTTATTATCCGCTGTCGGTATTAATGCTGGCGGGCATTCGCGAGGTATTGATTATTTCCACGCCGCAGGACTTGCCCAACTTCGAGAACCTGTTGGGTGACGGTTCTTCTTTCGGCATTGAACTCAGCTATGCCGAACAGCCTTCTCCTGATGGTCTGGCGCAAGCTTTTCTGATCGGCGAGGACTTCATCGGCGACAGCAATGTGGCGCTGATCCTGGGTGACAACATCTTCTACGGTTATGGCTTCAGCGCTTTGTTGCGCGAAGCGTCTCAACGACAAACCGGTGCCACCGTCTTTGGTTATCGGGTCAGCGACCCGGAGCGTTTTGGTGTTGTCGAGTTCGACGAGAGCGGCAAGGCGATCTCGATCGAAGAGAAGCCTGCACATCCGAAGTCCGACCATGCTGTCACCGGTTTGTATTTCTACGACAAAGACGTGGTGAGCATCGCCAAGCAAGTCAAACCGTCGGTACGCGGCGAGCTCGAAATCACCGACGTGAACAATGCTTATCTACAACGCGGGGATCTGCACGTCAGTGTGCTGGGGCGTGGTTTTGCCTGGCTGGACACCGGCACTCATGATTCGTTGATGGAGGCCGGGCATTTCGTCCAGACCATCGAAGCGCGGCAGGGCTTGAAAGTGGCCTGCCTTGAAGAAGTGGCCTATCACCAGGGTTGGTTGTCGGCTGCGGAACTGGATAAACAAGCCACCGCGTTACACAAAACCGGTTACGGACAATACCTGGCGCGCGTACTGACGATGGAGCCTACGAAATGAATGTCATCAACACCCGGTTGCCCGGCGTACTGATTATCGAGCCCAAGGTGTTTGGCGATGCCCGTGGGTTCTTTCTCGAGAGTTATCACGAGCAGCGTTATCGTGATGCCGGCATCGAGTTGCCTTTCGTCCAGGACAATCACTCACGCTCGCAGTATGGCGTACTGCGTGGTTTGCACTTCCAGCGGACCCGGCCCCAGGGCAAGTTGGTGCGGGTTACCCAAGGTGCGGTGTATGACGTGGTGGTGGACATCGATCCCGAATCGGCCACTTGCGGTGAACATGTAGGGGTCAAGTTGACCGCCGACAACCATCTACAGCTATGGGTGCCGCCGGGTTATGCCCACGGCTTCTGCGTGCTCAGCGATACCGCCGATTTTCAATACAAATGCACCGATCTGTATTTCCCCGAGGATGAGGGTGGGCTGCTCTGGAATGATCCTGACCTGGGCATTACCTGGCCCATTGAATCGCCTCAACTCTCGGAAAAAGACTTGCGCAACCCACGCTTGCGCGCGGTGTTGAAAGGGGAATGACGGGTTAATAATGGTCTATAGTTAACATTAACTATTTATGACCTGATGTTATTTAACCTTGAATGTTCAGTCGCAATAGAACCTTGCGGGACAAGAAGCCGGGAAAATCCTGACTAATAATAACAATGGGCGCGAAGGGTGAGTGATTTTCACTCGGGAGTTTGTGCCGAAAATGCCTTGTCATGTAGCAAACATCTTGGAAAAACACCTTTTTCCGTCAATGAGTCCTGCCCGGTTAAAGCGCTTTTGTCCATGACGTGACGAGGTTTGGCGTATGGCATGCACTCCCTATAAATGACATTCTCCAAAGGAGGCAATGTGCATGAACTGTCTCGTTAAATTGACGGGTGTCAGTTAATTCACCTGCTGTTCCATTCCCGGTCCCTTAGTCTCAAATCTAATGCAGAGTTGATGTCGAGAAGGAGTCTGATATGAAGAAACTACTTACGGCCGGCTTGCTGGCTGTCATGAGCACTGCAGCGTTGGCGGCGGATGCACCGCCGAGCGAAACCGCTAGCGAAGCGGCGAGCGAAGCAGTGAGCGAGCCATTGTCCTTGAGTACCCCGCTGGTCGGGGGAGTGACGGTCGCCGAAACCGTGGTGATCGGCGCGGCCATTGTCGGCGCTGCGGCGGCCGCTTCAAACTCTGGAGGCAGTTCCAATGGCGGTACCTCTGGAACGGGTGGCACAACCGGTACTGGTGGTACGACGGGTACCAACTAAACCCCGCGAAGTATGTTGTTCAAGATCACTCAGAACTTTCTGGGTGATCTTGTTTTAGATTTGCCCTCGACTAGCGTAGTGCCATTATGATCCGTAGATTATCTGTTGTTATGCTGGCAAGTATCAGCTTGCACGGCTGTATGTTTTCGCCTGGTCAACACATGGACACCAGTCAAATGGTCAGTGACGGCTCTCCGGAAAGTAGCCGGGT
The DNA here is from genome assembly GCF_000282195.1 of Pseudomonas sp. GM18. Lineage (GTDB taxonomy): Bacteria > Pseudomonadota > Gammaproteobacteria > Pseudomonadales > Pseudomonadaceae > Aquipseudomonas. The sequence goes on from NZ_AKJT01000026.1 coordinate 50,555, forward strand.
GGAGCTTATTCCCATCACGCCTAAATTGATTGCCATGGATGCGGCCACGCAAGTTCGCGAATCCGTTCCCCCAGCGTTGTTGTCCTACGTTCCAGGCGGTTATCGCGTGGGAGCCAACGACCTGCTATTTATCACGGTCTGGGATCACCCCGAGTTGACGGCGCCTTCGGGGCCGCAACAGCAAATCGATGCCAACGGGCGTCTGGTTCGTCCGGACGGCACGTTGTTTTATCCGTACATCGGTAATATCCCGGCCGCCGGTAAAACCATCGAAGAGTTGCGAGCCTTTATTGCCGAGCGCTTGTCGCAATTTGTCGAAAGCCCCCAGGTCGACGTCAGCGTATTGCGCTTCGCCAGCCAGACCGTGGTGATTTCCGGTGCGGTGCTCAAAGCTGGGCAGCAACCGATCACTACCACGCCGCTGAGCGTGGTGGAGGCCGTTGGAGCGGCCGGTGTGGACCCCTCGAACGCAGACCTGTCAGGCCTGACGCTGACCCGGGACGGGCGCGAATACAAGCTCGATCTGGACACCCTCAATCGCCAGGACTCACAGCTGCAAGGCGTTTATCTCAAGGGCGGCGACCGGCTGTACCTGCCCTATAACGACCAAAAGCGGATCTATGTCATGGGTGAGGTCAACGTGCCTCGCGCGCTGAGCTTCAAAGGCAAATCGATCAACCTGACCGATGCGTTGGGCACAGTGGGGGGCTTGAACCAGACCACCTCCAACGGCAACGCGGTGTACGTGATTCGCGGCGCCGACCACCTGGAAACCGAACCTGCCAAGGTGTTCCAGCTCGACGCCGAATCCCCTTCGGCCCTGGTACTGGCCACCCGTTTCGACTTGCAACCGCAAGACATCGTCTATGTCGGCCCGGCCGGCGTGACGCGCTGGAATCGTCTGATCAGCCAGCTTCTGCCTACGGCCACTGTCCTGGGGACCGGTGCCAGCTCACTTAACGATCTCAGCGAAGCCAACAGCAGATAAGGCTCAATCCCGCCGTGAAAAATTTGCCTACCTTCGCCAGTCTGACGATGGCGCTCTTGTTGTGCGGGTGTAACCCGTTGATGAAGGCCTCATGGGACACCCTTGAAACGTCCGTCGCGGGGCCTGCCTCCATCAATCTGACCCGTGCTCAGGTCGACGCCGTGCCGTATCCGCAGATCCTGGTCACCACCCCCTCCAGTGAGGGCGTGATGGCCATGGCTCGTCGGCGGGGCGACCTGCAGTTCTGGGTCGCTTCCGGCAAGCAGGTGCTGATGATGCGCGACGGCCTGGTGGTGCGCACTGTCGGGCTGGGCGTTTCCCTGGATGGCACTCGCTTCAATGAAGAGTCGCCCTTCAAGCGCGGCCTTCAGCATTTGCCCGACGGCTATACCAGCACGCGCTGGATCGACATCTATAACGGCAACCGCATCGGTATCGCGGTCAACAGCCGTTTCAGCCGTCACGGTATCGAGACCATCAGCATTCTGGACAAGGATTACGCCTTGCTGCGCATCGACGAGCAGGTGGATGCACCCACCCTGAATTTCCGCGCCACCAACCGCTACTGGGTCGACCCCCAGGACGGTTTCATCCTGCGTAGCGAGCAGCATCTGACGCCGCAGCTGTTTCTGAAAATCGTGCAGGTGCGCCGTGATCGGGGAGCTACCCGGTGAAGTGTCCAAACCTTTTCTTGCTTGGCCTGCTGTTGATAGGCCCGGGCGTGGGCCAGGCGGCCGTCACGGTCAGCGGTGACGTGCGCAGCCCTGGCCAATTCGATATCAAACCTGGTGCACGTTTGCTGGATGTCATTCGCAATGCTCAACCCAATGCCGAAAGTTACTGGCTGGGCGCGGCGTGGCTGCACCGTTCATTAGTGGACAAACAGATGCGGTTGAAGGCGGGCGTCCTGTTCGATCTGAAACTGGTACAACGGGGTGCCTTGCTCGATGGCAAAAACACGCGAGCAGCGTTGAGCGCGCGCCTTTATGAGCAGGTCGAGCAGTTGCCGGTCACTGGACGCCAGGTCGCGGTGCTCGACCCGATCGCTGTGGAAGTGGGGTTCGCCCGCAACGCGCTGCTGGATGATGGCGACCATCTGATTTACCCCCAGCGGCCGTCCACCGTGGAAGTTCTCGGGGCGGTCGCGCAACCCTGTCAGGTGCCTTACCGAGCCCTGCAGGAAGTGCGTGGCTATGCCCGTGACTGCGCCATTCTTGGCGACGCCGAAGGTGATTATCTGTGGCTGATCCAGCCCGACGGCCAAATACGGCGCGTGGGTGTGGCGGCATGGAATCGTGAGGACGGCGTCATGGCGGCGCCCGGCAGCAAGATCCTGGTGCCGATCAGGAGCGACGATCTCGAGACGCCGACCCCTGAGCTCAATCAACAACTGGCCGAGTTTCTCGCCACTCAACCGCTGGCTGAGGTGGCCCCTTGAAGTGCCCGTTGAAGTTACGTTTTGCTGCTGCATTGCTCCTGCCCTGCGGGTTGGCTCACGGTGAACCGCGCTACACCCAGAGTGATTTTGGTGGCGTCGGTCTGTTACAGACACCCACCGCGCGCATGGCCCCCGCGGGGGAGTTGAGCGCCACGGCCAGTCGTACCGATCCTTACTCGCGCTACAGTTTTTCCTTGCAGCCGTTCGATTGGCTGGAGGGTTCGTTTCGTTACACCGCGATCACCAACCGTAAGTACGGCACCGAGGAATTGAGCGGCGACCAGAGCTTTAAAGACAAGGCCATCGACTTGAAAGCGCGGCTTTGGGAAGAAACTCACTGGGCGCCGCAGGTCGCTATCGGCGCCCGGGACATCGGTGGTACCGGGCTGTTTTCCAGCGAATATTTCGTCGCCAACAAGCGTTATGGCGACCTGGATTTCAGCCTTGGAATTGCCTGGGGTTATCTGGGGAATCGCGGGGACTTCAGTAACCCGCTGTCGGTATTGGGCAGCCAATTCAACGACCGGCCGCAGAGCACGGCGGCTGTGGCCAGGGCAGGGGACGTGAACACCAACGCTTACTTCAGGGGGCGCCCTTCATTGTTTGGCGGGATTGCTTATCAAACGCCCTGGGAACCACTGAGCCTGAAGATCGAGTACGAAGGCAACGATTACAAGAACGAACCACTGGACAACCCGCTCAAGCAAGACCTGCCGGTCAACTTCGGTGTGGTCTACAAGCTGGCCGACAGCGTCGACCTGAGCGCCGGTTGGGAGCGTGGCAATACGGCGATGTTCGGCATCACCCTGCACACCAACTTTGTCAGCCGCAAGGCACCGGCCAAGACCTATGATCCTCCCGCCGAGCGGCTACCCGCGCAGGCACCGTCGACCCCGCCCGATCAAGTCAACTGGGCCGATGTCTCCAACCGGCTGCAGCAAAATGCCGGCTACAAGGTCAAACGGATCACCCAACGCGGTTCGGAGCTGATGGTGTATGGCGAGCAGTCTCGCTATTTTTATCCGTCCAAGGCCGTCGGGCGAGCCAGCCGGATTCTCGATAACAGCGTCAATCAGGACATCGATTGGTTCACCCTGGTCAATCAGCGTTATGACATGTCGATCGAAGAAACCAGCGTGCCGCGGGAAACCTTCCGTGCGGTGGTGAACAACGACCAGCCGCTGAAGGATCTGCACCGTACGACCGAGGTCAATCCGGCGACTGCACACCGGGAAACCACGCTCTATACCCAGGCGCTGGAGCCGTTCAGCTATGGTTTGGGCCTGGGCTACAAACAGAACATCGGCGGCCCCGACGGCTTGCTCTATCAGTTCACCGCCGATGCCGACGCGGAGTACCGTTTCACCCGCAACACCTGGTGGAGCGGCCTGCTCAGCGCCAACCTGCTGAACAACTACGACAAGTTCACCTACGACGCACCGAGCGGGTTGCCGCGGGTGCGCACCGACTTGCGTCAATACCTGACCACCTCCGATGTGACAATGCCGACGTTCCAGTTTAACCACGCGGCGCAGCTGGATCAGGACTGGTATGGCATGGTCTATGGCGGCTATCTGGAATCCATGTATGCCGGGGTCGGCAGCGAAGTGCTGTATCGACGCACGGGGAAACGCTGGTCATTGGGCGCGGATCTGAACTTCGTGCGCCAGCGGGATTTTGATCAGGGCTTTGGCCTGCGCGATTACCAGACCATTACGGGTCATGTCACCAGCTATACTGAATTGCCCAATGACATGCTTGCAGCGGTCAGCGTCGGGCGTTATCTGGCACGGGACTGGGGCACCACCGTCGACTTGTCGCGGGAGTTCAAGAACGGCGTGAAGTTTGGCGGCTGGGTCACCCTGACCACTGCGTCGAAGGCGGAATATGGCGAGGGCAGCTTCGATAAAGGCATCTACATTTCCATCCCGTTCGACGAACTGATGAGTACCTCGACCATGCGCCGCGCCAATATAGTCTGGGCGCCACTGACTCGCGATGGTGGTGCGCGCCTGAACCGTGCCTACTCGTTGCAGACCATGACCGACGGGCGAGACAGCAGCCTGTTCTACAACAACTTCGAGAAAATTACCGAATGATCACATGGCTCAAAGGCTTGGTCGAGCTGCCATTCTGGCTCCGGGGCCTGGTCTTTGCCGTGGTGACTGTGATTCTGCTGTACGCAGGTTTGCGACCTCAGCCGATCCCGGAGCTGTTCGTCGAAGAGGACAAGCTGCATCACTGGATCGGCTTTCTGGTGTTTGCGTTCAGTTGCCGCCTGGCCTTCCCCAGCGTGAAGTTGCGTTGGATCGCCTTGGGGTGTTTGCTCACCGGCGTATTCATTGAGCTCGCGCAAGGTTTGATGCCGCTGCGCACGGCTTCGCCCTACGACATGCTGGCTAATTGCATCGGCGTGTTGATGGGGTTGTTGGTCGCCAGGTGCTGGGTACGCCGAAGCTGAAAAGGCGTTAAGCACCCGCCGTCACCCGGCGTGCTGTCACTGCTAATCCTCGCTATATCCCCCTCCAGCAATACCTCTCTTGCCACTCCATCCGCCCGTAGCAGCTGTCGAGCCTGCGAGGCTGCGTTCGGCTGCGCAGCAGTCGTGAATCCGCTTGACGTGGTGTGACTGATGCACCGCAAGTTCT
>NZ_AKJT01000027.1 GCF_000282195.1 Pseudomonas sp. GM18
CGCGGTCTGCCTGACACACCGCAATCACTGGTTTGACGACTGCTACGCAGCCGAACGCAGCCTCGCAGGCTCGACAGCTGCTACAGACCGGCATTGACGCTTGCCTGAATGGCACCGGGAAATGCGCAGCAGGGCGTAGCGCATGCACTTTTAAAGAGCCACGCCTGACAACGTGCACCAGTGCGAAGCGGTTTCCTGAGCTTTTCCTTCCTTCAGCTCCAACGTTCGCCCACCCTCTCTCGGGGGGCTGCAAATCTGACTCGCGCCTGATGAAACCCGCCTGGGTCACGGTGTTTATCACATTCGCCCATCGTTCAGCAGTCGGCTTTCCAGAACCAAAGAAGTCATACGCCGCGGACTGGCACAAAGGCTGCATTCTCCCTTCAGCCTCATCTGAAAAAGAGGGGCAGCCCACTCGATCAACGAAGATCGACCGGCCGGGCAGGTCGTGGGCAACATCGGTGGATCAGGCGAAGACGCCAGGTCGAACACCGCGAGAACAGGCAAAGACGCCTGAAACCGAGAGGTTTCAGGCGTTTTTTTTTGCTTTTTTAACCGTGATTGGCTTTGGCTGGGTGCTTACTATGAATTCCAATGTTGCCGCATTGAACAAACTGCAAACGCTGATCGTGATCGGCAATGGCATGGTCGGACATCATTGTGTCGAGCAGCTCATCGAGCGCGGCGCCCTCGACCACTACCGGCTGCATGTCTTCAGTGAAGAGCCGATGCGCGCCTACGACCGTGTGCATCTGTCCGAGTATTTCGGCGGTCGCGATGCCGAATCGCTGGCTCTGGGCGAAGCCTCCCTGTACCAGACGCCGGGCGTCACCCTGCATCTGGGTGTGCCGGTGCTGGAAATCGACCGCGCCCGGCGTCAGGTGATCACCGCGCAAGGTTGCGTCGCTTACGACAAACTGGTTCTGGCTACCGGGTCTTATCCTTTCGTGCCGCCTATTGAAGGCGCAGAGGGCGACTCGCGCCTGGTGTACCGCACCCTTGAAGACCTCGACGCGATTCGTGCGGCGGCGGCCAATGCCCGGCGTGGCGTGGTGGTCGGCGGTGGCCTGCTCGGCCTGGAAGCCGCCAACGCCCTGAAAAGCCTGGGCCTGGAAGCGCATGTAGTGGAATTCGCCCCGCGCCTGATGCCGGTGCAACTGGACGAGCAGGGTGGCCTGGCGCTGAAGGCGCAAATCGAGCGGCTCGGCGTGGGTGTGCACTTGTCACGTGGCACGCAGTCGATCAGTGTCGGCGAGCAATACCGCTACCGGATGAATTTTGCCAACGACGAATTTCTCGAAGCCGACCTGATCGTGTTCTCCGCCGGCATTCGTGCGCAAGATGCATTGGCCCGCCAATGTGCGCTGGACATCGGCCCCCGTGGCGGGGTGGTAATCGACGACCAGTGCCTGACCAGCGACCCGCACATCTACGCCATCGGCGAATGTGCCGCCTGGAATGGCAGCCTCTTCGGCCTGGTCGCCCCCGGTTACCAGATGGCCCGTGGCGTGGCGTCCCTGCTGTGCAATCAAGCTGCCGAGCCGTTCCAGGGCGCCGACATGTCGACCAAGCTCAAACTGCTCGGCGTTGACGTCGGCTCCATCGGCGATACCCATGCGCAGACGCCGGGTGCGCGCAGTTATCAGTTCATCGATGAAGCGACGGCCAGCTACCGCCGCCTGGTGGTGGATGCTGACAGCAAGCGTGTGCTTGGCGCGGTACTGGTCGGCGACAACAGCTATTACGACACCTTGCTGCAATACATGCAGAACGGCATTGCCTTGCCGTCGGAACCGGCCAGCCTGATTCTGCCATCGTCCGCCGGTGCACCAACCCTGGGCCCGGGCACGTTGCCCGAGTCGGCGACGGTGTGCTCCTGCCACAACGTCACCAAGGGCTCGATCTGCTCGGCCATCGACGGTGGCTGCACCGACCTCGGCCTGCTCAAGTCGCAGACCAAGGCCTGCACCGGTTGCGGCGGTTGCGCGGGGCTGCTCAAGCAAGTGTTCGAGCATGAACTGATTGCCCGTGGCGTCAGTGTTGACAAGAGCCTGTGCGAACACTTCGCCTATACCCGCCAGGAGCTTTATGCGCTGGTGCGGGTAGAAGGGGTGATCACCTTCGAAGAACTGCTGGCCAAGCACGGCCGTGGTCACACCGGTTGCGACGTGTGCAAACCGGCGGTGGGCTCGATCCTCGCCTCGTGCTGGAACCAACCAATCATGGACCCCTCGCTGGTGCCGTTGCAGGACACCAACGATACCTTCATGGCCAACATGCAGAAAAACGGCACCTATTCGGTAGTGCCGCGCATTGCTGGCGGTGAGATTACCGCCGACAAACTGATCGCGATCGGTGTGGTGGCGAAGAAATACGACCTCTACACCAAAATCACCGGCGGCCAGCGGATCGACCTGTTCGGCGCGCAGTTGCATCAGCTGCCGGACATCTGGTCCGAGCTGATCGAAGCCGGTTTCGAAACCGGGCACGCCTACGGCAAATCGACCCGTACCGTGAAGTCTTGCGTGGGCAGCACCTGGTGCCGTTACGGCGTGCAGGACAGCGTGAAAATGGCCCTGACCCTCGAAGATCGCTACAAAGGCCTGCGCTCGCCGCACAAGCTCAAGTTCGCCGTTTCTGGCTGCACCCGTGAATGTGCCGAGGCGCAGAGCAAGGACGTGGGCGTGATTGCCACCGAGAACGGCTGGAACCTCTATGTGGCCGGCAACGGCGGCATGCGCCCGCGCCACGCCGAGCTGTTCGCCACCGACCTGGACGATGCAACCCTGATCCGTTACATCGACCGCTTCCTGATGTTCTACATCCGCACTGCCGATAAATTGCAGCGCACCTCGGTCTGGCGCGAAAGCCTGGAGGGAGGCCTGGATTACCTCAAGGACGTGATCATCAACGACAGCCTGGGGCTTGGCGCCGAACTTGAGTCGCAGATGCAACTGGTGGTCAACCGCTACGAATGCGAATGGGCCAATGCCCTCAAAGACCCGGAAAAACTCAAGCGCTTCCGCACCTTCGTCAACGATCAACGCCCGGACCCGGACATCCATTTTGTCCAGGAACGCGGTCAGCGCCGGCCGATCATGGCCGCCGAACTCAACCTTATCCCTGTCACCGAGGAGAATGCCTGATGAGCCAGTCCACTACCCAGCGTGTCGATGCCCTTGCAACCGCGGTCAATGCCCAGGCCTGGCAGGCGGTGTGCAGCCAGCAGGATCTGGTCAGCAACTCCGGCGTCGTGGTCTGGCTCGACGGCGCCCAGGTGGCGCTGTTCTACCTGCCCCAAGCCGAAGGCCGCACCCTCTACGCCATCGACAACCATGATCCGCAATCCGGCGCGAACGTGATTGGCCGCGGACTGATCGGCAGTCTCAAGGGCGATCTGGTGGTGGCGTCGCCGATCTACAAGCAGCATTTCCGTCTTGAAGACGGCAGCTGCCTGGAGTACCCGGAGCAGCGTCTACGGGTGTGGCCGGTGCGTCTGAACGCCGGCGTCGTGGAAGTCGCGGCGGCTTGACCGTCGCCCTGAACCGTATCGGAGAACGTTGATGAAAACAGCCGCACAGTTGCTGAAACTGAAGGTCGTGCAAAACCAGCAGGTGCACAGCATCGCACCGGATCAGATGGTCCTCGACGCCCTGAAAATGATGGCCGAGAAGAACGTCGGCGCGCTACCCGTGATCGAAGAAGGGCAGGTGGTCGGCGTCATCAGCGAACGCGACTATGCGCGCAAGGTGGTGCTACAGGGGCGTTCTTCGGTCGGCACGCCGGTGCGCGAGATCATGAGCGCGCCGGTGGTGACCGCCGACAGTTTGCAGAGTATCGAGCGCTGCATGGAGGTGATGACCGACAGTCATTTGCGTCATCTGCCGGTGCTGGAGGGTGGGGAACTGATCGGGCTGCTGTCGATCGGCGATCTGGTCAAGGAAGCCATCGTCGAGCAGGCCGATTTGATTCGGCAACTTGAGCACTACATTCGCGGGCATTGAGCCCGCGCGTACCGTAGGTCGTAAATAACGGCTTGAGTGGAAATAAGCCTAAGTAACCGACTGGAACAGTCGATAACCCCAACAGTTGACCACGCAAATGCCGCCAGGGGATTCATCGAGTGTCCATAAAATTACGTTTGATCTTGTTGATCGGCACCAGTTTGCTCACCGCCCTGATCGTGAGTCTGGTCAGCTATGTGGGCAATACACGGATGGCTGAAGCGGTGAGTGACAACGAGGTCAGCATGACCGCGCTGCGCAACCACCTCGAAGCCGACATGATGCACGATGCGCTGCGCGCCGATGTTCTGTCGGCGATGCTGGTAGGGTTGGGCAAGAGCCCCAGCAGTAAGGCCGAGGTGCGCAGTTCACTCAATGAGCATGCCGCGCATTTTCGCGAGATGCTCGGTGACAACCTCAAGCTGCCGGTCAACGACACCCTCAAGGCCGCGCTGGGCAAGATCAAGCCAAGCCTCGATACGTACATCAGTGCCGCCGAGCGCATTGTCGGGCTGGCGCTGGATGATCCGGACTCCGCACAACAGCAACTGGGTACGTTCAATAACGCGTTCAGCCAACTGGAAGACCAGATGGCCACCCTCAGTGAGCTGATCGAAACCAACACCCAACAGACCAGCGCGGGCACTCGGCAAACCATCAGCAGTGCCAACTTCACCCTCGGCGCCGTACTCATCGCCAGCTTGTTGCTGCTGCTCGCCCTGGGACGCTCGGTCATCCTGAGCATCATGGGGCCGTTGCAGATCGCCAGCCGGATTGCCGACAGCATCGCCCATGGCAACCTGAGCGAGCCTATCGTCGAGCCCACCCGCAAGGACGAAGCCAGCACCTTGATTCGCAGCCTGGCAACCATGCAGCGAGACCTGCGCGGCATGATCGAAGTGGTTCGCAGCAATGCCCATGGCGTAAGTGGCATGAGCCAGCAGTTGAGCAGCGGTTGCCATCAGGTCGCGGGCAGCAGCCAGCAGCAAAGCGTTGCCGCCAGCACCATGGCCGCGGCGGCCAGCGAAATGACCGCGAGCATCGAGGAAATCACCCGGCATGCCGAGCGAGCGTTGAACATGGCCAACCAGGCCGAGGAGCTGGCCAAGGACGGCGGCCGGGTGATTCATCAAGTGGTCAGCGACATGGACGGGATTGCCCGTTCGGCGCAGCAGTCGGCCCAGGTGATCCGCACCCTGGACAAGGAGTCCGAGGGGATTTTCAGCATCATTCAGGTGATCAAGGGCATCGCCGATCAAACCAACCTGTTGGCGCTTAACGCCGCCATCGAGGCCGCCCGCGCCGGTGAACAGGGTCGTGGTTTCGCGGTGGTGGCCGACGAGGTGCGCAGCCTGGCAGGCCGCACCAGCGCCTCCACTCAGGAAATCGCCGCGATGGTCGCGCGCATCCAGCAAAGCACCCGCGAGGCGGTCAGCAGCATGGAGGCGGGCGTTGTGCAGGTCGACAAAGGCATGGCGGTGACCGCCGACGTCGAGCGCGCCATCCGCGAAATCCTCCAGGCCACGCTCAATACCACGGAGCTGGTCAATGACATCAGCCGCACGATCGGTGAGCAGAGCCTGGCCAGTAACGAAATCGCGCATCAGGTGGAAATGATTGCCGGCATGTCCGAAGGCAACAGCAAGGTGATCAACCAGACCGCCTCGACCACCGATGAGCTGTCCAGCCTGGCCGGGCAGCTCTCGCAGTCGGTGGATCGGTTTCGCCTTTGAGGCATTGGCTGGCCCTGTTATCAGGGCCAGTCAGCTCATCCAGTTGCCGCCATCGACGTTATAGGTCTGCGCCACGATGTAGTCGCTCTCGGCCGATGCCAGGAAAATCGCCATGCCGACAAGGTCATCCGCCGTGCCCATACGCCCGTAAGGGACTTCCTCACCCGCCAGCCTTTTCTTTTCCCCGAGTGGCCGGTTTTCATAGCGGGCAAACAGCGCATCGACGCCATCCCAATGCTCACCGTCCACCACCCCCGGCGCGATGGCATTCACGTTGATGCGATGGGGAATGAGGTTGAGACCGGCCGATTGCGTGAGGCTGATCACCGCCGCTTTGGTCGCGCAATACACCGCGACCAACGCTTCACCGCGCCGCCCGGCCTGGCTGGCCATGTTGATGATCTTGCCGCCGTGGCCCTGACGGATCATCTGCTTGGCCGCAGCCTGCAGCGTGAACAGGGTGCCGGAAACATTGATCGAGAACAGCCGTTCGTAGCTGTCGCGAGTAATGTCTGTGATCGGCGCGAGATCAAACAGCGCCGCGTTGTTGATCAGGATGTCGAGCTTGCCTGCGGTGGCGATCACCGTGGCGATGGCAGTGTCGATGGATTGCTGATCGGTCACGTCCATCTCGACTGCATAGGCATTGGGGCCCAACTCCACCGCGGTGGCTTGTGCGCGTTCCAGGTTGATGTCGGCGATCGCGACCCTGGCGCCTTCGCGGATATAGGCTTGCGCGAAGGTCCTGCCTATTCCTCTGGCGGAACCGGTAATCAGGGCACTTTTTCCTTCTAGACGTTTCATTGTTTCCATCCAGTCGTTAGAGCTAAAGAGACGCCCGTTGAGGGCAGTAGGAGCGAGGCTTGCCCGCGAAGAACGATGACGCGTAATACCTGAAAAACGGCGGTGCATTCTTCGCGGTCAAGTCGGATCGCCGCACCGCTCGCTCCTACAGGTTCCGCGTCAAGCCGCTGCTATTTTGGATAACCGGCGCGCTTCATCTCGCGTTCGGTGCTTTGCTGTGCGGAGGCCAGGGCCTGTTCCACCGGCATCTGCCCGGTGAGCGCCGCGGATACCAGCTTGCCGACCGACGTGCCAATCGCCTGGAATTCGGGAATGGTCACGTATTGGATACCGACGTAGGGCACGGGCTGGACCGACGGGTGCGCCGGGTCGGCGTTCTGCATCATTTTCAGCGTGACAGCGGCGAAGGGCGCCGCCTGCAAATAGGCGTCGCTGTAGGTCGACATACGGGTGCCCGGTGGTACGTTGCTGATGCCATCCGTCTCGGCAACCAGTTGGATGTATTCCCTGGAGGTGGCCCAGGTCACAAAGGCTTTGGCGGCGTCCTTGTGTTTGGATGTCGCCGGGATGGCCAGTGACCAGGCATAGAGCCAGGACGAGCCCTTGTCGGTGACTTGTGTGGGGGCGGCGACGAAACCAACATCGTCGGCCACCTTGCTTTGTGTTGTGTCGGTGATGAAGGACCCGGCGACGCTGGCATCGACCCAGATTGCGCATTTGCCACTGTTGAACAGGGCCAGCGTCTCGTTGAAGCCATTGCTCGACACCCCCGGTGGGCCGTACTGCTTGAGGGTGTTGACGTAGAAGTTGGCGGCGGCGGTCCATTGCGGCCCGGTGAGTTGCGGCTGCCACTGCTCATTGAACCAGCGCGCGCCAAAGGCGTTGGACATGGTCGTCAGCAGCGCCATGTTCTCACCCCAACCGGCCTTGCCGCGCAGGCACATTCCATACTGTTCTTTATCCGGTTGGTGCAGCTTGCCGGCGAACTCGCCGAGCTGCGTCCATGTCGGGTGCTCGGGCATGCTCAGGCCGGCGTTCTTGAACAGGTCGGTTCGGTAATAGGTGACGGTGCTTTCGCCATAGAACGGCAGGGCATAGAGCGTGTCGTTGACCGATAACCCCTGGCGAACCGCAAGGAAAATATCTTCGAGGTCATAGCTGGCGGGCAGGTCCTTTATCGGCTCCAGCCAATGCTTGGCGCCCCACAAGGGAGTTTCGTAAGTGCCGATAGTGAGCACGTCGAACTGGCCGCCCTGAGTGGCAATGTCGGTGGTCAGGCGCTGACGCAACACGTTCTCCTCAAGCACCACCCAGTTGAGCTTCACGTCGGGGTGCAGCTGTTCGAAAGTTTTGGACAGTCGCTGCATGCGGATCATGTCGCTGTTGTTCACGGTGGCGATGGTCACCGTTTCACCTGCCTGGCAGAGCAGGGCAGAGCACAGGCCGGCGGACAGAAAAAGCGCGCTTGGAATGATCTTCATCGTGTTCTCCGCTCTGCGCCTTGGGCGGCAGAAGCTTTTATTGTTGTTGTAGGCCACGGTGCGGGTCATAGCCGCATCGGGATGACCACAGAATTGCAGCTACCCAAGCAGCGAACAAATGAATGGCATACGCGCCACTGATACTTTTTTGACCGTGGAAAAAAGTATCAGTGGGCGCCATGTAACGCGCTAGGCACCGGGAGTCATTAATGCGAGTCTCATGTCAGCGTCCCGAGACTTCGACTCGTCCCAGGCTTCGCGTTACCTAGATAAAACCAACAAAAACGGAATCGCCAGGGTGATGAACCATCACGCAACCGCAGACAAGCCGCCAGCGCTTGAAGTCATCCTCAACGAGCCCCAGCACAGCTTTCGTTGGTATGAGCACGACTATCCCTTCGACCTGGCGCGCTGGAACCATCATCCGGAATTCGAGATCCACCTGATCCGCGAAGGCAGCGGTCGGCTGTTGGCCGGTGACTACATTGGCGTGTTCGAGGCCGGTCATGTCGCCCTGATCGGGCCTGGCCTGCCTCACGACTGGATCAGTGATCTGGGCAAGGGAGAGGTGATTACCGGCCGTGACGTGGTGTTGCAATTCGATGGCCAGATGCTGATGCAACTGCGCGACAAGGTCCCGGAGCTCAGCGAGTTGCAAAGCCTGTTTCGCCAGGCGGCGCAGGGCATCGAATTTCATGGCAACACCCGCAAGAAGGCGGCCCGACTGCTGGAAGACATCGGCCAATGCCACGGCTTGCAGCGACTGTGCCTGTTCTTGTCGTTGCTGCAACTACTGGCATCGGCCCCCGACAGCGAGAGACAAACGCTTGCCAGCCTGCAATACGCGCCCATGCTCGACGCATTGACGGCCCAGCGCATGAGCATTGTTTTCGACTACATCCTGAACGACCTCGCCGACGAGTTGCGGATGTCGGTCATCGCCCAGCGTCTGGACATGAACGAGCCGGCCTTCTCTAAATTCTTCAAGCGCGCCACCGGCCATACCTTCGTCGACCTGACGCGCAAACTGCGAGTCCAGCGTGCCTGCCGTTTGCTGGCGCAAAGCAGTTTTAGCGTTGCCGATATCTGCTTTGAAGTCGGGTACGCCAACTTGTCGAATTTCAATCGGCACTTCCGCCATGAAATGCACGAGACGCCCAGTGAGTATCGGCAGCGGTTACAGCGCGCATCTTGCGGCGGGTAGCGCTTTCTGTGGCGCTGAAGTGTTAGTCTCGAAAGCAAGCGGGTAGTGGCGTTAGCGCATCTGGAATTATTTTCTTCCAGTTCTTGACATGCCTTTCGAACCAGTCCAGAATTGCGTCCATTCCTGATTCAGGAACACGAAAACCCCTTAGATTTCAAAGGGTTGGAAGCTAGATTAGAATCTTGTTTCCAGATACGAGTTTACACGTTTGATGTTGTGCTACTGAACATCAGATGTTTGAGGCCGAATAGCAAAATGGTTATGCAGTGGATTGCAAATCCACCTACGCCGGTTCGATTCCGACTTCGGCCTCCACTTTAAACGAGCTCCGTAGATCCATGATCTACGGAGCTTTTTTATTTTCGCAGTCCTGCAAGATTTAGTCTTGAAAAGGGGATTTGCGAACTTGCTTCACCGGGGCGGGATGTATATATTTCCCCCTCTGTTGCACAAGCGTCAGAACTGCCAGATCGTTATTTGGACAGTCTTCAGACTGCTTACCGCGCTACCGCCCGAATGGCGAAACTGGTAGACGCATGGGACTTAAAATCCCCCGCTCGTAAGGGCGTGCCGGTTCGATTCCGGCTTCGGGCACCATGAATATCAAGGGCTTGCGTGAGGTTTCTCATGCAAGCCCTTATTTCTTTGCACCGCAAAAATCTATCTCTGCTCCGCAATTCGCTACCACTGGTCATTTTGTGGGCGTGACTTTCATCCCTTTACGCATTCGAATGTACTGCTCTGTCATTCCGACGGTTGCGTTTGCGGTAGTTGGAGCTAGCCATGCCCGCATCCCCATCCATGCAACCCGCTTCGTCCTACTGCTCAAGCATCAAACTGCGCCAAACGATCACTGGCGGTTCAACAGGCACAACATCCGGTTGCAGCTCTCCCTGTTTCTGCAACTCTGGCGAAGTCGCCACGGATGATGGCTGCTGAAGCGGCAAACGTCGCTCGGCCTCTGCGGTCGACTTATCGATAGGCGGCATAGTCATTTGATCGTAACAACGACCTTGCCCTTGGCTCGTCCCTGCTCGACGTACTTCAATGCCTCTGCAGTTGATTCAAAGGTGAAGGAGCGGTCAACCACGGGTTTGATGATTCCGGCCTCAATGAGCGCGGTGATTTGTTGCAGTTGGGCGCCATCGGCCCGCATGAACACGAACGCGTAGCTGACGTCCTGCTTGCGTGCCTTGCGTCGAATACCGAGGCTCAGCAGGCGTATGACTTGCTCCAATGGCCAGGACAACCCTTGCTCCTGCGCGAACTGCGCAGTAGGTGGCCCTGAGATGGAAATGAGTTGGCCGCCGGGCTTGAGGACTTTGAGTGACTTCTCCAGTACGTCCGCGCCGAGGCTGTTCAACACCACGTCGTAGTCGTGCAAGACACTTTCGAAATTCTGCTGTGTGTAGTCGATTACCAGGTCGGCCCCCAGCGCCTTCACCCATTCGACATTCGCGGTGCTGGTGGTGGTCGCGACGAAGGCGCCGAGGTGTTTGGCAAGTTGGATGGCGAGGGTGCCGACACCGCCGGAGCCAGCGTGTATCAGCACTTTCTGGCCCTTTTTCAGTTGGGCGGTTTCGACCAGCACTTGCCAGGCGGTCAGCGCGACCAAGGGGATGGACGCGGCTTGTGCCATGTTGGTATTGGCAGGTTTCAGGGCGATCGCGTTTTCGTTTACGGCGATCAATTGAGCGAACGTCCCGATCCGCGCTTCGGGCGGGCGAGCGTAGACCTCGTCTCCCGGTTTGAAGCGTTTCACTTGCGAGCCAACCTCAACCACGACGCCCGCCAGGTCATTGCCCAGTACCAGCGGAAATGAATAGGGCAGGATCAGTTTGAATTCGCCTTTGCTGATCTTCGAATCCAGCAGGTTGACGCTGCTGGCGTGTACCTCAATCAATACGTCGTGGGCGCCCACCGCGGGGGCGGGGACTTCGCCAATGCGCCCGGTGTTCTTGCCGTAGCGATCAATTAAAAATGCTTTCATCGTGGTGCGGCTCTTGTCGGTTGGAAAGAGGGTGGGCGGTGCGTTTGCGGCGTTGCTGCGCGCGTTGTCAGGCATCAAGGAACGCCAGTGCCTTGGTCGCAAAGTCAACGTAGTGCTGGAAAATGCCACCGTGCCCGGCGTCTTCATAAATAACCAGTTGTGCGTTGGGGATGCGGTTCGCCAGCGCTATCGAGTTAACGCTGGGCACCATGATGTCGTTGTCGCCGTTGACGATCAGCGTCGGCGTCCGCAAGTGCCCGAGGTCTTGCGGCGCCTGTTTGCCCCACGCGGTGATGGCTTTCAACTGCCGTAGGAAAGCGCTGGGCGTCGGGCCTTTATCACGATCTTTTTTGCGTTCTTTCAGGCGTTGCAAATATTGCGAGGCGGCTCGACGGCTATTGGGCGTCGAAGTAAAGAACAGGTAGAACTTGGGATCTCGCAAGTTCAGCAAGCCTTTGATCATCAATGGCCACCTCACCGAGCCGACCTTGTCGATACCGGTGCCGCCGGCCGGTCCGGTGCCCGCGAGAATCAAACGGCGCACCAACGCGGGCGCCTTCAGGGCGATGTCCTGAGCGACGAAGCCGCCGAGCGAGAAACCGAGCACGTCAACTGTCTCAAAACCCAGCGCATGTATCAGTTGGATGGCATCGTCAGCCATTTCGCCGACCGTCAGTGGCGCGATTCCACCAGAGCCGCCGATCCCGCGATAGTCGGTGGCAATGATGCGCCTTGTTTGTGCCAGGCCATCGATGATCCCAGGGTCGTAGTTGTCCAGTACCGCGCCCCAATGATTGAACAGTACGAGGGGAACGTCGGTCTTGGGGCCGATGTCGCGATAGGCGAAGGGAATGCCGTTGACCGTGATCGACTGGTTCGATGCGTTGATGAACGACGTCTGCGAGCCGGCGGGGTCATTTGTATTCGTGGGAGCCATGTCTACTCCGAACAGAGGGCCGCATTCGGCGCAGTACCCTGGGCGCCTGCATCGAATCCGGCATGGGTGTTCGCTACAAAAAGATCACTGTGGGGGTTGGTAGCGCTGGGCAACCGCAGACTGGCGGATTTGCTGCAGCAGGCCCTGACGTGCGGTCTGCAGGCCATCCCAGCGTTCAGCTTCGTGCAGCGGCGGGATAGTCACCGGCTCACGTCGATCAAAACCGACCAGCGCGGCATCCACCAGATCGCTCACTTCCATGATTTCGTTCAAGGTGTTGATGTCGATGCCAGAGCGATCCCAGATCTCCGTGCGGGTTGCGGCCGGCAGCACGGCCTGCACGTAGACGCCCAGAGGCGAAAGTTCCAGGCTCAGACCTTGGGAAAGGAACAGCACAAACGCCTTGGTCGCACCGTAGACCGACATGCCGAACTCCGGCGCAAGACCCACCACCGAACCGATGTTGATGATCGCACCGTCGCCTGCTTTGGCCAGGCGTGGGGCGATGGCGCTGGCGAGCCGCACCAGCGCCGTGGTGTTGAGGGCGACCAGTTGCGCAACACTGTCGGTGCTTTGGTCGATGAAGTTGCCGGACAGAGCGGCGCCAGCGTTATTGACGAGGATGCCGATACGGGCGTCGTCGCGCAGGCGTGCTTCAACGGTTGTCAGATCACTGAGTTGGGTCAGATCCGCCGGGATCACATCGACGGCGACGCCGTGTTCGCTGCGCAAGCGAGCTGCAAGTGCGTCCAGGCGAGCCTGGTCTCGGGCGACCAGTACCAGATCGTGGCCGCGTTGCGCGAAGCGCTCGGCGTAGACGGCGCCAATGCCGGTGGAGGCGCCAGTGATGAAAACAGTAGGGCGAGTGCTCATGGGTTATCTCTCTTTCAGGATGTGTGAAACAGAAAGCGCGATCACTGATTGCTCAGCTTGCGGTGGCGCCCGATTCAACCAACGTCGGGTAGTCGATGTAGCCTGCCGCGCCGCCGCCATAGAGGGTGGCGGGATTGAAGGCGGACAAGGCTGCGCCGGTCTTGAGGCGTTCCACCAGATCCGGGTTGCCAATGAACGGGCGACCGAACGCGATCAGATCAGCCTGGTCTTCGGCGAGCCGCGATGTCGCCAGGTCCAGGTCATAGCCGTTGTTGGCGATGTAGGTGTTTTTGAAACGCTGGCGCAGGGCGCCGAAATCGAATGGCGCCGCGTCACGCGGGCCACCGGTCGCGCCTTCGACCATGTGCAGGTAAACGACGCCGAGGGCGTCGAGTTGATCGACGACGTAATCGAATTGCGCTTGCGGATTGCTGCTGGAAACGCCGTTGGCCGGCGACACCGGCGACAAGCGAACCCCGGTGCGATCCGCGCCGATTTCATTGACGACGGCCGCTGTCACTTCGAGCAATAGACGCGCACGATTTACAATCGAACCGCCGTAAGCATCGGTGCGCAAGTTGGCGCTGTCCTTGAGGAATTGATCCAGCAAATAGCCGTTCGCGCCGTGAATTTCCACGCCATCGAACCCGGCGGCGACGGCGTTTGCCGCGGCCTGGCGGAAATCGGAGACGATCCCCGGCAGTTCGCTGATGTCCAGTGCGCGCGGCTCGGAGACGTCTTCAAAGCGGTTGTTGACGAACACTTTGGTGGCGGCGCGTAGCGCAGAAGGGGCCACGGGAGCGGCGCCGTTTTCTTGCAGATCAACGTGCGACACGCGGCCGACATGCCACAGTTGCAGAAAGATTTTTCCGCCCTTGGCGTGGACGGCATCGGTCACTGTGCGCCAGCCATCTATCTGCGCCTGCGTGTAGATTCCGGGGGTGTCCTGATAGCCCTGACCCTGTTGGGAAATCTGCGTGGCTTCGCTGATAAGCAAGCCTGCGCTTGCTCGTTGGCTGTAATAGGTGGCCGCGAACTCGCTTGGCACAAAGCCTTCGCCTGCGCGGTTGCGTGTCAGTGGTGCGAGGACGACACGGTTCGACAGCGTGAGGGCGCCAAGTCTGTAAGGGGTGAATAGATTCTGGTCGGTCATTTGGTATTCCTTCCATGCCCGTTGATGGAAATCGGTTGTGAGTGCAATTAGGATGATGATCGAAATCTAAGCTGTCAACGGTTTTGATTATGGTCAGCATCTATGTATCATTGAGCGCATGATTTCCCAGTGGATATGAGGTATTGCACGTGAGAGTGACCAAGGCCCAGGCGCAGGCCAATCGGGAGCACATCGTTGAAACGGCCTCTGAGCTGTTCCGTGAGCGCGGCTTCGACGGCGTCGGTGTGTCGGATCTCATGGCGGCTGCCGGCTTCACCCACGGAGGTTTCTACAAGCATTTCGGCTCGAAGGCCGACCTGATGGCCGAAGCCTCTGCCAGCAGCCTTTCCAAATCGCTGACTGGCGCGGAAGCGCTCGATGTTCCGGGCTTCATCGACGTCTATGTGACGAGAGAGCATCGGGACGGACGTGGCAGCGGTTGCACCATGGCCGCGTTGTGCGGCGACGCGGCGCGTCAATCGGACGATGTGAAAGCGACGTTTGCCGAAGGGATCGAACACACTCTGCAAACTCTGGGGGAGAAATATCCGACGGGGCCGGATGCCGCGGAGGGTGAGGGGAGAAAGAAAATGATCGACCTGCTGTCTCGTGCTGTCGGCGCGATTATTTTGTCGCGTGCCTGCCCGGATGATTCCGCGTTGGCGGATGAGATCCTTGAGGTGTGCCGAGCTGAAATGTTTGCTTCATTGCCGGTCGATGAAGTGGAAGCGGTGTAGAAGGGCGGCTCATTCAGAGCGAGGTTTTCGGGAGAACTTCGGATTTTGATGCTCGGACCAGAAAGTCAACTTTGGGCCGACTGCTGCGGTTCACGAATGGCGGCTTTCGGCCAATTCCGGCTTCGGGCACCATGAATATCAAGGGTTTGCATGAGGTTTCTCATGCAGGTCCTTAGTTTTTTCCGCAATCAAAAAATCTTTTCCGCAAAGAATCGGCCGGGACGACATGGGCCAAGGGCAGAAAAGGCCTTGTCGTCGATGATCTCCTCGCTGGCAAGACGGCCCACTATCGCAGCCAGGGCGACTCCGGGATGCATGGTGCAAACGTATACCCCGCCGACAGTGGGTAGATATCCGATGATGGGGATGCCGTCGGCAGCAATCGGCCTGAGTCCGACGCAAGCCAGTTCCGGCTCAATGGAAATAACGCCGTGAAGTTCGTTCTGGATGGCCTTGGCGGTTCTTTGCGCTATTGCTGCTGGCTGGTTTTCCAAAGCGCCTCCCAAATAATCTTCCGCTGCCAGCAATGTACCCTCCGTGCTTTGCCTCACCTCCATTTCAGGGCTGGAGATGATGGTGTTCACGAGATTGGGTTGTGTCTTGTAGCGAATGAACATGGCAGGAGAGGCCTCTATTGGAAGGGGCGCGTTTAGCATCTGTGTCAGTTTGGTGATGCCAGTCCCTGCGGCCAGCACGACAATGTCGGCATCGATGACGCCAGTTGCGGTTTCGACTCCCGTCACCTTCGCGTTCCGGGTGGTAAAGCCGAGCACCCGAGTCTGCGTGAGAACCTTTGCCCCATGAGCCTGGGCGGCCGCGATCAAGGCATGGGTGGCCTCTACAGCATCCAGCGCGCCTTCTTGCGCTGCATACAAGGCATGCTGAGGGGGATTCTTGAGGTTGGGCTCAAGGGTGAGAATCCGGGAGCGGGATACCGGTATTGCCGAAGGCTGGCTGCCTGAGGCTTGCTGCACGCCACCTGAGCTCGCGCCATAAGACAGGGAGCCTGTCCAGCGTATCTTCAGACCAGGCAGCTCCGTTTCGAGTCGGTGATACTCTTCGATTGCTGCACCACGCAACTGTGCAATGGGATCGGGCCCGTTGTGTGAAGTGTTGATCCATGCGAATGAGCTTCCAGTCACGCCGCACGCTATGCCTCCAGCCTCGACCAGAATGACATTCGCGCCCTTGCTGGCCAGGTGATACGCGAGGGACGCACCCACGATGCCCGCGCCAATGACAACAACTCTTTTGTCCGTGCCATCTCTCATATCAGCCTCCGTTCTGTTGACCCAATGACGATACGCCATGCTCGCCCAGTGCCCGCACGGCAAAGCCAGCGCAATACCAATTGGATATGGCCAAGACAGCGGTGAATATCAAGGGGGGAGGAGCGCTTTGGTCTGGTCGTGCCGTGTTGGGAAGGTATATATGATAATGATGCACCCATTGTTACCGACATTCGCCATCCGCCGCTCAGAACTGCCCCGACGAGGCTATTGCAGCGGTGCACTGTTATTAAGGGGGCTGCTTTATGGCCTATATGTCGTCCAAGCTCAGTGGTCAGTCGCCCGAAGTGTTTCACTTGGAGACTAGCGACACCAGTGGCTACGCCGTGGATTGGCACGCCCACGATTGTCATATGCTGCTGTTACCACGCCAGGGAGGGCTATTTCTGTCGACCGAAAGCAGTCAGATAGCTCACGTTTCGCGCCGGTCGTTTTCCTTTGTGCCAGCAGACTTTGCACACGCAACCCACGCGGCTCCGGGACGGGAGAAACATATGACCTTGTATGTCGAACCCTCTTACGTCAAGCGCCAAGGACAGATGGACGGTTACTGCGGTTTCGCCAAACAGGTAAATCGATCGGGGATCTGGCAAGGAACAGAGGCGCTGGAAAGTATCTTGCGCCTGTACGACCAACTGCAAGGCAGCGCATCTGCGGAGGCCTTTCAGCGCCAATTACCCCATCTCAATCATCTGCTCTTCGAGGAGTGCGCGCGGGTTATCGCTTGTCAGCAGACACTGCCGCAGCCGAGTGAACATCAGCAGCAGGCGACGCTGGTTCGCGACATACAGCGCTACGTTCGGGAGAATCTGGAAACCGAGTTGAATATTGAGTCGATTGGGCATGAGTTTCACCTGTCACGGCGTCACCTTACTCGTATCTTCAAAGCCATTACGGGCGAAACCCTGCTGGATTTCACCAACCGCACCCGAGTGGAGACGGCCGCCCGGCTTGTTTCATGCACTTCACTATCGATCCTCGAAGTCAGCCTCGCGGTAGGCCTGGACTCCCCCTCTTACCTTGCTCGACTGTTCAATCGCTACCTGGGTCTAACCCCAAGCGGGCTACGCAAACCCCGCTAACGATCTGGCCTAAACGTGCGCATGTACGGCCCGATCAAGCGCTTTCGCCAAATTGATGCTGGCCACAATAGACCTCGTCTCCAACATTGAGAGGTCACAATGAACGACGTGGACGTTGTAGAAGTATTCAAGTCCAGCCAGGGAGGCGACAAACGGGCATCCATCGCAATCGGTGCCGCCGGGCTTGGCGCTGAGCAGATCATGACGATGGCATGCGCCTATCTGCGACCCATAGCGACCAATAACGAGCCGGGCAGACTGAGTTATTGGCAGGAGCGAAAAGCAAAAGAAGTCATGATGGAAAACCTTGATTACGGCATTCAGATTTCGGCCGTAGCCAAGGAGTGTTCCTTGTCACGAAGTCATTTCTCCCGGGCTTTCAAGAATGCTACGGGCCACTCCCCACGTGATTGGCTTCAGCTTGCAAGATTAACCCGAGCGAAAGAACTCCTCGAGCAAACTGATTTTTCTATTTCTCAAGTGGGCTTGGAGTGCGGGTTTGCTGATCAATCCCATTTCTCCAGAATGTTCTCCAGGAAATTCAGTACGACCCCAGGAAAGTGGCGAGCACAGAAAAAGTCCCAGCTGTAGGGGGCTGGAGAATCCATCAAGGCCACCACACCCGTCCCGGACGGGCGTGGTGCTGCCATTGATGGCAGGCACTCCTTGTTTGTTTCCGGTCCGCTATTTTGGATGGCTTGAGCAGGCAAAATCCGAAGGATCGAACCGATCGGTCGTGTCCATCCGAATACTTCGCAGGTTCACTGTTTCCAGGTGTGACGCGTACAAAGGCTCCGAAAAATAGCTAATCAGGATGGAGCGACGGCGTACGCCGATTGAGTTCAGACTGCCCGCATGCACTAAATCGGCATCAAACACCAGGATGTCACCCGCGGAGCCTGAAAGCTGCACGGACCGGGACTCGTCATTGAAGTCGAATGGCGGCGCTTCCTGGTCAGGGCGATGGCTGCCGGGGACGATACGTGTCGCGCCGTTCTCGGGGCCATAATCGTCGAAATAAGCAATGGCGTTCACAATGTCGCCTGGCCGTTGGGCCGACAAGTCGCGGTGCAGCTGCTGATGACCGCCTCCGGCAAGAGGTTCGCGGCCCTCCACCTGCGAGAGGAAGAACCGTTCTCCAATCAACTCACCAACCACTGCCAGCAGCTCCGGCAGACGACACACCGCCTGAATCTTCGAATCAGAATCCAGCAGCGAATGGCGCCAATCCATGCCGCGCGGCACTGGCCATTGGTCCGCCGGCGTCACGCCCGTATCGAACACGGCACGAAGGTCGCCCAGCCACTCGGCCGGGATCGCTCGACGGAGCAGCGCAAAGCCATCTCGATGGAGTTGCTCGCGGTTAGTCATAGATTCCTCGGTTCGTTCAGATCTGTTCCAGCAACCAGGTACGGAACGCGATGAGCGATGGCAGCATTTCGTTGCGCGGCGGGTAGGTCAGGTAGTAGCTACGCTGGCTGGCGAACGGCTGATCGAGGCTGATCAGCTCTGCGTTGGCCAACTCGTCGGCCACTAGAATGCGTGGCACCAAACCGATGCCGATGCCGGCCCTGACGGCCTGGATCAAGTGTGAGGTGAGTTCGAAACTCGGCCCCAGCCGCATCATTCGATGGGGCAGGCCGTGGTGGCTGAACCACTCGCCCCAGACATTGGCGTTGCTTGCGACGTTGAGCAGTGTCTGTCCGCCAATGCGTTCCGGCGTCCAGGCGTCATGGAGCTCGGCCGCTTCTGGAGAAATGATCACCATCAGTTCTTCTGTGTGCAGGCGATGGCTGATCAGGCCCGGCAAATCGGCATTGCCGACGACGATCGCGGCATCGATACCGCTGGTTTCGAAGTCGATGGCGTCGATCCGGGAATTGATGTGCACCAGCATGCCGGGATGGGTTTTGTAGAAGTCATGAAGGCGCGGCAATAACCACTTCGAGCCAAAGGTCGGCAAGGTGGCCAGGCGCAAGGTGCCGCTGCCGGATTGATAAGCCATGGCTTGCAACGTGGCGCTGCGGATGCGTCCGAGCGCTTCGCTCATTTCCCGCTGGTAGAGACGACCGACATCGGTCAGCTGCACTTGCCGGCCTTCACGGCGAAACAGCGTCAGGCCCAGTTGCTGTTCCAGCGCCTGGACTTGCCGGCTCACGGCGCTTTGGGTCAGAGACAGTTCCATCGCGGCGCGAGTGTAGCTTTCATGGCGGGCGGCGGCCTCAAAGGCCAGCAGCAACGACATCGAGGGCGTGAGGTGACGGTAATTCATTCGTAAAAGTCATCGATAGCGGCAGGATTATCCGTTTGTCCGGCGCCAGAGCCTGCAGGATCATTGGCGCAGCCGACGACCTGAGGCTGCCCCATTAATGCTCAGGCGACAAGTGTTTTGATTTTTCCCATGATTAGACCGACAAGAGAACAGCCTGCGATGATCGCTCAGTTGCCCACCGTTGCACTCGCGGCACACTACCCGGAATTTCTTCAGGCCCTGCGCGCCAGTGGCTTTCGTGGTCAGCTCAGCGCCGACTACGCCACCCGCACCGTGCTGGCGACCGACAACTCGATTTACCAGCGCCTGCCGCAAGCGGCGGTGTTCCCCATGGACGCGGACGACATCGCACGCATCGCGACCTTGATGGCCGAACCGCGCTTTCGCCAGATCAAACTGACCCCGCGGGGCGGCGGCACCGGCACCAACGGCCAGTCATTGACCGATGGCATCGTGGTCGACTTGTCGCGGCACATGAACACCATCCTCGAAATCAACGTCGCCGAGCGTTGGGTGCGGGTGCAGGCGGGCGTGGTCAAGGACCAGCTGAATGCCGCGCTCAAACCCCATGGGCTGTTCTTCGCCCCGGAGCTGTCGACGTCCAACCGCGCCACCGTCGGCGGCATGATCAACACCGACGCCAGCGGCCAGGGGAGCTGCACCTATGGCAAGACCCGCGATCACGTGCTGGAACTGCACAGTGTGCTGCTCGGTGGCGAGCGCCTGCACAGCCGGCCTCTGTCCGACGCGGAGCTGGACGTGGCATGCACGCAACCCGGCCGCATCGGCGAGGTGTACCGGACGGCGCGGCACATTCAGGAAACCCAGGCCGACCTGATCGAGTCGGTGTTCCCCAAACTCAACCGCTGCCTGACCGGTTACGACCTGGCGCACCTGCGCGACGAGCACGGGCGTTTCAACCTCAACAGTGTGCTGTGCGGGGCGGAAGGTTCGTTGGGCTACATCGTCGAAGCCAAGCTCAACGTGCTGCCGATTCCCAAGTATTCGGTGTTGGTGAACGTGCGCTACAGCAGCTTCATGGATGCGTTGCGCGACGCTAATGCGTTATTGGCGCACAAGCCGTTGTCCATCGAAACCGTGGACTCCAAAGTGTTGATGCTGGCGATGAAAGACATCGTGTGGCACAGCGTCGCCGAGTACTTCCCGACGGACGCTGAGCGCGCGACGCTGGGCATCAACCTGGTGGAGTTCAGTGGGGAAGATCTGGCGGACGTGAATGCTCGCGTGGCGTCGTTCGTGGAGCATCTGCAGGCCGACACGACGATCGAGCGACTGGGCCACACCCTGGCCGAAGGGGCCGAAGCCGTGACCCGCGTATACACCATGCGCAAACGCTCGGTCGGGCTGCTGGGCAACGTCGACGGCGAGGTTCGCCCGCAGCCTTTCGTTGAAGACACCGCCGTGCCGCCGGAGAAACTGGCTGACTACATCGCTGAGTTCCGCGCCTTGCTGGATAGCCATGGCCTGGCCTATGGCATGTTCGGTCACGTCGATGCAGGTGTGTTGCATGTACGTCCGGCGCTGGATATGAAAGATCCGGCCCAGGCCGCTCTGATCAAGCCGATTTCCGATGCCGTGGCCGAGCTGACCCAGCGTTATGGTGGGCTGCTGTGGGGCGAGCATGGCAAAGGTTTGCGTTCGGAATATGTCCCTGGGTTTTTTGGCGAGCTGTACCCGGCGCTGCAATCGCTCAAGGGCGCGTTCGACCCGCACAATCAGCTCAATCCCGGCAAAATCTGCACCCCGCCGGATGCCGCCCAAGGCTTGCTCAAGGTCAACGAAGTCACGCTGCGCGGTGATCTGGATCGGCAAATCGACGAGCGCGTCTGGCAAAGCTTTGGCTCCGCCGTGCACTGCAACGGTAACGGCGCCTGCTACAACTACGATCCCAACGATGCGATGTGCCCGTCGTGGAAAGCCACCCGTGAACGCCAGCATTCGCCAAAGGGCAGGGCCTCATTGATCCGCGAGTGGTTGCGTCTGCAAGGCGCGGCCAATATCGATGTACTGCAAGCGGCCCGAGGCAAGTTGTCGTGGCTGAGCGGGTTGCCAACGCGGTTGCGCAATAACCTGGCGCGCTCGCGCGGCGAGGCGGATTTCTCCCATGAAGTCTACGATGCGATGGCGGGGTGTCTGGCCTGTAAATCCTGTGCGGGACAATGCCCGGTCAAGGTCAACGTGCCGGAATTCCGTTCGCGATTTCTAGAGCTGTACCACGGTCGTTATCAACGCCCGCTGCGCGACTATCTGATCGGCTCGCTGGAGTTCACCCTGCCTTACATGGCCTACGCGCCAGGTTTGTACAACGCGGTGATGAGTTCGAAATGGGTGAGTCGTCTGCTTGAGCGACAGGTCGGCATGCTCGACAGTCCGTTGATCAATCGCCATAACTTGCAAGCCACGCTGACTCGCTGCAAGGTCGCTGTCGCCAGTGTGCCAGCCTTGCGCGAGCTCACTGTCGCGCAACGTGAGCGCAGCGTGGTGTTGGTGCAGGACGCCTTCACCCGGTACTTCGAAACCCCGTTGCTGGCGAGCTTTATCCAGTTGGCGCATCAGCTGGGCTATCGGGTGTTTCTGGCGCCCTATAGCGCCAACGGCAAGCCTTTGCATGTACAGGGTTTCCTCGGTGCCTTCGCCAAGGCAGCGATCCGCAACGCCCATCAGCTCAAGGCGCTCGCCGACTGTGGAGTGCCGCTGGTGGGCCTGGACCCGGCGATGACGCTGGTCTACCGCCAGGAATATCAGAAAGTACCGGGGCTCAACGATTGCCCAAAGGTCCTGCTACCCCAGGAATGGCTCTGCGATGCGTTGCCGGAAAATCCGCATCCCGCGACTGATACATTCCGTTTGTTGGCGCACTGCACCGAGAAAACCAATGTCCCGGCCAGCACTTCGCAATGGGAAACCGTTTTTGCCCGGCTCGGGCTCAAGCTGACGACTGAGGCGACCGGCTGCTGCGGCATGTCCGGAACCTACGGTCATGAGGCCCGAAACCAGGACACCTCGCGGACCATTTTCGAGCAGTCGTGGGCCGGCAAGCTGGACAAAAAGGGTGAGGCGCTGGCGACGGGATACTCCTGTCGCAGTCAGGTGAAGCGCTTTGCCAACATGCAATTGCGCCATCCACTGGAGGTTGTGTTGGAGCGCATTATTCAGCAAGTTCGCTGATGCAAACGCTGCGGCTTATTGCACGCAGCATCAGTTCCCTGGCGCGTTACGGCAGGCAAAAAAATGGCCCGCATGCGGGCGGGCCAGGGGATTTATTCAAAGGAGCAAGTGAACTGTAGGAGGTGGCTTGTGAAGGCGGTGTGAAATGGCCGAAGGCACGAATAAAAAATCCCGGCAAACTGGGCCGGGTTGGGATGTAGCGTGAGTCTGGCAGGCAGGCATAGCCACGGTGACGAAAATGTCACCGCTCAGGTGTCCTGAATTGGACTCTGTCCCAGGCTCAAATAGCGCGGTCGGCTGATTTGAACCGAGGCAGTGGCGGCTCGACATGTTTGAGTGCAGACAGCGCGCTGCGAATCTGCGGCGTGTCCTTCTCGATGTCGTTCAGGCGGTCACGAATCCTGAGGGCTGTCGGATGCCCCCCTTGATGATCGACCCAGTCGGCGATCTCCTTGCACGCAGCGGCAAGACGCGCCTGACGGGAATCAAGCAGGGTGAGCAAGGTAGCGATAGACTCTTTCTCTGACATGACAATCACCTCCGTTCAAAGAAATCGGCTAAAGGGCAACAAAAAGCCCGCGGGGAGCGAGCTTTCTGCCGATGGGTCGCTGGTCCTTCAGCTCCTTCAAGTATAGACCCGGAAAATGAAAGGGGCCGGCTTCAAGCCAACCCGTGCGACACCGGCGAACTGGCCGCGTTAAGCCTGCGGCATTCGCGCCTGGCGTCCTCTTCAAGATCGAAGCCGTCACCGATGAAGCCGCGAGTGCGGGTATCGACGATGCGATACCAGACGGCGGCGGCGGGTGGTGGGTGACCGACTTCTCCGGCCCGGCGGCCATGAACGATGATCTTGTTGCAGCGTTTCACAACGAAAATGTCTTCCATGGCGTCACCGAAGCTATTCGTGTTCAGATCAAGCATAGAAGCCCGTTGCGATCATGCAAAAAACTGGTGGGTCGTTCGTCGGTTCAGCGCCCCTTTGAATACGTCTCGGCGACGGATTCAGGCCAGCACCGCCACCGCTTTGATCTGCGCCCAGAGTTGCTGGCCGGGGTGCACGCCCAGTTGATCCCGGGAGTAGCGGGTGATTCGCGCCAGCAGCGGTGTGCCGGCGGCATTCAGGCGGATCAGTACGTGAGCGGCATTGTCGGCGCCGATCTCACTGATCACCGTGACCGGCAGGCGATTGAGGATGCTGCTTTGCTCGGCGCCTTGCAGGCTCAGGCTGACATCCCGCGCCTGGACCTTGCAGCGCAGTGCCTGGCCCTTGGTCATCGGCGAATGGGCGACCCGAATGCTCAAGTCGGTGTCGGGCAGTTGCAAGGTCAACAGCTGGTAGTCGGCGTCATAGGCGCTGACGTGCCCTTCGATCACCACGCCGGCGTCGTCGCCCAGTGCCAGCGGCAGATCGAGCCGGGCCAGGGTTTCGCCGATGGCGCCGCTGGCCAATGCCTTGCCGTCACTGAGCAGGACGAGGTGGTCGGCGAGCCGCGCGACTTCATCCTGGGAATGGCTGACGTACAGCACCGGGATGTCCAGTTCATCGTGCAATCGTTGCAGGTACGGCAGGATTTCGTTTTTACGCTGGGTATCGAGCGCCGCCAGTGGCTCGTCCATCAGCAATAGTTTGGGGCTGGTGAGCAGGGCACGGGCGATGCCGATCCGCTGGCGCTCGCCGCCGGAAAGATTCTGCGGATTGCGGTCGAGTAAATGGCCAATCCCCAGCAGTTCGGTGGCATGCGCCATGTCGACCCGGCGCTGCTGGCGAGGG
The DNA here is from genome assembly GCF_000282195.1 of Pseudomonas sp. GM18. Taxonomy (GTDB): domain Bacteria; phylum Pseudomonadota; class Gammaproteobacteria; order Pseudomonadales; family Pseudomonadaceae; genus Aquipseudomonas. Next base: position 24,520 of record NZ_AKJT01000027.1, read on the forward strand.
ATGCGCTTGAGGCCGAACTCAAGGTTGGCCTGTACCGACAGATGGGGGAACAGGCTGGCTTCCTGGAAAACATAACCCAGGGCGCGTTTATGCGGCGGGACGAAAATCCGCTTGTCGCTGTCCTGCCAGACTTCATCGTTGACCTGGATAAAACCCTGCTCGGCCTGCTCCAGGCCGGCGATGCAGCGCAGACAGGTGGTTTTGCCCGAACCGGAATGACCATAGAGCGCAGTCACTCCACGGCCGGGCAATTGCAGGTCGACATCCAGGGTGAATCCCGAATAGCTCAGTTTCAAGCGCGTTTGAATCATCGATCAGCTCCATGCCGCTTTGGTTTTACGGCTGGAGTAGAGCGCCAGCAACACTGCAAAGGAGAACACCAGCATCGCCCCGGCCAGCCAATGGGCCTGGGCGTATTCCATGGCTTCGACGTGATCGTAGATCTGCACTGAAACCACGCGGGTTTTGTCGGGAATGTTACCGCCGATCATCAGCACCACACCGAACTCGCCGACGGTGTGGGCGAAACCGAGAATGGCCGCGGTGATGAAACCGGGGCGGGCCAGCGGGACAATCACGCTGAAGAACGTGTCCCAGGGATTGGCGCGCAAGGTGGCGGCCACTTCCAGTGGGCGAGTGCCGATGGCGGAAAATGCATTTTGCAGCGGCTGGACCACGAACGGCATCGAGTACAGCACCGAGCCGATCACCAGCCCCGCAAAACTGAAGGTGAGGGTGCCGAGCCCCAACGATTGGGTGAGGTGGCCGATCCACCCGTTCGGGCCGAGCGCCAACAGCAAATAAAAGCCAATCACCGTGGGTGGCAGCACCAGGGGCAGGGCGACGATCGCCCCGACCGGGCCACGCAACCAGGATTGGGTGCGCGACAGCCATAACGCAATCGGAGTGCCAATAATCAGCAGGATGGCCGTGGTCAGGGACGCCAGTTTCAGGGTCAGCCAGATCGCGGAGTAATCGGCACTCGATAGCGTCATTTAGAGTTGGTAACCATAGGACTTGATGACGGCGGCGGCTTTCGGCCCCTTGAGGTAGTCAACCAATGCCTTGGCGGCCGGGTTGTCCTTGCCCTTGTTGAGGATCACCGCGTCTTGTTTGATCGGATCATGCAGGTTGGCCGGAACGATCCAGGCCGAACCGCTGGTCACTTTGCCGTCTTTGTAGATCTGCGACAAGGCCACAAAGCCGAGTTCGGCGTTGCCAGTGGACACGAATTGGTAAGCCTGGGTTATGTTCTGGCCTTCAACGATCTTGTCTTTGACCTTGTCGGTCAGGCCCTGTTTGGCCAGCACCTGAGTGGCAGCCAGGCCATACGGGGCGGCTTTTGGGTTGGCGATGGAAAGATGCTGATACTGGTTGTCGCTCAGAACCTTGCCCTTGGCGTCGACATAACCTTCCTTGGCCGACCACAGTGCCAGGGTGCCGATGGCGTAGGTGAAGCGCGAACCCTTGACGGTGTCGCCTTCGGTCTCGAGTTTTAGTGGAGTGGTGTCATCCGCCGAGAGGAACACTTCGAACGGCGCGCCGTTCTTGATCTGGGTATAGAACTGGCCGGTTGCACCAAAGGAGGTGACCAGTTTGTGCCCGGTGTCTTTCTCGAAATCGGCAGCGATGGCCTGGATCGGCGCGGTGAAGTTGGCGGCAACGGCGACCTGGACTTCGTCCGCGTGGGCGGACCCGAAAGCGAACACGCTGAACAGGCACACAGGGGCAAAACGTGAGGCACGAATGATCATGAAACGGCTCCGTGGTAGGCGAGTGAAACGCTATATATCAGAATATATAGCGAAATGCCTGTAAACGGAACTTGCTGGATGCGCTCGTTGGAATTCACGCGCGCCCCGTAGCAGCTGGCGCAGCCTGCGTTCGGCTGCGAAGCAGTCGTAAATTCAGCTTCCACGATTGATCTGGAAGACCAAGGTGTCTGGTTTCACGACTGCTTCGCAGCCGAACGCAGGCTGCGCCAGCTGCTACGGGCCCCCGTCCTACCGGCGGATCAATTTGGCCAATCCATCCTCAGCCAAACGCCGGGTCAGTTCTGCCGTGCTCAGTTCAACGCCCAATGTGAACGCCTGCCCGGCCCAAAGGCTGCTGAAATCCGCTTCCCCTTTAGCCCGCAATGGCATCAGCGCACCGCCCGCCAAGGGGAAGGCCGGTGCTTTGGCGCTCATCGGCCCCAGCTCACGCATCACCCGATTGAGAATCCCGCGCGCCGGGCGTCCGGTGAAAATGTTGGTGACCGCTGTCTCGCTTTCCTTGGCCGTGCGCAACGCCTTGTGGTGAGACGCGCTGACCTTGGCCTCCGGCGTGAACAAATAAGCCGTACCCACCTGAACCGCTGATGCGCCGAGCATGAAAGCCGCCGCGACGCCACGCGCATCGCCAATCCCGCCCGCCGCAATGACCGGCACTTTCACCGCATCAACGACCTGTGGCACCAGCGCGAAAGTACCCACCTGGCTGCTCAAGTCATCGCTGAGGAACATGCCCCGGTGGCCGCCAGCCTCGTAACCCATCGCAATGATCGCATCGCAGCCATGCTGCTCCAGCCAGATAGCTTCTTCGACCGTAGTCGCCGAGGAGAGAATTTTCGCTCCGGTGGCTTTTACCCGATCCAGCAGCGACTTTTCCGGCAGGCCGAAGTGAAAACTCACCACTGCGGGACGAAACTCTTCGATCACTTCGCAGGCTGCGTTATCGAACGGCGCGCGATTGGACACCGGCGTCGGTGCGTCGAAATCGACGCCCAATTCCCGGTAGTACGGTTCCAGCAGATTCTTCCAGTCCAGGGCGCGTTGCTCATCGGGCGGCGGAGGTTGATGGCAGAAGAAGTTGACGTTGAACGGGCGCTGGGTGTGTTGGCGAATCGTCTTCAGTTCTTCGCGCAACTGCTCGATGCTCAGCATCGCGGCAGGCATCGAACCCAGGCCGCCAGCGTTACTCGTCGCAATCACCATGGCCGAAGTCGTCGCGCCGGCCAAAGGGCCCTGGATGATCGGCAGTTCGATCCCGAGCAGGTCAAGGATGCGGGTGTCTGGCCATTGGCTCATGTGCAGTGTTCTCCGACGTCGAAACAGGGCAGGGACGGTAGAAGCGAGTTTGTATCAGCAATGGTTGGCGCAAGGCCAGTCGAGATTCGGGGATTGGCTTAAAGTCGGGTACGGTGATGGGATTCCCTGTGCTATTTCAACAGCACGACAACTGAGCGATTCCACCAGGAGGCAGTGATGTTCAAAGGCATTTTGATCGACAAAGACGACAGCGGTTACCGGGCCACACTGCAAGAGATCGCTGACGATCAATTGCCCGAGGGCGATGTGACGGTGCGTGTGGCGTACAGCACATTGAATTTCAAGGATGGCCTGGCGATCACCGGCAGCAGCCCGGTGGTGCGCAAATTCCCGATGGTGCCAGGGATCGATCTGGCGGGCACTGTCGAAGTCAGCAGTCATCCGGACTACAAGGTCGGTGATCAAGTCCTGCTCAATGGCTGGGGCGTCGGCGAAGGACACTGGGGCGGTCTGGCGCAGAAAGCTCGCCTGAATGGCGACTGGCTGATCCCGCTGCCCAAGGCATTCACCGCCGCGCAAGCGATGGCCATTGGCACGGCCGGCTACACGGCGATGCTGAGCATCCTGGCGCTGGAGCACAGCGGCGTGAGTCCCGAGCAGGGCGAGGTGCTGGTGACGGGCGCCAACGGCGGCGTAGGCAGTTTCGCCATCGCGCTGCTGAGCAAGCTCGGCTACCGCGTGGTGGCATCCACTGGCCGCACCTCCGAACACGACTACCTCAAGCACTTGGGCGCCAGTGAAATCATTGATCGCGCCACGTTGTCGGAGCCGGGCAAACCGTTGGCCAAGGAGCGTTGGGCGGCGGTGATCGACTCGGTCGGCAGTCACACACTGGCCAACGCTTGCGCGAGCACCAAGGCCAACGGCACCGTCGCCGCCTGCGGCCTGGCCCAGGGCATGGACTTCCCGGCGTCCGTCGCACCGTTCATATTGCGCGGTGTGACCCTGGCCGGCATCAACAGCGTGACCCAACCCAAAGCCAGGCGGATACTGGCCTGGAATCGCCTGGCCAAGGACCTGGATTTCGCTTTGCTGCCGCTGATCAGCCACGAAATCGGCTTGAGCGAAGCCATCGACGCCGCGCCGCGCTTGCTTGCCGGGCAGTTGCGTGGTCGGGTGGTGGTCGACGTCAATCGTTGAGCGTCTCGGCGCCCATCAAACAGACAAACTGAAGCGACAAGGAAATATCGAGCAATGGATGTAAAACTGCGTGAAGTGCAGCCCTTCAGCGTCTCGGGTTTGCAGGTGCGAACCCTCAATGCCGCAGAGCAGCAGCCGGATACCGCGCGTATCGGCCCTATGTGGGAACGGTTTTTCGTCGAGGATATTTTCGACAAAATCGCCCACAAACAACCGGATTCCTTTATGTACGGCGTCTACTCCAACTACGAGTCCGACGCTTCGGGCCACTTCGATGTGACCGCGGGAGTGGCGGTCACCGCAACCTCCGAGGGTTTTGCGCAGATTCAGGTTGAGGGCGGCGATTACCTGGTGTTCAGCGCCAAAGGGGCGATGCCCGATAGCGTTATTCAGGCCTGGGGCTTTATCTGGGCCTATTTCGAGGACAACCCGCAGGTTCGCCGCAAGTTCGCCACGGACTTCGAGGTCTACACCGGGCCGGAGTCCGTGGCGGTCTATATCGGCATTCAGAACCCGGACGCGTTTTCACGCTCCAGCAACTGACGCTTGCGTTCCACGCCCCAGCGATAACCCGACAGGTTGCCGTCGCTGCGCACCACGCGATGGCAAGGGATTGCCACCGCCAGGTTGTTCGCGCCACAGGCCTGGGCCACGGCGCGCATGGCCTTCGGTGCACCGATGCGCTGAGCGATATCGGCATAACTAGCGGTGCTGCCGGCGGGAATCTCCCGCAGGGCTTGCCACACCCGCTCTTGAAACGCCGTGCCGCGTACATCCAGCGGCAAGTCCAGGCCGAGGGCCGGGGCTTCGATAAAGCCGACGACCTTGGCGATCAACTGCTCGAACTCATGATCGGCGCCAATCAGATTGGCGCGGCGAAATTTGTCCTGCAGGTCGCAGACCAGTTGATGCGGATCGTCCCCCAGTAGAATCGCGCAGACACCGCGTTCACTTTGTGCCACCAGAATCGCTCCCAGAGAGCACTGGCCGACAGCAAAACGAATGTCGTTGTTCTGCCCGGCCGCGCGGTAGTCGCCGGGTGTCATGCCAAGCAATTGATCCGCCGCCTCATAGAAACGACTATTGGAATTGAATCCGGCGTCATACAGCGCGTCGGTAACCGTGCCGCCGTCGGTCAGGCGCTCGCGAACCTTGCGTGAGCGATGGGCGGTGGCGTAGCCCTTGGGCGTCAGGCCGGTGATGGCCTTGAACACGCGATGGAAGTGGAAACTGCTCAAACCGGCTGCGTCTGCCAGTTCATTCAACGCCGGCAACGTTTCGGCGGATTCGATTTGACGGCACGCGGCGGCCACGGTCGCGGCATGTTGGGCGGCGACGTCGCTGTGATCTTTCGCGGCCCGTTTGCTGGGGCGATAACCCGCTGCCTGAGCTTGCTCGGCCGTGTCGAAGAATTCGACGTTCTGCGGTTTTGGCAGGCGTGCCAGGCTGCTGGGGCGGCAGTAGATACCGGTGGTTTTCACGGCATACACAAACTGCCCGTCGGCACGGGGATCGCGCGCGACCACGGCGGCCCAGCGAGGATCGTTTTCGGTGGCGATTGTTGGCGATTGAGTTGTCATGGCTTCATGTCCGTTGACCCGTTTCATGCAGATTAACCAGCCGGCACCGACGCCACACTCCGGGTCTTGCGGTCGAATTCGACCGTTTCATCCCGCGGTACGAAAGGTGAAGTTGATTCGCTGTTCGCCCAGCCGCGGATGCTGGCCGTCCTTGATCGGCAAGACGCCGTGGTAACGCAAACGGTCCACGCCGCCCCAAACCACGATATCACCGTGAAACAGCGGCACCCGCCGGGTTTTCGCGCTGCGTTCGAAACCGCCGAACAGGAACGTCGCCGGCAATCCCAAAGACACCGACACGATGGGGGCTGTGTAGGCGTTTTCGTTTTTGTCCTGATGCAACGACATCCTGGCCCCGGGAACATAGCGGTTGATCAGACAGGAATCCGGTACGAACGCCATAAACCCTGCTTCGCGCGCGGCCGCCTGGGCCAGTTCGAAAAACACCTCGGGCATTTCAGGCCAGGGTGCACCGGTCTGCGGATCGTTGCGGGTGTATTGGTAGCCGCTGCGGTCGGTGGTCCAGCCCCAGATGCCGCAACTGCTCAGGGCCACCGACATGGTAAAGCCGCCGGGCGTGACCATCTGCCGAAACGGCGCCGCTGTCAGAATCGCCTCCAGCGCTGGCAGCAGCCGGTCGAGCCAGGGCAGGGCGAAGCCTCTGAGAACGCAGGATTGTTCGCCGATCTGCTCGCGCCTGGGTTGCTGCTCGGGTTCGGCGTCGGCAAACAGATCGAAGGTGATCGGGCTCATGGGCTCATAACGCATCGTGAAAGATGATTCCAAGGGTATGCCGTTTTCCACTGTGCAGGCGACTCACCCCATGACGCAGGGTCACTCGGTAATAGCCGCGAACACCTTTTACCGGGCGCTGATTCACGGCAAAAATCAACGCGTCGCCTTTCTTCAGGTCGATGACCTGCGGGCGCGACTGCATCCGTGGACGTTGTTCGGTCAGCACAAACTCGCCACCGGTGAAGTCCTCTCCCGGTTCTGACAGCAGAATCGCCACTTGCAGCGGGAACACGTGTTCGCCGTACAGATCCTGATGCAAGCAGTTGTAGTCCTGCGGGCCGTATTGCAGCAATAAAGGTGTCGGGCGTTCCTGACCGGCGGCATGGCAGCGTTGCAGAAACGCTTTATGGGATTCGGGGAAGCGGGTCGGCAGGTCCATGCATTCGTACCAGCGATTGGCGATGGGAACCAGCCGAGGGTAGAGCGCGCTGCGCAACCGGGTCACCGGATCCGGCAGCGGGTATCTGAAGTATTTGTACTCGCCACGGCCAAAACCCTGGCGCGCCATCACCACTTTCGAGCGAAAGGGCTCGGGGCGGTCGTACAGGGCGCTTATTTCATCGCAGGTCTTATGGCTTAAAAGCGATGTGATGATCGCGCAGCCATCCTGGTCGAGTTGCTGCGTAAGCCTGCCCCAGTCGAGGGCATCGTGGTGAATCGGATCGGTAAACAAGGGTTCTGACTCCTTGACCAAAAGGTCGAGGCGGCCAGTTTAGTGAGCGTTGCGAGAGCGGGCACTCCGGCGCTTGCGGTCGAATTCACGAGGGGAGCAGACGTCCATGTTGTCGCTCCAGATCGCGTTACAGCGCTTTGCTGACGCTGATCTCGCTGATGACGTCATCAGTCTGGCCATGAATGGCTTCCAGCGCGGCCTTGGCTTCTTCTGCGGTGCCATTTTCAAGCTGGGCGAATTCGAACCGACGCTCGCCGTTGAGTTTGTATTTGATGACGTATTTGGTCGTCTGGGCCACGGTCATACCTGCCTGTTCTGGTGTGGGTTCAGCTCAGCTTCGAGCTGGAGCGGCGGATGATCTTGATCGAGTGCGTCAGGGTCGGCTTGCGGGTCACGCTGATCGGCCGGCGGTTGACCGTGTCGATGGTGATGTTCCAGAAACCGGTGCTCGGCGCGGTGATTCGGGCCGGGAAGGTGTCGAATGCGCCGCCGTGATAAGTGTGACGGCCGCCGTTCTTGAAGCTGCGGAAGTTGGCGTCGTTCATCAAACGGATGTTGCACATTTGGGAGCACTGAATGACGACGATGTCGTCTTCGTTGAGGTGCTCGCGCTGGTGGATAAATTTCATGAGGCGCCTCCAGAAGGGCTTTTTCTACAAAATCAAAACGATAGCATGGGCGATTGGCGCAGTTTATCAGCCCGAACAGGTTATTATCTGGCTGTCGGGGTCCGCTTTGACAATTAAAAACAGTTATTTGGAAATCTATGAGCGATAAAAGCAGGGAGCCTAGGAGAAAAACAGCATTTGGGCTGTCGGAGGGTCTTTATCGGAGGTTTCCTATGAAATGGGGTGTTCTGGTCGTGCCGTTTGCATTGGCAGTGGGTGGATGTGCGACGGTCTCGGACATCACTGCGTCGCTGCCTACCATGAACGTGATTTCAGGCAAGAAGCCCCATGAGTACGCCCAGTGCCTGGTCGAGAAGTTGGCCAATAGCCGTGGGGCCCTGCAAGTCGAGCCGCAAAAGGATGGCATGCGGGTTATTGTGCCGCAGAAGTTCTCCTCGGGGCCGGCAGCGGTGTTTGACATTGAAGAGCGCTCCGGTGGCAGCAGCATCAAACTGCATGAGCGCATCTCCAATGTGCCGTTGCGCCCATGGGATGTGCGCAATGCAGCGACCGCGTGCATTTCCGGCTGATAAACTACCCCCGGTCAGCATCGATGCCGTCAAAGTCGCACTTTGACGGCATTGTCATTTCTGGAGTCGAGCATGAAACGAGAGCAGGTGCGGGAGCGCCATGCAGAGGGTCATATCTCTGCCACCCATGTGATTCAGAACCCGGCGAATCCGGGGGAGTGGATCGTATTTTTCAAGAAAAGCGCCGGGCGCAGTTTTTTCCTGGTGGATGACAACGATGAAGTCGAGTCCTTCAGCCGCCTCGACGATTTGATCGAGACCGTACGCGGGCTCGGAATCAAGTTCGCCGAAATCCATATGTAGGGCATTGGACACCCTACTTGCAGACCACCACCACGCTACGGCTTTTGTAGTTGCCGACGTCGACACCCAGGGTTTTGTCGCTTTCCTTGGTCGAAGGTGTGCCGTCGGTACCGACAATCCGATAGCCGGTGCCGGCGCAAGAGGCATCGGCTTTTTCGTAGCAACTGGCCCAGGCGTTGGCCTCTCCTGAGCAGTCGATGGTCAGGCCTTGCTCGCCATTTTTCAGGTAAGTCGTTTCGGACGTGGCGCAGCCGCTCAGGGCCAGTACCGCAATCAGTGGCAAAAATTTTTTCATGTCGTGGTCATCGTCAATGATGGGGGCTAAACGCTATGACAGCGGCTGCAACAAAAGGTTATAGCGATTGGCCACTTCGTTGCAGGCATTCACAAAAAAGCCCTGTGCAAAGACAGGGCTGCGGTTACGCCAGGTTCAGCTCAAGGCTTGTCCTTGCCGCGCCGCTTGGGGGCTGCGGGTTGATCTTGCAACACCGATGCCACTTCAATCGCCAACGCTTCTGTAGGGAACGGTCCGGCAATATTCTCGCCGCCGACGCTGTCTATCCACCACTGGCCGTCTTTCGCCTGATTGATCAGGTACCCGTTGACGCTTTTTGCTGCCGACATCTATCTGCCTCGTTGGCTGGTTCAGGTGCGCAATAATAGCGCCAAATGCCCTCAACGGGTGCCGATGGGTGTAGGGTGGGGCAGATTATTGCTCGGCTGATGGTCACGCAGATCGTCGATCTCTGCTATCTATAAGAGGTTGTGCAGCTTATCTGCGGAACTATCCATCAGAATATTTCTCTATGATGGCGTCGGTTAGCCAGTGCGGGGCATTGTAAGGTGCACGCCGCCTGATTAGACTGCGCCGAAACTCGTACACACAGCCCTTTCAAGGACTTATATGATCAAGAAATGCTTGTTCCCAGCAGCCGGTTACGGTACTCGCTTCCTGCCAGCGACTAAAGCCATGCCCAAAGAAATGCTGCCGGTGGTAAACAAGCCACTGATCCAGTACGGCGTCGAAGAAGCACTGGATGCCGGGTTGACCGAAATCTCCATCGTCACCGGTCGCGGCAAGCGCGCGCTGGAAGACCACTTCGACATCAGCTACGAGCTGGAAAACCAGATCAAGGGCACTGACAAGGAGAAATACCTGGTCGGCATCCGTAAGCTGCTCGACGAGTGCTCGTTCTCCTACACTCGCCAGACCGAAATGAAAGGCCTGGGCCACGCGATCCTGACTGGTCGTCCGCTGATCGGCGACGAACCTTTCGCCGTGGTGCTGGCGGACGACTTGTGCGTCAACCTCGAAGGCGACGGCGTACTGACCCAGATGGTCAAGCTGTACAAGCAGTTCCGCTGCTCGATCGTGGCCATCCAGGAAGTCGATCCTCAAGAAACCAACAAGTACGGCGTGATTGCCGGCGAGATGATTCGCGACGATATCTATCGCGTTCACAGCATGGTCGAGAAGCCAAAACCTGAAGATGCACCGTCGAACCTGGCGATCATCGGCCGTTATATCCTGACCCCGGACATCTTCGACCTGATCGAACAGACCGAGCCAGGCAAGGGCGGCGAAATCCAGATCACCGACGCCCTGATGAAGCAAGCGCAAAACGGCTGCGTCATGGCCTACAAGTTCAAAGGCACGCGTTTCGACTGCGGTGGCGCCGAAGGCTACATCGACGCGACCAACTTCTGCTTCGAAAACTTCTACAAGACTGGCAAGGCTTACTGATAGCGCCTGACCTGCTTGTATTGAAAAGCCACCTTCGGGTGGCTTTTTCATTTTTCGGCCCCAAATAGTTTGCAACGCTTGCCCAAAGGGCGCCCGCAGGTATGCTGGTGACCTGCCGAGGAGATAGTAATGGCCTACGATTTTGACCTCTATGTAATTGGTGCCGGTTCCGGCGGTGTGCGGGCTGCGCGGTTCGCGGCCGGTTTTGGTGCGAAAGTCGCCGTGGCCGAAAGCCGCTACCTGGGCGGTACGTGCGTGAACGTCGGCTGTGTGCCGAAAAAACTGCTGGTCTACGGCGCGCACTTCGCCGAAGACTTCGAGCAGTCGCAAGGTTTCGGCTGGACCCCGGGCGAAGCGACGTTCGACTGGGCGGCGCTGATCGCCAACAAGGATCGCGAGATCAATCGACTGAACGGCATTTATCGCAATTTGCTGGTCAACAGTGGCGTGACCTTGCATGAAGGCCACGCGAAGATCGTCGACCCGCATCAGGTCGAGATCAATGGCGAGCGTTACACCGCCAAAAACATCCTGATTGCGACCGGTGGCTGGCCGCAGATTCCGGAGATCCCGGGGCACGAGCATGCGATCAGTTCCAACCAGGCATTCTTCCTTAAAGAGCTGCCCAAGCGCGTTCTGGTGGTTGGTGGTGGTTACATTGCGGTGGAGTTCGCCGGGATTTTCCACGGGCTGGGTGCTGAGACCACGCTGCTGTATCGCGGTGATCTGTTCCTGCGCGGCTTCGACGGTGCGGTGCGCAAACATTTGCAGGAAGAGCTGACCAAGCGCGGCATGAACCTGCAATTCAATGCCGACATCGAACGTATCGACAAACAGGCCGATGGCAGCCTGAAGGCGACGCTCAAGGATGGTCGCGAGCTGGTGGCGGACTGCGTGTTCTACGCCACCGGTCGGCGTCCGATGGTCGACAACCTGGGGCTGGAAAACACCGGCGTCAAACTCGACAAGAAAGGTTTTGTCGAGGTCGATGAGCAGTATCAAACTGCTGAACCGTCGATCCTGGCTCTTGGCGATGTGATTGGTCGGGTACAACTCACGCCGGTTGCGCTGGCCGAAGGCATGGCCGTGGCGCGGCGTTTGTTCAAGTCTGAGCAGTATCGCCCGGTGGATTACAAGATGATCCCGACCGCCGTGTTCAGCTTGCCGAACATCGGCACTGTCGGCCTGACTGAAGAGGAGGCGCGAGAAGCCGGGCACGATGTGGTGATCTTCGAAAGCCGTTTCCGGCCGATGAAGCTGACCCTGACCGAATGCCAGGAGCGCACCTTGATGAAACTGGTGGTAGACGCCAAGACCGACAAGGTTCTGGGCTGCCACATGGTCGGCCCGGACGCCGGCGAGATCGTGCAAGGGTTGGCGATTGCCCTGAAAGCGGGCGCGACCAAGCGCGACTTCGACGAAACCATCGGCGTGCATCCGACAGCCGCCGAAGAGTTTGTCACCATGCGCACGCCGGTCGCGGGTTAATCGATCTTCTGTGGTGCTGATGTGTCTGGCCCTGTTGCAACGACAGCGGCCAGGCGCACGCTTTCATCCAGGCTTGCCTGCAACTTGATCAGTTCAACTTCCAGCGCTTTGTTGATGTGCGACTGCTCGTCGATGTTCTGCTTGAGCGACTGGCTTTCCAGCAAGGCAATGCGCAAGCGTTCCTGGAGGAGGGTGCGTTCGCTGTCGATGCGGTTGACCTGTTCCAGCAGCTGATCCTGTCGGCTGTTGGTGTGCTTGAGTTGCTCCTGCAACAGGCTCAGTTCCCGCAGCGTGCCGCGGTTTTCGGTCAGCAGGCGCTCGTTGTCGCGATGCAGCTGGGTGATTTCATCCTGGCGTACCAGTGCGCTTTGCTGGGCCTGGCGCAATTCCATCTGAATCTGCTGCACCTGACCTTCGTGGCGTCGCTGTTCCTGCTCGCGCTGGTCTTTGACGGCGTTGCGGTAGTGCTCCAGTGCTTCGCGGGCGTGCAGGTGTTTTTCTTCCAGTGAGCGGATCTGCTCGTCCTTGTCCTGCAAGCGCAATTCGAAATCGGCCAGTGCCTGATTCAGCCCGGCGTTGCGGGTTTGCTCGGTTTGCAGCATCGAGCGGGTGTCGTGCAGTTCCGCCGATTCCTGGGTCAGCGCCAGGCTTTGAATTTCGTATTGCTGCTGCAATTCGGTATTGGCCTCGCGGGCCTCGTGCAGCTGGGTTTCCAGCTCTTTTCGTTGTTGCTCGAACTGCGCGCGTGCCTGGTCGATGGGTTCTTGCGCCTGTTCTTTCAGGCGTTGCGCGAGCCGCGCCACCAACGCTGCCAGCTCATCATCGATCGGTTCGGAAGGTGCTGGCGCGGGTTCGGCGCCGTCGTCGAGCTCTTTCAGATAGCGATGGATCGTGGTTTTCGAGCCGGTATTGCCCATTTCGATCCGCACTGCGTCGATGCTCGGGTGTTCGCCCCGGGCGAGGATCGCCGAGCGTGCCGCTTGCACCAGTGCCTTGTTTACGCCGCCACGTGCCATGTGTTCTCCTACGATTTGATACTGTGGTACGTACTATTGATATGCGCAATGTACCACGGCGCCAATAAAGTTAAAATCCTCTGATGTATCATGCGGGATATACTGGTATTACCCCGTGTGATGAGCTGTAGACCGGGTTTTCAATCGCCAACGCGGTACGTTTTCGAGCACTGAGCCCATGACCGATCTGGATCGCTATCTGCAAGCCGCGACCCGCGACAACACCCGTCGCAGCTATCGTGCGGCCATCGAGCACTTCGAAGTCAGCTGGGGCGGGTTCTTGCCGGCGACCGGCGATAGCGTGGCGCGATACTTGGTTGCATATGCGGGAGTGCTGTCGATCAATACCTTGAAGTTGCGCCTGTCCGCGTTGGCGCAGTGGCACAACAGCCAGGGTTTCGCCGATCCCACCAAGGCACCCGTGGTACGCAAAGTGTTCAAGGGCATTCGCGCGTTGCACCCGGCCCAGGAAAAACAGGCCGAGCCGTTGCAGTTGCAACATCTGGAGCAAGTGGTTGCCTGGCTGGAGCAGGAAGCGCAAACCGCCAGGGCGCAGGGCGATCGAGCTGGATTGCTGAGAGCCAGGCGCGACACCGCGTTGATCCTGCTGGGCTTCTGGCGTGGTTTTCGTAGCGATGAGCTGTGCCGCCTGCAGATTGAGCATGTACAAGCCAGCGCCGGCTCAGGCATCACCCTCTACTTGCCACGCAGCAAGAGCGATCGAGAGAACCTAGGCCAGACCTACCAGACGCCGGCCTTGCAGCGCCTGTGTCCGGTGCAGGCCTACATCGAATGGATGACCGAAGCCGCGTTGGTCCGTGGCCCCGTGTTTCGTGGCATCGATCGCTGGGGCCATTTGAGCGAGGAGGGCTTGCACGCCAATAGCGTGATCCCGTTGCTGCGCCAGGCACTGGAGCGCGCCGGCATTGCGGCCGAGCACTACACCAGTCACTCCCTGCGTCGTGGCTTCGCCACCTGGGCCCATCAGAGCGGTTGGGATTTGAAGTCGTTGATGAATTACGTGGGCTGGAAGGATGTGAAGTCAGCCATGCGCTATGTTGAAGCCAGCCCGTTTCTCGGGATGACCCGAATCGCTGAAAAGCCGTTGGCGCTGTAGATCACGTTTTCTTCTATTAATACGCTCGGCTAATAGCGAAAACAAATCAGCAGCATCAGGTTTGCCAATGAGCCAACCGGCGATCGGGTGGGTAGGATTCACCACATCAACTTCATAACCCCTGACGGAGAGTCACCGATGCCTATCATCAACAGCCAAGTTAAACCGTTCAAAGCTAACGCCTTCAAAAATGGCGACTTCGTACACGTGTCGGACGCTGACCTGAAAGGCAAGTGGTCTGTCGTTTTCTTCTACCCAGCTGACTTCACCTTTGTTTGCCCGACCGAACTGGAAGACCTGGCTGACAACTACGCCGAGTTCCAAAAACTGGGCGTCGAGATCTACAGCGTTTCCACTGATACCCACTTTGCCCACGCTGCCTGGCACAACACTTCGCCAGCCATCGGCAAAATCCAGTACACCATGATCGGCGACCCGACTCATGTCATCTCCCGCAACTTCGACGTGCTGATCGAAGAAGCTGGCCTGGCAGACCGTGGCACTTTCGTGATCAACCCTGAAGGCCAGATCAAAATCGTTGAACTCAACGATGGCGGTGTAGGCCGTGACGCTTCCGAGCTGCTGCGCAAAATCAAGGCCGCTCAATACGTCGCTGCTCACCCGGGCGAAGTGTGCCCAGCCAAGTGGAAAGAAGGCGAGGCCACTCTGGCTCCGTCCCTGGACCTGGTCGGCAAGATCTAAGTCTGTGACGCGCTTCATCAGGGCGGAACTCCGCACCTCCTAAGTAAGCTGCACCGCCCAATAAAAACGCCCGGGCGAGATTCGCTCGGGCGTTTTTTTATGTCTGATAGCTCTCTAAATCAAAAAGCATGAAAGGAAATCGCCCGTATGTTGGACGCCAATCTTAAAGCCCAGTTGAAATCGTACCTGGAACGGGTCACCCAGCCGATCGAGATCGTCGCCTCCCTCGACGACGGTGCGAAATCCCAGGAAATGCTCGCATTACTCAAAGACGTTGCCAGTCTTTCCACCCAGATTACTTTGCTCGACAACGGTAACGATGCGCGTAAACCATCGTTCTCGATCAACCGCCCGGGAGCCGATATCAGCCTGCGTTTCGCCGGCATCCCGATGGGCCACGAATTCACCTCGCTGGTGCTGGCCTTGCTGCAAGTCGGCGGCCACCCATCGAAAGCCAGTGCCGAAGTCATCGAACAGATCCGCTCGCTAAAAGGCGAGTTCAACTTCGAGACTTACTTCTCGCTGTCCTGTCAGAACTGCCCGGATGTGGTTCAGGCGCTGAACCTGATGGCCGTGCTTAACCCGAACATCCGCCATGTCGCCATCGACGGCGCGCTGTTTCAGGCCGAAGTTGACGAACGCCAGATCATGGCCGTGCCAAGCGTTTACCTGAACGGCGTGAACTTCGGCCAGGGCCGCATGGGCCTGGAAGAAATCCTCGCCAAGATCGACACCAGCGGCATTGAGCGTCAGGCCGAGAAGATCAGCGCCAAGCAAGCCTTTGACGTACTGGTTGTCGGCGGTGGCCCGGCCGGTGCCTCAGCGGCAATTTACGCCGCTCGTAAAGGCATTCGCACCGGCGTGGCAGCTGAACGTTTTGGTGGCCAGGTGCTCGACACCATGGCCATCGAGAACTTCATCTCCGTACAGGAAACCGAAGGGCCGAAACTGGCCGTGGCGCTGGAAGAACACGTCAAACAGTACGACGTGGACATCATGAACCTGCAACGCGCCGACAAACTGGTGCCGGGTAAAAACGGCGAGCTGCACGAAATCCATTTCGCCAGCGGCGCGTCCTTGAAAGCCAGGACCGTGATCCTCGCCACCGGCGCGCGCTGGCGTGAAATGAACGTTCCGGGTGAGCAGCAATACCGCAACAAGGGCGTGGCGTACTGCCCGCACTGTGACGGTCCGCTGTTCAAGGGCAAGCGTGTGGCGGTGATCGGTGGTGGCAACTCCGGCGTCGAAGCGGCCATCGACCTGGCCGGGATCGTGTCCCACGTAACGCTGCTGGAGTTCGACGTACAACTGCGCGCCGATGCGGTGTTGCAGCGCAAGTTGCACAGCCTGTCGAACGTCACCGTGATCACCAGTGCGCAAACCACTGAAGTGACCGGCGACGGCCAGAAGGTCAACGGCCTGCGCTACAAGGATCGTCAGTCGGACGAGTTGCGCGCTGTCGAGCTGGAAGGGATCTTCGTGCAGATCGGTCTGTTGCCTAATACCGATTGGCTTAAAGGCACTATCGAGCTGTCGCCGCGCGGCGAGATCATTGTCGATGCCCGTGGTGAGACGTCGATCCCCGGCGTGTTCGCGGCAGGCGACGTGACCACCGTGCCGTACAAGCAGATCGTGATTGCGGTGGGCGAGGGCGCCAAGGCTTCCCTGAGCGCATTCGATCACTTGATCCGTACCTCGGCGCCGGCATAAACGCCGACCCTGAAAACACAAAACCCCATGAACGATCATGGGGTTTTTTTGTTGATCGTTCCCACGCTCTGCGTGGGAATGCAGCCCGGGACGCTCCGCGTTCCAAAAGCGTGACGCAGAGCGTCACAGGAGGCGTTACCACGCAGAGCGTGGGAACGATCAAGGCTGCGATCTTTTTACAACGGCGCCGGCTGAATGATTTCGACCCAGTAACCATCCGGGTCCTTGATGAAGGCCAGGCTCTTCATGCGTCCGTCATTCAGGCGTTTCTGGAAGTCGCAGCCCAGCGCTTCAAAACGTTCACACGCGGCGCGGATGTCCGGCACCGAGATGCAGATATGGCCGAAGCCACGCGGGTCGGTGTTGCCGTTGTGGTAGGCGAAATCCGCGTCGTTCTCGGTGCCGTGGTTGTGGGTCAGTTCGAGAATGCCGGGGATCGACTTCATCCACTCGGTGCGGGCAGCGGCATCGGCCGGGATCTGGTTTTTATCGACCAGCGCCAGGAAATACAGGCTGAACTCGGCTTCCGGGAAATCGCGTTTTTCCACCAGCGAGAAACCCAGGACGCGGGTGTAGAAGTCCAGCGACCGGGTGATGTCCTTGACCCGCAGCATGGTGTGGTTGAAGACGAACTTCTGGGTGGCGGTGTCAGGTTGGGCGGTCACACCAGGAAATGTATTGAGTTCGTGCAGGCTCATGGGCCCTCCGGAAATTCCAAGAATGGTCACAATGATACGCAAGGGCCCTGGCATCGCCAAACCAAAACCGCAGGCTTGCCTGACGGGCGGGTGAAGCTCAGACTTTGCGCCTCAATCCGTGAGTGTTCATTGCAATGATCCGACCCTGTCAATTGATGTTCGTCCTGATGTGTCTGCTTTCAGGTGTTACCCGTGCTCATGCAGAGGCACCTGTCGTGACCTGGCCCAATGGATGGACTGTCGAGACCATCCCGCAAGACGATGCCAGGCCACAGGTTTCCCGGCAACGCGCGGTAAAAAATGACCAGGACGGTACACCGGTGATGGTGATGGAGTTGACCATGACTCAAGTGGAAAGCGGTCATCAGGTGAATCTGGAAGGTGTGTTACTGGAAATGCGCAAGTCCGTGCAGAAGGACTTTTTTCAAGGTGGCTATCAGAGCGTCTGCAACAAAATTCATCCGGCTGCCTTGAGCCGGTTATCGGCGCTGGAAACTACCTGCACCATTACCCAGAACGGTCGACATGTGTTGTCTCAAACATTGGTCGCCGCAGTGGACGGCGATAAAGCCTATGTTCTTTCCTACGCGGGGCAGGCTGAGGTTTATAAGGCAAGTCAGGGCGACATAGAGGCGGCTCGAAACAGCTTGAAACTTTAGTTTAAGGTTTCTGTGCCCACGTTTTTGAGCATGGCCCGCATTTTTAGATAGCCAAACGGATTAAGCACAAAGTTAGTCAGTCTATAGCGAGTTGATCGGCGACTATCGTCGCATTTAGACGGTATCCATGAAAAAGCCCTGCATTGGCAGGGCTTTTTTATTACCGTGAGCGCTTAGGCACGCAGCCAGGAGTCAACGGTGGCTGCACCGTATTGTTCCTTCCAGGCTTTCAGGCCACGGTGGTTGCCGCCCTTGGTTTCAATCAGCTCACCGGTGTGTGGGTTCTGATAAACCTTGACCACGCGAGCGCGGCGGGTTTTAGGCGCTGTTGCCTGCTGCAGGCCGGATTTCGCCGGGTGCGGGTCGAGGATGGCGATGATGTCGCGCAGGCTCTTGCCGTAGGTTTTCATCAGCCCCTGGAGCTTTTCTTCGAATTCGATTTCTTTCTTGAGCCCGGCATCGTTCTTCAGCGATTCCAACTGCTTGAGCTGTTCTTGAAGGGCCTTTTCAGCTGCACGGAATTCAGCGAGTCTGGACAATATCTTTACTCCAATAGTGTGTTTGGCTGATACCAACCGCAAGCAAAGCTATAAGCCAAGAGCCTTGAAGCGACTCGGTGATAATGACACGCCTGCCGATTTTGCACAGGTATGAAAAATTGTAGTAGTTAATTGGTCAAGAGTAAATCCTGACTTTTTCTTCATGTAACAAGAGTAGTCTTTTGATTCAATTTGGTGCGCATCATCATGAGCCCGGCGCTTAACGTGGTTAGTTAATGATCACTTAATGCATTAATGAATTCTGCTCCGGGCATCGGCCGGCCGAACAGATAACCTTGTAAAAAGTTCACGCCATGGGCGGTCAGATAGTCACTTTGCTCCTCGGTTTCCACCCCTTCGGCGACGATGCCCAGATCGAGTTTGACCGAGAGTTCGATAATGCTGTCCAGAATGTGCCGGGAGAGGGCGTCGACACCAATCATGGCGACAAAGCTCTGGTCGATTTTCAGGAAGTCCACATTGAACTGGCGTAAGTAGCCGAGGCTTGAATGGCCGGTGCCGAAGTCGTCGATGGCGATCATCACACCCAGCGCGCGAAGCTGTTGGAACAACTGCAACGTGATGGCTGTCGGTTCGATGAGTTCGCGCTCGGTCAACTCCAGCACCAGGTGGACACTGCCCGGTGCGAAAGCGCCGAGGAATTCACGGCAGTCCTCGACCAGCGCCAGGTCCCGGCAATGACTGGCGGTGATGTTGATGCCAATGTGAAACGGCCCGTCAAAAGAGGATGAAAGGGGCGCGAGCAGTTCAGCGGTCTGATGCATCAACAAGCGGGTCATCGGCACGATCAGCCCGGAATGTTCGGCAAACGGGATGAACAGATCCGGGCGTACCAAACCTTCTTTGGGGTGTTTCCAGCGCATCAAGACTTCGGCGCCGGACCACTGTTTGCTGTTGCCGTGCACCACCGGCTGAAAATACGGAACGAACTCTGCGGCCTCCAGCGCGCGCTGCATTTCACGGCTGGGCGATGCTGCGCGCTGCTGCAGGACATGCCCGATCGAGCCTGAGACCACACCGAAGAACATCAGCAGGCTGAACAGCGGCGGGTACTCGCTGCGCATGTAACGCCAGGTTTCACCTTCGGGGAAACCGGCGGCCACCGTAAAGGCATAACGCGAGGACGTCAGCGTACTTTGTGCCACCGGCAAGGCGGGAAGGGCAATGTCGTGGACTTTGCCGTCGGCGGACAGCCAATGAGGGCCGACTTGCAGCAGCAATAATGCTTTACGGCCGATCAGGCGCAACACGTTGCTCAAGTGATAACCGTCCAGTGTGGTCAATGCCCCTTGTTTTCCTTCACTGAGTCGATACACCAACAATGCGGTATTGGGCGTGACGGGATTGCCATTCATGAGCCACAACTTACCTTGGGTGTAGTCGCCGGGATTGACCGCTTCCTGATAGTCACCGAACAACGAACTGCAATAGAGGTTGTTGTTCGACACAAGGTTGGTCGAGCGCACAAAGGGCCGGCGGGTGACTTGTTCGCGCAGGGCGAGTTTGACGTCGTTGCAGTTTTGGCCGGCCAGCGGCAGTAGTTCTTGCGCAGCTTGGGCGGTGTTGTCGAGCATCAGTTCGAATTGGCGGATGGCTTCTTCGGCAGTCAGTTCAGTGCTTTGCCTGAGCGCACGTTCAGCCTGCAGATAGAGAATGACCAGCCCCAGCAAAACCGGGAGCAATCCGCTCAGAACAGTGACAATGATCCGGGTACCACGTTTACGGCGGCTTTTGACGTTCAGTGGCATTCGCGAAGCTTCCCCGGAAGAGTTCAGCCATGATAGTTGGCCATTGGCGCTTATGCCCCTCAACGAGCATTCAGGCTCGAAGCCAGTTTGATAAAGGCCAGCGTCGCAGGAGACGACTGACGCTGATCGAGCACCGCCAGACCGACCTGGCGGCTGATGGGTGGAGACAGCGGTTTTTTCACGTAGCGGCTGTCGTTGTCGTCGGGCAGTGAGCCTTCGGCGACCACGGTCAGGGCGTCGCCACGAGCTACCGTGTCCAGCGTGCTGAGCAGCTGCGAGCAGCGATACCGAATGTTCGGCTTCAATCGCGCCGCATTGAACAAGCGCGACACCAGCTCCGAAGACCCGGCTTCGGTCAGCACAAAAGGGTCGTGGCACAAGTCGCTCAAACTCACGCTGTCGCGACCGGCCAGTGCATGATCGGCAGGCAGCAGCGCGACCATCTGATCTTCGATCAGTGCAATCGTGTCAAAACGTTCCTGGGGCAACACCACGAAACCAATATCGATACGCCGCTCTTCCAGCCATTGGATCACTTGGCGGTCCGGACCTTCGTCGATGTGAACCTCAATGCCCGGGTGTGCGGTGCGGTAGTGCTGCAAGATCCTCGGCAGCAGCTTGATCGATGAGGTCGGGCCGAACGAGCCGATACGCAGAGTGCCGCGTTTCATGCCGCGGGCATCGGCCGCTTCCTGGCGCAAGGTATTGGCCAACCCGAGCATCGCCCGAGCGCGCAGTAATAGCTGCTGACCGATGTCACTCAACTCGACCTGGGACTGATGCCGGCGCAGCAGTTCGACACCCAACTCCTGCTCCAGCGACTTGAGTGCGTGGGAGACCGCGGATTGGGAAATCTCCAAACGATGGGCGGCCGCCGTGAAGCCGCGCAGTTCGGCCACCAGCGAGAAAATCTCGAGTTGAGTGAGGGTCATGAGCTTTTACTCATTTTACGATGATCGATCATTAGTCGAATGATACGCCACATGCCCGATTTCTGGCGGTGGAGACTTATGACTACGTGTGAACAGACCCTTGCGAACCCTTCGGATGTGCCGGTTTATCTGAAACTGGCGGCGGTCACCATGATCTGGGGCGGGACGTTCGTTGCCGGGCGGTTTCTGGCCGACAGCCTCAGTCCGTTATTCGCTGCGAGTCTGCGGTTCCTGCTGGCGAGCGTGGCGTTGCTGGTGTTCCTGCTGCTGGCACGGGTGCCCTTGGTGCGGCCCAGCCCCAGGCAATGGTTGCAATTGGCGCTGTTGGGATTCTTCGGGATTTTCTTCTACAACCTGTGCTTCTTTTACGGGCTGCATTACATCAACGCGTCTCGGGCATCATTGATTGTTGCGTTGAACCCGGCCGTGATCGGCCTGGCTTCGTGGCTGCTGTTCAAGGAGCGGCTGAGTCGGGCGAAAGTGGCCGGTATCGCGATCTGCATTGCCGGCGCCAGCCTGGTGATTGTCAGTCGCAATCCGCAGTTACTGGCCGGCAATGCCGATGCCTGGATTGGCGACTTGTTGATCTTCGGCTGCGTGCTCGGCTGGGGCATTTACTCGCTATTTTCCAAAGGCCTGAATCAAACACTGGGGCCGGTGCAGACGGTGACGTACTCGATTTTGCTCGGCACGCTGATGCTCTGGGTGACCAGTGCCGTGCGGGGCGAGTTGAGTGTCGCGGTGCTCACCGGACTTGGCACGCAACAATGGTTGAGCCTGATGTACCTGGGCGTGTTGGGTTCGGCATTGGCCTACATTGGTTATTACGATGGCATCCGCAAAATCGGCGCGACGCGCTCGGGCGTGTTTATCGCCTTAAACCCGCTGACTGCTGTTCTTCTCGGCGCGTTGTTGCTGGGTGAGCAGCTGACACTGGCGATGTGCCTGGGCGGCGGGCTGATCCTGGCGGGGATTTTCCTGTGCAACAAACCGCTTGCGCAGGCCACGAAAAAGGGGATTGTATAAGAAGGCGGACAAACTGATTTACGCTGTGTAGAATCCGGTTACGCATATAAGAATAATCGTCTTCTGGCAGCAGAAGCCTCGCCCGCAAGAGCCTTGGGTCGACAATGAAGATATTTGGGTTTCAATTGATCTACGGTGACTTCCTCGCCCGCAGCGTGCGGGGCATCTCCTGCGCACCACCCGCCGTTCTCAGCATTGCTAGCAACTAACGATCCGTTAATTGACAAGAAAATGATGAGGCGCCAACCATGGCAGATTTATACGAAAACCCAATGGGCCTGATGGGCTTTGAGTTCATCGAATTCGCATCGCCGACCCCGAACACCCTGGAGCCGATCTTCGAGATCATGGGCTTCACCAAGGTCGCGACCCACCGCTCCAAAGACGTGCACCTGTATCGCCAGGGCTCGATCAACCTGATCCTCAACAACGAACCCCACAGCGTGGCCTCGTACTTCGCGGCCGAGCACGGCCCGTCGGTGTGCGGCATGGCGTTCCGCGTCAAGGATTCGCAAAAAGCCTACAAGCGCGCTCTGGAACTCGGCGCCCAGCCGATCCACATTGAAACCGGCCCGATGGAACTGCACCTGCCGGCGATCAAAGGCATCGGCGGCGCGCCGTTGTACCTGATCGACCGTTTTGGCGAAGGCAGCTCGATCTACGACATCGACTTCGTGTTCATCGAAGGCGTTGACCGCAACCCGGTCGGGGCTGGTCTGAAGATCATCGATCACCTGACCCACAACGTGTATCGCGGTCGCATGGCCTACTGGGCCAACTTCTACGAGAAGCTGTTCAACTTCCGCGAAATCCGTTACTTCGACATCAAAGGCGAATACACCGGCCTGACATCCAAAGCGATGACCGCACCGGACGGCATGATCCGCATCCCGTTGAACGAAGAGTCGTCCAAGGGCGCCGGGCAGATCGAAGAGTTCCTGATGCAGTTCAACGGCGAGGGCATCCAGCATGTGGCGTTCCTCACCGATAACCTGATCGACACCTGGGACCGCCTGAAAAAAATCGGCATGCGCTTCATGACGCCGCCGCCGGACACCTACTACGAAATGCTCGAAGGCCGTTTGCCGAACCACGGCGAGCCGGTCGATCAACTGCAAGCGCGGGGTATCTTGCTGGACGGTTCGTCCGAGCCGGGCGACAAGCGTCTACTGCTGCAGATTTTCTCGGAAACCCTGATGGGGCCGGTGTTCTTCGAGTTCATCCAGCGTAAAGGCGACGACGGTTTCGGCGAAGGCAACTTCAAGGCGCTGTTCGAATCCATCGAGCGTGACCAGGTTCGTCGCGGTGTGCTCTCTACCGATTAAGCCGTTCCTGATGTGAAAAAGCCCGGTCAGCAGCAATGCTGGCCGGGCTTTTTTTGAATCATGCAATTACATAGGCCGGCGTCGTTGCCGGACCAGATGCTTGAACCCCTCAAACACCAACACCACCACCGCCAGCCAGATCGGAATGTAGGTCAGCCATTCGCCGGCCTTGATGCTTTCCCCCAACAGCAACGCAACGCCCAGCAACAGCACGGGCTCGACGTAACTCAACAACCCGAACAGGCTGAACGGCAGCAGCCGGCTGGCAATGATGTAGACCACCAGCGCCGAAGCGCTGATCACCCCGAGCAGCGGAATCAACAGCGACAGCCATGGATGTTGATCGAACACGCCAAAACCTTGTTCACCTCCCTGCACGAACCAGAACGCCACCGGCAGCATCAACGCCATGTCCAGCCAGAGCCCGCCAAGGTTGTCCGTTGCCAGGCGTTTGCGCAGGATGAAATAGATCGGATAGCCGATCACCACCAGCAGGGTCGCCCAGGAAAAACCGCCGACCTGATACAACTCGTTGAGCACGCCGAGGCTGGCGAAGAACACGGCTATTTTCTGCAGGTAGGAAAGGCGCTCGCCATAGACGATTCGCCCGGTCAGGACCATGGACAGCGGCAACAGGAAATACCCCAGCGACACGTCAAGGCTATAGCCGTTGAGTGGCGCCCACATGAACAACCAGAGTTGCAGGCCCAGCAGCACTGCCGAGCCGATCAGGGCGATGAGCAACTTCGGCTTAGCGGCCAGCCGCCGAAAAATCTCGACCACGCGTTTCCATTCACCGGACACCACCATGAACACAGTCATGCATGGCGCGGTCAGCAGCATCCGCCAACCGAAGATTTCCACGCCGCTCAAGGGGGAGAGCAGTGAGGTGTAGTAATACATGACGGCAAACAGCATCGAAGCTGTGACCGATAGAGCGATACCTTTAGACAAACTGTCCTCGCGGGTTGAAGGTCAAACGGGGCGCGCAGGATACGTGGTTTTTGTGCTGAATATTGGCCGGGTGATCAATATTTACAACATGGCTGACCCCATGCAGGCGCTGCCGCAGGCTGCGATCTTTTGATCTTGCCCTTCAACAATCAAAAGATCGCAGCCTTCGGCAGCTCCTACACGACCGGGATGCCCAGATGAATCTCAAGCCGTGCGCGGTTTGCGTCCCGAGACAAAATGGCTCACATCATTGAACCCCGGTGTCGACGCGTGCCCCGGTGTCACCAGCGAATCGATAAAGGCTTCATCTTCCGCTGTGATTTTCACTGCCTGCGCCTTGGTGTATCCGTCCCACTGTTCTTCGGTGCGCGGGCCGACGATGGCCGAGGTGACGGCGCTGTTGTTCAGCACCCAGGCGATGGCGAACTCGACGATGCCCACGCCACGGTCCCGGGTGTATTGCTGGATCTGCTGGGCAATGCGCAAAGACTCAACCCGCCATTCGGTTTCCAGGATGCGTTTGTCCTGGCGACCGGCGCGGCTGTTGGCGTCCGGTGTCACGTCCGGCGCGTACTTGCCGCTGAGCACACCGCGCGCCAGCGGACTGTAAGGCACTACGCCGAGGCCATAGTTTTGCGCGGCGGTGATCTGCTCGGTTTCCGCCTGACGGTTGACGATGTTGTACAGCGGCTGGCTGATCACCGGCCTGTCGACGCCCAGTTGGTCGGCGATGCGGATGACTTCGACGATACGCCAGCCCCGGTAGTTCGACAGGCCCCAGTAGCGGATCTTGCCTTGGCGGATCAGATCGCCGATGGCCGAAATCGTGACTTCCAGCGGCGTGTTGTGGTCTTCGCGGTGCAGGTAATAGATGTCCAGATAATCGGTGCCCAACCGCGTCAGGCTGGCGTCGATGCCATTGAACAGGTGCTTGCGGCTCAGGCCGCTGCGGTTCGGCACACCGTCCACCGGGCCGAAACCGACTTTGGTAGCCAGCACCCATTCCTGGCGGCGACTGGCGATCGCTTCGCCGACGATCTCTTCGGAGCGACCGTTGGTGTACACGTCCGCGGTGTCGATGAAGTTAATGCCCTGGTCCCAGGCCTTGCCGATGATCCGCAGGGAATCTTCGGGGCTGGTCTGTTCGCCGAACATCATGGTGCCCAATGTGAGGGTCGACACCTGTAAACCCGAATGACCCAGCGTGCGATAGCTCATGATGAAATCCTTTTACCGGTGAGAAAGCTTCAATCAAATACCAAGAACCGCAGCGCGGAGCAATCTGAATTATCGACGCAGTGCCTCACAACGTTCCTGCAAAAATGCTTGCAGCACCTTGACCCGCTCCGACACCTGCACCCGATGCGGGCACAGCAAATTGAAGGGCACACTTTCCCCTTGCCAGTCATCGAACAGCGTCACCAGGCGCCCGGCCCGCACATCGGCGGCGACATCGAGCCAGGCTTTGTAGGCGATGCCATGCCCGGCCAGCGCCCAGCGGCGGGCGACTTCGCCGTCATCGCTCAGATAGTCGCCACGCACATCGACCTCCAGCACCTCATCGCCACGGCTGAAACGCCATTGGTTGTAGGGCCGGCCATCGCGCAGGTAGAGCAGGGCGCTGTGTTCGCTCAGTTCCGCCGGGGTTAGCGGCACGCCGCACCGGGCCAGATACTCGGGGCTGGCACAGGCCACGCGGCGATGCTGCGGCAGGATCGGCAACGCCACCAGCGTCGAGTCACTCGGCACGCCAAAACGCAGGGCCACATCGACCGTCTCGCGGAACAGATCGGCATGCCGGTCGTTGAGCAGCAATTGCAGTTGGATATGCGGGTGCGCGCGTTTGAAATCATCCAGCCACGGCAACAGCAAATTACGCCCGAAGTCCGACGGCGCCGCCAATTGCAGCACGCCGCTCAAGCCTTGGGTCTGTTGCTTGAGCGCTTGCTCACCTTCGGCCAGCGCGGCGAGCGCCAGTCGCACACTTTCCAGATAACGCCGGCCTTCTTCGGTCAGGCGCATGCTTCGCGTGGAACGGGCCAGCAAGCGAATGCCGAGGCGGGTTTCCAGGCGTTTGAGCGCGATGCTGGCCGCCGCCGGGGTCAGCTCCAGGGCGCGGGCGGCAGCGGAAATGCTGCCGGAGTCAGCGGTGCGGACGAAGATCTCCAGGTCGAGAATCGAGCTCATTGGTAAAAATCCTTTAAAGATCCTTCTTTAATACCGGGATTTTTTCGTGATTGGCAAGCGTGGATACTCTAATCAATGAACCTCGAATCAATGAACAACCGCAGGAGACGACCATGACGTGGACCTTCGATCATCTGGCATTCAACACCGCCGCCGGCCAGACGCTGCAAGACACCTTCCAGGCCGTGCTGGGATTGGCGCCGGGACGTCGCCCGCCATTCCCGTTCCCCGGACGCTGGTTGTATCAGGATGCGCAGGCGCTGGTGCATGTGATCGAACAGCCGACGTTCGATGAGACGGCGTTGAGCCACATTGCCTTTCGCACTGACGAAGATGCCTCCACGGTGTTGCAGCGGGTTCAGGCTAGCGGTTTGCCGTATCAGGTGGCGCAGGTGCCGGAGGACGGGATCTGGCAGATTTTTGTGCAGATGCCAGGTGGGCTGGTGATTGAGCTGGATGCCAAAGCAGGAAATCTGGAGAGCGTTTAACGGCGATGTTTAAAAGACATTTCCAGATACTCACTCAGGCTACATATTCTTGCGCCACTGCCTACGACTGCGCCAGAATCCGCCGGCTAGTGCGCCTTTGCACCGGGTTGTATCGTTTCCTTGTCGCTGAAAAACAGCGATCGGGTTTGGTAGCCCGTATATGCAAGGTGCATAAGCATCATGATTTGCAGCGTTTGTTCGACTCTGCTTTATGGTGGTCATGCACAGGGCGCTTTCGGGCGCGCCGGTCTCCTTGCATCCCGGTCTACCAACCTGCGCATGGCCGCCACCCTACGTTTGGTAGCGAGGGTGATGGCTCCTTTTTACGATGCAAGGAGTTTCATCCATGTTCAAACCAACGCCAAATCCGCCGGAAAGCGACGACGTTTCCCCCTACGAATCCCTCGATTCAAAAAAACTCCACGAAGCCGCCGACCGCGCCCTCGATCACTACCTCAAACCGCCCACCCCCAAAGACACCAGGCGCAAACCCAGCACCATTTACCATGTCGGTACGAAAGTCGATAACGAAACCCTGCTGGTCAACGCCTGTGAATCCCTGGCGTCAGCGAGCGTGATGCTCAGTGAGTTCGCCGGGTTGGTGGACATGCCGCATCGCAACATGATGTTGGGGATTCAATCGGTGGTCATGCTCGGTGAGCTGGCCGTCAACCGGGTGCTGGATAACCTCGATCCACAAGGCTAGCGAGGATTGATCGTTCCCACGCTCTGCGTGGGAATGCCTCAAGGGACGCTCCGCGTTCCAGCTCGCGAAAGGGACGCAGAGCGTCCCGGGCTGCATTCCCACGCAGAGCGTGGGAACGATCAAGCGTGGGAACGATCAGTCTCCGCAGATCAGGCCCGCAACGTCCGCGTCATGCGCAATGCCAGCAAACTCCCGCAAACAATCACACCCGCCAACAGGTACAACGCCGCATTGGTCGACCCGGTGCTGTCCTTGACCCAACCCACCAGATACGGGCTAAGGAAACCCGCCATCTGCCCCATGGAGTTGATCAACGCCAACCCACCGGCCGCCGCGCCAGCGCTGAGCATCGCCGTTGGCACTGGCCAGAACATCGGCAGGCCGGTGAGGGCGCCCATGGTGGCGAGGGTCAAACCGAGAATGGCAATGGCCGGGTTGGCGGCGAAGTTGACCGCGATCAGCAGGCCGACGGCGCCCATCAGCATCGGCACCACCAGGTGCCAGCGACGTTCTTTGCGCAGGTCGGCCGAGCGGCCCACCATCAACATGAACACCGCCGCCAACAGGTAGGGAATCGCACTGAGCCAGCCGATCACCAGGTTATCGCTGAAACCCAGGTTCTTGATGATCGACGGCAACCAGAAGTTGATCGCATAGACACCGCTCTGGATACAGAAATAGATCAGGCCGAAAGCCCAGATCGCCGGGTTCTTGAACACCGCCCGCAAGGAGTCGGTGGTGGTTTTCGGTTTGCTGGCCAGGTCTTCAGCGTGGTCGGCCTCAAGCACCGAACGCTCGTACGGGGTCAGCCACTTGGCGTTGGCGTAACTGTCGCTGAGCAGGAAGTAGGCGAGGGCGCCGAGAATCACGGTCGGAATGCCTTGCAGCAGGAACATCCACTGCCAGCCGGCCAAACCGGCCTGGCCTGCGCCGAAGTGGTTGAGGATCCAGCCGGAAAACGGGCTGCCCAGCAGGCCCGACACCGGGATTGCCGACATGAACAGCGCCATGATGCGGCCACGGCGGAAGGTCGGGAACCACTGCGAGAGGTAAAGCACCACGCCCGGGAAGAACCCGGCTTCGGCGGCACCGGTGAACAGGCGCAGGGTGTAGAACTCGGTCGGGGTGGTGACGAACAGCAGGCACGTCGAGAGCGTGCCCCAAGTCATCATCATCAACGCGATCCAGCGTCGCGGACCGAACTTGGTCAGGGCCAGGTTGCTCGGTACGCCGCACAACACGTAGCCGATGAAGAAAATCCCGGCACCGAGGCCGTACACGGTTTCGCTGAAATTCAGCGCGTCGAGCATCTGCAGTTTGGCAAACCCGACGTTCACCCGGTCGAGGTAGTTGAACAGGTAGCAGATGAAGATGAAGGGGATCAAACGCAGGGTAATGCGTTTGTAGACGGCGTTCTTGTCGTCAGCGTTGGCCAGGGTAGCTGTGGCGCTCTGTGACATGGCGGGCTCTCTCTTTATTATGATTTTTTGCGACGCAAGGGTAACGTTGGTCGCCCGGTGAGTCTCGGCCACCCCTTGGGTAATTGTCTTTGTGCCTGAGCACAGGCTTTGCAACCAACGCCTGTGCGGCTGAACAACCCGTCCCATCACGTTTTCAAGGATCCGCGCTATGTTCGAACTCGATCACGACCTGGCCCAGGACATCGTCGACCGGGCGATGGCCATCCTGCCCTACAACGTCAATGTCATGGACAGTCAGGGGCTGATTCTCGGCAGCGGCGAGCCGGAGCGCATCAACACCCGTCACGAAGGCGCGCAACTGGTGCTGGCCAACGGGCGCG
The DNA here is from genome assembly GCF_000282195.1 of Pseudomonas sp. GM18. Lineage (GTDB taxonomy): Bacteria > Pseudomonadota > Gammaproteobacteria > Pseudomonadales > Pseudomonadaceae > Aquipseudomonas. Next base: position 54,159 of record NZ_AKJT01000027.1, read on the forward strand.
TAGTGGAGATCGACGCGCAAACGGCGATTCATCTCAAAGGCGTGCAACCGGGCATCAACCTGCCGCTGTTGCTCGATCAGCGTTTGATTGGTGTGCTGGGCATCACCGGCGAGCCTGAGCAATTGCGCACTTACGCAGAACTGGTGCGCATGACCGCCGAGATGCTGGTAGGCCAGCGTAATCAGCAGGCCGAGCAGCAATGGCGGCGTCAGCGTTGCGACGACCTGTTGGCGCTGCTGCTGAGCGAAGCGGGGGATTCGCCGCGGTTGTTGGACGAAGCGCAGCAACTGGGGCTCAAGCCACAGCTGACGCGAGTGCCGTATCTGTTCGAGTTGGGCATGGAACACGGCCCGAGCCAGACCGTCGAGGCGCTCAGCGCCTGGTTGATGTCGCGCTACCCGGACAGTTGGTGCGTGAGCTCGGCCAAATCTTCGTTGCTCTGGTGTCGCCCGGCGCTGCCTGCGGTCGATAACGAACGGCTGCTGGAAAAACTCGACGGCCTGGGCTGGAACATTTTGCGCATCGCCGTGGGCGGGCAGGCCGATGGCTTGTCGGGGTTGCGCCGCTGCTATCGGCGGGTCGGTGATTTGCTGGCGTACGGGCGTGATGTGTTGCCGCATTCGCGCTTGTTGATCTTGAACCGTTATCGGCTACCGGTGATGCTCTGGCGGCACCGCGACGACGATGCACTGGATGAGCTGCTGCGGCCGCTGCGCAAAGTCATCGCCAAGGATGGCAACGGCCAACTGCTGGCGACCCTGCGCAGTTGGTGCGAACACGACGGCCAGAGCCAGGCCTGCGCCGATGCGTTGGGCATCCACCGCAACAGTTTGCGTTATCGCATGGAGCGGATCGCCGAACTCAGCGGCGTCGACCCGCTGAAGCTGGACGGAATGCTCGCGCTGTACCTTGGCGTCCAGCTCCTGCCCCAAACCGAACTGCCGACCACCGTCCCGTAGCACCGTAGCAGCTGCCGAGCCTGCGAGGCTGCGTTCGGCGGCGAAGCCGTCGTAATTCCTGCAAGCACGGTTTACCTGACACACCGCATCGCATGATTTCACGACGGCTTCGCCGCCGAACGCAGCCTCGCAGGCTCGGCAGCTGCTACGACGAACCGGGTAGGCAAGGGTTTTGTGGAAATGAACAATAATCCTCACGACCGCTTGTGCAGCGGACCGGCGTTATTGTTCAGGCCTGCTGGCAGCATGGACGCATTGGAACTGGAGAATTCGCATGAAAATCGTCATTGCCCCCGATTCGTTCAAGGACAGCCTCAGTGCCCAGGGTGTGGCCGAGGCCATTGCGCTGGGGTTGGCGCAGGTCTGGCCAGACGCACAATTGCTCAAGTGCCCGATGGCTGATGGTGGCGAAGGCACGGTCGAGTCGATTCTGGCTGCGTGCGACGGAGAACTGCGCCGCACTCGTGTTCGCGGGCCGTTGGGCGCCACGGTCGATGCCGCCTGGGGCTGGTTGCCGCAGAGTCATACCGCGATCATCGAAATGGCCGAGGCCAGTGGCCTGCAACTGGTCCCGCCTGGCCTGCGCGATGCCTGCAACAGCAGCACCTTCGGCACCGGCGAATTGATCCGCGCCGCGCTCGATGCCGGGGCGCAACGGGTGATTCTGGCGATTGGCGGCAGCGCCACCAACGACGGCGGCGCCGGGGCGATGCAGGCCTTGGGTGTGAAGCTGCTGGACGCTCAGGGCCAAACCCTCGCGCCGGGAGGTCTGGCGCTGGCGCAACTGGCGCGTCTCGATTTGAGCGACATCGACCCGCGTCTGGCCGAGGTGCGCTTCGACATCGCCGCCGACGTCAATAACCCACTGTGCGGCCCTCACGGTGCATCAGCGATTTTCGGCCCGCAGAAAGGTGCGTCGCCCGAGCAAGTCCAGCAACTGGATCACGCCCTCGGGCACTTTGCCGAGCTCTGCGCACAAACGCTGGACAACGACGTGCGCGATGAACCGGGCAGCGGCGCGGCGGGCGGTCTGGGGTTTGCCGCGAAGGCGTTTCTCGGAGCGCAATTCCAGGCTGGTGTAGAAGTGGTTGCTGAACTCGTCGGTTTGGCCGAGGCGGTCAAAGGCGCCGACTTGGTGATCACCGGCGAAGGCCGTTTCGATGCCCAAACGTTGCGCGGCAAAACTCCGTTTGGCGTGGCGCGCATTGCACGGCAGAACGGCGTGCCGGTCATTGTCATCGCCGGCACCTTGGGCGAGGGGTATCAGGTCTTGTACGAGCATGGCATCGACGCGGCGTTCGCATTGGCAAGCGGGCCGATGACCTTGGAGCAGGCCTGCGCCGAGGCGCCGCGATTGCTGCGTGAGCGCGCCAGTGATATCGCGCGGGTTTGGCGGGTGGCCGCCCGCAAAATCCAGGACTGACACCATCCCCGGTAGCAGCTGCCGAGCCTGCGAGGCTGCGTTCGGCGGCGAAGCCGT
>NZ_AKJT01000028.1 GCF_000282195.1 Pseudomonas sp. GM18
CCCCCGCCGATACCTGTGGCTGGAGCGACAGCCTCGGCGGCGTGCTCTGCGCTGAAGAAGTCGCACAAAAATATGGCCAGGGCCGCTATCAGGAACTGCGCAACGGCTTCTTCCGCAACGGTACCGACAATTTGCTGGTGGAACTGGGCAAGTGGGGTTTGGGCCTGTCCGATCTGCAGATGACGCTCAACCTGTTCAGCCGGGTGAACGTCGATGAGGCTGGCCGTTTCCACTTCGTCGAAGGCAACTCCAAGGCCGGTGATTACATCGAGTTATACGCGCCGATGGACACCCTGGTGGTGCTCACCGCGCTGCAACACCCGATGGATCCGTCGCCGGCATACGCACCGAAACCGCTGAAGCTGAGCTGGATGAACGCCGACGCCAGCGTCGCCGAACATTGCCGCACCTCACGCCCGGAAAACGAGCGCGGTTTCATCAACACCGACCGTCTGTTTGCCTGAGGATCGCTGCCATGTCACTCGCTATCGCTACTGTTCACAAGCAACCAGAAACAGCGGTCTACCGCGCCACCATCCCCGCCGGCGAACCCTGGCTGATGGAGGTCAAGGCCGGCCAGACCCTGCGTATCCTCGACCTGGAAGGCAATCAGGCGATCGACACTCTGTTCTACAGCCTTGCCAATCCCAAGGAGCGCTATGACGTGCAGCGCACGTTGCGTCGGCAGAACAGCGTCTACCTGAGCACCGGCAGCGTGCTCTATTCCAACCTCGGCAAGCCGATGCTGACCATCGTCGAAGACACCTGCGGGCGTCACGACACCCTCGGCGGTGCCTGCGCACAAGAAAGCAACACCGTGCGTTACGCGCTGGAGAAACGCTACATGCACAGCTGCCGCGACAACTACCTGCGCGCCTGCGTGCATGACGGGCGCCTGGGCAAGGGCGACATCGGGCCGAACATCAATTTCTTCATGAATGTGCCGGTGACGGCCGATGGCGGGCTGACGTTTGAAGACGGGATTTCAGCGCCCGGCAAATACGTCGACCTGCGCGCCGAGATGGACGTGATCGTGCTGATCTCCAACTGCCCGCAACTGAACAACCCGTGCAACGCCTACAACCCCACGCCTGCGGAGCTTTTGGTATGGAACTGAAACTTGCGCGTTTGCGGCAGTGGTTGTTTGCCTTGTGTCAGAGCCGTTCCGGCCAGTGCATTAAGTAAGCAACCCTGTAGGAGCTGCCGAAGGCTGCTCCTACAGGGATCGAGTGAACCTCAGCCATCCGGGACGGCCCGGGTGCATCTCAAAAAACTGCGGGACGGCCCGCATCCCAGGTCGAGGCTGATGCGCTATCGCCTCCAGGGGTTATGCCATGTTCGAAAAAGTCCTCATCGCCAACCGTGGCGCCATTGCCTGCCGCATCCTGCGGACCCTGCGAGAGTTGCAGGTCAAGGGCGTCGGGGTTTACTCCGAAGCCGATGCCGCCAGCCTGCATATCCTGCACGCCGATGAAGCCCACAGCCTGGGCGAAGGCGCGGCGGCCGGCACTTACCTTGCCGTGGACAAAATCCTCGCCATCGCCAAATCCACCGGCGCCACGGCGATCCATCCCGGCTATGGATTCCTCTCGGAAAACGCCGCGTTCGCCGAGGCCTGCGAAGCAGCCGATATCGCCTTCATCGGTCCCACGCCCGAGCAACTGCGCGTGTTTGGCCTCAAACACACCGCCCGCGCCCTGGCCAAACAACACGGCGTGCCGATGCTCGAAGGCACCGAGCTGCTCGACAGCCTTGACGCAGCCCTGATTGCCGGCGAACAGGTCGGCTACCCGGTGATGCTCAAAAGCACCGCCGGCGGTGGCGGCATCGGTATGCGCGTGTGCCGCAGCGCCGCCGAATTGAGCGAATCCTTCGACGCCGTCAAACGCCTCGGTCAGAACAACTTCAGCGACGCCGGTGTGTTCATCGAGAAGTACATCCAGCGCGCCCGGCATCTGGAAGTGCAAGTGTTCGGCGACGGCCAGGGCGAGGTGATTGCCCTCGGCGTGCGCGACTGCTCGGTGCAACGGCGTAACCAGAAAGTCCTCGAAGAAACCCCTGCCCCCAACCTGCCCGACGGTATGGCCGAAGCGCTCTGCCTTGCTGCAATCAAACTCGCCAAGGCAGTGAACTACCGCAGCGCCGGAACCGTGGAATTCGTCTTCGACAGCGACGCCCAGCGTTTCTATTTTCTTGAAGTGAACACCCGTCTGCAGGTGGAGCACGGTGTCACCGAGCAAGTGTGGGGCGTGGATCTGGTGCGCTGGATGGTGGAACTGGCGGCCGGAGATTTACCGCCATTGAACGCATTGAGCCAAGGCTTGAAAGCCGACGGCCACGCAATCCAGGCAAGGCTCTACGCCGAAGATCCGGGGCGCGATTTTCAACCGAGTCCCGGCCTGCTGACGGCAGTAAGTTTCCCCATTGCCGATGGCAAACACCTGCGCATCGACACGTGGGTCGAGGCCGGTTGCGAGATTCCGCCGTACTTCGACCCGATGATTGCCAAGGTCATCCGCTGGGCGCCGAATCGCGAAGAAGCCCGCGCTGAGCTGCTTCAGACTCTAGGTGACAGCCTGCTGTACGGGGTGGAAACCAACCGCGATTACCTGCGGCAGATTCTGCTCGATGTGCCCTTTACCAGCGGCCAGCCGTGGACTCGTTGCCTGGAAGGTCTGGTCTATCGGGCCAACACCTTTGAGGTGATCAGCGCCGGCACCCAGACCAGCGTTCAGGATTATCCGGGGCGTCTCGGTTACTGGGCAGTCGGCGTGCCGCCGTCGGGGCCGATGGACAACCGAGCGTTGCGTTTGGGCAACCTTTTGCTGGGTAACGACGAGGGTGCTGCGGCGCTGGAAATCACCATGAGCGGGCCGATGTTGCGCTTCAATTGTGATGCGGTTGTGGCGGTGACCGGTGCGCAGATTCCATTGACGCTGAACGGTGAAGCGGCGCCGATGAACACCGCGCTGCGGGTTCCGGCCGGTGCCACATTGCATCTCGGCACGATCGCCGGTGCAGGCGCTCGCAGCTATCTGTGCCTGCGCGGTGGCCTGCAAGTACCGGATTATCTGGGCAGCAAAAGTACCTTCACCCTCGGTCAATTCGGTGGCCATGGCGGTCGTGCGTTGCGTGCCGGGGACGTGTTGCATGTGCCAGCCTTGATCGACCGTAGCGCGGGCATTCAATTGCCTGAAGAACAGGTCACCGAGTTACCGGCCGTGCGGCAAATCCGGGTGATCTACGGCCCGCATGGCGCGCCGGAATACTTCACCGAACACTACATCGGCACCTTCTTCGCCACCCAATGGGAAGTGCATTTCAACTCCAGCCGCACCGGTGTGCGGCTGATCGGGCCCAAGCCAGAATGGGTGCGGGCCGATGGGGGTGAAGCCGGGTTGCATCCGTCGAACATTCACGACAATCCGTATGCCATTGGCGCGGTGGATTTCACCGGTGATATGCCGGTGATCCTCGGTCCCGATGGCCCGAGCCTTGGTGGGTTTGTCTGCCCGGTGACGGTGATCGAAGCGGATCTTTGGCAGATCGGGCAACTGAAGGCTGGGGACAAGGTGCAGTTTTTGCCGGTCGATCTCAAGACCGCCCGTAACCTCGCCCTGAAATGGGATTCCTGTGGGAGCTGGCTTGTCTGCGATAAGGCCCGATCAGACACCGCATCAACTTCATCGCAGGCAAGCCAGCTCCCACAGGGGATTGTGTCGCCTGTGGTGTTGGATATCGGTCAGGGAGATACACGGTTGGTCGCCCGGTTGTCAGGGGATACTCACCTGTTACTGGAAATCGGCGCACCGGAGCTGGACCTGGTCCTGCGCTTCCGCGCCCACGCGCTGATGCAGGCATTGGAAGGCAAACACCTGCACGGCGTGATCGACCTGACGCCAGGCATCCGCTCGCTGCAGGTGCATTACCAACCGGAGCAACTGCCGCTCGCCGATCTGCTGGGCATCGTCGCCGGTGAGTGGGACGCCGTGTGCGCCGCCAAAGACTTGCAGGTTCCCTCACGCATCGTGCACCTGCCGCTGTCCTGGGATGACCCGGCCTGCCAGTTGGCCATCGAAAAATACATGACCACCGTGCGCAAGGACGCCCCATGGTGCCCGAGCAACCTGGAGTTCATCCGGCGCATCAATGACCTGCCGAACCTCGACGAAGTGCAGCGCACGGTATTCGACGCCAGCTATCTGGTGATGGGGCTGGGCGATGTCTACCTCGGCGCACCGGTCGCCACCCCGCTCGACCCACGGCATCGTCTGGTCACCACCAAATACAACCCGGCCCGCACCTGGACCGCCGAAAACTCGGTGGGCATCGGTGGCGCCTATATGTGCGTGTACGGCATGGAAGGCCCCGGTGGTTATCAGTTCGTCGGCCGCACCCTGCAGATGTGGAATCGCTACCGCGAGGTCGCCGCGTTCGATGGCAAACCGTGGCTGCTGCGGTTCTTCGATCAGATCAGCTTCTACCCGGTAAGCGCCGATGAACTGCTGCGCATTCGACGGGACTTCCCGCTCGGGCGCTTCGCTCTGAACATCGAGCACAGTCAGTTGAACCTGGCGGATTACCAGGCGTTTCTGGCTAAGGAGGCCAACAGCATTGCCGCGTTTCGGGATCAGCAAAAAGGTGCGTTCAACGCCGAGCGCGAGCGCTGGATCGCCAGCGGTCAGGCGCATTTCGACAGTGAAGAGCCGGCGCCGCAAGTGACCGAAGAGGCGCTGTTGGCCGACGGTCAGCAGAGCATCGACAGCCACATCGCCGGCAACCTCTGGCAGGTTCAGGTGGAGGTCGGCAGCCGAGTGATCGCGGGTGATGTGCTGGTGATTCTGGAGTCGATGAAGATGGAAATCCCACTGCTCGCGCCCATGGCCGGTGTGGTGCGCGAGATTCGTGTGCAACCCGGCTCGGCAGTGCGCGCCGGACAGCGCGTCGTGGTGCTGGAACTCGACTGAAGCCATTTCAACAAGGATCTGAACCATGAACATCAATCTGCAACTCGACGCCCTGCGCAACGCATACCGTGACGGCCACACCACGCCCAGGCAACTGCTGCCGAGCCTGCGGGAAAAAGCCGCGGCGCTGAACCCGGACTATCACCTGTTCATCCATTTACTCAGTGTCGAGGAACTGGAACCGTACCTCGCCGCCCTCGATGGTCGTGACCCAGGCAGCCTGCCGCTGTACGGCGTGCCGTTCGCGATCAAGGACAATATCGATCTGGCGGGCATTCCGACCACGGCGGCGTGTCCGGCGTTTGCCTACGTGCCGGAACGTTCGGCGACCATCGTCGAGCAACTGCTGGCGCTGGGCGCGATCCCGCTGGGCAAGACCAATCTCGACCAGTTTGCCACCGGCCTCAACGGCAGCCGCTCGCCGTATGGCGCTTGCCCGAACAGCGTGTTGCCGGAATATCCGTCAGGCGGTTCCAGTGCCGGGTCTTCACTGGCGGTGGCGCTTGGCGTGGCGAGTTTTTCCCTGGGCACCGACACCGCAGGTTCCGGGCGCGTACCGGCAGCGCTGAACAGTCTGGTCGGTTTGAAAGCCACCAAAGGGCTGATCTCCACGGCCGGGGTGGTTCCGGCCTGTCGCACGCTCGATTGCGTCACAACCTTTACGGCCACGGCCCGGGAAGCCAGTCAGTTGTTGGCACTGACCGCTCATCTCGATCCACGGGACGAATACAGCCGCAGCAACCCGCAGTGGAATGACGGCTCGGCCTTCGGCACGCCGCGCGCGTTTCGTTTCGGTGTGCCCCGTGCGCAGGACCTGGCGTTCTTCGGCTGTCCTGAAGGCCCGTTGTTGTTCGGTGATGCCATCGACCAGCTCAAAACCATGGGCGGTGAAGCGGTCGAACTGGATTTGTCGCCCTTCCTGGAAGCGGCGCGGCTGCTCTACGAAGGGCCGTGGGTGGCCGAGCGTTACAGCGTGGCCGGCGAATTGATGGAGCAAAATCCTCAAGCCGTGCTGCCGGTGATTCGTGCCGTGCTGGCCAAGGCCCCGGCGGTGACCGGCGTACAAACCTTCCGTGCCCACTACCGGCTGCAAGCCTTGAAGGCGCTGTGCGACAGAGCATTGGAGGGCCTCGACTGCGTGCTGACGCCAACCATCGGCCGTCCGGTGACGCTGGCGGAACTGGCGGCTGAACCGGTACTGCGCAACTCGGAACTGGGCTACTACACCAACTTCATGAACCTGCTCGATTACGCTGCCGTCGCCGTGCCCAGCGGATTGATGGGCAATGGTTTGCCATGGGGCGTGACCTTGTTTGGTCGCGCGTTTACCGATCAGTATCTGTTGAGCGTGGCGGATGCCCTGCAACGTCAGCAGGGCCTGGCCTCACCCGTACCGGCGGCCATCGCGCGCAATGACCGGGCACGGCTGGTGGTCTGCGGCGCGCATCTGGAGGGACTGGCGCTGAACTGGCAACTCAAACAGCGTGGAGCCCGGCTGGTAGAAACGACTCAGAGTTCTCCCGACTATCAACTGTATGCCCTGGCCGGTGGCCCACCGTATCGCCCCGGCATGGTCCGCGTTAAAGAGGGCGGCGTGGCCATAGCGGTGGAAGTATGGGAATTGCCGAGCAGTGAATTGGGCTCGTTCCTCACCGGGATTCCGGCACCGCTGGGGTTGGGCAAGGTGCAACTGGCGGATGGCCGTTGGGAGAGCGGTTTTATCTGCGAACCGTATGGGTTGGAAGGAGCGCTGGATATCAGTCATTTGGGTGGTTGGCGGGCGTATTTGAAAAGCCTGGGTTGATCGCCTGATCACCGGCAAGACTCCTTCAGGAATGTGCGGGCGTTAGCTTGCACATGGCGGCTTGCGGGACGATCATGCGCAGCTCGGGCCAAACAAACCGGCCATTACCGAATGACCCTTTCATGAATAAGCCAGACCTCTGCCCGGCCTGCGGCGCTTCCAACGACTGCAGCCTGGCCGACCCACGAACCGTCGATCGTGCCTGCTGGTGCTACGGCGTCAGCATCGACCCGGCGGTGTTCGAAACTCTGCCGGCCGAGCTGCGCGACAAGTCCTGCCTGTGCCCGGCCTGCGCCCGGGTCGAGGCGCAGTTGCAAGCAGCCGCCTGGCCGATCACGTAAGATGCGCGGCGCTCTCCCACCGAATCCTCCCACCGAATCCTCCCACCGAATCCTCCCACCGATCCCTGACCATGCGCGTTGACCGTTTCCTCAGCAACCTGCCCCGCTTCAACCGCAAGCAGGTACGCCTGTTGCTGGTGGAAAAGCGCGTCAGGGTCGACGGAACTATCGTCAGCGACCCTCACGCCGAGGTGCTTGAGTTCAGCCGCGTGGAGGTCGACGACGAAGTGCTGCAAGTCGGCAAACCGGCCCGCTACTTCATGCTGCACAAACCCCCCGGTTGCGTCAGTGCCACCCGCGACCCGCAACACCCGACGGTGCTCGACCTGATCCATGAAGCGGACAAAAATGACCTGCACATTGCCGGTCGCCTGGACTTCAACACCACCGGCCTGATGCTGATCACCAACGACGGCACCTGGTCGCGACGCCTGACCCAACCACAGACCAAACTGCCCAAGGTCTACTACGTCGAGACAGAGCAGGAGATCACTGCCGACTACGCGATCACGTTCGCCAAAGGCCTGTACTTCGCCTTCGAAGACCTCACTACCCAACCTGCCGAACTGGTCGTGCTCGGGGCAAAGTCGGCGCGCCTGAGCATCGTCGAGGGCCGTTATCATCAGGTAAAACGGATGTTCGGCCACTTCGACAACAAGGTGTTGCGCCTGCACCGTGAACGCATGGGGCCGCTGCTGCTCGACGACGCGTTGAAGCCCGGCGAATACCGGCCGCTGAGCGACGAAGAGATCCGATTGATCTAAGCAGACGACCGCTCAGCAGAAGTTGTCGAACATTTTTCGAAAGATACTTGCGCGATGACGTGACCCCTGCTTGAATCAGGACGTCGGCGCGAAATGTGACCGACGAGTCACCAAAACTACTCTAAGAAACTTTTTGCCGGCAGAGAACCCTCAGGTTCCGCCTTCCCCCGGCAAACTGCCCGCTTATAACAATACCCGTCGACCGGCCTGCAATGGATCGACATGGGCCTTCAAAAATTCCAGGCGTATGCCTACCTGTCACAAAGCTCGTGCAATCTGATTTGCGCGCATACCCGCTTGCCAGGAGTCTTATGTCATGAGGCCAGAAATCGCTGTGCTGGATATACAGGGTCAGTATCGGGTTTACACGGAGTTCTATCGCGCAGACGCCGCAGAAAAGACCATCATTCTGGTCAACGGCTCGATGTCCACGACTGCGTCGTTTGCCCAAACCGTGAAAAACCTTTATCCGCAGTTCAATGTGGTGTGCTACGACCAGCCCTATGCGGGCAAGTCCAAGGCCCATAACCTGCATGAGAAAATGCTGACCAAGGAAATCGAAGGGCAGATCCTCCTGGAGCTGATCGACCACTTCGCCGCCGAACACGTGCTGTCGTTTTCCTTTGGTGGCGCCGCCACGCTCGTCGCCCTCGCCCACCGGCCACGGCGCATCGAAAAGGCTGTGATCAGTTCGTTCTCGCCGGTGGTCAACGAGCACATGCTCGACTACCTTCAGCGCGGTGTCGATTACCTCGGCAGCCGGGACGGTGACCGCGTCGGCCATCTGGTGAACAGCACCATCGGCAAACACCTGCCTTCGCTGTTCAAGCGCTTCAACCACCGTCACGTCAGTTCGTTGGCCGAGCATGAATACGGGCAGATGCACTTTCACATCAGCGACGTGCTCAACGGCGATCGCAACTGCTATCTGAACACGGCAAAGAAAATCAACGTGCCGGTACTGTTCATGAACGGCGAATGGGACGAGTACACCGCCGCTGACGATGCCAGGCTGTTCGCCGGCCATGTGCAACACAGCACCTTCACCACCCTTCAGGCCACCGGCCACTTTCTCGACATGGAACATAAAACTGCCTGCCAAGACAGCCGTAACGCACTGCTGGGTTTCCTGAAACCGGCGCAACACGAAAGCCGGCCGCGTTACCACTACGTCCAGGACCACCATGCATTGGCAATCTGAAACAGAGTCATCGCGAGCAAGCCCCGCCCTGCAGTGTTGAACGCACTCCTATAGGCGCGAGGCTTGCCCGCGAATGACCGTAACGCAGTCTCTGCGTGTGCTTCACCCGGCGCTAAAGCCATCGCGCATAAAGAAAAACTTCAAATCCGCGCTCACATCTGGTACAAAGTCAGCCGCTCTGAGCGGGTGTCGTATAATGGCATTACTCCAGCTTCCCAAGCTGATAACGAGGGTTCGATTCCCTTCACCCGCTCCAATCAGATTTCAGTCTCACGTCGTTTTTGACGGGGGATGCAGGTAAAGAAAAAACCGGCCTCGATGGCCGGTTTTTTTGTGCCTGGGGTTTAGCGGCTTCCAGACCTTGACGCCTCCCGACCCGCATACTAGCGAATGCTATACTTCCTACGAATTGCATGAAGTGTGCAACGTTCCCCACGGGCGCAGATACCGACTGCAAATCTCAGTTAACGGCTGCAAGACAGAGGAGGCCTGCAGCCAGCACGAGATGGGAGGTGTGGCATGAACCGACACTATTACATCAGTGACAATCTCGACGATCTCGAATCCGTTGAAAATGAACTGGAAGCCAACGGCATCAATACCGAACAAATTCATGTGCTCAGTGAACAAGTGGCTGATGTTGAAGAACATCACCTCCACGAGGTCAACTCGTTGATGAAGCAGGATGTTGTTCACTCTGGCGAGATTGGTGCGGTGGTTGGTGTGCCTCTCGCGGCACTGGTCCTTGGCGGCGCTTATTGGATGGGCTGGACCGAATCCGCTGCAGGCTGGGTGCCTTTTATCTTCCTTGCCATTGTTATATTTGGCTTCTGCATCTGGGAAGGCGGCTTTTTTGGTATCCAGGTGCCGAACGCGCACTTCCGCAACTTTAAACAGATGGTAGAAGACGGCAAACATATCTTCTTCGTGGATGTTGAACCGAATCAGGAGCCGGTATTGGATCGGGTCATTGAACATCATCCAAAGCTGAAGATCGCCGGCACGGGTACGGCATCCCCTCACTGGACAGTCGCCTGGCTGCACAAATGGCATCAGTTCAAGCGAACGATATAACGCCATTTACTGCGGGTTGACCCCGGAGGCTCGAGGCCATCCGTAAGCTGCTTATTGACCGAAGAAAATGACCCGGCTGAGGAAAACATAATCCGCCTCGGTGGCCATCAGCCCGACGAGCACCAGCAAACACAACGGTGGCACCAATATGGCGTAGACCATGGCCAACCGTTCCCAGGCCATGTGCATGAAGATGGAGACAATTAACCCTGCCTTCAACAACATGAAAGTGATAATCAGGGCCCACCGAAGGTAGCCATGGAAGTGAAAATAGTCGACGAGATACGACATCGTGCTGAGGACGAATAACAGCCCCCAGATTTTGAGATACAAACTGATCGGATGTTGCTGACCCTGAGCATGCGCCATCACCCGTGCTCCTCTACCATAAATAGAAGAAAGCAAAAATAAACACCCACACCAAATCCACGAAGTGCCAGTAAAGCCCGGCTATCTCGACGTTCTGATAGTTTCCGGAGCGCTCATAATCTCCTCGCATGACTTTCATCGCCACAATGCTGAGGTAGATGGCGCCGATTGACACATGCAGCCCGTGGAAACCGGTAATCATGAAAAAACTCGCACCAAATTGCGCCGCGCCCATGGGATTCCCCCAGGGACGCACCCCTTCGGCGATGAGCTTGCTCCATTCAAATGCCTGCATGCTGACGAAGGTCACACCCAAGGCAGCGGTCGCCAGCATCAGAGCCGTGGTTTTCGCGCGATCACGGCGATAGGCGAAGTTAACGGCCATGGCCATGGTGCCGCTGCTGCTGATCAGCACAAAGGTCATGATGGCGATCAGAATAAGCGGGATTTCTCTGCCGCCGATCGTCAATGCGAACACTTCACTGGGGTTCGGCCAAGGGGCGGTGATGGTCATACGGACCGACATGTAGCCGGTTAAAAAACAGGTGAATATAAACGTATCGCTGAGCAGGAATATCCACATCATCGCCTTGCCCCAGGGGACCTGCCTGAAAGCCTCCCTATCCGAGGCCCAGTCGCTGGCAATGCCCTGCCATCCGGGTGCAGGCGGCAAACCTGGTGGATTGGATGAACTTGACTCGCTTGGGGCTTCTTGTGGATGCGATGCCATGGCTTTTCACCTCAGGCCGCAGAATCTGGCGATGGCTTCATAGGTTTGCGGCGTGCTGGTCAGCAGCGCGAAGAGCACAAACCAAAGACCCAATAAGTAATGCCAATAGATGGTACAGAGTTCTACGCTGGCGCTGAGTTGCGGCAACGGCACGTGACGCAGGAATTTAGCGACGGTTATGCCCCAGGCAATCAACCCACCCAGCAGGTGGAGACCGTGCACACCGGTCAACAGGTAGAAGAAACTGTTGGCCGGATTACTGGCGACAAAGTAGCCCCAGGCGACAAACTGCTGCCAGACCCAGACTTGTCCCGTCAGAAAGGCAATTGCAAATACGCCCCCCACTACAAAACCCATGACCGTTGCGTCCAGTCGAGCCTGTCGGGCGGCTATGCGCGACCATTGCAGTGCGATGCAACTCAATACCAGAAAAGCCGAATTCACCCACAACGGCCATGGATTGGCTAACGGCGCCAAGGGGTCTGTCAGAGGTAGCCAGTCGGCCATTTGTGAGCGGGCGATGAAGGCAAGCAGGAAGAGAAAGAATAACGAACTCACCACGGCCAGAAACAAGCGCAGGCCTATTCTTGCCGTTTGGCTTCTATCGGCGGCGGCCTGAACACCTTCAGGATCGCGATTCCAACTGCCGCCGGGATCAGCGTCGTCGGCGTTTCTCAATAGCAGTCTGTTCATGTTTTAACGTCCGCTATCCTGGTTCCGGCACTGAGTTGGCGCATTTGCTCCAGTTCCTCGGCGGAGACCGTTTGCGGAACGAAATCCTGCTCTATCCCCGGCACGCTGTAGTCATAGGCCCAGCGATGCACCACCGGCAGCTTCGCTCCCCAGTTACCGTGTATCGGCGGGGTGTTCGGCGTTTGCCATTCCAGACTGGCCGCGCCCCAGGGGTTACTGCCTGCGGGTTTACCTTTAAATACACTCCAGGCCAGGTTGAACACGAACAGCAACTGGGAAACGCCGACGGTCAATGCAACCACCGTAATGAAAGCATTCAACTCTTGCGCCGACTGCGGGATGAACGCGTAGTTTTCATAGGCGTAGTAACGGCGCGGCATGCCCTGGAAACCCAGGTAGTGCATGGGGAAGAAGATGGCGTAGGTGCCCAGAAAGGTGATCCAGAAATGCAACTTGCCCAGGGTGTCGTTAAACATGCGCCCGGTGACTTTCGGGAACCAATGATAGATGCCGCCGAACACCACCAGTACCGGTGCGACTCCCATGACCATATGGAAATGGGCGACGACGAAATAGGTGTCCGAGAGCGGAATGTCCACGATCACATTGCCGAGAAACAACCCGGTCAGACCGCCCACCAGGAAGGTGACGATAAAGGCCAGGGCAAACAGCATCGGCACGGTCAGATGAATGTCGCCCCGCCACAGGGTCAGCACCCAGTTATAGACTTTCAGTGCAGTCGGCACCGCGATGATCAACGTAGTGACGGCGAAGAAAAAGCCAAAGTACGGGTTCATCCCGCTGACATACATATGGTGCGCCCAGACCACAAAGCTGAGCACGCCAATCGCAATAATCGCCCACACCATCATTCGGTAGCCGAAGATATTTTTACGCGCATGGGTGCTGATCAAGTCGGAGACCAGACCAAACGCAGGGAGAGCAACGATGTAGACCTCCGGGTGGCCGAAGAACCAGAACAGGTGCTGGAATAATATTGGGCTACCGCCCTGATGATTGAGCTGCTGCCCCAGCGAGATGATCGCCGGCATAAAGAAGCTGGTGCCCAACAGCTTGTCAAACAGCATCATGACCGCACTGACAAACAACGCCGGGAAGGCCAGCAAGGCCATGATCGAGGCCATGAAGATTCCCCATACGGAGAGCGGCATGCGAAACAATGTCATGCCGTGCGTGCGCGCCTGCAACACCGTGGTGACGTAGTTCAGCCCGCCCATGGTGGCGGCGACAATAAAAATCGCCAGTGAGACGAGCATCAGGACGATGCCCCACTCGACCCCCGGTGTCCCCTGAGTAATCGACTGTGGCGGATAGAGCGTCCAGCCCGACCCGGTGGGACCGCCAGGAACAAAGAAACCGGCGAGCAATACCAGTACCGCCACCAGGTAGAACCAGTAGCTCAGCATGTTGACGTAGGGGAAGACCATGTCGCGGGCACCCACCATCAGTGGGATCAGATAGTTACCGAAGCCTCCCAGAAACAGGGCCGTCAGCAAATAAATGACCATGATCATGCCGTGCATGGTCATCGCCTGATAGTAAGTATTGGCGTCCATGAACGCCAAACTGCCGGGAAAACCTATCTGTATGCGCATCAAGCCGGACAACACCACGGCGATAAGCCCCACGAACAGAGCCGTCAACGAATATTGAATGGCTATGACCTTGTGGTCCTGACTCCAGACATATTTGGTCAGGAAGCTTTTAGGCTCGTGCAGTGCTTCTGTTTCGGCTTGCTCCGCATAGGCCATCACGTCATCCTCCTGTCGAAGTTTCAGTGTATTGCTGGCTGCTTACGGCTATTTCCCTGGCTGCGCCTTGCTCGCATCAGCGTCGGCATTCGCTTTGGATTTGATAAAAGCGATCAGTGCATTCAACTCCTTATCGCTCGGAGCAAAGACCGGCATGACGGGCGCATAGCCCTTGACGATTTTGGCAGCGGGATTAAGAACCGAATCTTTTATATAACCCTCATCGACCTTTATGTTCGTACCGTCGGCAAGGGTTTCGGTCTTGCCATACAGGCCCTGCCAGCTGGGGCCGATGCCCTTGCTGCCATCGACACTGTGGCAGGCCAGACAGCCGAGCGACTCGGCCAGCCGCTGTCCCTGCGCCGCCAAGTCATCACCTGGGGCCGACGCTTCGCCGGCAGAACGTTCCTCGTCCTGGGGCGCGACACCCAGCGATTTGATCAGGGCGACGAGCGCACCCAGTTCATCGTCATTGAGAGTATAGGTCACCATGACCGGCGGGTAGCCTTGTACCAGGCGGGCCTTCGGATCGAGGATCGACTCTTTCAGGTAAGCCTCATCGACCTGCACACGGGTGCCATCGACAAGCTGTTCCGTGCGACCATACAACCCCTTCCATCCCGGGCCGAGACTGGCACTGCCATCCTGGCTATGGCAGGCCCCGCAGCCGTATTTTTCGACCAACAGGCGGCCCTTTTCCAGCACGCTGTCCCGACTGGGCTTGGCAGCTGTCGCTAATGTCTGCGCGAACGTCGGTTGGCTGTTCAGCCATTGATCGAAGACGTCCTGTTCTTCCACGATCATATGGCCGCGCATGTTGTAATGACCGACGCCACAATACTCAGCACACAGAATTTCATAGTTCCCGGTTTTGGTCGGCGTAAACCAAAAGTACGACACCATCCCTGGCACCATGTCCATCTTGCTACGCATCTGCGGTACATAGAAATCGTGCAGTACATCTTTGGATCGCAGTAAAACTTTTACCGGCTTATCAAGTGGAAGGCGAACTTCATTGCTTTTTATCAGGACATCGTCCTGCCCGGCAGGATCATTGGGGTCGATGCCAAGGGGGTTGGTGGAATCAACAAACTTGATATCCGACTTACCCAACTTCCCGTCTTGGCCAGGGAAGCGAAAGGCCCACTGCCACTGCTGGGCGATCACTTCAAGTTCATAGGCATTTTTCGGTACCCGGATAAAATCATCGTAAACAACCAGGCCTGGCGCCAGCATGGCGGCAATACCTACCGAGGTAACGATAATTAACCATAGTTCCAGCTTTTTACTTTCTGGCTGGTAGTGCGCCCTGGAACCCGCCTTGTGACGATAACGCATCACGGCTACCGCCATGAATACCGTAATGGCGATGAAGAATATTCCGCTAATGATCAGGGTGATAAACAGGGTGGTGTCTATGGATCCCCAGTTGGAAGCTGCCGGTGTTGCATGCCAAGGCGCGAGTATATGGAAGAGTACTGATGCAATAACGATTAGTATCAGGATAATTGCTATTGCCATGTTCTCTTCATCCTGTTCCCGTTGCTCATTGGTTATGCCAAAGCATCGCCACTGACGTCCAAGCAGGGCAGACAACTGCCACCCATCCCGGTGGCAAAGTCAGTAAGCAGTATAGAGCGATCGGGCTGTACCGTGAGGCGGGCAAGCGAGGCCCGGTTGCCAGCTATACTCAATTTCAGATTACGAACGGCAGAGATCGGCCAGAAGCGGCCCAAAAGACCGACCCTGCCCATGCGTAGTAGTCAGAAAAGTGATGGCATTGAGGGGAGACAAGAGCCATAGAGTCCAGCAGTCCACGACGGAGGTTTCGTCATGAGTACCCTGACGATCGAAGGCTGGTGCAAGCCCAGACCCGAGCAGAAGTCCATTCCGATCGGCGAGATCCATTTTTACGTCGACGGCCCCCTCCATCTGCGTCTGGAGGAAGCTGAAGAACGTCTGCAGAATACCCATGAGCGTGAAGCCATGGTCGACGTCGACATGAGCTCAATGGAATTGATCTTGCCGGAGGGATACGCTCCCTTGTCCGACTGCCAGATGCGCGTCTATTTGCATGACGAGCGTGGTCAGTTCCATTTGGTCGGGCATCGAGCGAGCGATGGCAGCTTGATCTATAGCAACGCGGTTTTGATTGATCAGTTGCTTTAGCAGCACCCCGAAGTATCCACCTGAAAATAAAAATGCCAGTCAGCCTGACTGACTGGCATTCCCCTTGAAGGGGAGCGCTCGCTTCTGACTCTCGCGCTCGGAAAGCTGCCTTGAAGATCGTCTAGAGCGTGTAAGAAATACCGACCTGAATGGTTCTCGGCTCACCAGGGTAGGCATAGACATTGCCGAAGGCGCCTTCTTCATAGTCACGGTCGAACAGGTTCTTCACATCGAGATTGAGCCTGACCTTGTCATTGACCTTGTAGAAACCGAGCAGATCGACAACGGTGTAACTGCCCATCGAAAACGCCGTATTAGCGGTCTGGCCTGCACGCTCATCGACGTACTTGCCCCCCACACCCAAGCCAAGCCCTTTGAACGTGCCATCCTGGAACTCGTAGACGTTGAGCAGGCTGAAGCTGTTCTGCGGAATGTTCATCAGCCGGGTTCCCGACTGGATCACATTGTCCTTGGTGACCTCGGCATCGACATAGGCATAGCCGCCAATCACTCGCCATTCCGGAGTCAGATTGCCGGCCACGTTCAGATCAAAGCCACGGCTGCGCACCTCTCCGGCCGCTACGCTGAATGTAGAGTCCACAGGATCGGTGGTGAGGACGTTGCGTTTTTCAATCTGGTAGATCGCCGCGTCAACACTCAACTGGCGATCCAGGGCTTCCCATTTGATACCCATCTCATAAGACTTGCCCTTTTCCGGCTCAAAACCTCCGCCCTGACGGCTGGCCCCCGTATTGGGCTTGAAGGAGCGCGCTGCATCGGCATACACCGCTACAGTATCGGTGAGATCGTAAATCACCCCAAGACGCGGCGTCACCGCGTTGTCGCTCGCAGTCCAGCTCCTGCCACCCGGCACAAAAGTCTCGTAGTCGTGCTCAAAGCGCTCGAAGCGGGCGCCCGCCAGGACTTTTAAACGCTCGGTCAACGCCACCTGATCCTGAACGAAGGCTGCGTATGTCTTGAGGTTTTCCTTGTCGTTGGTCGGGGTACGGGTCAAGGCTGGACGAGGCTGGCCGTACACCGGATTGAAGAGGTCGATCGAATAGGCGCCGACCGCTCCGCTGGAGCGCTGGATGATGGACTTGTAGTCATAATCCTCGTACTCGACACCGGTCAACAGCGTGTGCTCGAAGCCGCCCGTGGAGAAATGCCCGGTGAGGTTCAGTTGAGTGTCTTTGTCCGTCCACTCCAGCTTGCGGTAGCTGAAATTACGACCCAACGTGCGCCCGTCAGCGGCAACACCATTGGCTTCAATTGCGTTGCCCTGCAAGGTGCCATCGAGCCATTGAAAACCACCACCCAATGTCCAGTTATCGCTTAGCAGGTGCTCGAACCGCAGCTGTGCCATGTTGTTGTCGTTGTGTAATTTGCCCGCGTCTTTTTCACCGAAGAAGGTGTCACGAGACGCTGTGCCAATTTGATTCGGATAGCGCGTCAGACCGCGGTCCAGAGGGTGATTGTTGCGCATGAAGTCGCCCTCGAAAATCACCTTGGTGTCGTCGCTGGCCTGCCAGGAAAGGACCGGCGTCACCCCATAACGTTCGGTTTCGACATGATCGCGGAAGGTTTCCCCGCCCTCGCCCACCACATTCAGGCGATACGCCAGACGGCCTTCTTCGTCGAGCGGGCCGGAGGCATCCAGCGTGCCGCGCTTCATACCCTGGTCATCCAGTTGGCTGCCCAGCGTGACCGTGCGCTCTGCCAGCGGTTGTTTGGAGACAACGTTGAATGTGCCACCAGGATCGCCCCGGCCATAGAGCATGGTCGCTGGGCCGCGCAGCACCTCCAGCCGCTCGATGGTGTTTGCGTCAGGCATGTTCGGATAACCACGATTGATTGGAAAACCGTTGCGATAAAACTCTCCGGTGGTAAATCCACGCACCGTAAAAGTAGTCAGCCCCTGACCACCGAAGTTGTTGGCCCGCCCCACTCCGCCGGCATAATCGAGTGCGTCCTGAAGGCGAGTTGCACCGATGTCCTCTACAACATCCTTGGACACCACGCTAATGGACTGTGGCGTTTCGTGAATCGCAGTGTCGGTTCGTGTCGCACTGGCCGACCGCGTTGCGTGATACCCCTTCACCGGCCCTTGTGCTGTTTCATAGTCCGTCGTACCGATGATGTCGGTCGCTTGCAACTCCAGACTGGTCTTTTCCGTAGCGGCTTGCTCTGCCCATGTAGACGGAGAAAACGCCTGGAGCACACAGATAGAAAACAAAGTACGACGCATTGATGAAGAACCTTGGTGGAGAGGCCAAATGAGACGGCATACGTGCCAATAATTTGCGGCGCATGATATACCGTATTGTTAGCCTTTGATACGTATTCGCATTTGAATGCTTTTACGAACCCCACCAATGGGACAATCGATCAAGCGTGTCCCTTTGTTCGTCAGCGCGTCGCCACCATGAACAACCGCGGAAACGGCAACAGCACCGAACCATCGCTCAGCGCCGGATAGGCCTGCTCGATTGCCGCCTGATACTGCTTGAGATAGTGCGCCCGCTCCACGTCATCCAGTGGTTCGAGAAAAGGCCGCAAACCGGAGCCCTTGAACCACTCGACCACGCCCGACGCGCCGTCCGCGAGCGGATGATAGTAAGTGGTGCGCCATACATCGACGCGGGTACAGTGAGCACGCAGCATTGAGTAGTAGCCGCTTGCACCCTCCATCTCCGTTCGCTGGCCAGCGGCACGTGCCAGTTTGTCAGCCCAAGGGCCGTTCGCTGCAACCTCGCGCATCAACCGGTGCGACGGTTCGTTGAGGTTATCGGGCATCTGGATCGCCAGGCTGCCGCCGGGCGCGAGCCGGGACACCAGAGATGGCAGCAGCCGGGCGTGATCCGGCACCCACTGCAGCACCGCATTGGCGAAAATCACATCGAACGGGCCGGTCTCGTTCCAGGTATCAATGTCAGCGGTATCGAAACGTACTTGAGGCAAACGCTTGCGGGCGGCCTCGATCATATCGGTCGAACTGTCCAGCCCACGCACCGCTGCATTGGGAAAGCGCTGCACCAGCAACTCGGTCGAATTACCGGGGCCACAACCGATGTCGATGGCCGAACGGACGTCCACTGCGGGAATGGCGGCCAGCAAGTCACGCGCCGGGCGCGTGCGCTCATCTTCAAAAGCTACGTATTGTTTGGCGGACCAACTCATATCGCTCTCCTGTCGGGTGCATTGTTGTAGCCAGGGGCAGACAACCGGTTGGCTACGATACATCGTCCGTGTCAGTTAACCCACGCCCCCACCCGCCAGTGCCAGCCATCGTTACGTTGCTCCCAGTGCGGATGCACATAACGATACCCCGGTCGTTCCGGGACCCAATGGCCATGAACCGCGACATAACGCCCACCTTCCCAACGCCAGTACCCCCTGGACCAGAGGTAACCCGGTCGCCCCTCGGGCTCCACCTCAATAACGCGTTCCGGTGGCGGCTGCGGTGCAATGACCTCAACGTATTCACGCTGCACCGGACGCCGGTCATGAACGACCCGCTCCTGCACACATCCCGCAGCGGCCACCACCACCGCCAGCAACACCATGTAACGTAAAAACATGCCGCCTCCTCTGGCTGAAAGCCAAGTCGAGTGAACCAGCAAAAAAAACGCCCCCTTTTCCACCATGCTCCTGCCTGGTTCACTGCTTTTTTAACAGGTCTTGTCTGTCTATTGCCTGAACCTGGATCACTTGACGAGTGAAAAACACAGGGGATCTGGATGAGCCTTTTTTTATCGCCAAATCGTTGGAAACCATAACAAAAATGACCGTTCGTCGATCGACCATCAAAGCAGTTTTGACAGTATAAAAATGACATCTATAGTCCTATCGCGGCCTGTTGGAAGGAACCCAACCCGTCATTTCAAGGCAAGGAGCAAGGCCAGCTCGTACCCGTGATCGAGTGGGTTCCCCAGTAGTGTGTTCGCAACGGCCACAAGGCAAACAAGCGTTGTCGTGCCTGATAAGTAGCCAGACAATCACTCTGTTAAAAGGAGCTTCACTATGTCTCGTATCACGGATGTACTTGTTTCCATCGACACTGAAACCATTCTGAAAAACTACCCGAACATCAGCAAAAACCCTGCTGCACCGACGCTGATCGACTGGAAGCACGTCTACATGGTCACCAATCAGGATAACGTGGTCAGCGGCCAGGCCGGTGGTGAGCTGGACCTCAAGGCCCAGGTCGGCGATCTGATCCGCTGGCGTGAAACCAGCCTGTCCCAGAGCTTCGAACAGGCCGTGATTTTCTACAAATTCATCGGCAACCAAGGCAACGATCTGATCTCCCCGCCTTCGCCACGCACGGCTACCGCTAGCGTTGCGGTACCCAACCCCAGCAATCCATCGGTGCCTAGCTGTCAGAAAGTCGCCAACCATTACTGGTCTTCGGAAACCCTGGCGTGTGGTCGTGTGACCTATCACTTCAACTTCCTGATCGTCGACCGTAACTGCCAGACTATCGCCTGCTGCTCGTGGGACCCGTTCATTTCCATCCATAACTGATGATGGAATCGACCCCTTGGCAACGAGGGGTCACCCCAGTTCGTTGCCGCCTCGGCTGGAACAGGATGTCTTGCTTGAAACCGAAGCGGCTACCGTGTTGCGTCAACATCATGAAAGGAATCCATGATGACTTCCGAACCGATTACCTCCCCTTCGGCGAGTACTGTGACAGCCAATAGCGTACTGCTGATCGTCGATGCCGAATCGCTGCTTTCCCGCTATCCGCAACCCAGCCTTGAACCGCAAAAGCCGACGGTGATTGAAGATGGCTTCATCTTCGCCGTCAGTGCTATGACGGCAGCAGAAAATGTTATAAATGACAGTAAAATTACGTTAGCCACCAACAACGGAAAAGCCTTTCATATTCGCGGCAGGACCGTCAGTTTGCTGGCCGAACACACCGTGGTATTCCACAACATGACGGTGGACGATGCCGGAATCCTTTCGCCGCCCAAACTGATCGTCCACGGCGACCAGACCGTCCCCGCACCCGACCCCGCCAACCCTACCCAACCAGGCAGCCATAGCGCCGATGATCATTATTGGGAGTGCTCACAACTGAGCGCGGGCACGGCAACCTGTGAACTGAGCTTCATGCTGATCAACCAGCGCTGCGAAGCGCTCGGGTATTTCAGCTGGAAGACTGAGGTGACGATGTCGGCGTGAACGGATTTGCACAAAAAACCGGCCTCAGGGGCCGGTTTTTTTATGGTACGTGTTCACTGCTGAACCATGTCGCGGGTGACGCCGATCACCCGCGCAACAGGCTGACTAACGACTGGCTTGCAGCGCCCTGGCCATTTGCAGGTGGTTTTGCAGCTTGGGCAGGGTTTCTTCGGCGAACGCTTTGATTTGCGGCACGTCCGTGGTCTGCGCTTGTTGTTGAAGTTGCTCGATGGCTTCCTGGGTGGTTTTTACCTGACTGTCGACGTACGCCTGATCGAAAGAGGTATCGTCCTTAATCTCCGGCATCAAGGCTTTGGCCTTGTCGACCACCTCTTCGCGTGGCGCGACCGGTAAATCGAGTTGCTTGGCAATTTTCGCCAGATGCTGGTTGGCGGTGGTGCGATCGTTGATCACCACGATGGTGTAATCCTTGACCTCTTTGGATTCGGTTTTCTGGTGCGCCAGGCGGCTGGCTTCGATGTCGGCCATGCCTTGGGCCGACGCCTCATTGACGAATTCGGCGGGAGACTGGGCAAAGGCACTGCTGGCGCACAGGCCCAGTAACGTGGCAAAACCGGCAGTGCGTAAACGGGTGGCCATCCGGCTCATGGTCGCGCCCTCCTTCTTGAAATTCAAACGGGAGCTTGCGCCCCCGTCCATTAAACAAAACCACCTTCACCTATTACCGAGACTTCTGACCGCCTTTGCGGCCCATGCTTCCTTTCGAAGGGTCTTTATCAACGGTCGTCGTGGTGGTTTTCCCACCTTTGCGACCCGCTTCAGACGCCTTGGTTCGATCGTTGGCGAAGCCTCCCGGGTTCGGATTTTTTGAAGTAGGCATGGTTCTCATCCTCTTGGTGATGATCACAGCGAGCAATCGCCCGCATAGGATATGAATTTCCATGCCCAAAAAGGTTTAGAAAACCTGGCAACGCCGCGACGAACGGTGACGGATTTTCAGACCCCGAGACGTGAATGGTGCTGGCGCTTGGCGGCGTACATCGCCTCATCGGCATGCCTGAACAGCTGCTTTTCTTCGGTGCCATGTTCGGGGTATCGCGCCACGCCGATGCTCGGCTGGATCGTCAGGTTGTGCCCGTCCAGACGCAGGGACTGAACCAGCACCTGGCGGATTTTCCCCGCCACATTTTCGGCGTCTTCGGCGGCGTGAATGCTGTGCAACAACACGACAAACTCATCGCCGCCAATGCGCGCCACCGTGTCTGTTTCGCGCACGCAGCCCTTGAGCCGATTGGCGACCGCTTGCAGCAGCATGTCGCCGACCGCATGACCGAAGGTGTCATTGACTTGCTTGAAGCGGTCAAGGTCGACATAGAGCAACGCCATTCGACCGGAGTCTGCCCGGGCCAGCGCCAGCGAGGCTTTCAGGCGTTCGCGCAGCAACTCGCGATTGGGCAACTGAGTCAGTTGGTCGTACTGGGCCATGCGCTGGAGCCGGGTATGCAATTGCTTGCGCTCGATCGCGGTCGCGACCTGGGCGCAAACATACTGCAGCAACTCCTTGTCTTGCTCGGTGTAACGCTCGCCGCCCGGCATGCTTTTGACGATCAGCGCGCCAATGGTGCCGTTCTGCGAATTCAATGGCACGCCCAGCCAGCAGGGCGAATCCTGGCCCTCGACCAGCGCTGCAAACCCCTCAGGCGGATTGTCCTGATCCGGGGTCAGCAGGATCGGCAAGCCACTGCGAATTACTTCGGCGCACAAACGCCCGGTAATAGTCCCGGGCTGTTCGGGCTGCGGCTCATGATCGTCGACGTGATAGGGGAAATTCAGCTGCGCACAGTGCTCGTCATACAACGCTACGGAGAAATTCAACGCCGGCAGCCATTCACCAATGATCGAATGGACGCGTTTGAACAGCGCCAGCAAATCTTCCGCCGCATGGGCCGCTTCGGAGATCGCATACAGCGCCGCTTGTCGGGACTCGGCCTGTTTGCGCTCGGTGATATCGCGAGCCACGGCGATACGCAACTGATCGACCTCCGACCAGCGTGCCGACCAGAGAATGTGCGCCACCCGACCGTCCTTGCGCAGGTAACGATTTTCAAAGTTGAGCTTGGGCTCGCCCCCCATGATCTCCCGCGCGGCGTCGAGGGTACGCTGTCGGTCGGCGGGATGTACCAGGTCGATCATCGACTGGCCGATCAGTTCGTCGGGGGTGTACCCGAAAATACGCTCGCAGGCCGCGCTGACAAATACGAAGCGACCTTGTTTGTCCACCGCACAAACGGCGTCCAGCAAGAGGTCGATGTAGCTCGCCAGTGGCGCGGAATTTCTGGTTTCCATGATGCCGAGAGCATGTCCGGACAATGCAACATTGAACAACCCTCCCTGACCGGTCATACGCCCGAGCGATGACTGTGCAGCCGACGCTTCCCTGCGTTCAGCCTCAAGCCTTGTTCGTCACCAGCCCCGGCAGCGCATGCACCAGGGCATTGATGGCGAAACCGATGAACATGACCCCGCACAAGCGGGTGATCGCCAGTTCATGACGCTGATACAACGTGCGCACCTGACGTGCACCG
The DNA here is from genome assembly GCF_000282195.1 of Pseudomonas sp. GM18. Lineage (GTDB taxonomy): Bacteria > Pseudomonadota > Gammaproteobacteria > Pseudomonadales > Pseudomonadaceae > Aquipseudomonas. The sequence continues at coordinate 23,624 of NZ_AKJT01000028.1, forward strand.
ACGATGCCAATGAGAATAGCGTAGGCCAAAAGGCCACCAATGAAGCTCAAGATGATCAACCAGGGCAACATTGACCAATGCAGCAACTCTGCACGGCTGGACAACAGCGCTGTAAACGTCGCCACCGCCACCGGGTATGCCTTGGGGTTGGTCAGGCCGAACAGAATACCGTGCCAGAACGGCTGCCGCGCCGGGCCCTGAGGCGCCTCGGCACTGGCGCGACGAGCGCGAACCGCGCGCAGGCCCAGCCAGAACAAATAAAGCCCGCTGAGCACACCCAGCACATCGAACGCGGTGCTGCCGATTTCCCGCGCACCGACAATCGCGATCAGTGCAGTGCTGCACCAGACCACGTCGCCCAGCAAATGCCCGCACAGAAACCCCGCCCCGGCCCGCCGTCCGCGCGCCGCGCCGATGCCGAACACCGCCAGCACACCAGGACCCGGCGTGATGCCATAAATGAAGCCCGAGGCGAGAACGGCCATTAGCAGCGATGGAGTCATGGGAATTCCTGTGGACGCCGGGTGAAGGGGCGCAATTCTATCCCAGGCCCCCGAACATCGACTCACTGATCGTCGAAGAACTTCATCCCCGCATAGGGCCGCTGCCGACAAGCCGCCAGCCGCGACGCCAGATCCCCGACATGCGCCTCCAGCTTGTGCCCGTCCGGATCGAGGAAATAGAACGACGCACCTTCGCTGCGGTTATCCCGCCATTCCTGCACGTTAGCGGATCGCAGGCGTTCGACGAACGGCAGGAAGTCCACAGCTTCGAGGCTGAAGGCGTAATGGGTGTAGTCGGCGGCCGGTGCGGACTCGCGCAGTGGATCAAGAGAAAGGCACAGCCACAGACCGGGTAGCGAGAGATAGGCGCCGGTGTCCCAAGTGGCTTCGAGCTGAAGTTGTAGCAGATCGCGATAGAACGCCACGCTGCGGTTCAAGTCAGTGATGGCGAGGGTCAGGTGGTTGAGGCCGGTCAGCATGGGTTTGGTACTCGATAAGTGCTGCTGCAACAATGCCTGGCTTACGTCTGGCTCAGAGTGAGCCTGACACAGCTTCTGACCATTGTTACGACAGACGAATGGGGCTGGTCTCCACCCCCTTATTACGCTGTAGTATGTTGTATTACAAACCACTACATCGAGATTGTCATGTCCGTCATGTCGCTGCGTCTGCCAGACGAAATCGCCGATACCCTCGCCCATCTTTCCAAAGCGACAGGCCGCAGCAAGTCATTTCTTGCCGTGGATGCGCTGCGCGAATATCTGGCACGGGAAGCCTGGCAAATCGAAGAGATTCAGAAAGCCCTGAAAGAAGCCGACGCGGGTGACTTCGCAACGCCCGAGGAAGTGAAAGCAATCGCCGACAAGTGGACAGCCAATGCGCGTTGAGTGGTTGCGTACCGCTTTAAAGAATCTGGATGACGAAGCCGCCTACATGGCGATGGAAAATCCACAGGCTGCAGCAGACTTCGTCAGGGCCATTCTCACCTCCGTCGATCACCTTGCTCGTTTCCCGGCTACAGGCCGCGAAGGTCGACTACCGGGCACTCGGGAATGGGTCTTGCCAGACCGGCCCTATCTGATTCCCTATCGGGTTCGCCAAGGGCGTTTACAGGTACTACGAGTCTTCCATACACGGCGTCTTCCACCCACTACGTGGTAGCACTGGGTGGAACATCAACCGAGCCCTATCCCCTGATCGAGCCGTTCACACCTGATTCCCACCCGTTCGTTTGCTCGCGAAGCCCCCACAATCGACTTAATATTTGTCGAGCGTGCGCAGCTTCTGTGGCAACCCCCACAGCAACAACGCAGCGGCAATCAGCGCGGCGACGCCGATGACGTACAACGCCGGGGTGGTGCTGCCGGTCAGGTCTTTGATCCGCCCGACCATGACCGGGCTGACGATCCCACCGAACTGGCCAAGGGTATTGATCACCGCGATCCCGCCAGCGGCGCCTGCCCCGGCACCGGCCAGCAGTTTCGGTGGCAGGGTCCAGAAGCTCGGGATGGACGCGATGATTCCGGCACCGAGCAAGCCCAGGGCGACAATCAGGAAAGTCGTGTGGTTGGCGAAGATTCCTGCGCAGAAGAACCCCACCGCCCCTACTGCCACCAGGCCTGCGACAAACTTGCGCCGCTCGCCGGTAGCATCGGATAACCGCCCGATCACCACCATGCTGATGGCGCCGCAGATGTAGGGGATGGCGGTCAGCAAGCCGATCATCACCGGGCTCTCGGTACCGGCACTACGGATCAGTTGCGGCGCCCAGAAATTCAAGCCGTAGGACGCCACCTGAATCAGAAAGTAGATCAGCCCCAACGTCAGGAAACCCGGAATCCGCAGCGCGGCCAGCAAGGAGCCGCCGCTCTTGTGGGGTTCGTGGTGAGCGATACGGCTGGCGAGTAGTGTCTTCTCCGACGGGCTCAACCAATGGGCGTCTTCGATGCGGTCCTTGAGTAAGGTCAGCACCAGCAGACCGAGGCCGATGCAAGGCACGCCACCGAGCAGAAACAGCCAATGCCAGCCGCGCATATCGAGGAAGCCATCAAGGTGTTGCAGCACCAACCCGGAGAACGGTGCGCCAACCAGCCCGGCAAACGCCGACGCGAGAAACAGCATCGAGGTGATGCGCCCGCGATAGTGCTGCGGGAACCACAGCGTCAGGTAATACAACACGCCCGGCGCAAAACCCGCCTCCATCGCACCGATCACGAAACGCAGGGCGTAGAACTGCCATTCGCTATTGACGAAGACCATGGCCGCCGTCGCGAGCCCCCACGACATCATGATCCGGGCGATCCAGCGCCGGGCGCCAACCTTGTAGAGCATCATGTTGCTCGGCACTTCGAAGATCACATAACCGACTACAAACAGCCCGGCACCGAGGCCGTAAGCGGTGTCGCTCAGGCTCAGGTCGGCCTGCAACTGGAACTTGGCGAAGCTGATGTTGATGCGGTCGAAAAACGCGAACAGGTAGCAGACCATGATCAGCGGCATCAGTCGCCAGGCGACTTTGCGGACCAGGTTTTTTTCGGCGTCGTGGCTAACGGACGGGCTCACGCCCGCCTCCAGAACATTGAGGCTCATCGTGTTTCTCCAGGCAGACTTCCCGCAGGCGTCCGATTGTTTTTGTTGTCTGGTTCGTTGTGGCTTTTGTAGGTGTTTGTTCGGTGAGTTCAGGAGGGTGTCGGATGCAGGTCGCAATTACGTCCGGCCTTGGCGAGCTGCCCGGGCACTTCATGGCCCAGCAACGCGGGCAAGCCTCGGGACAACTTCAGCAACAACGGCAAGTCGATGCCGGTGTGAACACCAATTTCGTCGCACAGGTTGACCAAATCTTCAGTGCAGATATTGCCCGAGGCACCCGGTGCAAACGGGCAACCGCCAAGACCACCAAGGGCTGCGTCGAAGCGCCGGGCACCGGCCTCGTAGGCGGCCAGTACATTGCACAAACCGAGGCCGCGCGTGTTGTGGAAATGCAGGGTCAGATCAGCCGGTGAAACCCGTTGCAACACCCGTCGCACCAAGCGATCGACCTGGCGTGGATTGGCCATGCCGGTGGTGTCGGCCAGGGTAATGCCCGTCATGCCGAGCGCCTGATAAGCCTCGACAATCTGCAGCACGCGGTCCTCATCGATCTTGCCTTCGAACGGGCATCCGAAGGTCGTGGCGATGCTGCCGTTGAGCCGCACCGGTGTGCCGCGAACGAACTCGACGATCTCGCCGAACGCAGCCAATGAAGCCTCGCAGCGCATCCGCATGTTCGCCAGGTTGTGGGTCTGGCTGGCGGACATCACCAGGTTCAGCTCGTCGGCCCCCGAGTCCAGCGCTCGTTGTGCGCCTTTGAGGTTGGGGATCAACGCGACATAGATCACGCCCGGCTGTCGGGCGATGCCCTTGAACACTTGCTCGCCATCGCGCAACGCCGGAATCGCCTTGGGTGACACGAACGAACCGGCTTCGATACGGCTGAACCCCGCCAGCGACAACTGATCGATCAGCGCAATCTTGTCGACGGTTTCGACCCAGGTCGGCTCGATCTGCAAGCCGTCACGCGGGGAGACTTCCTGAACGATCAGCGCCTGGGAATAATCAGTGATCATTGCACCACTCCTTCAGCTTTCAGTCGTTCGATGTCCTGGTCAGTCAGGCCCAGCCCCGCGAGAATGCCGTCGGTGTGCTGACCCAGGCTCGGCCCCGACCAGTTCACGCCGCCAGGGGTCTCGGACATTTTCGGAACGATGCCCGGCATCTTCACCGTGGCGCCGCCGGGCAGTTCGGCGTTGAGCAGCATGCCCCGCGCCTGATAGTGAGGATCGGCGACGATGTCGGCCACCGAATAGATGCGCCCGGCCGGGACTTCGGCAGCTTCCAGAGCCGCCAACACCTCATCGATCGGCAGGCTGCTGGTCCAGTGAGTAATGGCTGCGTCGAGCACGTTACTTTTGGCGGCGCGGCCATCGTTATGCGCAAATTCCGGCGCTTCGGCCAGGTCGGCCCGGCCAATCACCGCCATCAGGCGCTTGTAGATCGGGTCGCTGTTGCCAGCGATCACCACGTAGGCACCGTCGGCGGTCAGATAAGTATTGGACGGCGCGATACCCGGTAACGCCCCGCCGCTGCGCTCACGCACATGACCGAGCATGTCGTATTCCGGCACCAGGCTTTCCATCACGTTGAACACGCTTTCGGCCAGCGACACATCGACCACTTGCCCACCACCCTGCCCGGTCTTGACCCGCAACAGCGACATCAAGGCACCGATGACCGCGTGCAGCGAAGCCAGGGAATCACCCAGACTCACCCCCACCCGGGCGGGTGGTGAACCGGGGGTGCCAGTGGTGTAGCGAATCCCGCCCATGGCCTCGCCGATCGCCCCGAAACCCGGACGATCACGGTAAGGGCCGGTCTGGCCGTAACCGGAAATGCGCACCAGCGTCAGGTTGGGGTTGAGGGCATGCAACACGTCCCAGCCCAAGCCGAGTTTCTCCAGGGCGCCGGGGCGCAGGTTTTCGATCAGCACATCGGCGTCGGTCGCCAGTTGCTTGACCAGTTCGATACCTTCGGGGGATTTCAGATTCAGCGCCAGGGACTTCTTGTTTCGCGATTGCAGGTACCACCACAACGAAGTGCCTTCGTGCAGCTTGCGCCATTTGCGCAGGGGATCACCCTGGCCCATGGCTTCGATCTTGATCACTTCGGCGCCAAACTCGGCCAGCATGCGCGCGGCAAACGGCGCGGCGATCAGCGTGCCGATCTCGATCACTTTGATTGCACTCAAGGGGGCAGTCATCGCGGGGGTACCTCTTGTTCTTGGAATATGCGCCAAGGCTAGAGGACCGAGCGGCATGGAATCCAACCTTCTGTTGGCAACGACCGTTCGCGAAACGCGAATGCCTGGCTGGAGGATCATGGTGATCTCAGGTCAGCCATCGCGGGCAAGTCGGATCGCGATGGGGCCCGCCCATGCAATCGAGAACCGTCAGACCTGCCCACGCAACTGCTCAAACAGCATCCGGCTCACCGGCGACAGCGCCGCTTCATCGCGCACCACCAGAATCAACGCACGATCCGACCAGTCATCCGTCAGCGGCACCGCGTGCAACCCCAGCGCCCGGCCAAACAGTTCGTAGGCCTTCAGCGGCAGGATGCCAATGCCCATGTTGGCCTGAACCATCCGGCACATGGCGTCGAACCCCGGCACATGAATCCGCAGCCTCAGCACCTTGCCGGCCTTGCGCGCGGCCGCATGGGTGCGCATGTTGATGGAACTGGCCGCATGCAGACCGACGTAATCGCTGTCCAGCGTGTCGGCAAAAGCCAGGGCCGAACGACTCGCCAGCGGATGATCGGCCGGCATCAGTACGACCAGTTTGTCCTGGCGATAAACAACGCTGTGCAGCCCCTTGACGTCGCTGTCGCTGGAGCAGATCCCGAGGTCCGCCACGCCATCGAGCACGCCTTGAATCACCCCGCTGCTGGGGCGCTCTTCGAGGTCGGTCTTGACCTGCGGATGACGCGCGGAAAAGTCCCGCAGGTCTTCGGGCAAGAATTGAATGATCGCCGACAGGTTGGCGAGCATCCGCACATAACCGCGTACACCGTGGCTGTGTTCGCCCAGTTCGAGGCCCATTTTCTCGACGTTGAACAGCATCTGCCGGGCATGGTGCAGCAGGGTTTCACCGGCCGGCGTCAGGGTCATGCCCTTGGCCTGGCGCACGAACAGGCTGATGCCCAGCGCCTCCTCCAGCTCCATCAAACGCTTGCTGGCCGCCGACACCGCGATCGCTTCGCGGGCGGCGGCGCGGGTCAAGGTGCCCTCTTCGTGGACGGCCACAAACAGCTGGAGAGTGATCAGGTCGAGGCGGCGGATCAGGCTTTTTTGCAGCATGGCAGGGCTCGATGATTTCGGTTCGACTGAGTCGGCAGGATAGCCCGGATTAGATTCGTGTCCGCCATCCAATTACGCACAGCACCCCGGGACATCGCCCTACAACTAATTCTCGTACAACTCTCAGTACTACCGGAAACAGCCGATTCAAAGCCCATCGGGACTCTCTGTAAAGTCTGGCAACACACACAAACTGCAACAAACCCACGGATAGATTCACTCAAGGAATGTCACTCACACATGAGCCAGATACCGTACACGGCGCACACCTTCACCAACTACCGCAAACTCGTTTCATTGGCTGACCATGATTGGGAGACCGCCGAAACCGGAAAAATCGCGGGGCTCAACGTTGAGATAAAAAGTGCCAACCGCATGCTCGATCAGTACGGGAGAGCGTTTCATCATTTCTGTACGACGTCATACCTGGGTCTGGATCACCATCCCGATATTCTCGACGGTGCCATGACCACGCTGTGGGAAACCGGCACACTTCGCATCGCCAATTCCAGGAGCCGCTGCAAGCTGGCGATTCTGGACCAATACGAAACCGAACTGTCCGAGTTGTTCGGCGCCAGTTGCCTGAGCACTCTGTCGTGCAGCGCGGCGAGTGCCGGGATCCTGCCACTGCTGGCCAGCGGCGTATTCACGGAAAATCGCCCTCCCGTGATGGCTTTCGACCGGTTGGCGCATGACTCGATGAATCACCTCAAAGCCGCCTGTGCCGATGAAACCATGGTCGTGACGTGCCCGCATAACGACATGGACTTCCTCGAGACGCTGTGTCAACAGCACACCAGGGTCGCGTATGTCGCCGACGGCGCCTACAGCATGGGTGGGGTTGCGGACATGGACAGCCTTTTGTATCTGAAGGACCGTTATGGGCTGTTTCTCTATCTGGACGATTCCCACGCACTTTCCTCTGTAGGAACATTCGGCGCCGGTCTTGTGCGTCCCAGGTTGCATACCCTGGATGATGACTGCCTCATCGTCGCCTCGCTGGCCAAGTCGTTCGGCGCCAGCGGCGGTCTGGTGATGCTGGGCAGTGAACGGCAGAAGAAGCTCATTGCGCGTTACGGCGGCCCCAGCAACTGGTCGCAAAGCCTCAACAGTGCAGCCATTGGCGCGGGCCGGGCATCCATCCAGCTACACCACACCCTGGAGTTCGCCGCGCTGCAGGAAAAGCTTCAGATTAATATCCGCCTCTTTGACAGCCTCATACGAACCGGACAACACAACAGCAACATGGCGATTCGACTGGTCAATTGCGGTGAGGCATCGCTGGCCAACAACATCGCCATTGAACTGGCCAATCACGGATTCTTCACCTCGGCAGTCTTTTTCCCATTGGTTGCACAAGGCAAGGCAGCCATCAGAATCACCCTGCGCGCCGACATGGAGACGATGCTGATCCGCCATTTCTGTGAACTCATCACCGAGCTTTTACGCACGCACGGCCGGAACATCGGCAGCTGAAATCCAGGGAAGATCAAACCAGCCAGCGGGCATGGCCGTTGTCGCTGTTATGCACTTTGCTGGCCTTGGCGCGTTGCTTTGCGTAGTGCTCGCGCCCGGCCGTCGAACCGCTTAGAACGCGCTGCGGAAAATCTCCTCGATCTGCCGCTGATCCGCCGCCCGTGGATTGGTCAGTCCGCAGGCGTCTTTCAGCGCATTGCTGGCCAGAACCGGAATGTCATTGAGCCTGGCACCAAGCTCACGCAAACCGGCGGGAATGTCCACGTCCCTGGCCAGGTTGCGGATCGCCACAATCGCCGCTTGCGCCCCTTCTTCCGCGCTGAACCCGCGAATGTCAGCGCCCATTGCACGGGCCACATCGGTCAGACGGTCGGCGCAAACCAGCGCATTGAAACTTTGCACATGGGGCAGCAGTACCGCGTTGCACACGCCATGGGGCAAGTCGTAGAAGCCGCCTAACTGATGCGCCATGGCATGAACGTAGCCAAGGGACGCATTGTTGAACGCCATACCCGCGAGGAATTGCGCGTAAGCCATGTTTTCCCGCGCGATCATGTCATTGCCGTCACGCACGGCCAGGCGCAGGTTATAGCTGATCAACGTGATGGCTTTCAGCGCACAGGCATCGGTAATCGGGTTGGCTGCCGTGGAGACGTAGGCTTCGATGGCATGGGTCAATGCGTCCATGCCGGTGGCGGCGGTCAGGCCCTTGGGCATGGCGACCATCAGCTCCGGGTCGTTGACTGACAGCAGCGGCGTAACGTTGCGGTCGACGATGGCCATTTTTACGTGGCGCGATTCATCCGTGATGATGCAAAAACGGGTCATCTCGCTGGCAGTGCCGGCGGTGGTGTTGATCGCGATCAGCGGTAGCTGGGGTTTGGCCGACCGATCGACACCTTCGTAATCACGAATCGTCCCACCGTTGGTGGCGCACAAGGCGATGCCCTTGGCGCAGTCGTGAGGCGAACCGCCGCCCAGAGACACCACGAAATCACAGCGACTTTCCTTGAGCAAGCCCAAGCCACATTCGACATTGGCGATGCTCGGATTCGGCTTTGCGCCGTCGAAAATCACCGAGTCGATGTCCTGCAACGCCAGTTTCTCGGCAATCTTCGATGCCACGCCAGCCTTGGCCAGCCCGGCGTCAGTGACAATCAGCGCCTTGCGAAAACCATACTTGCCAATGGCGTCCATGGCTTCGTCGAGGCAACCGGTGCCCATGATGTTCACGGCGGGGATGAAAAACGTACTGCTCATGCGCGAGTCTCCTGGCTGAAACCGAATCGGCAATGCCGATTCGGCGGGTGCGCACAGGGTCGACCGATCAGTCACGCGGTATGTTGATCTGGCTCAACGCCCGGGCGTGATAAAGTCGCCGTCCATCAGACCTTTTGCTTCGAGACGACAAACGCAATGACCGATTTCCAGGATGTCGATGCCCAACTTGAAGACTGGAACGCCTTGCGCACCACCGCCTCGTTCGGCGGCCTGCTGGTGGGTAACGGCGCCAGCCGCGCCGTGTGGGATGACTTCGGCTACGACTCGCTGTTCGAAAATGCCCGCACCGTCGAAGAAAAGCCGCTGAGCCAGTCCGAGTTGAGCGTGTTCGACGCGATGCAGACGCGCAGTTTCGAGCAGGTTCTCGGCGCGCTGAAAACCACCAGCCGGGTCAACAAGGCCCTGGCCGTCAGCTCCGCGGCACCGCGCAATCGCTACTACGCGATCAAGGAAGCGCTGATCAACAGTGTGCACGCGGTGCACATTCCGTGGCGGCTGGTGAAGCCTTCGACGCTGGCGACGATCAATCAGGAACTGGGCAGCTATCGGACGGTGTTCACCACCAACTACGACTTGCTCAGCTATTGGGCGATCCAGCATCGGCCGGACGTCGTTACCGATCTGTTCCAGGGTGCCGAGCCAGGCTTCGATCTGAGCTTCGATCTGAGCGCCAGCGCCACCGACAAGCCGCGGTTGCTGTACCTGCACGGCGGCTTGCATCTGGTGCGTAATCAGGACGGCACGGCACGCAAACTGATGTCGACCGAAGGGACGTTGCTCGGCAATTTCGCGATCAACAATACGATCAAGACCCTCGACGATGTGCCGCTGTTCGTCAATGAAGGCCCGGCGCAAGACAAGCTCAAGACGATTCGCAGTTCGGATTACCTGTCGTTCTGCTATGACCAGTTACTCGGCCATGGCGACGGGTTGTGCATCTTCGGGCATGCCCTTGGCGAGCAGGACAGTCACATCGTTCATGCGTTGCGCCAGGCGAAGCCGAAGGTGGTAGCGATCTCGATTTACCCGCGCAGCAAGGCATTCATCCAGCATCAGAAGCGGCATTACGCGAAGGTGTTCGAGGGGACGGGTGTGGAGTTGCGGTTTTTTGATTCGAAGACGCATGCGCTCGGTAACCCTAAGCTCACAGTTCCAGTCGAGGTTTAGCGGCGACGGAACTTATGTCATCGCGAGCAGGCTCGCGATGGCGTTTATCCATTCGTCTTATTCTTCGGCGCTATGCACCACCACCAACAACTGCGCCTGCACCTCGCCCACTGACCTGAGGCGATGCGGTTTCTGCGCATTGAAGTGCAGCGCATCCCCACGGTTGAGCAGCACCCGCTCGTTCATGAAGTCCACTTCCACCTGCCCTTCGTGGACGAACAGAAACTCTTCCCCCAGGTGCTCCTTGAAGGTTTTGTCGGTGAACTCGGTCGGCGGGTAAATGATGAACGGCAACAGGCTGCGTTCACTGACCTGATGGGCCAGCACCGCATAACCCGGGCTCTGGTCGTTGGCGGCCAGGGACTGGCGTTCGTCGCTGCGCACCAGGCTATAGCTGTCGAGGCTGACGTTGTCTTCGGAAAACAATTCCTCGACCTTCACGTTCAGCGCCTTGGCCAGTTTCAGCGCAGCGGCGATCGAGGGGGTATTCAACCCGCGCTCGACTTTCGACAGATAGCTCTTGGTCATGCCGGATTTTTCGGCCAGGGCCTCCAGCGTCACGCCAAGTTTTTTTCTCAGTAATTTCAAACGGATAGACATGTAGAGCAATTAATCCATCAAGGAGGCAACGATTTGTCCTTGCCAATGACACAAAGTGTCATATAGCCTCTTTAGTGTCATTTGCATGCCCCACCCAAAGGACACCGATATGGCCAAGACATTAGCACTACCCAAAGAGCAACTGGTCAAACAAGCGCTGACACAGATGCAAAACACCCTGGCGGATAATACGTGGACCGACCGGCAAAAGCTGGCCCTGACCTGCCGCATTCTGTTCGAAAACGGTCACGACTCCGGCCTGGCTGGGCAAATTACCGCTCGCGGCCCGCAGCCGGGTACTTATTACACGCAGCAACTGGGCCTGGGTTTCGACGAGATCACCGCAGGCAATCTGTTGCTGGTCAACGAAGACCTGGAAGTGCTTGAAGGCCACGGCATGCCCAACCCGGCCAACCGCTTCCACAGCTGGGTGTACCGCGCCCGGCCGGACGTGAACTGCATCATTCACACGCACCCGACTCACGTCGCGGCGCTGTCGATGCTGGAAGTACCGCTGCAGATTTCCCACATGGACCTCTGCCCGCTCTACGACGACTGCGCGTTTCTCGAAGGCTGGCCGGGGGTGCCCGTGGGCAATGAAGAAGGCGAACTGATTGCCGGGGCCTTGGGCGACAAGCGGGCGATCCTGCTTTCCCACCACGGCCAGTTGTCCACCGGCGCGAGCATTGAAGAAGCCTGTGTCATTGCGCAATTGATCGAACGAGCAGCGAAGTTGCAGTTGCTGGCCATGGCCGCGGGTTCGATCAAACCGATTCTTCCCGAGCTGGGCCGTGAAGCCCACGACTGGATATCCAAGCCCAGGCGCCACGCCGCCGCGTTCAACTACTACGCCCGGCAGAACCTGCGCCAACACGCCGATTGCCTGAACTGACCCCACACATTCCTGACAGGAGAGACGCTATGTCGACCGTAAACATTCACGGCATCATCGGCTACACCATCACCCCGTTCACCGCCCAGGGCGAAGGCGTTGATCTCGACGCGCTCGGGCGTTCCATCGACCGCCTGATCGACAGCGGCGTCCACGCCATCGCCCCATTGGGCAGCACCGGCGAAGGCGCTTACCTGAGCGACGCGGAATGGGATCAAGTCAGCGAATTCAGCATCCGCCACGTGGCCAAACGCGTCCCGACCATCGTCAGCGTGTCCGACCTGACCACCGCCAAAGCCGTACGCCGCGCGCGTTTCGCCGAAGCCCACGGCGCCGACGTGGTGATGGTGCTGCCGGCGTCGTACTGGAAACTCAGCGAGGCGGAAATCCTCGCCCACTACCGCGCCATCGGCGAGAGCATCGGCGTGCCAATCATGCTCTACAACAATCCGGCCACCAGCGGCACCGACATGTCGGTGGAGTTGATCCTGCGGATTTTCAACGCGGTCGACAACGTCACCATGGTCAAGGAAAGCACCGGCGACATTCAGCGCATGCACAAACTGCAACTGCTGGGCGAAGGCCGGGTGCCGTTCTATAACGGCTGCAATCCCTTGGCGCTGGAAGCCTTTGCGGCCGGCGCCAAAGGCTGGTGCACGGCGGCGCCGAACCTGATCCCACAGCTCAATCTCGACTTATACGAAGCTGTATTGGCCAATGATCTGAGCAAGGCTCGCGAACTGTTCTACCGCCAGTTGCCGCTGTTGGACTTCATCCTCAAGGGCGGTCTGCCGGCGACCATCAAGGCCGGTTTGCGCCTGACCGGGCTGGAAGCGGGCGACCCGCGGTTGCCGGTGTTTGCACTCGGCGAGACTGGCCGCAGTCAGCTGCTGGGTTTGTTGAGCGCGTTGCGCTGATCGTCGGGAACACACAAAACCACTGTGGGAGCGAGCCTGCAGGCTCGCCCCCACAGTGGGTATGCGGTGTGCTTAGAACACCGGCAAGGTCTTGTCCTTGATCACCATGGTCGGGCCGTTGGCCTTGACACTGGCGATGCCTTTTTCCCTCGCGGCATCGGATGAGTAAGATTCGCTGCTGCCGATGATTTGATGGTTGGCAGCCTTGAGGTTGAAGTAAGGATGGCCATCCTTGGTGTTTTTTTTCTCGTAGCGTTCGTCCAGCGGGCTGTTGGCCTGAACCGAGGCGATACCGCTTTCGACCGCACCACGCGTGGTGTACAGCTCACTGACCAGAATGGTTTCGGCGTTGGCCGCTTTCAACACAAACTTGAACTGACCATTGCTGGTTTTGCTCACTTCGTACCATCCAGACATGCTTGTTCTCCTTGGCGATTGAGAGGTTTCGCGCTTCAGAGTAAAGACCACCCCAGGATTTCTGTCGCCTGTACCGGCCTCTTCGCGGGCAAGTCGGATCGATACAAAAACCGCCCTACTTCACCACCGCCCGCACCACCGACAACTCAGGCGCCTGCACCCGGCGCTGGCTCAAATAGCGCATGCAGCTGACCCGCAAGAACGAGGCGAAATTCACCACCTCGCCGCGGTAGTCCATCACCTCTTCATACAATTTGGCGATCAACTGATTGGTGGTCATGCCGTCGACCTCGGCGATTTCGCTGAGGATGTCCCAGAACTGATTCTCCAGCCGCAGGGTGGTGACCACCCCGCAGATGCGCAGCGAGCGGGAGCGCGACTCGTAGAGAATCGGGTCGGCCTTGACGTAGAGCTCACACATGGACAGGTCCCTCGTTACAGCGTGATTTTGGTGCCCAGCAACCCGAGGAAACCGGCCAGCCAGCTCGGATGCGCCGGCCAGGCCGGGGCTGTGGCCAGATTGCCTTGAACATGGCCTTCCGTCACCGGGATATCGATGTAGGTGCCGCCAGCCAGGCGCACTTCCGGGGCACAGGCCGGGTAGGCGCTGCACTCGCGACCTTCAAGGATCCCGGCGGCGGCCAGCAATTGCGCGCCGTGACACACGGCGGCGATCGGTTTGCCGGCCTTGTCGAACGCTTGCACCAGCGCCAGGACTTTTTCGTTCAGGCGCAGGTATTCCGGCGCACGACCGCCCGGGATCAGCAGCGCGTCGTAGTCCGCCGCATCGACCTTGGCGAAATCGAAGTTCAGGGCAAACAGATGACCGGGCTTTTCGCTGTAGGTCTGGTCGCCTTCGAAGTCATGGATTGCGGTGCGCACGGTCTGGCCGGCGGTTTTGTCCGGGCAAACGGCATGCACCGTGTGGCCGACCATCAGCAGCGCCTGGAACGGCACCATTACTTCGTAGTCTTCGACGTAATCGCCGACCAGCATCAGAATTTTTTTAGCAGCCATGGGGAGGACTCCTCTGGAAAATGCGTGGGCCTGCAGGAGTATTCAAAGTAGTCCTTATCCGGCGGATCGGGTAATAACCAGTTACTACCTGATGGACCGCGATGGCGGCCTCAAACTGTACGGATAACTCTGCGTCTAGCTGTAACAGAGCAACGCCCCCGGTTTATGGCTAGATGATGACTCTTCCCGCCACCCTCGATTCTGGTTGCCATCATGTCCTCGCGCGAAAACACCGGCATGGCCCTCGGCCTGCTCGGCGTGGTTATCTTCAGCCTGACCCTGCCCTTCACACGGATCGTCGTGCAGGAACTCCATCCGCTGCTCAACGGCCTTGGCCGGGCGCTGTTCGCGGCGATTCCGGCAGCGCTGTTATTGCTGTGGCGCCGGGAACAATGGCCTACCTGGAAACAGGTCAAAGGCCTGACACTGGTGATAGCGGGCGTCATCCTCGGCTTCCCGGTGCTGTCGGCCTGGGCCATGCAGACGTTGCCTGCCTCCCACGGCGCACTGGTCAACGGCTTGCAACCGTTGTGCGTGGCGCTGTATGCCGCGTGGCTGTCCCATGAGCGTCCATCGAAAGCCTTCTGGGCCTGCGCCGCGCTGGGCAGTGCGCTGGTGCTCGGTTATGCGCTGATCAGCGGCGCCGGCAGTATTCAGGCCGGGGACTTGCTGATGCTCGGGGCGATTGCCGTGGGCGGGTTGGGTTATGCCGAAGGCGGCCGGTTGGCCAGGGAGATGGGCGGCTGGCAGGTGATCTGCTGGGCGCTGGTGCTGTCGACGCCGCTGTTGATCGGACCGGTGTTGTACCTGGCGCTGCAACATCAAGGCGAGATTTCGGCCAGGACCTGGTGGGCCTTCGGTTATGTCTCGCTGTTTTCGCAGTTCATCGGGTTCTTTGCCTGGTACGCCGGGCTGGCGATGGGCGGCATTGCCCGGGTCAGTCAGATCCAGCTGCTGCAGATCTTCTTCACCATCGCGTTTTCGGCGTTGTTCTTCGGTGAGCACGTCGAACCGATCACCTGGCTGTTTGCAGCCGGGGTGATCGTGACGGTGATGCTCGGGCGCAAGACCGCAGTGCGCCCGGCGCAACCGGGCACGTTACCGGCGGGGGTTCAGCTCAAGCCTTAGCGACCAGGAACCCGTCAGCCCGCAGCAGGGTTTCCAGGCAATGTTCGCTGATGTGGTAGAAATCCTTCAGTTCCTGAATCTTCACCAACAACTGAGCCGGGTCCACCGGCTCGGCGCGTTTGACCGCCAGAATCATCTTGTTCTTGTTGGTGTGGTCCAGTGAGATGAACTCGAACACCTTGGTCTCGTAGCCGCAAGCTTCCAGGAACAATGCACGCAAACTGTCGGTGACCATTTCCGCCTGCTGGCCCAGGTGCAGGCCGTATTGCAGCATCGGCTTGAGCAACGCAGGGCTCTGGATCTGCAGGCGGATCTGCTTGTGGCAGCACGGCGAGCACATGATGATCGCAGCGCCGGAACGAATGCCGGTGTGAATCGCATAGTCGGTGGCGATGTCGCAGGCATGCAACGCGATCATCACGTCCAGCTCGCTCGGCGCCACGCTGCGCACGTCACCGCATTTGAACACCAGCCCTGGATGCTCCAGCTTCGCCGCCGCGCTGTTGCACAGTGTGACCATGTCTTCGCGCAGCTCGACGCCGGTCACCTCACCCTCGGCTTTCAGGGTGTTGCGCAGGTAGTCATGGATCGCGAACGTCAGGTAACCCTTGCCCGAGCCGAAATCCGCCACCCGCACCGGTTTGTCCAGCGCCAGCGGCGAGGAGGTCAGCGCATGGCTGAAGACTTCGATGAACTTGTTGATCTGCTTCCACTTGCGCGACATCGCCGGGATCAGCTCATGCTGCGCGTTGGTCACGCCGAGGTCTTTGAGGAACGGCCGGCTCAGGTCGAGGAAGCGGTTCTTCTCGCGGTTGTGCTCGGCAGACGGCACTTCACGCAATTGCTGAGGCTTGCTCTTGAACAGCGAAGATTTGCCCTTTTTGCTGTATTCGAGCTGGGCTTCGTCGGTCAGTGACAGTAAATGCGCATTTTTGAACGACGCCGGCAACAGCGCGGCAATGGTCGCCACGCCTTCGGCAATCGGCAGGTTCTTGGTGATGTCGCGGGTCTTGTAGCGATAGACGAAGGACAGGCACGACTGATCCTTGACCGTCAGCTGCTTGATGATCAGTCGCTGCAAGTCCGCTTCACCACCGACGTACTTGGCCAGCACCAGTTTGATGAAGGCGTTGGCGTCGAGGCTGGTTTGCAGCAGGTCGATGAATTGGGCGTGGTGATCCGGCGCGAGGCTGGCGGGAGTGGCGGTGACAGACATGGAAAAAACGGCCTCGGGCGGTGCGAATCGGGGAATGGCGGGTATTTTAGGGGGGATGGCCGTTCGGGACACGCAGTTATTTACCAAACGGTGCGATCCGTAGCAGCTGGCGCAGCCTGCGTTCGGCTGCGCAGCAGTCGTAAAATCAAAATACGCGGTGTATCAGATAGACCGTATCCAGGCGAATTAGCGACTGCTTCGTCCGAACGCGGCCCGAGCCGAACGCAGGCTGCGCCAGCTGCTACAAAGAACGCGTCATTGCCGGGATCTGGTTTTTAGTTCAACACCACCAACCGATTCGGCAATTCATTGCGCACATGGGTCACCGGCACATGCACCTTGAGCAACTCGCCGCATGCCTCGATGCACGTCACAAAGCCCTGCAACGTCTGCCCCTGTTTCACCTGCTGCGTAAACGCCGCGACAATCGCGTCCCAGTTCTTGTTATCCAGCCGTTTGGAAATACCCTCATCCACCAGGATCTCTACATAACGCTCCGCCTCGGAGACGAAAATCAGCATGCCGGTGCTGCCCACGGTGTGGTGCAGGTTTTGCTCCAGGAACTGCCGACGCGCCAGGTTCGATGCGCGCCAGTGACGGACCGAGCGCGGGATCAGGCGCGTGGTGACTTTCGGAATACGGAACACCAGGCACAACACGATGAAGCTGAGCCATTGCACCAGCAACAAACTGTGCATGGTCAGCCAACCGGTCAGGTAATGCACGATACCCGGCACCACCAGCGCCAGCAGGCTGGCCCAGAGCAGCGGGATGTACGCATAGTCGTCGGCGCGGGCCGCCAGCACCGTCACCAGTTCGGCGTCAGTGTCGCGCTCGACCCGGGCAATCGCCTCGGCGACTTTGCGTTGTTCGTGTTCAGTCAGTAATGCCATGTTTATGAATGCCTGCTCGCTATTGTTGTTGTGTTACCCGCAGTGTGATCACCAGCCGCCCGACGAACCGCCGCCCCCGAAACTGCCCCCGCCGCCACTGAAGCCCCCGCCTCCACCGCCGCCAAAACCGCCACCGCCAAAACCTCCCGAACGGCCCCGGCCTCCCCCGCTCGGCAGAATACCGAACATCTGGCCGACGAAGATCGTCAGGATGAACAGCAGCACCAGGAACACGAAAATCCCCGGATGCCGCGAGACAAAGTCTCCTTCCTGATCACCGCGTGCCCCATACACCGTCGACGGCTCATCCAGCGGATTGCCCCCCAGCACCACCAGCATCGCCGAAACGCCATCGCTGATGCCCTTGCTGAAGTTGCCGGCCTTGAACGCAGGCGTGATCACCTGATTGATGATCACCGAACTCTGCGCATCGGTCAGACGATCTTCCAGGCCATAACCGACTTCGATCCGCAATTTTCGCTCGGCACGCGCGACAATCAGCAGCGCGCCGTTGTTCTTGTTCTTCTGGCCAATGCCCCAGTAGCGTCCCAGCTGATAACCGTAATCCGCGATGTCGGTGCCCTGCAGGTCCGGCAACGTGACCACCACCAACTGCTCGCCGGTGGATTTCTCGTGGGCATTAAGCTGCTGAACAAGCTGCTCGCGCACCGCTGGCTCGATCATTTGGGCGTTGTCCACCACCCGCCCGGTCAATTCCGGGAACTTCAATTCGGCCTGGGCCGTCAGGGCAAACACCCAGATCAACAGCACCAGGCCCACTTTCAACACACGCATTGGCAACCTCATCCTTGGTGGCACTTCAAACCCGGTCCGGCGCTTACTTGAACTTCACTTCAGGCGCTTTCTCGGCACCGGGGCTGGTGGCTTCGAAAGTTTCGCGGATCGGCAAATCGCTGTACATCACGGTGTGCCACAAGCGACCGGGGAAGGTGCGAAGCTCGGTATTGTATTTCTGCACCGCGAGGATGAAGTCGCGACGCGCCACGGCGATGCGGTTCTCGGTGCCTTCGAGTTGCGATTGCAGCGCCAGGAAGTTCTGGTTGGCCTTGAGGTCCGGATAACGCTCGGACACCACCATCAACCGGCTCAGCGCGCCGGTCAGCTGATCCTGCGCCTGCTGGAACTGTTTGAGTTTTTCCGGATTGTCCAGCGTGCTGGCATCCACCTGAATCGAGGTCGCCTTGGCCCGGGCCTCGACCACCGCCGTCAGGGTTTCCTGTTCGTGCTGGGCATAGCCCTTGACGGTTTCCACCAGATTGGGGATCAAGTCGGCGCGGCGCTGATACTGGTTCTGCACCTGACCCCAGGCAGCCTTGGCCTGTTCGTCGAGGGTCGGGATCGTGTTGATGCCGCAACCGGCCAGCAGTGTGGTCAGCAACATCAAGGCTGCAACCAGCAGGCTCGACCGATAGGGGTGTCGTACATTCATCTGGTTGATGCTCCCTTGCACACTACATTGATAAAACAACCGGCGAACTTTGACCCCGGCTCTTGGGGCATAATCTGCGCCGCTACTGGATTGCAGCGAGCCAATGGGCTAAAAGATGCCCAGCGAAAAAACAGTAAGAAGTGTGCTGCATTTTTCTGAGCAACGCCCGAACAACAATAGTCGCTCCCAACATTTTGGCTGACCGGCGCGTATTCACTGCCGCTTGGGCCTTTTGAGAAAAAACATCCATGAAGAAGCTGTGTTTGCTGGGCCTGTTCGTCAGCCTGGCCAGTCATACCGTATTGGCCGCCACGACGCCCGCACCGATAGAGAACAAGGACGCCTTCATCAGCAACCTGATGAAGCAGATGACCCTCGATGAAAAGATCGGCCAGTTGCGCCTGATCAGCATCGGCCCGGAAATGCCTCGGGAAATGATCCGCAAGGAAATCGCGGCCGGCAATATCGGCGGCACCTTCAACTCGATCACCCGCTCGGAAAACCGTCCGATGCAGGACGCGGCCATGCGCAGCCGGTTGAAGATCCCGATGTTCTTCGCCTATGACGTGATCCACGGTCACCGGACCATTTTCCCGATTCCCCTGGCCCTGGCCTCGAGCTGGGACATGGACGCCATTGGCCGGTCCGGGCGCATCGCCGCCCAGGAAGCCGCGGCTGACAGCCTCGACATCACTTTCGCGCCGATGGTCGACATCTCCCGCGACCCACGCTGGGGCCGTACGTCCGAAGGCTTCGGTGAAGACACTTACCTGGTTTCGCGAATCGCCGGTGTGATGGTCAAGGCCTTCCAGGGCACTGGTGCGAACGCGGCCGACAGCATCATGGCCAGCGTCAAGCATTTTGCCTTGTACGGCGCGGTCGAGGGTGGTCGCGACTACAACGTCGTCGACATGAGCCCGGTCAAGATGTACCAGGACTACCTGCCGCCCTACCGTGCCGCCATCGACGCCGGTGCCGGCGGGGTGATGGTTGCGCTGAACTCGATCAACGGCGTGCCGGCCACCGCCAACACCTGGCTGATGAACGACCTGCTGCGCAAGGAATGGGGCTTCAAGGGCCTGGCAGTCAGCGACCACGGGGCGATTTTCGAGCTGATCAAGCACGGCGTCGCCCGCGACGGTCGTGAAGCGGCGAAGCTGGCAATCAAGGCCGGCATCGACATGAGCATGAACGACACCCTCTACGGCAAAGAACTGCCGGGGCTGCTCAAGGCCGGTGAAATCGAACAGAAAGACATCGACAACGCCGTGCGCGAAGTGCTCGCCGCCAAGTACGACATGGGCCTGTTCAAGGACCCGTACCTGCGCATCGGCAAGGCCGAGGATGACCCGGCCGACACCTACGCCGAAAGCCGCCTGCACCGCGCCGAGGCCCGTGATGTCGCGCGCCGCAGCCTGGTGCTGCTGAAGAACCAGGGCGACACCCTGCCCCTGAAGAAAACCGCGAAAATCGCCCTGGTCGGCCCACTGGCCAAGGCGCCGATCGACATGATGGGCAGTTGGGCCGCCGCTGGCCGTCCCGCGCAATCGGTCACCCTGTTCGACGGCATGACCCACGCACTCGGCGCGCAATCGACACTGATCTATGCCCGTGGCGCGAACATCACCGACGACAAGAAAATCCTCGATTACCTGAACTTCCTCAACTTCGATGCACCGGAAGTGGTGGATGATCCGCGCCCGGCCAATGTGTTGATCGATGAAGCGGTAAAAGCCGCCAAGGATGCTGATGTGGTAGTGGCTGCGGTGGGCGAATCCCGTGGCATGTCCCACGAATCGTCGAGCCGCACCGACCTGAACATCCCGGGCAACCAACGCGAGCTGATCAGGGCGTTGAAAGCCACCGGCAAACCGCTGGTGCTTGTATTGATGAACGGCCGTCCGCTGTCGATTCTCGAAGAGAAAGAGCAGGCTGACGCGATACTGGAAACCTGGTTCAGCGGCACCGAAGGCGGTAACGCCATCGCTGACGTGCTGTTCGGCGACTACAACCCGTCGGGCAAGCTGCCGATCACCGTTCCGCGTTCGGTGGGTCAGATTCCGACCTACTACAACCACCTGAGCATTGGCCGGCCGTTCACCCCGGGCAAACCGGGCAACTACACCTCGCAGTATTTCGAAGACACCACCGGGCCACTGTTCCCGTTCGGCTACGGCCTGAGCTACACCCAGTTCAGCCTGACCGACATGGCGCTGTCGTCGACCACGCTGAACAAGACTGGCAAGCTCGACGCCAGCGTCGTGGTGAAGAACACCGGCAAGCGTGACGGCGAAACCGTGGTGCAGTTGTACATCCAGGACGTGACCGGTTCGATGATCCGCCCGGTCAAGGAACTGAAGAACTTCCAGAAAGTGCTGCTCAAGGCCGGCGAACAGAAAGTCGTGCACTTCACCATCACCGAAGATGACCTGAAGTTCTACAACGCCCAGCTCAAGTACGCCGCGGAACCGGGCAAGTTCAACGTGGAGATCGGCCTGGATTCCCAGGACGTGACGCAGCAGAGCTTTGAGTTGCTGTAACCCGCTTAATTGATCGTTCCCACGCTCTGCGTGGGAATGCCTCAAGGGACGCGGAGCGTCCAGTGACGCGGAGCGTCACGGGCTGCATTCCCACGCAGAGCGTGGGAACGATCTGAACGATCAGCCCCGCCGATCCAGCAGATTCACCACCACCCGATCCACCCATCCCCAAACCCTCTGCTTGACCCGCCGCCACAACGGTCGGCGCTTCCACGCTTCGAGGCTGACTTCCTGGCTCAAGCCAAAGTCATTCTCGAAACTCGCCGCCACCGCTCGGGTCAGCCCAGGGTCCAGGGCTTCGAGGTTGGCCTCCAGATTGAAGCGCAGATTCCAGTGATCGAAGTTGCACGAGCCGATGCTCACCCAATCGTCGATCAACACCATTTTCAGGTGCAGGAAACACGGCTGGTATTCGAAGATTTTCACCCCGGCCCTGAGCAGTCGCGGGTAGTAGCGATGCCCGGCGTAGCGCACCGACGGGTGATCGGTGCGTGGCCCGGTCAGCAGCAGACGCACGTCGACGCCACGACTCGCCGCCCGACGCAGCGAGCGGCGGACTTTCCAGGTCGGCAGGAAATACGGCGTGGCCAGCCAGATTCGCCGCTTGCCGCTGTTCAGTGCGCGAACCAGCGATTGCAGAATGTCCCGATGCTGACGGGCGTCGGCATAAGCAACCCGGCCCATGCCCTCGCCCATGACCGGCACTCGCGGCAGGCGCGGTAAACCGAAGTGCGAAACGGGTTTCCAGGCGCGCCGATAGCGGTTGGCGATCCATTGGCGGTCGAACAGCAATTGCCAGTCAATGACCAAGGGACCGGTGATTTCCACCATCACTTCGTGCCATTCGCAGGTGTCTTCGCCCGGTAACCAGAACTCATCAGTGACCCCGGTGCCGCCGACGACCGCCAGGGACTGATCCACCAGCAGCAACTTGCGGTGATCGCGATAGAAGTTGCCCACCCAGCGCCGCCAGCTCAGGCGATTGTAGAAACGCAACTCGACACCGGCGGCCATCAGGCGCTGACGCAAGGTCAGGGTGAAGGCCAGGCTGCCATAGTCATCGAACAGGCAGCGCACCCGCACGCCGCGTTCGGCCGCCTGGACCAGCGCCTGAACCATGGCCTCGGCGCAGGCCCCCGCCTCCACCAGGTACAGCTCCAGTTCGACTTGTTCTTCGGCGCGGGCAATCGCCACCAGCATGCGCGGGAAAAACTGCGGGCCGTCGATCAGCAGTTCAAAGCGATTGCCTTCGCGCCACGGAAAAATTGCGCCACGCATTTCAGCGCGCCGTAAAAATCAGCACCGCACCCACCGGCACCGACAGACTGATGGCCGACAAACCGGCGAGCTTGCGCAAGCTTTCCAGGCCCGGGGCCAGGTCGAAATCCTCGGCGTTGATCACCAAAGGCTCGAGGGTCACCACTTGAAAGCGCCGGTCATCGAGACGGGTCGCCAGCAGTTCGGCGTTGTATTGGTGTTGTTTGCCATGCAGGTTGACGGTCACCGGCAAGCGCAACTCCAGTTGCGCACCGGGCGCCAGATCGTTGATTGGCCGCAGGTCGATCTGCGTAGTAATCAGTGCTTCGGGAAACGTCTGGATCTCGAACAGCTCCTTGCGCATGCGCTCGTCACGCAGCGGAATGCCGCTGTTGACCGACTCCAGCTCGACTTCCACCTCGGCCAGCCCCTTGGGGTCGACCTTGCCATGCAGCACCAGAAAGCGCTGCACTTCGGAGATGTTGGCGTTTTTGGTGCTGATGAACGATAGCCGCGAGGACTCGCCGTCCAGATACCAATTGGCCTGGGCCGACATAGTGGCACCGGCCAGTAGCAGGAAAGCCAAGGGGTTGAAGATGGACCGCTTGAACATAGAAACTCGGGGGCAGATAAACCTGAGCGAACCTTAACTGTCCGCGAGTCAGTTGCAAACCTGTAGCAGCTGCCGAAGGCTGCGTTCGGCGGCGAAGCCGTCGTAAAACCATGCATTGTGGTGTTTCAAATAGATAGCGGTGACCGGTCCTGGCGACGGCTGCGCCGCCGAACGCAGCCTTCGGCAGCTGCTACATGGGCTGCGATCTTTTCAAGGGATCAACCGACATCCCTGGCGTTCACCAACCCAAGCGGCGCGGTTGCTGCGCCCCATACCGCCGACCGTCACCCGCTTGCTGGCGGCGTCATCGACGAAACCGCTGGTAGGCAAATACTGCTTCACATAACCCTGGCAATACTCCGCCGGATTATTCATCACATAGCGGCACGAGCAATATTCCTTGGCGGTGTAAGCGCTGATGATGTCGGGAAAAGCCCACAACGCCACGCGTTCCTGCCAGCCCCAACCGAGCAAAGCGATCAGCAGCACCAGCAACAACGTGCTGAATGGCCGACGGCGAATAAAACTGCGACGGCTCATGGCTGCACCTTCATGGCAAACGCCTTGAGCGCGAGTTTGAGCAGTTCGTTGTGCCGATAACGTCCGTCGCGATCATCACCGTAGCGGACGATCACCAGCTTTTCGCTGGGAATCACGTACATCGCCTGGCCCCAATGACCCAGCGCGGCGAAGGTGTCGGCGGGCGCATCGGGCCAGGGTTGTGCCGCACCGTCCACCGCGCGATTGAGCCACCAATGGCCGCCGGGCACCGCTTCATCCTGGTTGGCTCGGTAGTGGGCGAACGGCTCACGACTGAAGTCGACCCAGTCCTTGGGCAGCAGTTGCCGTTCGCGCCAGCGACCGTCGCGCGCCATCAACAGGCCGACGCGTGCCAGGTCCCGGGCGGTGAGGTAGGCATAGGACGATGCGACAAACGTCCCCGTGGCATCCGCTTCCCAAACCGCGCCGCGAATGCCCAAGGGCTCGAACAACGCGGTCCACGGATAATCCGGATAACGGGCGGGGCCGACGATGTTTTTCAACGCAGCGGAAAGCAGGTTGCTGTCGCCACTGGAGTAGCGGAAGGCCTGACCGGGCCTGGCGTACGCGTCGTGGTCGGCGGTAAACGCGGCCATGTCGCGATGACCTCGGGTGTAGAGCATGGCCACCACCGAGGACTTCAACGGTGCGTACTCATAGTCTTCCTGCCAATCCAGGCCCGAGGCCCAGTGCAGCAAGTCGGCCATGGTCATGGCGGGGTGTTTTTCCAGCGGTGGATAGAACTGCACCGCCGGGTCCTGCAAGTTGAACAGGCCTTCGCCATAGGCCACACCGAGCACCGTGGCCATCAGGCTTTTGCTGATCGACCAGGTCAGGTGCGGGGTGTCGGCGCGGGTCGGGCCGGCGTAGCGCTCGTAGACCAGTTGGCCGTCACGGATCACCAGCAAGGCATTGGTGCGGATGCCCTCGCGGGTGGTGTCGTTGCGGGGTGGGAAAGCGTAGTTCTCCAGGGCTTGAAGGGCTGGGCCGGTGACTGTCGGGCCGGGAGTCCATTGCTCGGCCGGCCAGTTTTCGGCCTGGGCTGTGAGGCTGAGCAGCAGGATGAAAATCAGGGACAAGCCTTTGAACATGGAGGGGGCTCGGGAGACAGATTTGCTCACGCTAGTCGAAATACATGACAGTCTCACGCTATATGCGGTCACTGTAGGAGCTGCCGAAGGCTGCGATCTTTTGATCTTGATCTTTTCGAAACCGCTGAAGATCAAAAGATCGCAGCCTTCGGCAGCTCCTACGGGTGAAAGTCAGAATCCGGCGAGGCCCGTCAACCCAGTGAAGATCCCGCCAACGCCTTGGCCAACCGCTTGCCCCGCGCTCCTGCCGCCAGATCCATCACGGCCTGATCGCGCTGCCACATCGCCGCCCATTGCGGCGGGCCATCGGTCATGGCCTGATTCACTTCAGCCTTGAGCCCGTCGAATTGCGCAAATAACCCGCCCAGCAACACATGCCCGGCCGGATTGTTCGGCGCCTGGCGGCTGACTTCCGCGCACCCGGCCAGCAGCGCCAGCAAACGAAGTTGCAAAGTGTGCGGCCAGTCGTTGTCCTGGCCAATGCCGAACAGCCACGCGGTCATCGCGCTCAGCACATAAATGTCTTCCAGGGTGCGGAACGGTTTGACGTAAGCGTCCCAGCCATCCCCCGCCAGCAATTCGCACAGTGCGTTGTCGAGAAACAACCGGCCGTGGCCGATGTCCGGCATCAGCGGCATCGGCGCGAGTTTTTCCAGACGCACGCCCGGTTCGCCGGGGTAAACCACCGCCAGACTCAGGCGCGGGTCGCTGCCTGGCTCTTCACTGCGTGCGGCGACCAGCAGCCAATCGGCGGCATCGCCGGCGGTGACGAAATCCTTGCGCCCGTTCAAGCGCAGATCGCGCAGCCGGGTCTGCATGTCCGCCACCCGCAAGCTGCGCTGTTCGGTCGCGCACAACGCACCGAGGCTCAGCGGCGCGCTCGGCCAGAGCATGCGCAATGCCGCCTGATAACCCACCAGAAACGCCAGCCCCGGCGTTGCCATCAGCCGTCCGCCGGCCACCGCCAGTTCGAACGGCGTGACCGTGCCCAACCGGTGCAGCAAGGTCGCAAAGCCTTCGCCAAGGTCTGGGTCGGCGGGCAGGCGATCGCTGCGGTTCAACAGGGTTTGCCAGGGCATAAGAGGCTCCTCGAAGGCTGTCATATAAGCATCACCAAAGCTTCATGGCGATGACACCGGGGCTACATAGCCTGACTTTGCACAACACGGCTGCATAAAGAAAGTCGATCGGCTGCAACCCAAGACGGGTGGCCAGCCCGTACGGAGATTCGCAATGACTCAGATCGCCCGCATCAGCGACACCGGCAATGAACGCCGCCTGCAAGCCGAACGCCTGGTGGGCGCCGAGGCGCTGCAGGAAGCCCAGGCCTTGCGCTTCAACGTGTTCAGCGGCGAATTCAACGCCAGGCTGAAAGGCGCGGAATTGGGTCTGGACATGGATGACTATGATGTTCACTGCGCCCACATCGGCGTGCGTGACTTGAACACCGGGCGTCTGGTGGCGACCACCCGTTTGCTCGACCACACGGCCGCCAGCAGCCTGGGCAAGTTCTACAGCGAAGAAGAATTCAGCCTGCATGGCCTGATCCATCTGAAAGGCCCGATCCTGGAAATCGGTCGCACCTGCGTCGACCCGGCCTACCGCAACGGCGGCACCATCGCCGTGCTTTGGGGTGAACTGGCCGAAGTGCTGAACCAGGGCGGCTACAGCTATTTGATGGGGTGCGCGAGCATTCCAATGCAGGACGGCGGCATCCAGGCCCATGCAATCATGCAACGCCTGCGCGAACGCTACCTGTGCACCGAACACCTGCGCGCCGAGCCGAAGAAGCCATTGCCGACGCTGGATATTCCATCGAACGTCATCGCCGAAATGCCGCCGCTGCTCAAGGCCTACATGCGCCTGGGCGCAAAAATATGCGGCGAGCCGTGCTGGGACGAAGACTTCCAGGTGGCCGACGTGTTCATCCTGCTCAAGCGCGACGAGCTCTGCCCGCGTTACGCCAAGCACTTCAAGGCGGCTGTGTAATGAGCCGCTTGCGGGTGTACGCGCGAATTGCGCGGGTGCTGATGGTGGTGGCGCTGGGCTTGAGCATGGCCAGTGTGTTCGGTGTGTTCGAACGACTGGGGCTTGCCCATTCGATGGTCCGTCGCCAGCGCTGGTCGCGGTTTTTCATGGCGCGGCTGAGCAATGCCCTGCCCTTTCGCGTGACCGTCCATGGTCAATTGCCGAAGGCGCCGATGCTCTGGGTCAGCAATCACGTGTCCTGGACCGACATTCCACTGCTGGGCATGCTCACGCCGCTGTCGTTCCTGTCCAAGGCCGAAGTGCGCACCTGGCCGGTGGCGGGCTGGCTGGCGGCCAAGGCAGGCAGCCTGTTCATTCGCCGAGGTTCAGGCGACAGTCAGTTGATCCGCAAACAGATGACTCGCCATCTTGAACAGGAACACCCGTTGCTGATGTTCCCGGAAGGCACCACCACCGATGGCCGTTCGCTGCGTACCTTCCACGGTCGTTTGCTGTCCGCGGCGATCGATTCCGAAGTGGCGCTGCAACCGGTGGCGATTCGTTATCTGCGCAATGGCGAGCTGGACACCCTGGCACCGTTCATTGGCGATGATGATTTGCTGTCGCACCTGATGCGCTTGTTCGCCAACGATCGGGGTGAGGTGGAGATTCACCTGCTTAAACCGATCGAGTGCCAGGACCGGGAACGTGCGGCGCTGGCATTCGAGGCACAGCAGGCGGTGCAGAAGGCGTTGTTTGGTGAAGTCGCGAAACCTGCCGAGCCACGGCGTGTCGGCGAGTTGATCGCTGCCTGATAGAAAAAGATCGCAGCCTTCGGCAGCTCCTACACTGGAATGGCGTACGTCTGTAGGAGCTGCCGAAGGCTGCGATCTTTTCTACGCTCGACGCGCCACAAAATCCTGAAGCTGCGGATAGAACAACCGGAAATCTTCGCTCAACGGCTCATACAACCGCCGCAACTCCTGCATCGCTGCAGCCAGTTCCTCGGGCCGCGTCAGTCGCCGTGAAATCCCCCGCAGCACCTGCTCAAGCACTTCGAATTCCTGATAAGCCCCCAACCAGTCATTGGCCACCATGTGCGGCGCAATCTTCGCCAGGCGCTCCGGCAGCTGCGGCTCGGCCAGCAGCACCCGGTAAACATCCGAGGTGAATTGCCCCAGCGGACGGTCGGCGTACAGTACCCAGTCCCGCGCCAGGCAGTGGTCGAAAAACACATCGAGCACGATTCCGGCGTAACGCCTGCGCGTGATGGAAAAGCGCGACAAGGCGATGTCCACCAACGGATGGCGATCGGTAAACACGTCAATGCTGCGATGCAACTGGATGGCCGCTTCGATCTCCGGATCGAACTGCCCTTGCAGCCGTCCCTTGACGAAATCGCCATACAGACTGCCGAGCATTTGACCGGGGCGCTGGCCACCGAGGTGCAGATGTGCGAGATAGTTCATGGGCGCAGCTTAGCACCGCCCATACTTGTCGTTACAAACATCATATCGTTATAACCCGATATACCGATTTGTGCGTTCATCAGAGCAAAATCATATTGGTATATCGCGAAATACCGATTTAAAGTTCGCCTCATCGCGATATAGCGTTTTACTCATCACGAGCCCAAACCCATGACCATCGACCTCGACGAAATAATAAAAGCCCTGGCACACCCAGTACGCCGAGACATCCTCATCTGGCTGAAAGACCCCAAGGTCCAGTTCCCGGAACAGATCCACAACCATGAATACGGCATTTGCGCCGGACAGATAGATCAACGCTGCGGCCTGTCGCAGTCGACCGTGTCCGCTCACCTGGCGACCTTGCAACGGGCGGGACTGATCAGCAGCCAGAAAGCCGGCCAATGGCACTTCTTCAAACGCAACGAGGACGTGATTCAGGCGTTCCTCGACGCCATCGTCAAAGAGCTCAGCGCTCCGACAAGGAACTGATAATGCCCCTCTCACTACTCATTCTGGCCTTGAGCGCCTTCGCCATCGGCACCACCGAGTTCGTCATCATGGGCTTGCTGCCCGATGTGGCGGCGGACCTCGGCGTGTCGATCCCCGGCGCCGGCTGGCTGGTGACCGGTTACGCCCTGGGCGTGGCCATCGGCGCGCCGTTCATGGCACTGGCCACCGCCAGGCTGCCGCGCAAGGCCGCATTGGTAGCGTTGATGGGGATTTTCATCATCGGCAACCTGCTCTGCGCCCTGGCCAGTGACTACAACGTCCTGATGTTTGCCCGAGTGGTCACGGCCCTGTGCCACGGCGCTTTCTTCGGCATCGGTTCGGTAGTGGCGGCAGGTCTGGTACCGGCCAACAAACGTGCGTCGGCCGTAGCCCTGATGTTCACCGGCCTGACCTTGGCCAACGTCCTCGGCGTACCACTGGGCACCGCGCTCGGTCAGGAAGCTGGCTGGCGTTCGACCTTCTGGGCGGTGACCGTGATTGGTGTGATTGCGCTGATCGGCCTGATCCGCTTCCTGCCAGCCAAGCGCGATGAAGAAAAACTCGACATGCGCGCCGAACTGCGCGCCCTCAAGGGTGCCGGTATCTGGTTGTCGTTGAGCATGACCGCCCTGTTCGCCGCGTCGGTCTTCACCTTGTTCACCTATGTCGCGCCGCTGCTGGGCGAAGTCACCGGTGTCTCGCCACGCGGCGTGACCTGGACCCTGGTGCTCATTGGCCTGGGCCTGACGGTCGGCAACATCATCGGCGGCAAGCTGGCTGACAAAGGCATGGCTGCGACGCTGATCGGCGTGTTCATCACCATGGCGTTGGTCTCCACCGTGCTGACCTGGACCAGCGTCGCTGTGATCCCGACCGAAATCACCTTGTTCCTCTGGGCCACCGCGTGCTTTGCCGCCGTGCCGGCACTGCAAGTCAACGTGGTGACCTTCGGCAAGGCTGCTCCGAACCTGGTGTCGACCCTGAACATCGGCGCCTTCAACGTCGGCAACGCACTCGGTGCCTGGGTCGGCGGCAGCGTCATCGCCCACGGCTTCGGCCTGACCCGCGTGCCACTCGCGGCCGCCGCACTGGCGGTGCTCGCCCTGCTGGTGACCCTGATTACTTTCCGTCAGAGCGGCGATGCCGAACTGGCCCCGCTACTAACTGATCGCTAAAAGAGAGCTATTCAATGACGACTATTTTCGATCCGATCAAACTGGGCGACCTCGAGTTGGCCAACCGCATCATCATGGCACCGCTGACCCGCTGCCGCGCCGACGAAGGTCGTGTGCCGAACGCGCTGATGGCCGAGTACTACGTGCAGCGCGCTTCTGCCGGCCTGATTCTCAGCGAGGCCACGTCGGTCACGCCGATGGGCGTCGGTTACCCGGACACGCCCGGTATCTGGTCCAACGACCAGGTGCGCGGCTGGAGCAACGTGACCAAAGCGATCCACGGCGCGGGCGGCAAAATCTTCCTGCAACTGTGGCACGTGGGTCGGGTTTCCCACCCTTTGTACCTGAACGGCGAAGCGCCGGTCGCACCAAGTGCCATCCAGCCTAAAGGCCATGTCAGCCTGGTTCGTCCA
Source organism: Pseudomonas sp. GM18 (assembly GCF_000282195.1). GTDB lineage: Bacteria > Pseudomonadota > Gammaproteobacteria > Pseudomonadales > Pseudomonadaceae > Aquipseudomonas. The sequence continues at coordinate 54,032 of NZ_AKJT01000028.1, forward strand.
TTGGCCGACTACCCAACCCCGCGCGCCCTGGAAACCGCTGAAATCGCCGACATCGTCGACGCTTACCGCGTGGGTGCCGAGAATGCCAAGGCCGCCGGTTTCGACGGCGTGGAAATCCACGGCGCCAACGGTTACCTGCTCGACCAGTTCCTGCAAAGCAGCACCAACCAGCGCACCGACAACTATGGCGGCTCCCTGGAAAACCGTGCGCGCCTGTTGCTGGAAGTGACTGACGCCGCGATCGAAGTCTGGGGCGCTGGCCGCGTCGGCGTGCACCTGGCACCGCGCGCCGATTCCCATGACATGGGCGACGACAACCTGGCCGAAACCTTCACCTATGTCGCCCGCGAACTGGGCAAACGCGGTATCGCGTTCATCTGCTCGCGCGAAAAAGAAGGCGCCGACAGCCTCGGCCCACAACTGAAAGAAGCCTTCGGCGGTCCGTACATCGCCAACGAACGCTTCACCAAGGACAGCGCCAACGAGTGGCTGGCCAGCGGCAAGGCCGACGCGGTGGCTTTCGGCGTACCGTTTATCGCCAACCCGGACCTGCCGGCGCGCTTGAAGGCCGATGCGCCGTTGAACGAGCCGCGTCCGGAACTGTTCTACGGCAAGGGCCCGGTTGGTTATATCGACTATCCGGCGCTGTAAGCCTCAACCGTTGAAATGCAAAAGCCCCGACTCGAAAGAGCCGGGGCTTTTGCGTATGGAAGATCTAGTCAGTATTTGCGCTATTGCCCCCTTGTAACCCGGGGTCTTCACATTCATTCACACACGCGACACAAAATCCCTACAAAATACGTAGCTCGCTACCTATCAACCTGATGAGCGTACGTATATAAAAGCACCCCATTACACAAAGGTGAGCGAAGCAGGGACATTCCCCCGCTTCGAGAATTGACACAAACGGATCCAGTTACGCATTTTGTTTCAATTGCGCAGACTGGGACTCAAGCGCAGCATATCCAATCCTGTATCGACCCAACGCTCGGCTTCGGTGTGCAGTTGAAAACTGTCGGGAGCCAGCAGCCACTGATACAGGATGCCATCGATGTACGCATGCAGGCTGATGGCTGCGCGGGCAGTGTCGAGGTCTTCCGGCAATTGCCCGCGATTCACCGCATTACTCAGGGCCAGCGCGATTCGCACATTGCAATCGAGACTGGCCGTTTGGCGCTGCTGGCGCAGATCGCACATTTCATCGGTGAATTCGCACTTATGAAACAGAATCTCGTTGATGCGTCGGGTTTTCGGGTCCAGTGCAACTTGATGAAACAAATGAATCAGCAACTTGCGCATGCAGCCCAGCGGGTCGAGTTCATCTTCGCTTTCACTGGCCTTGGCCATTTCATTCAGCGGCTCATGCAAGGTATCGAGCATCGCCTGCAGCAGATCCGCCTTGTTACTGAAATGCCAGTAGATGGCCCCGCGAGTCACCCCGGCCAGGGTAGCGATATCCGCCAGCGTCGTGCGTGCCACGCCCCGTTCGAAAAAGGCTTTTTCTGCCGCTTCGAGTATCTGGCTTCGGGTTTCTTGAGCTTCCTCTTTGGTGCGACGGACCATGGCAGTAAAACCTCAATCAGGGTGCCTCAGCGATGTCTGAACATCCGCTGAATAAAAGTGGGGCGAGCGTTTTCGGGCTTCGTCTCAGGCCTACAATTCAAATCTTTGGACGGCTTTTGTAACGGTGTGGGTACACCGCCAAGGTATTTACAAACAACCATGAACGTAAGTATATTCCTTAGCAAGCTACTTATCCACCCGGTAGAATTTTTTTACCCTTCCACATTTCTTGTGCGCAATTTGCGCGCCTGACCCGAGGATCTTCATGCAACTCAAGCCAGCTGTTACCGCTCTGGTTACTGCCGTCGCCCTGGCATCGCTGCTCAGCGGATGTAAAAAGGAAGAGGCGGCACCTGCCGCACCAGCCCCTCAGGTCGGCGTCGTAACCCTGCAACCACAAGCCTTCACCCTGACGTCCGAACTTCCGGGGCGCACCAGTGCGTTCCGCATTGCCGAAGTTCGCCCACAGGTCAACGGCATCATTCTCAAACGACTGTTCAAGGAAGGCGGCGACGTCAAGGCCGGTCAGCAGCTGTATCAGATCGACCCGTCGGTCTATGACGCGACCCTGAAAAGCGCCGAAGCCAACCTGCGTTCGACCAAGTCGATCTCCGACCGCTACAAGCAACTGGTCGACGAACAGGCCGTCAGCCGTCAGGAATACGACACGGCGCTGGCCAACCGCCTGCAATCGGAAGCGTCCCTGCAGACCGCCCAGATCAACGTGCGCTACACCAAGGTTTACGCACCGATCTCCGGTCGCATCGGTCGTTCGTCGGTGACGGAAGGCGCGCTGGTCAGCAGCGGCCAGACTGACGCCATGGCCGTCATCCAGCAGCTGGACCCGATCTACGTCGACGTGACCCAGTCCTCGGTGGAGCTGCTTGAGCTGCGCCGCGAACTGGAAAGCGGTCGCCTGCAAAAGGCGGGCGACAACGCCGCTGCGGTCAAGCTGACTCTGGAAGACGGCAGCCAGTACGCCGTGGACGGCAAGCTCGAGTTTTCCGAAGTCTCGGTTGACCAGACCACCGGTTCCGTGACTTTGCGCGCGGTGTTCCCGAACCCTGATCACACCCTGCTGCCGGGCATGTTCGTTCACGCTCAGTTGCAATCCGGCGTGAACAGCGCGGCGATTCTGGCGCCGCAACAAGGCGTGACCCGCGACCTCAAAGGCACCCCGACCGCGCTGGTCGTCGGCCCAGACAACAAAGTTGAACTGCGTCAGCTCAAGGCCAGCCGTACTGTCGGCAACCAATGGCTGGTTGAAGACGGTCTGAAGGCAGGCGATCGCCTGATCACCGAAGGGCTGCAATTCGTCAGACCTGGCGTTGAAGTCAAGGCCACTGAAGCCACCAACGTTGGCGCCAAAAAGAGCCCGATCCCCGCACAGGCCGCTAATACCGCTGTCGGCGGCAAAGGGGAGTAAACCATGTCGAAATTTTTTATCGACCGTCCGATTTTCGCCTGGGTAATTGCCCTGGTGATCATGCTGGTCGGGGCTTTATCGATCCTCAAACTGCCGATCAACCAATACCCGAGCATTGCGCCTCCGGCCATTGCGATCTCTGTGACTTACCCGGGCGCGTCTGCACAAACCGTGCAAGACACCGTGGTGCAGGTGATCGAGCAACAGCTCAACGGTATCGACAACCTGCGTTATGTCTCCTCGGAAAGTAACTCCGACGGCAGCATGACCATTACCGCGACCTTCGAGCAGGGCACCAGCTCCGATACCGCCCAGGTTCAGGTCCAGAACAAACTGAACCTGGCCACCCCGCTGCTGCCGCAAGAAGTGCAGCAGCAGGGTATCCGCGTGACCAAGTCGGTGAAAAACTTCCTGATGGTCATCGGCGTGGTGTCGCGCGACGGCAGCATGACCAAGGACGACCTGTCCAACTACATCGTGTCGAACATGCAGGACCCGATCTCGCGGACCGCCGGTGTCGGTGACTTCCAGGTCTTCGGTGCCCAGTACGCGATGCGGATCTGGCTCGACCCGGCCAGGTTGAACAACTTCAACCTGACCCCGGTGGACGTGAAAACCGCCATCGCGGCGCAGAACGTCCAGGTCTCGTCCGGTCAACTTGGTGGCTTGCCTGCCCTGCCCGGCCAGCAACTGAACGCTACGATCATCGGCAAGACCCGCCTGCAGACCGCCGAGCAGTTCAAGGAAATCCTGCTTAAGGTCAACAAGGACGGCTCGCAGGTCCGCCTCAAAGACGTCGCCGAAGTAGGCCTGGGCGGCGAGAACTACAGCGTCAGCGCCCAGTTCAACGGCAGCCCGGCTTCCGGTCTGGCGGTGAAACTGGCCAACGGTGCCAACGCCCTCGATACCGCCAAGGCCCTGCGCAAAACCATCAACGACCTGAAACCGTTCTTCCCGCAAGGGATGGAAGTGGTGTTCCCGTACGACACCACTCCGGTGGTGACCGAGTCGATCAAGGGTGTGGTTGAAACCCTGGTCGAAGCGATCGTGCTGGTGTTCCTGGTGATGTTCCTGTTCCTGCAAAACTTCCGCGCCACCGTCATCACCACGATGACCGTGCCGGTGGTATTGCTGGGTACGTTCGGGATCCTCGCGGCGTTCGGCTTCAGCATCAACACCCTGACCATGTTCGGTATGGTGCTGGCCATCGGCTTGCTGGTGGACGATGCCATCGTCGTGGTGGAAAACGTCGAACGGGTCATGAGCGAAGAAGGCCTGTCGCCCAAGGAGGCCACCAAGAAATCCATGGGGCAGATCCAGGGTGCACTGGTCGGTATTGCCCTGGTGCTGTCGGCGGTACTGCTGCCGATGGCGTTCTTCAGTGGCTCCACCGGTGTGATCTACAAGCAGTTCTCGATCACCATCGTTTCGGCCATGGCCTTGTCGGTGATGGTTGCGTTGATCTTCACCCCGGCGCTCTGCGCCACCATGCTCAAGGCGATTCCGAAAGGCGAGCACGGCACACCGAAACGCGGCTTCTTCGGCTGGTTCAACCGCAACTTCGACCGTGGCGTCAAAAGCTACGAGCGCGGCGTCGGCAATATGCTCGCGTACAAGGCTCCGTACCTGCTGGCGTACCTGATCATCCTGGTCGGCATGATCTGGCTGTTCACCCGCATTCCAACGGCGTTCCTGCCGGAAGAAGACCAGGGTGTACTGTTTGCTCAGGTGCAAACCCCGGCCGGTTCCACCTCCCAGCGCACGCAAGTGGTCGTGGATGAAATGCGCGAGTTCCTGCTGCGTCCGAGCAAGGATGGCGGTGAAGGCGATGCGGTGGCCTCGGTGTTCACCGTGACCGGCTTCAACTTCGCCGGCCGTGGCCAGAGTTCGGGCATGGCGTTCATCATGCTCAAACCGTGGGACGAACGTAACGCCGACAACAGCGTGTTCAAACTGGCGGCCCGTGCCCAACAGCACTTCTTTACCTTCCGCGATGCCATGGTGTTTGCCTTCGCGCCACCAGCGGTACTGGAACTGGGTAACGCCACCGGTTTCGATGTGTTCCTTCAGGACCGCGCCGGTATCGGTCACAACAAGCTGATGGAAGCCCGCAACCAGTTCCTCGGCATGGCGGCGCAAAGCAAGGTCCTGTCGCAAGTCCGTCCGAACGGCCTGAATGACGAGCCGCAATACCAGCTGGAAATCGACGATGAGAAAGCCAGCGCCCTGGGCGTGACCCTCACCGACATCAACAACACTCTGTCGATTGCCCTGGGCAGTAGCTATGTGAACGACTTCATCGACCGCGGTCGTGTGAAGAAGGTTTACGTGCAAGGCCTGCCCGGCGCTCGCATGAGCCCTGAAGACCTGAAGAAGTGGTACGTGCGCAACAGCGCCGGCACCATGGTTCCGTTCTCGGCGTTCGCCAGGGGTGAATGGATCTACGGTTCGCCGAAACTGGCCCGTTACAACGGCGTGGAAGCGATGGAAATCCTCGGTGCCCCGGCGCCCGGCTATTCCACCGGTGAAGCCATGGCCGAAGTCGAAGCCCTGGCCAAGAAACTGCCGGCTGGTGTCGGTATTTCCTGGACCGGCCTGTCGTACGAGGAACGTCTGTCCGGCTCGCAAGCGCCAGCGCTGTACGCCTTGTCGCTGCTGATGGTGTTCCTGTGTCTGGCCGCGTTGTATGAAAGCTGGTCGATCCCGATCGCGGTCATGCTGGTCGTGCCGCTGGGGATCATCGGTGCGCTGATGGCAACCAGCCTGCGCGGCCTGTCCAACGACGTGTACTTCCAGGTGGGACTGTTGACCACCATCGGCCTGGCGGCGAAAAACGCCATTCTGATCGTCGAGTTCGCCAAGGAACTGCATGAGCAAGGGCGTAGCCTGCGCGATGCAGCGATCGAAGCCTGCCGGATGCGTCTGCGACCGATCATCATGACCTCGCTCGCATTCGTGCTCGGCGTGGTACCGCTGGCCATTTCCACGGGCGCAGGTTCGGGTAGCCAACATGCGATCGGTACCGGGGTGATTGGCGGTATGCTAACGGCCACAATCCTGGCGATCTTCTGGGTTCCGTTGTTCTTCGTCACCGTGTCGTCCATGGGCCAGCGCAAAGTCGCCGACCAGGATGACGCCATTGAAACTTCTCAAGAGGCTGGCTAATGAGCAAGTCGCTACTCTCCCTGGCAGTCACGGCTATCGTGCTAAGTGGCTGCTCACTGATACCCGATTATCAGCGGCCTGAAGCTCCGGTGGCGGGCCAATACCCGCAAGGCCCGGCATATTCGCCGGCCCAGGCGCCCAACCAGGCCGCCGCCGAACAGGGCTGGAAGCAGTTTTTCCACGACCCTGCGCTGCAACAGGTGATTCAGACCGCGCTGGAGAACAACCGTGACCTGCGCGTCGCGGCGCTGAACATCGACGCTTATGCGGCTCAATACCGCATCCAGCGCGCCGACCTGTTCCCGGCGGTTTCGGCCACCGGCAGCGGCAGTCGTCAGCGGGTTCCGGCACGCTCCTCACAATCCGGTAACGCGGCCATCAGCAGCTCCTACTCGGCCACCGTCGGTATCAGCGCCTATGAACTCGACCTGTTCGGTCGGGTGCGCAGCCTGAGCGAAGCAGCCCTGCAGAAGTACTTCGCCACTGAAGAAGCGCGCCGCAGCACGCAGATCAGTCTGGTGGCCAGCGTGGCCAATGCCTACCTGACCTGGCAGGCCGACAAGGAACTGCTGAAGCTGACCCAGGAAACCCTCGGTGCCTTCGAGGAAAGCTACAAGCTCACCTCGCGCAGCAACGAAGTGGGTGTAGCCTCGGCGCTGGATCTGGCCCAGTCGCGTACCTCGGTGGAGAACGCCCGTGCGCAACTGGCCAGATACACCCGTCAGGTCGCCCAGGATGAAAACAGCCTGGTGCTGCTGCTCGGCACCGGTATCCCGGGCAATCTGCAAGCGGCCAAGCCTCTGTCGGACGATCTGCTGAGCGAAGTGCCGGCCGGCCTGCCGTCGGACTTGCTGCAACGCCGTCCGGACATCCTCCAGGCCGAATACAACCTCAAGGCTGCCAACGCCAACATCGGCGCGGCACGGGCGGCGTTCTTCCCGAGCATCAGCCTGACCGCCAATGCCGGCTCCCTGAGCCCGGACCTGTCCGGTCTGTTCAAGGGTGGTTCGGGCACCTGGTTGTTCCAGCCGCAAATCAACCTGCCGATCTTCAACGCCGGCAGTCTGCGCGCCAGCCTGGATTACTCCAAGATCCAGAAAGACATCAGCGTGGCGAACTACGAGAAGTCCATTCAAACGGCCTTCCAGGAAGTCGCCGATGGCCTGGCCGCACGCCAGACCTACACCGAGCAGTTGCAGGCTCAGCGTGATTTCGTCAGCGCCAACCAGGACTACTACCGTCTGGCCGAGCGTCGTTATCGCATCGGTGTCGACAGCAACCTGACCTTCCTCGATGCCCAGCGTCAGCTGTTCAGTGCCCAACAGGCACTGATCACCGACCGTCTGGCGCAGCTGACCAGCGCGGTCAATCTGTACAAGGCATTGGGCGGTGGCTGGAATGAACAGACGGCGAAGAACGAGCCGTTGAAAGAAGAAGCGCCGAAGATGAAGTTATTCTGATAGCGCCGTAAACACGAAGCCCACCTTTTGGTGGGCTTTTTGTTGGCCGTGAAAAAGGCAGTGTTTACGTATCAGCCCCCGACTCCATTGACCAGAAACACCGGCTCCTCCAGATAATCGAGCCCCAAGCGGTTTTCGAACATTTCGTCGCGTAACGCCGCAGTGGTGAAGCTGCCCAGGCCCAGAGCGGTGGCCAGCAGTGAAAAGGTCTGACTCAGATGCCCGGCATCCATCAGCGCTACCCGCAATGCGCGGCTGAATTCGTATTTCCAGGCCATTCGCTCGACCCGCGCCGTGGAAACGAACACCGCTGCCGCATCCTTGATCCATGTCTGACCGCCACAGGCCTCGCTGATCCAGGCCCGCGGATCTTCCAGGGAAAGCAGCTCCAGCCCGTGGCGACGTACCGAATAGTGGTAAAGACCCCGCTCGAAACCTTGCACATTCATCAGCACCGCATACACCTCGGTGCCCTGCAGCGAACCGCCGGCCGGCGAGGTCTTCTTCAGGAAGTAGTCGCCCATGCGGTTGTGCTCCATGACCGTCGCGCCCCAGGTGTAATAGAGCAACAAAGACAGCTGCGCCGAACTCAACGGCTGATCACTGAAGGTTCGCGACGTGCGGCGATTGCACAGTGAGTCCAGCAGCGTCGGCTGAGCGATCGCGCAGGCAGGCAGCAGCGGGTTTTCCAGGGCAATGAACGGATGCGACCAATAGTCCTTGAACGCCGACGGCTGGCGTCGCGTCGAGGCCTTTTGCTCCAGCTCCGTTTCCAGCTCGGCAACGCTGATGTAGGGCGTGTGCGAGCCGGTCCGGGTACTCAGGTAAAACTCCAGCGCCGCGTCCCAGCGGGTCCACAGGTTGAGCGGATGTTTATTCTCCTCGGTCGGGGCGCTGTCCGATTGATTGGCGACGGGCAGCAAAACACCGTGGCTGACCAGCGTTCTCAGGAACGCCAGGTTGTCGTCCTGCGCAGGACTCTGCAAAACCCCCGGCAGCAACAAGGCGCTCTCCAGCGTCTGCGGGCTCAGGAAGTGGCGCAGTAACGGCAGCAACGACACGTCAAACTCCAGGCTCAGGTCCTGCTGCCGGTCCCGGATAAAAAACGATGCCGAACCAACGCTGAGCCAAGTGCTTTCCCGGAGTTTCAGCAGGGTCTGCGCACCTTCCGACGGCGTCTGTTGATCACCCTGTTGATCAAGCCCCTGCCAGAACAGAGCCTTGGGCCTCAAGGACTTGATGGCCTTGATCAAGGTCAACAGTTCCGCGTCATCGGTTTTGCGCGAAATATCCCACTCCAGGGTGATCGCTTTCACCGGGGATGACCTAAACAATTCACGTAAAATGTCCCAATCCCGCCGCGGATGGCCGGTGTGAATTTCAATCAGCCGGTCCAGCGGCAACGAACGCAAATAGTCGTTCAGGTCGTAACCCTGGGTTCTGGCGGTCGCCATCGCACTGTCGAGGTCCAGCAGAAAGCCCGAACCGCTGCGCTCCACCACACTGGAAATGAACTCGCCTTCGGACTGCTCTTGTGCGCCCGGCAATGAAAACAACCGCGGTGCGTTTTCCAGCACCAGCAGCGTTGCCGTGAGCTCGCGCAATTCGATGGCATTGGCCACCACCGTGTCCGCCACCTCTTGGGCCAGGGTCGGCAAAATGAAGTGCTGCGTGTCGCCACCGTGGAAACGCGACCAGGAAATATGCTCGGCCAGCCATGGCGAGCGGGTTTTGTCGCACAGTCGCCGCGTCATGTGCAGAAACTCGCGATCCATCGCGATGCCCACGCTGCCCAGTGACAAACTGGACGAATGCAGCAGGCTCGGTACGTTAGCGCTGACGTCAAGTAAACGAGGCTGAAGAATGCAGTGGGTCGGCTGAAACTCGACGTAATCGAAATGCGGCAGGCCCTCCGCGAGAATTCGCTCGACAGTCGGGTCGAGTCCTTCCTCCGACCGGTCAGCCTGCGCCCTGTGCCGTGGCAAATGGTATTCCAGCCCTACTCCGGCCTCGGGATAGGACGAGGCATCAAACATCCCCATGTGAGCCTCCCCGGCTTCAGGCGGTCAGACCCAGCAAGCGTTGTTGCTCAGTATCAGTCCCCGATATCGCCAACAGCCCGGCATATTGGTTTTCCAGTGTTCTGACCTCTTTGGCGAGGTTTTCCAGAAGTTGACGTCCTTGGGGGGTGAATTCAGTGCTGGCCTCGAAGTCCGGCAATGCCTTGATCAAGCCTCGCAGAATGTACAACAGACGGTTTTGCGCCCGTTGCAGCTCATCGGTCGAACGCGAACGAACCCGCCCCAGGTATTTGACCAACGCGATGTACACGTAAAACGCGTGGAAGTAGCCATAAAAGTCACGCTTCTGTCCCGACCACGGCAAGGTGTACAGCGGCTCCCGCGAGGTTTCTTCCTTAACGACCGGGCACGCCTCGACAATGTGATAGAGCAACTGATGAGTGGCCTCATGCACCAGCGACTCTTCCAGATCGAGTATCGAATCATCCCGGCTCGACAACAGAATGATTCCGGTGAAGCGGGACGCCGAACAGCTTCGAAATGAACCATCGGGTAAATAAAAAATCGACTTGACCAGTTTTTTGATTTGTTCGCGGCAGGCGGGCCAAGTGTGCTCTATGCGCAACAGGGCAATGTTCACCACATCGCAAAAAAACCGTACGGAGTAACCGCTACGCTCCAACTGTTTACGAACGGCTTCATCTTCCGGAAACTCATAGCTGGGCGGCATCACTATCGCTACCAACGGATCGACATCGAACCGATGCACTGGGGGGCAATAATGATTCACGCGGGAACTGTCGGATGCTTTAACGCGCACTAACATCTGTGGAAATTCGAATAGCATTTTTTCCAGCTCACTCCTGTCCTCTGTCTTTTTCGTAATGACCAGATTGGCATAATGAGCCGTCAGCACATTCCACACTTGAAACACCGGATCATTAATAATCAAGCGCTGTTCACGGGTCGGCGGAACGATAAGATTAAATGCCTGCTCGAAAAACTCTGCCAGATGCGGAGCGTTGGGAAACAACTGAAAAAGTTCGGTGTACAGCGCAACAAAGCTGGTGTATCGATTTCGACTGACACGCTCCAGCAAGACTTCAAATCGCGAAGGCTCCGAATCCGCAAGGAAGGTCGTGCCCTGAAATAAATCCTCGACCGATAGCTCACGTTGACCACTGTTACCGATGTCCATTTCTCAACCTTCCCTTAGGTTGGCGGCAACGGCTTCGCCATTGTCAGACTGGCAATGCCATAACCCAGTTGTTCATAAAGACGACGCGCCGCATCGTTGCGACCAAAGACATGCAACCGCACTTCCCTGCATCCCGCCTGGCTCGCCCATGACTCCAGGGCCAGCAGCGACTGTTTTGCATAACCCTGGCGGCGCTCGCCGGGGTCAATGTAAATATCCAGAATGAAGGCGATCCGACCGGCGCCAGCGTGTCGTTCGGCAACCCATAATTCACCGATACGCCGCGCTTGATCCTGGATCACCCAAAGTTGATTCTTTTCAGTCAATCGCCCTTGCGGCAACAATTGCTCGAAGACGCTTCGTGCCCTTTGCGGCGCCTCCTCCTGGCCCCACTCGCCGGCGGCGACCATCCCGTCGCCATATTCAGCAAGGGCTCTTTCGGCGAACGTCACAAAGTCCGCGTCATTCATTGGAGCCAAGGTGACAGACATGAATCATTCACTCCGTGCCCGAGCGCTTCAGGTCATGAGTCTGATAAGGCCATTCGGCGTACCACCGTAAAAGCCCACCTTTCGTGGCACGCCAAATGGCATCACCCACCGTTAATCCATGCGCGCTTGTTGCTGCTGGTTCTGTGTATCAAATACCGCGCGTATCCCCAGGTTGTTCCGAATGCTGGAGGAAGCTGCCGTCAGTTTTGCAGCATCAATACCTTTAACCGCTGCGACCTCGTCGGTACTTAAGTGCACGCCAATATTTTTAGCCGCCCCTGCCGGATCACTGTGTAAGGCGCTGGCAAATTTTTCGTCCAGCACGGCCCGTCCCAGAACCGAGGCCAAACGTTCCTGATTGACTTTATTACCCATGGTACTTCTCCTTGTTATTTCGGCATGACGAAAAATATCCCCTGACGAAGCATGAGAGTGTCTTTTGCCCGCCTGAGGACTTTGAATATAGCAAGGCCTCTTTTCTTTTCCAGCCAAGCCCATGGCTCTCTTTAAATCTTTTTACGATAACCGACAACACCAATTCTTAAGTTTAACCGGCGATTATTGATATACCTTTAATGACAGCCAGTACTGTAGGAAACGTCTTACAACTAAAGCAATAAACACTTCCATCTAACATCAACAAAACAACAAGGCGCCATTAATAGAACACACCTGCGGATGCACCTTATCAACCCAAATAACTATGGGATTTCATTAAGAATGCCTCATACCGTCCGCACCCGGGCTGGCGTCGATTAGTGTTCGTTAATCGCACAAAACCCCATCCACCCCAATTGAATCCCCCCGCCCATCCCTCGCACCATTGTCCGCACCTGCAAAAATAAATAACAACAAGGTCCGACACCATGACTACGCGCCCTCTGCGCTCCGGCTGATCCCGCCCGCCCCCTTATCCGAATTCGATTTTTTGTCTGCGACCCCTTGGTTGCGGCTGTGTACTGCCTTATCCCTGACAATTAGAGAGACCCGAGTCCATGACTTCCTCCACCCCGCAGTATTTGTTTCCCAGTCTGATCGCCATCGCACTGGCCGGCGCGGCCCTGCCCGCCTTGGCCGAGGAAGCAGGCTTTGTCGAAGGTGCCAAGGTCAACCTGAACCTGCGCAACTTCTACATCAACCGTAACTTCACCAATCCGACCAAGAGCCAGGGCAAGGCTGAAGAGTGGACGCAAAGCTTTATCCTCGACGCCAAATCCGGGTTCACCCAGGGCACCGTCGGGTTCGGCATGGACGTGCTGGGGTTGTATTCGGTCAAGCTCGACGGCGGTAAAGGCACCGGTGGGACGCAGTTGCTGCCGCTGGATCACGATGGCCGCCCGGCGGACAACTTCGGTCGCACCAATGTGGCGTTCAAGGCAAAGCTGTCCCAGACCGAAGTGAAAGTCGGCGAATGGATGCCGGTGCTGCCGATCCTGCGTTCGGACGACGGTCGCTCGCTGCCGCAAACCTTCCGTGGCGGCCAGATCACCTCGAAGGAGATCGATGGCCTGACGCTCTACGGCGGCCAGTTCCGCGCCAACAGCCCGCGCGACGACAGCAGCATGAGCGACATGTCGATGACCGGCAAAGCGGCCTTCAAGTCAGACCGCTTCAACTTCCAGGGCGGCGAATACGTCTTCAACGACAAGCGCACTCAGATCGGCCTGTGGAATGCTGAACTCAAAGACATCTACAGCCAGCAATACGTCAACCTGATCCACACCCAACCGCTGGGCGACTGGACACTGGGCGCCAATCTCGGGTTCTTCTACGGCAAGGATGACGGCAGCGCCCGGGCGGGCGAGCTGGACAACAAGACCTGGTCGGGCCTGTTCTCGGCCAAATACGGTGGCAACACCTTCTACGTCGGCCTGCAAAAACTCACCGGCGACAGCGCCTGGATGCGGGTCAACGGCACCAGTGGCGGCACCCTGGCCAACGACAGTTACAACGCCAGCTATGACAACGCCCAGGAAAGATCCTGGCAAGTGCGCCACGACTACAACTTCGCCGCTCTGGGCGTGCCGGGCCTGACCCTGATGAACCGCTACATCAGCGGCGACAACGTACACACCGCCACCACCAGCGACGGCAAGGAATGGGGCCGCGAAAGTGAACTGGGCTACACGGTACAGAGCGGTACGCTGAAAAACCTCAACGTCAAATGGCGCAACTCCACCATCCGCCGCGACTTCAGCAACAACGAGTTCGACGAGAACCGGTTGATCGTCAGCTATCCGATCAGCCTGCTGTAAACACACAAAACTGTGGGAGCGGGCTTGCCCGCGATAGCGGCCTGACAGTCAACTCATATGTTGGATGTTATGGCCTCATCGCGGGCAAGCCCGCTCCCACGAGGATTGTGCTGGACAGTTACTCCCGCGATTCAACCCCCAACTCATCCCACACCGACTCGGCCAGGTGGAACGTCGCGTTGGCCGCCGGAATACCGCAATAAATCGCGCTCTGCATGATCACTTCCTTGATCTCGCTGCGGGTCACGCCGTTGTTGGCGGCGGCGCGCAGGTGCAGTTTGAGTTCTTCGTTGCGGTTCATGCCGATCAGCATGGCGATGGTGATCAGGCTGCGGGTGTGGCGCGGCAGGCCCGGGCGGGTCCAGATGTCGCCCCAGGCGTGGCGGGTGATCATCTCCTGGAACTCCGAGTTGAACTCGGTCAGCGCGTTCAGGCTGCGGTCGACGTGGGCGTCACCGAGCACTGCGCGGCGGACTTTCATGCCCTCGTCGTAACGTTGTTTCTCGTCCACAAAAAATCCCTCAATGACCTGAAAGAAACGCCAGCACCCGGTCGCTGAATGCAGCGCCGGCCTGAACGTTGGACAAGTGCGCGGCGTAGAACTCGGCGTACTCGGCGCCACGCACATGTTCCTGAATGAAATGCCCGCCGGACGGCGGTGTGACCGCGTCTTCGGTGCCGGCGATCACCAGCAGCGGCGCCTTGATCGAGGACAACTGATCACGGAAATCGGCATCGCGCACCGCCGCGCAATTGGCCGCGTAACCTTCAGGCGAGGTGGCCGCGAGCATGTCGGTAATCTGCTTCGCCGCTGCCGGATTGGCCGAGGAAAAATCCGGGGTGAACCAGCGTGCAATCGACGCATCGCGCAGGGCGACCATCGCCGCCGCGCCGTCGCGCAACACGGTTTCGATACGCGGGTTCCACACCGATGGATCGCCGATTTTCGCCGCGGTGTTGCACACGATCAGTTTGTTCAAGCGCTGACCGGCATTGATCCCCAGCCATTGGCCGATCAGCCCGCCCATGGACAGACCGCAGAAATGCGCGCGCTCGATGTGCAAGGCATCCAGCAGCGCCAGCACGTCGTGGCCCAGTTGCTCGATGCTGTACGGCCCCGGCGTTACCAATGACTGGCCGTGACCACGGGTGTCAAAACGCAGCACCCGGAAATGCTCGGTGAACGCCGGGATCTGCGCATCCCACATGTGCAGGTCGGTGCCCAGTGAGTTGGACAGCACCAGTACCGGCGCATCCGCCGGTCCATCGAGTTGCGGCCCTTGAATTTGGTAGTGCAGTTCGCCCTCGGCGAGTTGTACGAATGCCACAGCAGTCTCCTTCAGGCAGTCAACGCAAAATATTCAGCCACCGCTCGCTCGACCCAGGTATGGGCCTGACCGAGGTAATGGGCGGGGTCCAGCAGGTGATCGAGTTCAGTGTCCGACAGTTCGGCGGTCACTTGCGGCTCGTCGCCGAGTACCGCGCGCAGATGACGTTGCTCGGCCACCGCGCGCTTGCAGCATTGCTCCAGCAGATGGTGCGCGGTGTCGCGACCGACCCGTTGCGCCAGGACGATGCTCACCGCTTCGGCGAGCACCAGGCCCTGGGTCAGGTCGAGGTTGCGGGTCATGCGCGTCGCGTCCACTTCCAGTCCGTCGGCCACCAACAGCGCTTGCTGCAGGCTGCCCGACACCAAACAGCAGATCTCCGGCAGGGTTTCCCATTCGGCATGCCACAGGCCCAGGCTGCGCTCGTGTTCCTGGGGCATCGCGCTGAACAAGGTCGAAAGCAAACCCGGCACCCGCGTCGCCGTACCAATCAACACCGCAGCGCCCACCGGGTTGCGTTTGTGCGGCATGGTCGAGGAACCGCCCTTGCCCGGCGCCGACGGTTCGAACACTTCGCCGGCTTCGGTCTGCATCAACAGGCTGATGTCGCGGCCGAGTTTGCCGAGGCTGCCGGCGATCAAGCCAAGCACCGCGCCGAACTCCACCAGACGATCGCGCTGGGTATGCCAGGGTTGTTCCGGTAAGGTCAGTTGCAGTTCCGCGGCCAAGGCTTCAGCAATCGGCATCGCCTGATCGCCGAGCGCCGCGAGGGTGCCGGAGGCGCCACCGAATTGCAGCACCAGCAGGCGCGGCTTGAGTTCCAGCAGGCGCTGACGGCTGCGGGTCACCGCGCCCAGCCAACCGGCGATTTTCATACCGAGGGTGACGGGTGTCGCGTGTTGCAACCAGGTGCGCCCGGCCAGCGGCGTGGCAACGTACCGCTTGGCCTGGGTCGCGAGGGTATCCCCCAGCTGCGCCAGATCAGTTTCGATCAGTTGCAGCGCGCGGCGCAATTGCAACACCAGGCCGGTGTCCATCACGTCCTGGCTGGTCGCGCCCAGATGCACGTAGCGCTCGGCTTCGGCATCGCTTTTGGCGATCTGCTTGCCCAGCGCCTTGACCAACGGGATCGCCGAATTGCCCGCCGTGGCAATCGCCTCGCCGAGGGCGGCAAAGTCGTAATGCTCGGCCTTACAGGCCGCTTCGATAGAGACGACAGCCGCTTGCGGAATCAAGCCCACCCGCGCCTCGGCCCGGGCCAGTGCGGCTTCGAAATCCAGCATGGCCTGAACCCGGCCCTGATCGCAGAACACCCCACGCATGTCGCGTGCCGTGAAGTAGGCATCGAACAATTGATTGCCCGGTCGCTGATTCATAAACAGTCCTTGCAGGCGAGGGCCGGTGAGGCCCTCGCGTAAAGATCAAAGGTCGTTTTCCAAATACTTCGGCTGTTTCGGCAGACGCAGGCTGAACAGGAACGCCACCGCCATCATCGCCGTCACGTACCAGTAGAACGAGTTTTCCATGCCCCCGGCTTTAAGGCTCAGCGCTACATATTCCGCCGAACCGCCGAAGATGGCATTGGCCACCGCATACGCCAGGCCGACGCCCAAGGCGCGCACCTCTGGCGGGAACATTTCGGCTTTCACCAGACCGCTGATCGAGGTGTAGAAACTGACGATCGCCAGCGCCACGGTAATCAACACAAAGGCCAGGAACGGACTGCTGACACTTTTCAGGCTCAACAGGATCGGTACGGTGCACAGCGTGCCGAGGGCGCCGAACCAGAGCATCGAATTGCGCCGGCCGATCTTGTCGGCGAGCATGCCGAAGAACGGCTGCATGCACATATAAAGGAACAGCGCGCCGGTCATGATGTAGCTGGCGGTCTTGGCGTGCATGCCCGCGGTGTTCACCAGGTACTTCTGCATGTACGTGGTGAAGGTGTAGAAAATCAGCGAACCGCCGGCGGTGTAACCCAGCACGGTGATGAAGGCAGCCTTGTGATCGCGGAACAACGCACCGATGCTGCCGGCGTCCTTGTTTTCGCGCATTTCCTTACTGCTGGTTTCCTTGAGCGCACGACGCAGGAACAACGAAATCAACGCCGCCGCCGCACCGACCACGAACGGAATCCGCCAGCCGTAGGCACGCAATTCATCCTCGTTGAGGAACTGCTGCAGGATCACCACCAGCGACACAGCCAGCAACTGTCCGCCAATCAGCGTCACGTACTGGAACGACGCGAAGAACCCACGCTGGCCCTTGAGGGCGACTTCACTCATGTAGGTCGCGGTGGTGCCGTATTCGCCGCCCACCGACAAGCCCTGCAGCAAGCGCGCAAACAGCAGCAGGATCGGCGCCCAGACACCGATACTGTTGTAGGTCGGCAGGCAGGCGATGAGCAACGAACCGAAGCACATCATCAGAATCGAGATCAGCATCGAATTCTTGCGCCCGTGTTTGTCCGCCAGCCGGCCGAAGATCCAGCCGCCAATGGGGCGCATCAGAAACCCGGCAGCGAACACGCCCGCCGTGTTTACCAGCTGTACCGTGGGGTTGTCGGACGGGAAAAAAGCGGGGGCAAAGTAGATCGCACAGAAGGCGTAGACATAGAAGTCGAACCACTCGACCAGGTTGCCGGACGAGGCGCCGACAATCGCAAAGATTCTTTTGCTGCGTTCTTCACCGGTGTAGAGCGTTGTGAGAGTTGTCATTGTTTTTTCACTCTGTGGGGACGGTGAGAGTCTAGACATACTTGGCAACAGCTGTGGCGAGGGGGCTTGTCGGATCGCCGCACCGCCCCGTTGGCTTGCGAAGCAAGCCCTAGACCCCTCACCACAAAAAGCTCCCTGGCCAGCAGAGACCTCGTCACTCAATAATCGAAGAACACCGTCTCCGCATCCGTCCCCTGCAGAATCACATTCCACTGGTAAACACCCGCAGCATCCTTCTTCGCCAGCAAAGTACCGCGGCGTTCGGCAGGCACGCATTCGAGCAGCGGATCCGCCACGTTGGCCGGCTCGCCGTCGAAATAAATCCGCGTCAGCAAGTGCTTCACCAACCCGCGAGCAAACACCAGTACCACCAGGTGCGGCGCCTGGGTCGTGCCCTTCAGGCCTTCCACGGTGCCCGGCTTGATCGTGGTAAAGCGAAAGCGCCCTTGCGCATCCACGGGCACCCGGCCAAACCCTTCGAAGTTCGGGTCCAGGGGTTTGTCCTGATCGTCTTCGGGGTGATCGTACTTGCCGGCGGCGTTGGCCTGCCAGACTTCGAGCATGGCGTCGTTGACGAAGTCGCCATTGCCATCGACGACTTGCCCGGTGATCGCTACACGCTCGCCGAGGGTCTGTTCAACGGTCAGGTCTTCACGGTTCAGCCAGGTCAGGCCGATGTGATAGTACGGTCCGACGGTGTGGGATGTGGTCGCGTTCAGCGTCATCTTATTTCTCCATCGGCGTGGCGTCGCGGCCGCGCAAAACGATGTCCCAACGATAAGCGAGGGCATAGGAAGGGATGGTTTTTTCCAGATCGAAACTGGCGATCAAACGCTCTTTGGCGCTGGTATCGGGCACGCAGTTGTAGATCGGGTCGTAAGCCAGCAACGGGTCACCCGGGAAATACATCTGGGTCACCAGGCGCGTCAGAATACTCGGCCCAAACAGGGAGAAATGGATGTGCGCCGGACGCCAGGCATTGTGGTGGTTACCCCACGGATAGGCGCCCGGCTTGACGGTCTGGAACTGGTACCAGCCATCGGCATCGGTCACGGTGCGGCCGGTGCCGGTGAAGTTCGGATCCAGCGGCGCGTCGTGCAGGTCGCGGGCATGGTTGTAACGACCGGCGGCGTTGGCCTGCCAGATCTCCACCAGAATGCCCGGCACCGGCAGACCGTCTTCATCCAGCACACGGCCGTGGATGATGATCCGCTCACCCAATGGCTCGCCCGAGTGCTGGGCGGTCAGGTCGTTGTCCCGCTCCTGAATACGCTCGGCGCCGATGGTCGGGCCGGTGATTTCCGACAGCGAATGAGGCAAAAACACCAACGGCCTGGACGGCGAACGAAGGTTGGTGGATTGATAAGGAGGGTGCAGGTATTCCGGCTGAGTGCCCGCCTGCGGGCGACGGTAACCTGGTTTGTCAGTCATTGCGCTTTCCTCAATTCTTATTAGTCGACACTGCTTATTCACAGCCGTGTGTCAGACCCGTTCGATCGCCAGGGCCAGGCCCTGGCCGACACCGACACACATGGTCGCCAGACCTTTCTTGCCGCCCGTCTTTTCCAGTTGATGCAGTGCGGTCAGCACCAAACGCGCACCGCTCATGCCCAACGGATGGCCCAAGGCAATGGCGCCACCGTTCGGGTTGACCTGGGCCGCGTCATCCGCCAGTCCCAGTTCACGCAGCACCGCCAGGCCCTGGCTGGCGAAGGCTTCGTTGAGTTCGATCACGTCGAAATCGCTGACCGCCACGCCCAGGCGCTCAGTCAATTTGCGCACCGCCGGCACCGGGCCGATGCCCATCACCCGTGGCGCGACACCGGCGCTGGCCATGCCGAGCACTTTGGCGCGGGCGGTCAGGCCGTGTTTCTTTACGGCTTCGGCCGAGGCCAGAATCAGCGCTGCAGCACCGTCGTTCACGCCGGAGGCATTGCCGGCGGTGACGGTTTTGTCGGGGCCGTTGACCGGTTTGAGTTTGGCCAAGGTTTCGAGCGTGGTGTCGACGCGAGGATGTTCGTCCTGGCTGACCACTGTTTCACCCTTCTTGTGGGCAATGCGCACTTCGACGATTTCTTCGGCAAAAAATCCTGCGGCTTGTGCGGCGGCTGTCCGTTGCTGACTGCGCAGTGCGAAAGCGTCTTGATCCTCGCGGGAAACCTGGTAATCGTCGGCCACATTGTCGGCGGTTTGCGGCATCGCATCGACACCGTATTGGGCTTTCATCAACGGGTTGATGAAACGCCAGCCGATGGTGGTGTCTTCCAGCTTCATGTTGCGCGAGAACGCCGCATCGGCCTTGCCCATCACGAACGGTGCGCGGGACATCGATTCGACGCCGCCGGCAATCGCCAGCTCCATCTCGCCACTGGCAATGGCCCGGAACGCAGTGCCAATCGCATCCATGCCCGAAGCGCAGAGGCGATTGAGGGTGACGCCGGGAATGGTTTCCGGCAGCCCCGCCAGCAGCAACGCCATGCGCGCCACGTTGCGGTTGTCTTCGCCGGCCTGGTTGGCGCAGCCGAGGAACACCTCGTCCACCGCGTTCCAGTCCACCGACGGGTTGCGCGCCATCAGCGCCTTGATCGGCACGGCGGCCAGGTCATCGGCGCGGACCGCTGACAGGCCACCGCCGAAACGGCCGATGGGGGTACGAATCGCATCGCAGATATAAACGTCACGCATCAGGCTTCTCCGGGTGCTTGGCCGTGGGCCGCGGCGGTGCGGGCTTCCAGATCACGCAGTGCGGTCAGCTCGACCTCGGTTGGCTCGGCGGTGTTTTCAACCGTGTCGGCAAAACGAATCGCCCAACCGGTGGCCGCGACTACTTGCTCGCGGGTCACGCCTGGGTGCAGCGCGGTGACCACGAACTCATGGGTGCCGGCTTCCGGTTCCATGATGCACAGGTCGGTAATAATGCCGACGGGACCGGCGCCCGGCAGGCCAAGACGTTTGCGCGAATCACCGCCCTCACCGTGGCCGACCGAGGTAATGAAGTCGAGCTTGTCGACGAACGAACGCGCCGACTGCTTGAGGATGATCAGCACGCTCTTGGCGGAACCGGCGATCTCCGGCGCGCCACCGGCACCCGGCAGGCGAACTTTCGGTTGATGGTAGTCACCGACAACCGTGGTGTTGATGTTGCCGAAGCGATCGACTTGCGCGGCGCCGAGGAAACCGACGTCGATGCGCCCGCCCTGCAGCCAGTAGCGAAAAATCTCACCGGTCGGGACGACGGTGTCGGCGGTTTCCGCCAGCTCACCGTCACCAATCGACAACGGCAGTACGCTCGGCTTGGCACCGATCGGACCCGATTCGTAGATCAGGACTACATCAGGCGAGGACGTCAGCCGCGCCAGGTTGGCAGCTTTCGACGGCAGGCCGATACCAACGAAGCACACCGAACCATTCTTCAAACGGCGGGCAGCGGCGACGGTCATCATTTCATTGGTGGTGTAAGTCATTACTTGGCCTCCGAAGCAGCGGCCAGTTTGGCCTGGAACTCGCTAAAGTCAGCGCAGCCGTGGATGTACTCGTTGATCCAGGCGGTGAAGGTTTCACGGTCGCGGGCAATCAGATCCCAGGCCTGGTAGAAGCGGTTGTCGCGCTCGGTGTAACCGTGGGCGTAGGACGGATGCGCGCCACCCGGTACGTGGCAGACTGCGCTCAAGGCCCAGGTCGGCAACACGCAAGCGTTCATCGGCGCATTGAGGTCGTCGACGATCTCTTCGACGGTGACGATGCAGCGTTTGGCCGCCAGTGCCGCTTCTTTCTGCACGCCGAGAATGCCCCAGAGCAGCACGTTGCCTTGACGGTCGGCTTTCTGCGCGTGAATCACGGTGATGTCCGGACGTACCGACGGCACCGCCGCCAGCACTTCGCCGGTAAATGGACAGGTGACGGTTTTAATCAGCGGGTTAACCTTCGGCAGGTCGGAACCGGCGTAGGCACGCAGTACCGCGAACGGTAAGCCCGAAGCGCCCGCAACGTAGGCATTGGCCAGGTCGGCATGGCTGTGTTCTTCGATTTCCAGCGCATGCGGCCACTGCCGCTCGACTGCGTCACGCAGACGGTGCAGCGAACCGACGCCGGGGTTGCCACCCCAGGAGAAAATCAGTTTGCGAGCACAACCGGCACCGATCAACTGGTCGTAGATCAAGTCAGGCGTCATCCGCACCAGGGTCAGGTCTTTCTTGCCCTGGCGAATGATTTCGTGACCAGCCGCCGTAGGAATCAGGTGAGTGAAGCCTTCGAGCGCGACGGTATCGCCGTCGTTGACGAACTGCTTCACCGCGTCATGCAGCGAAAGGATTTCAGCCATGGGGCAGGCTCCCGTTTATTATTAACCGACAGTGTGGGAAAAAGGCGCCGATGCGCAGCGCCGGAATGACTGAAGATTAAGCCTCTGGAAAAACCCAAACAATCCGATAATCGACTGAGTGTTCGTTTATCGAACAGATTGTTACCTCGCTATCGTTCTCTCTCAGATCGTTCCCATGCTCTGCGTGGGAATGCAGCCAGGGACGCTCCGCGCCCCAAAAGCGGACGCAGAGCGTCCATTGAGGCGTTCCCACGCAGAGCGTGGGAACGATCAATCTCGGAAATCGCCCTCAGGTCGCATCCGCATGGCTGACCATGCCCTTGATCACCACCGCCGTGGTCGCCAACGCGGCCGGAATCACCAGCGCCGTCAGCACCTGCTCGAAGTTCCAGCCCAGGCCCAGCAACGTTGCGCCCATCCACGCCCCGAGGATCGCGCCGAAGCGGCCAATCCCGAGCATCCACGACACACCGGTAGCCCGCCCTTGAGTCGGATAAAACCGCGCCGCCAGCGACGGCATTGCCGATTGCGCGCCGTTGACACACATCCCGGCCACCAGCACCAGGGTCGCCAGCACGGCGATGTTGCCCAGGCTCTGCCCTACCGCGTAGGCAAACACCCCGGCCAACAGATAGAAAGTGCCGATGACCTTGTGCGGATTGAACCGGTCCATCGCCCAACCCACGCCCACTGCGCTCAACACCCCGCCAAGCTGGAACAGCGCACCAATGAATGCGGCCTGTTCCATGCTTGCGCCGCTGTCACGCATCAGCGTCGGCAACCAACTGGTCAGCAGATAAACAATCACCAGCCCCATGAAGTACGTCAGCCATAGCAACAACGTGCCGGTGCTGTAAGTGCCGGAGAAGATCACCGCGAACACATTGCGCGCCTTCACGGTTTTCTGTTCCGGCACGCTGAAGCTCGAAGCCTGGGCCACCACCGCTGGGTCGATCGGCGCCAGGGCCTTGCGCACTTTGTCGGTGCCGCGATTGCGCACCACCAGATAGCGCGCCGATTCCGGCAACCACAACAGCAATACGACGGCGAGGATCAGCGGCAGAATCCCGCCGATCATCAACAGACTGTGCCAGCCGAAGGCCGGGATCAGTTTGGCCGAGATGAACCCGCCCCCGGCCATGCCAAGGTTGAAGCCGCAGAACATGCTGGTCACCAGCAGGGATTTCTTGCGTTCCGGGGTGTACTCAGACAGCAGCGTGGTAGCGTTCGGCATGCCGGCGCCCAGGCCCAGACCTGTGAGGAAACGCAGTACCAGCAGTTGATCGACGTTGGTGCTGTAAGCCGACGCCAGGCTGAAAGCACCGAACAACAGCACCGCGCCCACCAGTACGACTTTTCGCCCGAAGCGGTCAGCCAACGGCCCGGAACCCAAGGCGCCGAAGACCATGCCGATCAACGCCGCACTCATCACCGGGCCGAGGCTGGCGCGATCGATGCCCCAGTCCTGGGACAGTGCCGGTGCGATAAAACCCATGGCCGCGGTGTCGAGGCCATCGAGGAAGACGATCAGGAAACACAGGATCACCACCCGCCATTGGTAGCGCGAAATGGGTTGAGCGTTGATAAAAGACTGCACGTCGAGGCAGTTTCCTACAGCAGACTGAGGCTGGTTCATTATTTTTATTCCACGTAAAGAACGCAGTCGAACAGATGCCAGCCGGAGCTGACGTTGTCACAAGGAAAGGAGGTCGGGATCAGGCGATCCGGTTTCGGCAGTTAAACCGGTGGGAACAGCGACAGTGGGGGAACGTGCGCATGACGATGCCTCTTCTCATTATTATTGGGTCGTCGTCCAGCAGCTCGCTGAGGGCCAGCAGCGCCGGATGACGCTGCCGCGACATTAATGATCCGAAGGAAAGAGCGTCAATTCGATAAACGCGACTCTGTGCGTTTATCGAACAGCTTAGGCGAACAGCTGCGCGCTAAGGTCGCGGCTGGCACTCAACAAACCGGGCAGGAAACGTTGCTCCAGCTCGCTGCGGCTGACCCGGCCGGCGTGGGTGCTGACGTTCAGCGCCGCTACCACTTGGCCGGAAGCGTCGTACACCGGAACGGCAATCGAGCGCAGGCCCTGCTCCAGTTCCTGATCGACGATGCACCAGCCTTGTCGCCGTACCTCTTGCAGGCATTCGAGCAAGGCTTCGGGGGTATGCAGGGTGCGACTGGTCTTGGCTTGCAGGTCTGCATGGTCGAGGTACTCGCGCAGCGACGTGTCGTCCAGTGCGGCGAGCAGAATCCGGCCCATGGAGGTGCAATAGGCCGGCAAGCGCCCACCCACCGAGAGGTCGACGGAAATCAGCCGTTGGGTAGTCGCCGAGCGCGCGATGTACAAAATGTCATCGCCCTCCAGCGTGGCCATGTTGCAGGCCTCGTGCAATTGCTCGCTCATGCGGTCCAGGTACGGCTGGGCAGACACCGCCAGCGGCGTCGACGACAGATAGGCATGGCCCAGGGTCAGTACTTTGGGCAGCAGCGAATAGGTGCGTCCGTCGGTGGTGGCGTAGCCGAGCTTGATCAGGGTATGCAGGCAACGTCGCACAGCGGCGCGGGGAATTTCCGTGCGGTGGCTGATCTGTGCAATGGTCAGGTGCCGCTTGCGCTCCTGGAACGCTTGCACCACCGCCAGGCCACGGGCCAGGGAGGTCATGAAATCCGGGTCACCGGTCAGGGCCTGGATTCGCTTGGCGGGCGAGGCGACGATCGGCGGCGCCACTGAAGCGAAGGAATTGCGCATTTGATCGTTCATATCAGGTTGTTCCCCACACGGATCAGCGACTATTACAAGCGGCCCCGGTCTGACACACAAGCCAGCGGCTGCCAGGATTGGGCGATTATCGAACCATAGGCCGATAATCGCAATCCTGGTGCGTACATTCAGCCATCCTGCTTTCACTCGCTACACAACACGGTTGTTATTTTCGGTCACTGGCTTAAAGGAGGACGATGTAATAATTTGTCCGGCTTAATGGCGCCAGAAAGTCACCACTGCAACTGGCATCAGCCCACCGTAGTTACCGGCAAGTTGCGAGTAACAAAACAATCACACATGAGGAACTACTTTTAACTGCCCAGAGATAGTGTTCTTCGGATCGACCGCTATAATGCATGTCAGAGGCGACCGGTTTTTTTGTGCCGATTCCGCCCGCCGGCAGCGCGATATCCATCGCCGCTGTCCGCAGCAAGCGCTTGACGCTCATTTAATATGTTCCGCCAACGCGCTCGCTGAAACAGGAGACTGATGCTGCGTCAGCTGTTTTTCTCTGGTGCCGTGGCCGCCTGCAACATTGAAGTATTGATTGCGCCGTGGGAACGATGTCGTATCAGGCATTGTCCTTTCGACGAGCATGGTCAATAGATCGATGCAGCGCGTTTCACCAGAATTAATCTCAACTCAATCAGGTAGCACTGTGACGAAAGACGAACTGCGCGCGGAACTTGAGCGCCAGGAACAACGTTACAAGGAAGTTTACGGCGGGGAAGTCACCACCTACGCCGCTCAGCCCGAACCCGAACGCAAACCCTGGCGTAAACGCGCCACCGTTCAGGATCAGGCCTTCACCCAGGAATTGCAGAAGATGGAAAAGGAACTCAAAGCCGAAGAGCCATGACCGCCTCGGCTTGTATCCTTTCAAGAGCCTGCGTCTGCACCCGTTAAAAGCGGGTTGTATCGATGATGCTTTTCGCGCCCGCTACAAGCGGGCAGCGGTTCCCTCATCCATTCGATCAGGCAAACGGCTCTTGCCTGACCGTCTTCTCGGATATTTCACACAAGCGTTCAATCCTCTCGTCCCAACGAGAGAAACCCTTGTGGCTGCTGCCTTTCCAAGCGAATTCAATGACTTGTAAACCGCTGAAAAACCCTGGGGTTCAGCGGGTTGCCGTCCACTATTTCATTGAAGAATGTAACCGATGAGCAGCAAGTGCATCGATTAGCAGTCTTTTCTGGCATAATCGCGCCCCCTTACGAACGGGTCAGAAAACCTTCATGATCGATTTATTCAGCGGACTGGATGCTTGGGTGCTTGTGAGCCTCTTGCTCGCCCTGGCCTTTGTCCTCGCCTTCGAGTTCATCAACGGCTTTCATGACACCGCAAACGCGGTGGCCACTGTTATCTACACCAAAGCCATGCCGCCTCATCTGGCGGTGTTCTTTTCCGGTGTGTTCAACTTCCTCGGCGTGCTGCTGGGCGGTGTGGGAGTGGCGTATGCCATCGTCCATCTGCTGCCGGTAGAACTGTTGATCAATGTAAACACCGGTCACGGGCTGGCCATGGTGTTCTCGTTACTCGCCGCCGCCATCACCTGGAACCTGGGCACCTGGTACTTCGGTATCCCGGCCTCCAGCTCCCATACGCTGATCGGTTCGATCCTCGGTGTCGGCCTGGCCAACGCCCTGATCAACGACATTCCGTTGGCCGACGGCGTCAACTGGCAGAAAGCGATCGACATCGGCGCGTCCCTGGTGTTCTCGCCAATGGCCGGCTTCCTGATCGCGGCCCTGGTGCTGATCGGCCTTAAATGGTGGCGTCCGCTGTCCAAGATGCACAAGACTCCGGAGCAGCGCCGCAAGATCGACGACAAGAAACACCCGCCGTTCTGGAACCGCCTGGTCCTGGTGATTTCGGCGATGGCGGTCAGCTTCGTGCACGGCTCGAACGATGGCCAGAAAGGTATCGGTCTGATCATGCTGGTGCTGATCGGTATTGTGCCGGCGCAGTTCGTACTCGACCTGGGCAGCACTACTTACCAGATCGAACGGACGCGCGATGCAACCCTGCACCTGAGTCAGTTCTACAAACGCAATGCCGATACGCTGGGTGATTTCCTGGCCCTGGGCAAAAGCGTGGAAGGTGATCTGCCGGAGAAATTCCGTTGCAACCCGCAACAGACCGAACCGACCATCGCCGCCCTGCTCGACACCCTCAAGGGTGTAGCCGACTACCACTCGCTGCCGGCGGAAAGCCGCATCGAAGTGCGTCGTTACCTGCTCTGCCTGGACGACACGGCGAAGAAAGTCAGCAAGCTGCCCGGCCTCGCTGCCCGTGAAAAGGCTGACCTGGACAAATTGCGCAAGGACCTGACCACCACCACCGAATACGCCCCGTTCTGGGTGATTCTGGCGGTCGCACTGGCCCTCGGCCTGGGTACCATGGTCGGCTGGAAACGCGTGGTACTGACCATCGGCGAGAAAATCGGCAAGCAAGGCATGACCTATGCCCAAGGCATGTCGGCGCAGATCACCACGGCGAGCATGATCGGCATGGCCAACATCTTCAGCCTGCCCGTCTCCACCACTCACGTCCTGTCGTCAGGCGTGGCCGGCACCATGGTCGCGAACAAAAGCGGCCTGCAAGGCGGTACTGTCAGAACCATCCTGCTGGCCTGGATCCTGACCCTGCCAGCCACCGTAGCCCTGTCAGCCGGCCTGTTCTGGCTGGCCTCCAAGGCACTGGGTAGCTGATACATCGCTACTGAAAAAGGCGCGTTCCGTGAGGTTCGCGCCTTTTTTATTGCCCGCATTTCGGTAGTTAGATCGTTCCCACGCTCTGCGTGGGAACGATCGGACAAAAAAAAGGGCGACCGAAGTCGCCCAAAATGCCTTGCGTGCTCATTGCTCCAGAAAGAACTACGGTTTTTTCCGCTTATGCGAATCCTTCCAGATAAAAAATCCAAACCCTGCAAAAAACAGAACCATGAGGCCGACTGTCAGCACTCCGGCGATCACCACGTTATCGAAAAACATGACTGGCCTCCTGCACATGCCCTGTTGCGATGGGGCTAAGTTAACCAATCGGGCAGGAGAGAAAATTGACCGGGATCAATGCCGCCCGAGACTGGGCGTAAAGGAAGGGAAATAACTGACCTGCATCAACCGATGCAGGGTGTTTCAACGCTTTTTCGGTTTGTTCTTCGGCTTTTTCTTCGCTTTACCCAACGGCAT
This sequence comes from Pseudomonas sp. GM18, assembly GCF_000282195.1. Taxonomy (GTDB): domain Bacteria; phylum Pseudomonadota; class Gammaproteobacteria; order Pseudomonadales; family Pseudomonadaceae; genus Aquipseudomonas. The sequence continues at coordinate 81,939 of NZ_AKJT01000028.1, forward strand.
GGCCTGCTCAAATGCCTGGCGCACTTCGTTCAGACGCTTTTCATTAAGGTCATGAACCCGCTTGGCACGTTCAGAGTTGAGGTCGATCAGCTTGTCATCTTGGCTCATGGCGTTCAGTGCATCGCTTGGAAATGAATTCAGCTGCCGGCTAAAGGCGACAGGATTGCGCCAATAATGCGGTCTGGCGCGGGCGCTGACCAGTCTCCGACACTTCAGATCTCAATATCGACCCACAACCCCTGACGTGGCTGGTTCTCCATCAACGGCACCACCGGCACGGTATTGTCGGCGTTGAGCTCATTACCGGGGATCGCCAGATGCTCTTCAGGATCCTCATCGGCCTCACGACGGCGCCGATCCCGTTCCTGTTGCCGACGCTGCTCCTCGCGCAGCTGCAGGCCCGCTTCTTCCGGGTCGCGCTTCTGTAGGTCGATGGTGCTTTCATTGGAGCCTTCCTGCACCGGCACCACGGGCGGAATATCCGGGCGCTGGCGGATCGGATCCTGCTGTGAAGTGATCGGCACGGCGCTCAAGGGGAGCATCGGTGGCAGCATATTATTAGTCTCCTGTCAGCAGGCTGTCGGCTGCGGGGATGGCGACTTGAGCCATCGGTCGAAAACTTGTGACCCGCTTGGCACCGTAGGAGTTGGCGCAGCCTGCGATCTTTTGATCTCAGGTCCTGAAAAGATCGCAGCCTTCGGTAGCTCCTACTGAGTAATCCTTTGGCCCTGAAGGCTCATTCCGTTAAGATAGCCCGCTTTTTCAAGGTGGGAGTCAGGCAGCATGGCGCAGCAGTATCAACCGGGGCAACGCTGGATCAGTGACAGCGAAGCCGAGCTGGGTTTAGGCACCGTTCTGGCACAGGACGGCCGCTTGTTGACCGTGCTCTACCCGGCCACTGGCGACACTCGCCAGTACGCGCTACGGAATGCGCCCCTCACCCGCGTGCGGTTTTCGCCGGGTGACTCGATTACTCACTTCGAAGGCTGGAAACTGACCGTACAGGAAGTCGACGACGTCGACGGCCTGCTGGTCTACCACGGCCTCAACGGGCAGAACGAAGTGGTCACCCTGCCGGAAACCCAACTGTCGAACTTCATTCAGTTCCGACTGGCGAGCGACCGTCTGTTCGCCGGCCAGATCGATCCGCTGGCCTGGTTCTCCCTGCGTTATCACACCCTGGAACACACCAGCCGCCAGTTGCAGTCATCGCTCTGGGGCCTGGGCGGCGTGCGGGCGCAACCGATCGCGCACCAGTTGCACATCGCCCGTGAAGTCGCCGACCGTATCGCACCGCGGGTTCTGCTGGCCGACGAAGTGGGCCTGGGCAAGACCATCGAAGCCGGCCTGGTTATCCATCGCCAACTGCTCTCGGGCCGCGCCAACCGCGTGCTGATCCTGGTGCCGGAAAACCTCCAGCACCAGTGGCTGGTGGAGATGCGCCGCCGCTTCAACCTGCAAGTTGCGCTGTTCGACGAAGAACGCTTCATCGAAAGCGATGCGACCAACCCGTTCGAAGACACCCAGCTCGCCCTGGTGGCGCTCGAATGGCTGGTGGAAGACGAGAAAGCCCAGGACGCGCTGTTCGCCGCCGGCTGGGATTTGTTGGTGGTCGACGAAGCGCACCACCTGGTGTGGCACGAAGATCAGGTCAGCCCTGAGTACTCCCTGGTGGAGCAGCTTGCTGAAACGATCCCGGGCGTATTGCTGCTGACCGCAACCCCGGAACAACTGGGCCAGGACAGCCACTTCGCCCGTCTGCGCCTGCTTGACCCGAACCGTTTCCATGACCTGCACGCCTTCCGTGCCGAGAGCGAAAACTATCGCCCGGTGGCCGAAGCCGTTCAGGAGCTGCTGGACAAAGGGCGCCTGTCGCCTGAAGCGCACAAGACCATTCACGGCTTCCTCGGTAATGAAGGCGAAGCCCTGCTGAGCGCAGTCAACGATGGCGATTCCGAAGCCAGCGCCCGTCTGGTCCGCGAACTGCTGGACCGTCACGGCACTGGCCGCGTGCTGTTCCGTAATACCCGTGCCGCCGTGCAGGGTTTCCCGGAGCGCAAGCTGCACCCGTACCCGCTGCCGTGCCCGGCCGAATACCTCGAACTGCCGTTGGGCGATCACATCGAGCTGTACCCGGAAGTCAGCTTCCAGTCCCAGCCGGACGCCAACGAAGAAGAACGCTGGTGGAAATTCGACCCGCGCGTCGAGTGGCTGATCGACACCCTGAAAATGCTCAAGCGCACCAAAGTGCTGGTGATCTGCGCCCACGCCGAAACCGCCATGGACCTGGAAGACGCCCTGCGCGTGCGTTCCGGCATTCCGGCCACGGTCTTCCACGAAGGCATGAACATCCTCGAGCGTGACCGCGCCGCCGCCTACTTCGCCGACGAAGAATTCGGCGCCCAGGTGCTGATCTGCTCGGAAATCGGCAGTGAAGGTCGTAACTTCCAGTTCTCGCACCATCTGGTGCTGTTCGACCTGCCGTCGCACCCGGATCTGCTGGAGCAGCGTATCGGTCGTCTCGACCGGATCGGCCAGAAGCACGTCATCGAACTGCACGTGCCGTACCTGGAAACCAGCCCGCAAGAGCGGCTGTTCCAGTGGTACCACGAAGCGCTGAACGCGTTCCTCAACACCTGCCCGACCGGCAACGCCTTGCAGCATCAGTTCGGCCCACGCCTGCTGCCGCTGCTGGAAGAGGCCGACGATGGCGAGTGGCAAGCGCTGATCGACGAGGCCCGCACCGAGCGTGAGCGTCTGGAAGACGAGCTGCACACCGGTCGCGACCGCTTGCTGGAACTCAACTCCGGCGGTGCAGGCGAAGGCGATGCGCTGGTCGAAGCGATCCTCGAACAGGACGATCAGTTCGCCCTGCCGATCTACATGGAAACCCTGTTCGACGCCTTCGGCATCGACAGCGAAGACCATTCGGAAAACGCGCTGATCCTCAAGCCCAGCGAAAAAATGCTCGACGCCAGCTTCCCGCTGGGCGACGACGAAGGCGTGACCATCACCTACGACCGCAACCAGGCGTTGTCTCGTGAAGACATGCAGTTCATCACCTGGGAACACCCGATGGTTCAGGGTGGCATGGACCTGGTGCTGTCCGGCTCGATGGGCAACACCGCCGTGGCGCTGATCAAGAACAAGGCGCTGAAACCGGGCACCGTGTTGCTGGAACTGCTCTATGTCAGCGAAGTGGTTGCCCCGCGTTCGCTGCAACTGGGCCGTTACCTGCCGCCGGCCGCCCTGCGCTGCCTGCTCGACGCCAATGGCAATGACCTGTCGGCCCGGGTGTCGTTCGAAACCCTGAACGATCAACTGGAAAGCGTGCCCCGCGCCAGCGCCAACAAGTTCATCCAGGCCCAGCGCGACCAGCTGACGCCACGGATCAACGCCGGCGAAGAGAAGATCACCCCGCGTCACGCCGAGCGCGTGGCCGAGGCACAACGTCGCCTGGCGGCCGATACAGACGAAGAACTGGCGCGCCTGACCGCCTTGCAAGCGGTCAACCCGACCGTGCGCGACAGCGAACTGGTTGCCCTGCGCAAGCAACGCGAGCAAGGCCTGGCCATGCTCGACAAAGCGGCGCTGCGACTGGAAGCGATTCGGGTGTTGGTGGCGGGTTAATCCCTCTGCTCCACCGCTAAAAAGAAGGCCCGCAGCGATGCGGGCCTTTTTGCTTTCTGAAGATCTTTGGTGAAACAACCGCCGCCAAGATCTTAAACCGCGGGCGCCGCTGCAATCCCAGGCTCAACCACTGCCACCAACCCTTCTTTCATCCGCTTGGTATCCCGCACAAAACACCGCGACGCCAAAAACAGAAACACCATGGTGAAAAACAACGCCACCGGGATCAGGTACATCGCGTCATGCAGGCCGACAGCCTTGAACGCCTCGGTCATTTGCTCGGCACCCGCCGAGAGCATTGCGGTATGGGCGAAGTGATCGGACAGACCGCCCACCACTACCGGCCCCAAACCACCGCCCAACAGATACAACCCGGCAAAGAACAACGCCATCGCCGTCGCCCGCAGGCGCGGCTCGACCACGTCCTGAATCGCCGTGTACACGCAGGTGTAGAAGTTGTAGGCGAACAACCACCCCAGGCTGAACACCGCGACAAATACCCCGATTTCGATCCGCCCGGCATGCAGCGCCCAAGCTGTGCACAAAGTCGAAATGATCAGGCTGAATGCGGCGAACAGCAGACGCCCATTGGCCACCCGCTGGTGAATCTTGTCGGCAATCCAGCCGCCGAGTGTCAGGCCGAACAACCCCGTCACCCCGACGATCACCCCGGTCGCCACCGCCGCGTCCTGCAACGGCATCAGGAAATAACGCTGCAGCATCGGCACCAGAAACGAGTTGCAGGCATACGTGGCGAAGTTGAAGCACAGCCCCGCCATCACCAGCCACAGGAAAGTCGGCACCGCCAGCACTCGACGGATCGGCCGGTCCACGCGTTCCTGAGACACTTGCACGCTTTCCGCCGCTCCACGCTTCGGCTCTTTGATAAAGAACATGAAGACCGCCAGGATCAACCCCGGCACCGCCGCGATGAAGAATGGTGCACGCCAGCTGTCGAACGCCTTGACCATCGCGCCAATGGTGAAAAACGCCAACAGCAGGCCCAGCGGCAAGCCGAGCATGAAAATGCCCATGGCCCGGGCCCGACGATGCGCCGGGAACAAATCGCCGATCAGCGAATTGGCAGCCGGCGCGTAACTGGCTTCACCGATGCCGATGCCCATGCGTACGATCAGGAAACTCCAGAAACTGCCCACCAACCCGTTGATCGCGGTCAGCCCACTCCATACCGCCAGGCCCCAGCCCATCAGTTTGCTGCGCGAGCCAGTATCGGCCAATCGCCCCAGAGGCAGGCCGGCAATGGCGTAAACGATGGTGAATGCGGTCCCGATGATCCCCAGCTGAAAGTCGCTGAGGTGCCATTCCATGCGGATCGGCTCGATGATGATCGCCGGAATGGTGCGGTCGAAGAAGTTGAAGAGGTTGGCCAGGAACAACAGGAACAGAATGCGCCAGGCATTCGCCGCTTGGGTCGAGCTCTGCATGGGGTCCGTCTCTTTTTATTGTTGTTGGGGCGTTCACTGTCCCCGGAATCTCCAATCTAGTCAGGCCCGTCAGGGCTGTCTGTCATTATTCGCAAGGTTGATATCAGCTCATGGCGCCACGCATAACTTGTGGGATTAGTGCTGTCAGGGAGTCAGTTTTTTCACCATCAGTTGGAGGACAGAAAAATACCTCTGCGCCCCCCTTCCCAACGCCATGGCGAAGCCTAGAATAGCGGCCTTGTCTGCCCATCACGTCCCTATCCCTCCTTTGATCATTGCCCATGTCCGAAGCCAGTCCGTGTCTGAATTGCGGTGCCTGCTGTTCTCATTTTCGCGTGTCTTTTTTCTGGGGTGAATGCACCTCGGCCGGGGGGACGGTGCCTGACGAACTGGTCGCGTCCATCAGCCCCAGCCGGGTGGCCATGCTGGGCACAGACTGCAAACCTGTTCGCTGTGTCGGTCTGGTGGGTGAAGTGGGCAGTACCGTGCAGTGCTCGATTTACGATCAGCGCTCCAGCACTTGTCGGGAGTTCGACGCCTCTTGGGCCAATGGCGAGGCGAACGTGGATTGCGATGCGGCACGGGCCGCGTTCGGGCTGCCCGCCCTGCAACCTGAATTCGAAACGCCTTTTGAGCAGATCGCCTGAGGCGCCGCACCGACCGCCATTGAGCCAATTAAAAAAAATTTAGACATCAATGTGCCATCACCCCTTGCGCTCCGTATAAGCCCTCTATACTGCCAGCATTCGCCAGCGCGCATGACGCAGGCCAAGATGACTCACAGACGGGACATGCTATGGAGTGGCTTGGTTTGCATTTCATGACCGGGCTGCCGGAAAGCGGGCAGGTCATACTCAATTGCACCCATAACCCGTTTCTGGTGTTGCTGGCCTATCTGGTCGCCTGCACGGCCGGTTTCGCCACGCTGGACATGACCGAGCGGGTGGGTCATGTGGAAAAATCCGCCTCTCAACGACTCTGGCGCTGGGTCGGCGCCGGGTGTCTGGCGGGCGGTATCTGGTCCATGCACTTCATCAGCATGCTGGCATTCCAGGTGCCGATCGAAATCCATTACCACCTGCCCACCACCCTGATCTCGCTGTTGTTCGCCCTGACCGCCTCGTGGCTGGCCATGTACACCCTCAGCCACCCCCAACTGAATTTCTGGCAATACCTGCGGGCCGCAGTGTGGATCGGCCTGGGCATCGCGACCATGCACTACGTGGGCATGGCCGCACTGCGATCGAATGCGCTGGTCTATTACCAACCCGCCCTGTTCGTGCTCTCCGTCGTGATCGCCATCGGTGCCAGCCTGGCTGCCCTGTTGATTTCCAGTCACTTGCGCGATGACACCGGTGCGTATCATCTACTGCTCAAATACACCGCCAGCCTGGTGCTCGGGGCCGGCATTGTCAGCATGCATTTCACCGGCATGGCATCGCTCAACCTGGTGCTGCCCGATGACAGCCTTCAACCGCTGCCCGGCGACAACAATCATCTGCAACTGGGGCTGACGGTGGCGGTGATGGCGCTGCTGATCATCGGCAGCAGCATCAGTGCCGCCCTGGCGGACAAGAAGCTGCAACACAAGGATTCCGACCTGCAGCGAGTCAACGCCCTGCTCGGTCAACTGGATCAAGCACGCATGTCGCTGCAACAGGTGGCGCACTACGACCCCTTGACCAACCTGCTCAACCGCCGGGGCTTCAACCAGCTTTTCGCCGAAAAACTCATCGAAAAAACCAACGAAGGCGGCATGCTCGCGGTGATATTCCTCGACATCGACCACTTCAAACGGATCAACGACAGCCTTGGCCATGACGCCGGCGACGAACTGCTCAAAGTCCTGGCCAGTCACATCAAGGCCTCGGTACGCAGCCACGAAGATGTGGTGGCGCGCTTCGGAGGCGACGAATTCTGCCTCCTCATCAACCTGTACGACCGCGAAGAAGCGCGGCATATGGCCCAGCGCATCATGCTGAAAATGAAAGACCCCATCGAGTTGTCCGGACGGCGCATGGTCATGACCACCAGCATCGGCATCAGCCTGTTTCCGGAAGACGGCAAAACCTGCGAAGAACTGCTGAAGCACGCCGACCTGGCGCTGTATCAATCCAAGGGCAGCGGTCGTAACGGGTTGCACTTTTTCAGTTCAAACCTGAAAGCCCGCGCCACGCTGGAGCTGCAACTCGAAGAAGAACTGCGTCACGCCCTACGCGAAGACTCCGGGTTGATGCTGTATTACCAACCGATCTATGACCTGAGAATCGGCAGAGTCACCAAACTTGAAGCGCTGGTCCGCTGGCAACACCCGGTTCACGGATTACTGACGCCGGACCGGTTCATCGCCATCGCCGAGGCCAACGGCCTGATCGCCGAACTGGACAATTGGGTATTGCGCAAGGCCTGCGAAGACCTGGGCGAACTGTCCCGCCACGATTGCGAAGACCTCAGGATTGCAGTGAATTGCTCGCCCCTGAACCTGGCGCGAGAAGAACTGGCCGAGGAAATCGAACACGCCCTGCGCGTCTACGGGGTAACGCCCCAGCGACTGGAGCTGGAGGTGACCGAGAATGCATTGATGGGCAATATTTCCAATACCCTGGTGTTGCTGCGGCAGATTCGCGCCCTTGGCGTTTCGCTGTCGATCGACGACTTCGGCACCGGCTATTCATCCCTGGCCTACCTCAGGCGCCTGCCGTTAAACACGCTGAAGATCGACCGCTCGTTCATTCAGGACATCCCCAAGGCCACCCAGGACATGGAAATCGTCCAGGCCATTATCGTCATGGCCCACACCCTGCATTTGCAGGTCGTCACCGAAGGCGTCGAGACCATCGAGCAATACGACTTTCTCCAACGCCACGGCTGCGATTTCGTCCAGGGCTACCTGCTCAGCCGTCCGGTGCCGCTGACTGAGTTGCGACCAGTGCTGGCCGAAATCAACCAGCGTAAGCACATGCATGCCGTCAATCCGTTGAGTCTGGCTCACGGTACAACTGCACTAACGTCGACGGATCCTTTTCCAGGAACCCCTGCCCCCCATGGAGTCGCATCAGTTGTGCGGCCAATCCGCTGATCGGCGTGGCCGAACCCTGTTCGCGGGAAAACTTCACGGCGGTATCGAGATCCTTGAGCAGCGTGCGTACGTGCCATTTCACGGGTTCGAAACGGCTTTCGGCCATTTGCGGCGCGAGAATCTGCAACGGTTTTGAATCGGCGAAACCACCGGCCAGCGCCTCGGCGATCAGGCGGGCATCGACCCCGGAACGCTCGGCCAGGGCCACCACTTCGGCAATGACCAAGGCGTTGCAGGCGACGATCATCTGATTGCAGGCCTTGGTCACCTGCCCCGCGCCGACCGCGCCCATGTGGGTCACGCGCTGGCCAAGGGTCAGCAACACCGACCGCACGCGCGCCAGGTCTGCCGCCTCGCCACCGACCATGATCGCCAGGCTGCCGGCCTCGGCGCCGACCACCCCGCCGGACACCGGCGCATCGAGCCACCCCATCCCGGTTTTATTGATCAGTGCTGTGGCCATTTCCCGCGTCGCGGTGGGCTCCAGGCTGGAAAGATCCACCAGCAACTGGCCGCTTTTCGCCCCCTCGGCAACGCCAGCCGCGCCAAACACCACCTCACGTACAACGGCGGTATCGGCCAGGCACAGCATCACCACATCGGCGTGCTGACACAGCTCGGCCGGTGTCGCCACTTGCTGTGCGCCGGCCTCGACCAGCGCTGCACACTTGGCCGGGTTGCGGTTCCACACCGTCAGCGGATAACCGGCCGCCAACAGGCGTCGGCACATCGGCAAACCCATCAGGCCGATTCCGGCGAACCCCAGCGCAGGCAACGTTGCCATCATTTAGCCTCCCTTTGATTAAAGATCATCGAATATTGGCCGATTCATCATGGTTAAGGAAAGGATTCCCCCGAGCGATGTTCAGGCCAAGGCCCTGACGCTTGGGCCACATTCGCGCTAAAAAAAGACGCGAGATCCCATTCCGTGATGACTCGATGACACTTGTCGCCGAGCCGACCAGTCCAGGTATATGGCGCACAATGACTTCTAAAAACAATCCGGCCACCGCGGTATCCGACCTGACCCTGAGCCCCGCGGCGAACAGCCCCTCATCGTCGAAGCCATTGACCCCGTCGCGTCCGCTGTCGACTCAGCAATATCTATATTTCACCGAAACCAATACCGACCGCATCCTCGACAACCTCGACGGCCTGCGCGACCTGGTGTTCCCGCGCCCGCCTCATCTGGAGGGCGACAACGAACAGCACAACGACCAGGAATTCCCCTCGGTGTGCCTGATCGGCCTGGGCCGCTGCGGTTCGAACATCGCGCTGGACGTGGCGGAGCTGGTGTACAACGCCCGCAAGTTCTACCTCAACGAATTCAACAACGAAGACCGTCTGTCGCCGGACAAACGCTACGCCGAAAAGGGCTACAGCCCGGCGCAGTGGATTCGCAACAACCTGCGCCTGGGGCCGAACAAGGCCACCAAACCGGTATTCCTGGTGGAGCCGCTGGTGATGCTCGGCGACCTGGACAAGGACATCGCAGGTCGCATCCGTTTCTCGCGCAAGGGCGAAAAAAGCGGCTTTTTGCGCGACTACAGCAAAATGAAAATCATGGACTTGTCGGAAGTCCACGCCGGTGGCGCCGGTAACGCGCCGATCCTCGGTCAGTACCTGGCCAAGATCATCCTGAACAAGGACACCCAGCGCTTCTCCAGCCCCGACTGGAAGATGATTCACTCGTACCTGATCGACAGCTGCGGGATCAAGGCCAACCAGTCGCGCCTGTACTTCTCGATCTTCAGTGCCGGCGGCGGTACCGGTTCGGGCATGGCCTCGGAATTCGGCCTGGCCCAGCAGCACTCGTACATGAACAAGACGTTCGACACAAAGCCAATGGACGAACACGACGGCAAGAGCGGCCATTCCTTCGTCTTCGAGCCGATCTTCACCAGCGGCATCTGCGTACTGCCGAACATTTCCGATCACCGCAGTGAAATGTCCGAAGCGCTGCACATCAACGCCGGTCGCCTGCTGTGCAAATATCTGTCGGAAGAGTGGGACTTCTCCTACAACTTCGCCAACGAAGACAGCAGCGAAGCCAGCGTCATGGGCCGTATCCGCCCATGGAACGCGATGATGCTGATCTCCAACGACATCATGCGTTATGCCGAAGAAAGCGATGACGGCAACATCCAGAACATCGACGTCAACGCGATGGAAAAGCACGCCAACCAGTACATCTCACAGCAGATCTTCAACATTCTGACGGCGCAGGCGGTCACCACCGACTATGACCAGAACTATTTCCGTCGCGCTGGCATCGACATCGGCGAAACCATTCGCCTGGACGCCAACGACCTGTTCATGAGCCTGGCCGGCCCGGTGGCCATTGCCTACGCCGAGTCCGTGGTGCCGGAAACCCCGCCGCCGAGCAGCGACAAGTTCAAGGTGTTCGACAAAGAGCCACAGCGCCTGAACATCGACGATCTGTTCTTCCGCTCCATCGACCTGCCGCACTTCAACAAAGTCACCCAGGCGATCGAAGGCATCAGCCTGTTGCCGATCGAGTCCAAGCGCTACCGCGCCTCGCTTGAGCAGTACAAGAATTCGGGCTATGACGCGGCCGCATTGCACGACCTGCACTTCTTCAAGAATTGCTCGTCGGTGGTGTCGATCGTCTCCTTGCCCAAAGACTACAAGCTGTCCTACATGGACCTGAACCGGTTGAAGACCCACCTCAACAGCCTGTTCCCCAACACCACGCTCAAGCGTTATGCACTGGTAATCGGCGCCTCGGCCAACCTGTCGCTGACCACCCTGATCGCCAAGAGCCCGTGCCTGTCGGACGACTTCCTGACGCTGATCGTGGCGTTCATCAAGCGTTGCTTCGCAAAAAATCCGTATCGCTTCGACGAAACGCTGGATAACTCGATCCTGGACTTCATCATCCATGAAGACTTCGACGAAGACCGGATCGACGACCTGCTCAACGAATTCGAAAACCCGGCGAAGATCCTCGACACCAACTGGTACGCGATCAAACCGATGTACGAGAAGAAGTACCGCGAGCTGATCAACGACAAGGACAAGTTCGTCTCGATCAATGACATTCGTTTGTCGCGGGACTGCGTGAAGAAGGCGATCAAGTACCTGCGCGAGATCTACCGTCACCGGATTGGCAAGACCAAGGTTATTTCTTTGAATAACCATACGGGTAAGACGGCTTATTGAGTCGGGCCTTCTGTGATGATCGTTCCCACGCTCCGCGTGGGAACGATCACAATTAAGCAGCCCATCGGCTGCTCAATAAACTGTTCCCGTTACGTTTACGTCACCGTTATACCGGCCTTTCTGTGGCCTTTCTCCACGGCAACGTGCCATCACGCTACTCGGCTACACACTTTTGCCCGACAAAGCCAAGCACCAAATCGGTGCAAGCCTTCAAGCCTTCGCCCTTTCCTGGATCATAATCCAGGGCGAAACAACCACGGCCCACAGCTCCGGATCACGCTCAAAAATATCCAGCGCCCGCGTTTCAGACAGCTTGGCGACCTTGTCGGCGGCCAGCCAGGCAGCGACTTTCTCGCCTTCATCGGTCGCTACCGCTTCCGCCGCAGCGATCAAATCCAGGCCTGGGTCGACCCACAATAGGGCACCCCTGGCGAAGAACGGCTCCAACTCTTTCCAGGTAATAGATGCGGTTTCACCAAGCAGCTTGGCATAGAGGGTGCTAGGTTCTTGAGTCATGGGTTGCTGTCCGCAAAAGAAATCGATGTGAATGATAACGTCGGTGTTGCGCCAGAAAAACCCGGATGCAATTGCGTCACCGATTGAAAAACCCGGGAAAGCCAGGGAATGCTGTCGCTTCAAGTATTAGCCAGCTAACATCCTGCCGCGATTCTGTCTTTTTCTTTCAACAAAGCGACACCCTCAGGTTTTGCCCCCTGGCGCCAGCTTCCCAGGCCAACAATCGGCGCTCTACACTGTACCGGTACAGTTGCCGGGGGCATTTTCCGGAGGATATCGACGATATCTGACCCGGTTCTGCTGCTACGGCCGCCAGGACTATAAAAACTACAACAGTAAGAGTGGAGCACTATGACTAAGGCTACTAAGCAGATTTCAAAACTGTTTGCCGCTATGGTTCTGGCCGGGGTTGCCAGCCATTCGTTCGCCGCCGACACCATCAAGATCGGCATCGCCGGCCCTAAAACCGGCCCGGTCACTCAATACGGCGACATGCAGTTCATCGGCGCCAAGATGGCCATCGAGCAGATCAACGCGAAAGGCGGCGTCGACGGCAAGATGCTCGAAGCCAAGGAATACGACGACGCGTGCGACCCTAAACAAGCCGTGGCCGTCGCCAACAAAGTGGTCAACGATGGTGTGAAATTCGTTGTCGGCCACCTGTGCTCCAGCTCCACCCAGCCAGCTTCGGACATCTACGAAGACGAAGGCGTGATCATGATCACCCCGGCCGCCACCAACCCGGACATCACCACCCGTGGTTACAAGCTGGTGTTCCGCACCATCGGCCTGGACAGCGCCCAGGGTCCTGCTGCCGGCAACTACATCGCCGATCACGTGAAACCGAAGATCGTTGCCGTGCTGCACGACAAACAGCAATACGGTGAAGGCATCGCCACCGCCGTGAAACAGACCCTTGAGAAGAAAGGCGTCAAGGTTGCCGTGTTCGAAGGCCTCAACGCCGGTGACAAGGACTTCTCCTCGATCATCCAGAAGCTCAAGCAAGCCAACGTCGACTTCGTCTACTACGGCGGCTACCACCCGGAACTGGGCCTGATCCTGCGCCAGTCCCAGGAAAAAGGCCTGAAAGCCAAGTTCATGGGGCCTGAAGGCGTCGGCAACGACTCCATCTCGCAAATTGCCCAGAATGCTTCCGAAGGCCTGTTGGTCACCCTGCCGAAATCCTTCGACCAGGACCCAGCCAACAAAGCACTGGTACAAGCCTTTGCCGACAAGAAGCAGGACCCAAGCGGTCCGTTCGTGTTCCCGGCCTACTCGGCTGTCGAAGTGATCGCCGAAGGTATCAAGGCCGCCAAGAGCGAAGACACCGCCAAGGTGGCTGAAGCCATTCACAAAGGCACCTTCAAGACCCCGACCGGTGATCTGTCGTTCGACAGCAAGGGCGACCTGAAAGACTTCAAATTCGTGGTCTATCAGTGGCACTTCGGTAAACCAAAGACCGAAGTTTCCCCTCAGTAAGCTGGCTCCATGATTAATAAAGCCCACTGCGCGAGCAGTGGGCTTTGTTTTACGAGATTAATGAGTCAGAGTCCCGCGATCCGGGAGCTGGCTTACCTGAAAATCTTAAAACCGTCACCAGCGGTTCGCTGGCAAACGCTCGTGCGAAGGTGGCCACAGACCACACAGCCCGGGCCGGAACATGACTCCACCAGTGAAATGCGTATCAGGTTTTTAGGAGCGCTGTAATGCCTGAGATCTATCACTTCTTCCAACAGCTGGTTAATGGGATGACCATTGGCAGCACCTATGCCCTTATAGCCATTGGCTACACAATGGTTTACGGCATTATTGGAATGATTAACTTCGCCCATGGCGAGGTCTACATGATCGGTTCCTACGTGGCCTTCATCGTCCTTGCCGGACTGGCCATGCTGGGTATCCATTCTCTGCCGCTATTGATGACCGCTGCATTCCTGGCGACCATCGTTGTTACCAGTGCCTACGGCTACAGTATCGAACGGATCGCCTACCGCCCTCTGCGCGGCAGTAACCGTCTGATCCCGCTGATCTCGGCCATCGGCATGTCGATATTCCTGCAAAACAGCGTACTGCTCTCGCAGGACTCCAAGGACAAATCGATCCCCAACCTGATTCCGGGCAGCTTCAGCTTCGGTCCGGGCGGTGCAGAGGAAGTGCTGATTTCCTACATGCAGATCCTGGTGTTCGTGGTGACCCTGGTCGTGATGCTCTGCCTCACCCAGTTCATCTCGCGTTCACGTCTGGGACGCGCCTGTCGGGCCTGTGCCGAAGACATCAAGATGGCCAACCTGCTGGGCATCAACACCAACAACATCATCGCCCTGACCTTCGTCATCGGTGCCGCCCTGGCGGCCGTGGCGGCTGTACTGCTGAGCATGCAGTACGGCGTGATCAACCCCAACGCCGGATTCCTGGTAGGCCTCAAAGCCTTTACCGCGGCGGTGCTGGGTGGCATCGGCAGCATTCCGGGCGCCATGCTCGGTGGTCTGGTGCTGGGGGTAGCCGAAGCATTCGGCGCCGATATATTCGGTGACCAGTACAAGGACGTGGTGGCTTTCGGCCTTCTGGTCCTGGTGCTGTTATTCCGGCCAACCGGCCTGCTGGGTCGTCCGGAGGTTGAGAAAGTATGACTAGGAATCTCAAACAGGCGCTGTTCAGCGCCCTGCTGGTATGGGCCGTGGCCTATCCGGTACTCGGCCTGAAACTGTCCATCGCCGGGATCAACCTCGAAGTGGAAGGCGCCAGCACCTCCACGCTGATCATCATCGCCACCTGCTCGGTGCTGATGTTCCTGCGTGTGCTGTTCGACCGCGAATACTCGGCGGCCATGCGCTCCGTGCCCAAGGGCAAACTGATCCCGGCCAGCGCGAGCCACTTCCTGACCCTGCCGACCACCCAGCGCTGGATCATCATGGCGATGATCGTCGTGGCACTGGTGTGGCCGTTCTTCGGTTCACGCGGTGCAGTGGACATCGCCACGCTGATCCTGATCTACGTGCTGCTCGGCCTGGGCCTGAACATCGTGGTCGGTCTGGCCGGCCTGCTCGACCTCGGTTACGTCGGCTTCTACGCCGTGGGCGCCTACAGCTATGCGCTGCTGTCGCATTACTACGGCCTGAGCTTCTGGATCTGCCTGCCGATCGCCGGTTTGATGTCGGCGACGTTCGGCTTCCTGCTGGGCTTCCCGGTGCTGCGTCTGCGCGGTGACTATCTGGCGATCGTGACCCTGGGCTTCGGTGAGATCATCCGTCTGTTCCTGCGCAACCTGACGGGCCTCACCGGTGGACCGAACGGCATCAGCAACATTCCCAAACCGTCGCTGTTCGGCCTGACCTTCGAAAGAACGGCCGCCGAAGGCATGCAGACCTTCCACGAGTTCTTCGGCCTGACGTACAACCCGGTCAGCAAGGTGGTTTTCCTCTACCTGGTGGCGCTGTTGCTGGCACTGTTCGCGCTGTTCGTGATCAACCGCCTGCTGCGCATGCCGATCGGCCGTGCCTGGGAAGCCTTGCGCGAAGACGAAATCGCCTGCCGTGCCCTGGGCCTGAACCCGACCGTAATCAAGCTGTCGGCCTTTACCCTGGGTGCCTGCTTCGCCGGTTTCGCCGGTAGCTTCTTCGCCGCGCGTCAAGGGCTGGTCACGCCGGAGTCGTTCACCTTCATCGAGTCGGCCACCATCCTCGCCATTGTGGTGTTGGGCGGCATGGGCTCGCAGTTGGGCGTGGTTCTCGCGGCTGTCGTGATGATCCTGTTGCCCGAACTGATGCGTGACTTCAGCGAATACCGCATGTTGATGTTTGGCGCCTTGATGGTGCTGATGATGATCTGGCGTCCTCAAGGTCTGCTGCCGATGCAACGCCCTCACATGGAGCTGCGCAAATGAGCCGTGAGATCCTGAATGTAAACGGCCTGAGCATGCGCTTCGGCGGCCTGTTGGCGGTCAATGGCGTAGCCTTGAGCGTCAAAGAGAAACAAGTGGTATCGATGATCGGCCCCAACGGCGCCGGCAAGACCACCGTGTTCAACTGCCTGACCGGGTTCTACAAACCCACCGCGGGCACTATCCAGCTCAACGGTGAAGCGATCGAAGGCCTGCCCGGCCACAAGATCGCCGGCAAAGGCGTGGTGCGGACCTTCCAGAACGTGCGGCTGTTCAAAGACATGACCGCCGTGGAAAACCTGCTGATCGCCCAGCACCGCCACCTGAACACCAACTTCCTGGCAGGCCTGTTCAAGACCCCGGCGTTTCGCCGCAGCGAACGCGAGGCCATGGAATACGCCGAGTTCTGGCTGGAAAAGGTCAACCTCAAGGAGTTCGCCAACCGTCCGGCCGGCACCCTGGCCTATGGTCAGCAGCGCCGCCTGGAAATCGCCCGCTGCATGATGACCCGTCCAAGCATCCTCATGCTCGACGAACCGGCCGCCGGCCTCAACCCGCGGGAAACCGACGACCTCAAGGCGCTGATCGGCACCCTGCGTGAAGAGCATAATGTGACGGTGCTGTTGATCGAACACGACATGAAACTGGTCATGAGCATTTCCGACCATATCTTCGTGATCAACCAGGGCACACCGCTGGCCAACGGCACGCCGGATCAGATCCGCGACAATCCTGAAGTGATCAAAGCCTACCTGGGGGAAGCGTAAATGCTGCAGTTCGAAAACGTTTCCACCTTCTACGGCAAGATCCAGGCGCTGCACAGCGTCAACGTCGAAGTCCGCCAGGGCGAGATCGTGACCCTGATCGGCGCCAACGGTGCCGGCAAGTCGACCCTGCTGATGACCCTCTGCGGTTCGCCGCAAGCCCACAGCGGCAGCATCCGCTACATGGGCGAAGAGCTCGTCGGCCAGGACTCGTCGCACATCATGCGTAAAAGCATCGCCGTGGTTCCGGAAGGCCGTCGGGTGTTTGCCCGTCTGACCGTGGAAGAAAACCTCGCCATGGGCGGGTTCTTCACCGACAAGGGCGACTATCAGGAACAGATGGACAAGGTTCTGGGACTTTTCCCACGCCTGAAAGAACGCTTTGCCCAACGCGGCGGCACCATGTCCGGCGGCGAACAGCAAATGCTCGCCATCGGTCGCGCGCTGATGAGCAAGCCCAAGCTGTTGCTGCTCGACGAGCCATCGCTGGGCCTGGCACCGATCATCATCCAGCAGATCTTCGACATCATCGAACAACTGCGTAAGGACGGTGTGACGGTGTTCCTGGTGGAGCAGAACGCTAACCAGGCCCTGAAAATTGCTGACCGTGCCTACGTGCTGGAAAACGGCCGGGTGGTGATGAGCGGGACCGGTGAAGCACTGCTGACCGACCCGAAAGTGCGCGAAGCGTACCTCGGTGGTTAAGCCTTTGCGGTAATCAAAAAACGGCCTTCGGGCCGTTTTTTGTGCCTGGCACCATCCCCACAACAATGAAGATCCCTGTAGGAGCTGCCGAAGGCTGCGATCTTTTGATCTTGATCTCCAGTGATTCAGAAAAAATCAAAGTCAAAAGATCGCAGCCTTCGGCAGCTCCTACAGGGGTTCACGTATTTTTTTGAGTTTTTTTCGTTGGGGCTGTAACGCCTCGCCCTGTCGTTTCTCTAGAGCGGTAAGCAAGCACAAACGCTTGCCATACCAAGCTCAATTTCGGAGAAACATCATGACTGCTACCACCCGCACCCTGTCCGCCACCGCCCTGGTTCTGGCCCTTGGTTCTGCCCTGAGTATCGCCGCGGTCTCCACTGCCCACGCCGCTGACGCCAACATGGAAAAATGCTTCGGCGTGGCCATGAAAGGTCATAACGATTGCGCTGCAGGCGCTGGCACCACCTGCGCCGGCACGGCAAAAATCGACTACCAGCCGAATGCTTTCAAACTGGTACCTGAAGGCACCTGCGCCACCACAATGAGCAAAACATCACCCACCGGTTTCGGCCAGATGGAAGCCTACAAAGCCAAGTCGTAATCAGCCCCCCAGCCTGAGTGTCGACCATGAACCATTCATTCTCCGGGCTCCCGCCCCGCTCCGGGCTGGGGCTCAAGACCGAGCACTTTCGTGAAGTGCTCGGTGCACAGCCGGACATCGGTTTCTTCGAAGTCCACGCCGAAAACTACATGGTGGCCGGCGGCCCGTTTCATCATTTTCTGGGGTTGATCCGCGAGCAGTATCCACTGTCGCTGCACGGCGTTGGCCTGTCCATCGGTGCCGAAGGTCCGCTCGATGGTCAGCACCTGCAAAGGCTGGCCGCGCTGATCGAGCGCTATCAACCCCACTCCTTTTCCGAACACCTGGCCTGGTCCAGCCATGGCCCGGTGTTTCTCAACGACCTGCTGCCCCTGGCCTACGATGCACCGACGCTGAACCGCGTCTGCGAGCACATCGATCAGGTGCAGAACACCCTCAAACGCCCGATGTTGCTGGAAAACCCGGCGACATACCTGGCGTTCCGGCACTCGACAATCGATGAAGCCGACTTCATCAGTGAAGTCATTCACCGCACCGGCTGCGGCCTGCTGCTGGACGTCAACAACGTCTACGTTTCCTGCATCAATCACCAAAAAGATCCGCTGGCCTACATCGACGCCCTGCCGCTGCACGCGGTGGGAGAGATTCATCTGGCGGGGTTTGCCGAAGACACCGACAGCCTCGGTGATCGTCTGCTGATCGACGATCACGGTGCGCCCGTCGATAACGCGGTGTGGGCGCTGTACTCGCGGGTGCTGGAGCGGGTCGGCCCGATCGCCACGTTGATCGAACGCGACAACCGGTTACCGGCCTTCAACGTGTTGCACGCCGAAGCCCGTCATGCCGATGAGTTGCTGCACCGCGCCGGGAGCCGGCCATGAGCACTCAAGCCGCTTTTGCCGCCGCCCTGCTCGATCCGCAACGGCCCTGCCCCGAGGGTGTGTTCAGTACCAACGGCGCCGATCCGGCCAGCCGTTTTGCGGTGTATCGCAACAATGTGCAGAGCTCGCTGATCGACGCCTTGGCCGACAGTTATCCGGTGATTGTGCAGTTGGTCGGTGATGAGTTTTTCCGGGCGATGGCGCGGCTGTATGTGCAGAGTTGCCCGCCGCAAAGCCCTCTCATCAACGACTATGGCAAGGACTTCGCCGAGTTCATCGACAGTTTTGAACCGGCAGCCAGCGTGCCTTATCTGGCCGACGTGGCGCGGCTGGAGCGCTTGCGCGTTCAGGCCTATCACGCCGCTGATGCGCAGCCTTTGGGCCATGAGCAGATCGCCGCCGTGCTGTCGGACCCACAGGCGCTGAGCGAACTGACTGTCGGGCTTCACCCCTCCTTGAATCTTCTGACTTCAGCCTTCGCTGTGGTCGCAATCTGGGCGGCGCATCAACAGGACGCGACGCTGGTCGGAATCGACCTCGACCACGGGCAAAACGCGCTGGTGTTGCGCAATGGACTGGAGGTTGAGGTTTTCGCCATCGACCATGGCGCCAGCACGTTCATTCGGAACCTGCGACTCGGCCAGCCCCTGAGCCAAGCATTGGAAAGCGTACCGGCCTTCGACCTCAGCCAAACCCTGGCCCTGCTGATCAGCCACAACGCCATCACCCATTTACACCACAACCAGGTATCGCCATGAACACCCACAACCCCATCGCCCGCGCCATCGCGCTGCTGGAAAAAATTCCCCACAGCCTGATCGCCTTTATCGCGCGTTTTTCCATTGCCGCGGTGTTCTGGAAGTCCGGGCAGACCAAGGTGGAAGGCCTGGCCATCGACTTGATCGACGGCACCTTTGAACTCGGCGTGCCAAGGCTGGCTGACTCGACCATTCCGTTATTCCAGAGCGAATATCACCTGCCGTTGCTCTCCCCGGAACTGGCGGCGCATCTGGCGGCCTTCGCCGAGCATTTCTTTCCGATACTGATCCTGATCGGCTTCGCCACGCGCTTTTCGTCCCTGGCGCTGCTGGGCATGACCCTGACCATTCAACTGTTCGTGTACCCCGATGCGTATCCAACCCACGGCACCTGGGCAGCGGTGTTGCTGTACTTGATGGCAACTGGACCTGGCAAGTTGTCGATCGATCGCCTGATTGCCCGGCGTTACGCCCGCTGATACCGACCTCAGAACTCCCATAAAGATTGTGTGGTGAGACGTTATCGTTGAAGACGATCCAACGCCTCGCCACTGCGCTTGAACCAACCGATCAAATAATCCGCCAGTACTTGAGTACGCTTAGGCAAACCGCCCTGATACGGATGCACCAAATACATCGGCATGCTGCGGGTTTGATAATCACGCAGGAGCCAGCGTAAACGTCCATCAGCCAATTCCTCTTGCAACAGATAGGACGGCAAACGCGCAATGCCCGCACCGGTCAGTGCAGCTTTCTTCAAGAGGTTGTAATGGTTGCTGGCGAACGGACCCGACACTCGCACCCGCGTTAACTCGTGCTGTTGGTGATAGAGCCATTCTTCGCGACCGCTGTAATGGCTGTTGAGCAGGCAGCGGTGTTCGGCCAAGGCCTGAGGCGTCAGCGGCTCCCCGAATCGCTCAAGATACGCAGGGCTGGCGCAGGTCATCTCGTGCCAGGCCAGCAGCGGTCGGGCGACCAGGCGTTCGTCGTTGGCCACTTCCGAGCGGATCGCCAGGTCGAAACCGTCCCGGGACAAGTCGCGGTAGTGGTTGTCGAGTTCCAGCTCGATCTGTACCTCGGGATACTGCCGGGAAAACTCCAGCAGTGCGCCATCAAAGAACGTTTCCCCCAATGAAACCGGCACCGTCATCCGCACCGGGCCGGCCATCTCGTCTTTCAGCCGCGCCAAGGCCTGACGCGCACGTTCCACTTGCACCACCAGCGCCTGTGCTTGCGGCAACAGCGCCGCACCCGCTGCCGTCAGGCTCAAGCGGCGAGTGGTGCGTTGCAGCAACACCACGCCAAAGCGCGTTTCCAGCAGGCTGATGCGCTTGGAGAGTTGCCCTTTGCTGCAACCCAGTTGCTGGGCGGCCAAGGTGAAACTGCCCGCCTCGATCAATACCGCGAACGCCGCCAGATCATCCATTTCGCTCATGGATTGTTTCCTTTTTAAAATCAAAGGTTGCCCATTAGCACGCTTATTAATAAAAAAAACCACACTAGACTTAAATTTAAATCCAACCCGTTTAAGGAACAGCACGATGAAAATTCTTTTGATTGGCGCCTCCGGCACTGTCGGTTCGGCCATTGACCATGAACTGTCCCAACGCCACAAAATCATTCGTATCGGCCGTAAAAGCGGTGATTTCCAGGTCGACATCAGTGACAGCGCCTCAATCCGCAAACTGTTCGAACAGACCGGCAACTTCGATGCGTTGATCTGCGCCGCCGGCAGTGTCAACTTCGTGCCGCTGGCCACCATGACCGCACAAGATTTCGAACTCGGCTTGCGCGACAAACTGATGGGCCAGGTCAACCTGCTGCTGATCGGCCGGGAATTCGCCAATGACGGTGCGTCATTCACCTTCACCACCGGCATCCTCAGCCACGATCCGATTCGTACCGGCAGCTCCGCGTCCCTGGTCAACGGCGCCCTCGACGCCTTTGTCCGTGCAGCGGCGATCGAACTGCCACGCGGCCTGCGCATCAACTCGGTCAGCCCGAACGTGCTGGTCGAAGCCATGGGCAGCTATGCGCCGTACTTCCGTGGTTTCAAACCGGTTCCCGCCGCCGACGTGGCGCTGGCCTACGCCAAAAGCGTGGAAGGCCTGCAGACCGGCCAGACCTACCGCGTCGGCTAACCGCCCCCCGTAGAGGCTGCCGAGAACATTGCAGGGTTGTGATGAACGGTCAGGCTGAGTAACGTGGCGACACTTGTCTGGAGACTCAAAGATGCGTGTTGCCCGTTCCCTGGTACTTGTTGCCCTGCTTCCGCTGTTCGCCGCTTGCCAGTTGCTCGACGGCCCGCGGCAAAGCGCCTCTCATGTAGGCCAGACCCGCATGCAGGGCCAATTGACGGCGGCCGACGGCAAGCTGCTGTTCCAGCCATGTAATGAGCAGCGCAGTTTTGTGGTCAATGACACCGGTGGCACCAGCATCCTGCAAGAGGCCGCGACCCTGGCCGATGATCAGGGCAAGCTGTTTGCCGATGTGCGCGGCCGGATCGTTGCCGGTGGTGCAGACAGCCAGCTCGATCTTGCGCAGTTGTACCGCGTCGAGCGCTCAGGCACGGCGTGCGACGATCCCAATTTCAAACAGCTGATCCTGCGCGCCGCCGGCCATGGCCCAGAGTGGAACGTCAAGGTCAGCGGCAAAGGCATGATCATCGACCGCGCCGGTCAGCCGCCCCTGGCCCTGCCGTACGTTGAAGAACAACTGGGCGATGGCCGCTTCAACCTCAGCACCGAAGCCAATAATCAGCGCATCGAGCTCTGGGTCGCGCCGCAACGTTGTGTCGACAGCAGCACCGGCAGCGTGCAGCACATGAGCGCGGAGTTGCGTATCGACGGCCAAGTGCAACGCGGCTGCGGGTATTTCGGCGGATCGCGTAACGACTGATCGTTTTAGCCTCACTGGAATCATCCTTTGAGGCTTATAATCGCGGGCTTCAAACGCCCTGGCGCAGTTGTGCGCCCCGCGAACCGGATCCCGTCATGTTACGAATCACCGAACTCAAGCTGCCAATCGACCATCCCGAAGAAGACCTGCGCCCTGCCATCGTGCAGCGCCTGGGCATCGCCAGTGATGACCTGCTCGATTTCACCTTGTTCAAGCGCAGCTACGATGCGCGCAAAAAGTCCTCCGAACTGTGCTTCATCTACACCATCGACCTCAACGTTCGCGATGAGGCGGCGGTGCTGCGCACATTCGCCGATGACCGTAACGTCAACGTGGCACCGGATGTCAGCTACAAAGTGGTCGGCCAGGCGCCGGCGGACCTGAGCCAGCGTCCGATCGTGGTCGGCTTCGGCCCGTGCGGGATCTTCGCCGGCCTGGTGCTGGCGCAGATGGGCTTCAAGCCGATCATCCTCGAACGCGGCACCGAAGTACGCCAGCGCACCAAGGACACCTGGGGCCTGTGGCGTAAAAGTGTGCTCAACCCCGAATCCAACGTGCAGTTCGGTGAAGGTGGCGCGGGGACGTTCTCCGACGGCAAACTCTACAGTCAGATCAAAGACCCGAAATTCCTCGGTCGCAAGGTGCTGCACGAGTTCGTCAAGGCCGGCGCGCCGGAAGAAATCCTCTACGTCAGCAAGCCGCACATCGGGACGTTCCGTCTGACCGGTGTGGTGGAAAACATGCGTGAGCAGATTCGCGCTCTGGGCGGCGAAGTGCGCTTCCAGCAGCGGGTTACCGATGTGCTGATCGACGGCGGCCAACTGGTGGGCGTCGAACTCCATGGCGGCGAACAGATCCATTCGAAGCACGTGATTCTGGCCCTCGGCCACAGCGCCCGGGACACCTTCCGCATGCTTCACGGCCGTGGCGTGTACATGGAAGCCAAGCCGTTCTCGGTGGGTTTCCGCATCGAGCACCCGCAGTCGCTGATCGACCGCGCGCGCCTGGGCAAATACGCCGGCCACCCGAAACTCGGCGCTGCCGACTACAAACTGGTGCACCACGCCAAAAACGGTCGTTCGGTCTACAGCTTCTGCATGTGCCCGGGTGGCACCGTAGTAGCGGCGACTTCCGAGCCGAACCGCGTGGTCACCAACGGCATGAGCCAGTACTCACGTAACGAACGCAACGCCAACTCCGGGATCGTCGTCGGCATCACCCCGGAAGTCGATTATCCGGGCGGCCCGCTGGCCGGCATCGAGTTGCAGGAACGCCTTGAATCCCACGCCTTTGTGCTGGGCGGCAGCAACTACGAAGCACCGGCGCAACTGGTCGGCGACTTCATTGCCGGCAAGCCGTCCACCGAATTGGGCAGCGTCGAGCCGTCCTACAAACCGGGCGTTGCCTTGGGTGATTTGGCCCTGGCCCTGCCGGCGTTCGCCATTGAAGCGATTCGCGAAGCCTTGCCGGCGTTCGAGAAGCAGATTCGTGGCTACTCGCTGCACGACGCCGTGTTGACCGGGATCGAGACTCGCACCTCCTCGCCGCTGCGGATTACCCGTAACGAGTCGATGCAGAGCCTGAACGTGAAGGGCTTGTTCCCGGCCGGTGAAGGCGCGGGTTATGCGGGCGGGATTCTGTCGGCGGGCGTCGACGGGATCCGCATCGCCGAAGCGGTGGCCCGAGACATCCTAGGCCTGGAGGCCTGACATGATCGTTCCCACGCTCCGCGTGGGAATGCAGCCAGGGACGCTCCGCGTCCCAAAAGCGGACGCAGAGCGTCCGGTGAGGCATTCCCACGCAGAGCGTGGGAACGATCATCGGGTCAGATATTGGCGCGCAACACCGTCGCTGGCAGCGGCTCGCCGCGTTCGACGCTGGCCGCCACGGCATCCATCAAACCACTCAACTCATACCCCTGGGCCTTGAGCCAGGCCTGATCATAATAGGTATCGGCATAGCGCTCGCCGCCATCGCACAGAATCGCCACGATCGACCCCGATTCCCCCGCCGCCACCATCTGCTGGGCCGCCATCAAGGCGCCGATCAGGTTGGTCCCGCTCGATCCGCCAACCCGTCGCCCCAAACGTTGCGCCAGATAATGCATGGCCGCCAGCGACAACGCGTCCGGCACCTTGACCATTGCATCGATGACCTTGGGCAGGAACGAAGCTTCCACTCGCGGCCGTCCAATGCCTTCAATCCGTGAACCGTGATCGAGGCGCAGACTGGCGTCGCCGGTCTTGTAGTAATCGAAAAACACCGAACGCTCGGCATCGGCACACAGCACGCGGGTGCAATGCTGGCGATAGCGCACGTAACGGCCCAGTGTCGCGGTGGTGCCGCCGGTGCCAGGGCTGGAAATCAGCCAGCTCGGTTCCGGGTGCTGCTCGAAGCGCATCTGATGGAAGATCGATTCGGCGATGTTGTTGTTCGCCCGCCAGTCGGTGGCGCGCTCAGCGTAGGTGAACTGGTCGATGAAATGCCCGTCGTGTTCATGAGCCAGGCGTTCGGACTCAGCGTAAATCTGCGTCGGATCCTCCACCAGATGGCTCTTGCCACCGTAGAAAGCGATTTGCGCGATCTTTTCCTTGGACGTGCTCGCGGGCATCACGGCAATGAACGGCAAACCCAGCATACTGGCGAAGTACGCCTCGGAAATCGCCGTCGAACCGCTGGATGCTTCAATCACCGGCGCACCGGGTTTGAGCCAGCCGTTACACAGCGCATAGAGGAACAACGAACGGGCCAACCGATGTTTCAGGCTGCCGGTGGGATGGCTCGATTCATCCTTGAAGTACAACTCGATGCCCGGCAACCCCGGCAGCGGCAAAGGGATCAGGTGGGTGTCGGCGCTACGCTGGAAGTCGGCTTCGATGATCCGGATGGCTTCGCGGGACCACTGTCGGTTGTCGCTCATGGTGGTTTTCTCGTTGAATCGGGCAAGAGTCGGCCTTGTCGCAAGGCTCAGCCCACAAGCTTAGGAAAAAACCTACATCACGCACAGATACAGCTGAGGTCCAATACGTCCGGCAACTGCTAGGCTCAGGCCTTTGCTGACCGTCCACGTTGTAACGACATATAACAAAAAAGAATATAACTTTTGTTTTAACAACTAACGGTACGGGTTAGGGTGTGTCACCTTTTGAATTCATCGATGGAGAGCGACCTTGCCTCTGCGTAGCACGTTCACGCGTTTCTTTCAGTTGGAAGCTGCCAGCGGTCTGTTATTGATCGCCGCGGCTGTCCTCGCCTTGGTCATCAACAACTCATCGTTGTCGTGGCTCTATAGCGGTCTGCTGGACACCCCCGTGGTGGCGCAGATCGGCGCGCTGAAGATCGCCAAGCCGCTGCTGCTGTGGATCAACGACGGTCTGATGGCCCTGTTCTTCCTGTTGATCGGCCTGGAAGTGAAGCGCGAAGTCCTCGACGGCCAACTGTCGAAACCCTCGCAAATCGTCCTGCCCGGCGCGGCGGCGATTGGCGGCATGGTGGTGCCAGCGCTGATCTACTGGTTTTTGAACCGTGACAACCCGACCGCACTGAGTGGCTGGGCCATCCCGACGGCCACCGACATTGCCTTCGCCCTCGGCGTACTGGCCCTGCTGGGTAAACGCGTGCCGGTGTCGCTGAAACTGTTCCTGATGACCCTGGCGATCATCGATGACCTGGGCGCAATCATCATCATTGCGATCTTCTATTCCGGCGCGCTGTCGACCTTGTCCCTGGCATTGGCCGCAGCCTGCATCGCGGCCTTGATCGGGATGAACCGACTCGGTGTGGTCAAGCTCGGGCCGTACATGATCATCGGGCTGATCCTTTGGGTCTGCGTACTCAAGAGTGGCGTGCATGCGACGCTGGCAGGTGTGACCCTGGCCTTCTGCATTCCACTGCGCACGAAAAACGCAGAGCCTTCGCCGTTGCTGACCCTGGAACATGCCCTGCATCCGTGGGTGGCCTACGGCATCCTGCCGCTGTTTGCCTTCGCCAACGCCGGCCTGTCCCTGAGCGGCGTGACCGTCGAAAGCTTTACCCACGACGTGCCGATGGGCATTGCTGTGGGCCTGCTGCTGGGCAAGACCGTCGGTGTTTTCGGCCTGACCTGGCTGGCGGTAAAAATCGGCATCGCCGCCCTGCCCCAAGGCGCCAACTGGGGCCAGATCATGGGGGTGGCGATCCTCTGCGGTATCGGTTTCACCATGAGTTTGTTTGTCGGTTCCCTGGCCTTCGTGCCCGGCGCCAGTGAGTACGCCGGGATGGACCGCATGGGGATTTTGACCGGCTCGATCCTGGCGGCATTGATCGGTTATGCAGTGACGGCGGCGGCAAGTCGCAAGAGCGCTGCGCTGCCGGCCCTGAAACCCAGAGAACAATCCCTGTAATCTTCAGGATTCGTCCTACAGCCACGATTAGTCGCGTTCGTTAACGTCGTGCAACCCCTTTATCAGGGGTTGCCGATGGACGAGCGAAAGGACAATCAGTGGCTGGCCACAAGGACATCCCCCGGGTGCAAAACCCACCGTCAGGTGACGGGCATCACGTCACTCACCGATTCATGACGGCCACCGAATTGGCCGAGCGTGATGCCAGACAAAACGCCTACGACGCCATGCTCACGCGGCAGCAGGCCTTCGAAGACAGCGTTCTGGTCCCGACGAAAAAGGACGACGTTGTCCGCGCGGGATGCGTGTTCGCCAAGTCCTGCAAACTGCCTGATGCAATCATCGACTACACGAATCCCTCAGGGATGGTGCCCACCGACAGCCTGAAGGATTACGGCGAACTGGTTCTACTCGGCGCTCGTGAGGCCGATGAAGCCGGTGTTGTACCCCTTAAGAAAATCAGCGGCACGGCCATTCCGGCGGGTTTTGGCAGCTTCGCCCTAGGTGGCTCAGCGTTCGCCGCATTACCCGCCGTCGCCGTCAGCACCGCTGCGGCAACCTTGGCAGGCCTGGTGGCCCTGGTCATACCGTCGAGCCTTGGTGACAGCTCGCTTTACACCGAAGAACAACTGCGTTCCCTTAAACAGGCCCGCACCCGCGTACGCCTCAGAGTCGAGCAACAGGCTGACGGCAGCCTCAAGGGATACGGCTTCTACACCGGCAAAAACCGTGACTGGGAAATGGTTGATGTCGTGCAGTTCACCTTGCGCGGCGGTCAGCAAATGGCTGACCTTGGGGACGGCGTTGAGCTGATATGGACACCAGCCGAGGACGGTTCAGAAATTCTCGGCATCCCCGCTTTGGAATCTGCGCCACAAGCGCCGCACATCTGGGTTTACCCGCCGACGAAGGCAGCTGACAGCATCATCGTCAATCCAGTTTATCCGCCTGAGTACAAGGATTTCATTCTTGTGTTTCCGGCGGATTCGGGGGTGTTGCCGGTTTATATTGTGGTGAGTGTTGCGGACCACAAATATCATCCGGCGCCAAACGGGCTTACCGCTTTTCCTGATGCGACGAAAGCAAACCGTAAGACTTCAGTTAAAGGCGGCGGGGGCCTTAGAAGACGATGGAAAACCCCAAAAGGGATAATTTTTGAATGGGACTCGCAGCATGGAACTGTCGAGATGTACAACAAGCGTGGTCGTCATCTCGGTGAATATGATCCTGCTACTGGCGAACAAACCAAACCCGCGGACAACACTAGGAATGTGGAACCATGATTTATGTCATAGAGGTCTTCGACAAAGAAACCGAGCTCCTCGTATTCGAAGAAGAGTTACCGAGCGGATACGACCAGGAGATAAAAGTAATAATGGGATGGACGGCAGAACAACAAGGATGGGAGGGATATAACCTCACGAACGAACAGCTCGATGCCCTGGAAGGAATACTGGGGAAGAAAATTTATGACCCTGCATATCTCTTTCAACTCAGCTGCAACGTCTAGATACAGCCGCATTTGATCGTCCCCACGCTCCGCGTGGGAATGCCGCCGGGGACGCTCTGCGTTCCGCTGGCGACGCCAGGCTTGAGTCCTGCGCACTGGTGACGCGGAGCGTCACGAGATGCATTCCCACGCGGAGCGTGGGAACGATCAGACATAACTGAAAACAGCAGACACAAAAAACCCCGACCAGTCACCTGATCGGGGTTTTCTTTTACCTTTCGTTCCCGCTTAGTGCGAAACGCGACTGGTCCCACCCACAGTGGAAATCCGCACACGCTCACCCACGCGGAACACTTCGTTTGGCTGAACTTCCTGCACGTAGGCGCGCATGCTGCCATCGTCTTCGCGCACGGTGATTTCAACGCCTTGAGTACGGGTCAGGCCTTCTTCGGCAGCCGAGCCCACCAGGCCACCCGCTACAGCGCCGATGACCGCTGCAACGATGCTGCCGCGACCGCCGCCGACGGCGCTACCGCCCACGCCACCCACGGCTGCACCCGCGAGGCCGCCAATAGGCGTTTTGGTGCCTTCGATTTTCACCGGACGCAGGGCTTCGATGGTGCCCATGCGAATCGTCTGCACGCGACGCGCTTCGTCACGGGAGTAGGAGTCACCGGTCAGGCTCGATTGGCAACCGGAGAGCAACATCGCCATCGTGGAAAAGGAAGCAACCAGCAAAACAGACTTACGCATAGCATCAAACTCCATAGGACAGGTATCCATTAAACTCCGCAGCTTGACGCCTGTCACGGCATCGCCCGGATAAAATTGGTTTCATTCAGGCCTGGTACAGGCACTTTTCGAACTCACCACACAGTAGCGTCACATTACGAAATCTGCGCCGCTGACCCAAGGATTATCATGGATTACTTCATCATTGTCGTCACGACCGCCGCCGGTTTGTACTTCCATTGGTGGTTGTACGTGCGGATCAAACGCTGGATGGACCGCGATCTGGCGTTGTCACTGGCGGGTAAAGACGAACAAAAAAGAGCCTTCATGCTCCAGCAACTGGCGAACGCTCAAGCGCAGAAGATCAAGCGTCGGGACCTGCCGCAGTGGCTTGAGGCCGCTGCGGCGGGCTATTCCAATCGGTAGACCGTTTACGGCGCCAAGCGTTCACGAACCCAGTCGGCGCCCTGCAATCGGTAGTTGAGGCGATCGTGCAGACGGCTCGGACGGCCCTGCCAGAATTCGATGCGCTCCGGTAGCAAGCGATAACCGCCCCAGTGTTCAGGACAGTGAGGCTGAGTGTCGCTGAAACGCTGCTCGGTGTCCTTGAGCAGCGCTTCCAGTTCGGCGCGATCGGCGATCACCCGGCTCTGGGGCGACGCCCAGGCACCGAGACGACTGCCCAGAGGACGAACCTGATAGTAGGCGTCGGACTCTTCAGGCGTGACCTTCACCACCCGCCCCTCGATGCGCACCTGGCGCTCCAGGGCCGGCCAGAAGAACGTCATGGCCGCAAATGGATTGGCTGCCAATTGCTGACCCTTGTCGCTCTCGTAGTTGGTGAAGAACGTAAAGCCCTGCTCGTCCAGGCCCTTGAGCAGCAGAATGCGGCAATGCGGCCGACCGTCCTGGTCGACGGTGGCCAGCGTCATGGCATTCGCCTCCACCGGCACCTGCTCGGTTTTCACCGCATCGGCGAACCACTGATGAAACAGCGCAAACGGCTCGGCCGGGGCTTGCGCCTCGGTCAGGCCATCTCGGGTGTAGTCGCGACGCATATCTGCCAAGGGCCGGGTCATGGCGCATTCCTTTTGGTTAACGAATCACTTCTTTGTGGCATCGGTGGCGGTGGCGCTCTTCGAATCGACAGCGGCTTTGGCTGGCGCGGTCTTTTTCGCGGGTGCCTTTTTGGCTGGAGCCTTGGCTGCCACCTTCTTGGCCGGTGCCTTTTTCTTCGACGAGGCAGCCGTTTTTTTCGCAGCCGGTTCCGTGGTCACAGGCTTGGCCACTGGCTTGACGTCTTGCGCGACGACTTTGGTTACCGGTGCCGGAGCCGGCATATTGTACTTGCTCAGCAATGCGGCCATGGTGTTTTGCGGCGTCAACAACAGCTCGACGCGACGGTTCAAGGCACGACCTTCAGCACTGTCGTTGGCGGCACGCGGTGCCTCACCGCCCATGCCGCGCAGCATCAGGCGATCACGCTGCAGACCGCTGAGACGGAAAATCGCTGCCACCGCCTGGGCGCGCTCCTGGCTCAGTTTCACGTTGGCCGGTGCGGCACCCGACGTATCACTGTGGCCGAGTACCAGCACGGCAGTCTTTGGATCGGCTTCGAGGATTTTCGCCACACGGGTGAACGGAGCGAGGGTCACCGGCAGCAGCATGGCCGGACGGTCAGGGTTGAACGAGCCTTCTACCGGAGCCGTGACGACCAGCACGTTTTCACGGCGCTCAAGTTGCAGGTTGCTGCCCTTGATCGCTTCGCGCAGGCGCGGTTCGTAGTCGTCGAGCCAGGCTTGGGTGATTTTCGGATCGGGCATCGGCACGGCTGCTTTGGCGGTGCTGGTGCTCTGCTCCTTGCCGCCGAACGGCCACCACCATTTGCCACCGGCATCGGCTTCAGCCTTGGCGACGGGTGCTGTGGCAGCAGGTTTCAGGGGCGCCGGGGCCGGGGCGGGTTCTTTAGTCGCGACCTTGTCGGAAGAACCGAACGGCCACCAGCTGCTGCCACCTGCGGCATCATTTTGTGGGGTTTGTGCACAACCGGTGATAGCGAAGCACAGGGCCAGGGCGAGGGTTTTATTGGACGACATTGGGTATCCACAAAATGAGGTAATTAAAAGTCAGACCGGGTTGACCCCGGCCAAAACTGACGCTTTGAAACCACAAAAGCTTTCGGGTTCCGGCCCTGGCCCCCTTAAGCGTGATTTACAGACAAGTGGCCAGTACGCGCACAAGTTTTTGGGCTCGTGGATCCATCAAGACGTACGGCCCCAGGGTATTTGTCACAAAGCCGAAGGCCACATCATGCTCCGGATCAGCAAAACCGACGGACCCGCCAGCGCCCGGGTGACCGAACGCCCGAGGGCCGAGGCCGTAGGTGGCGTTGGGGACGTCCGGTTGATCGAGCATGCAACCCAGGCCGAAGCGGGTCCGGGTCAATAAAGTCTTGTCTTCGCCGACGCTGTGTTCGCGGGTCAGCTCGTCGAGCATTTCGCTTTCCAGCAGGCTGCCATCGAGCAGACCGGCGTAGAAACCGGCCAGGCTGCGAGCGTTGCCATGACCGTTGGCGGCCGGCTGCTGCATGCGCCGCCATTCCGGTTTGTTGGTGCTGGTCATGATTGAAGGCGGGTTGGTGAAGGCCCGGGTAGTCATGGCCGTCGGTTCACGCATGGTTACCTGCAGCAAGCGCTGGGCCGCGGCATCGCCGACGTTGCCTTTACCACGGGCGATGTGCGCCACTCGATGGAACTCTTTGTCGGCAAGGCCGACGTGGAAATCCAGCCCCAAAGGCTTGGCAACCCGTGCCACGATGGACTCGCCCGGCCCACGACCATCGGCGCGACGCAACAATTCACCGACCAGCCAGCCATAGGTGATCGCCGCATAACCGTGACCTTCGCCCGGCGTCCACCACGGAGCTTCGGCGGCCAGGGCATCGACCATGGTCTGCCAGTCGTAAAGCGCTTCGGGGGGCAGCAACTCGCGCAGGGCCGGCAGACCAGCCTGATGGCAGAGCAATTGGCGCAGCGTCACGGATTCCTTGCCAGCGGCGGCAAACTCGGGCCAGTAGCGGGCGACCGGGGCATCGAGTTGCAGCTTGCCCTCAGCCACCAATTGCAGCGCCGTCACGGCGGTGAAGGTTTTGGTGCAGGAGAACAGGTTGGCGATGGTGTCGCTGTGCCAGGCCTCATGGCCGTCCTTGTCGGCGGTACCGGCCCAAAGGTCGAGGACGGTTTCACCACCGATCCGGATGCACAACGCCGCGCCACGTTCCTGAGGATCGTCGAACAGCGCTGCAAACGCTTCACGCACCGCTTCGAACTTAAGCTCGTAATGACCCTGAATCTGCACCCGCAACTCTCCCGGAAAAACGCTCTACAAAGTGGCCCGCATTGTTCCAGCCCTTGAGGGATTTGGGAACAGGGTTGGGCCGGGTGGTCGCCCGGTTATGGAAATGATCGGAAATTTATAGTGCCTATACCGACGCCTTCGCGGGCAAGCCTCGCTCCTGCAGGGATTGCGCATTACCTGTAGGAGCGAGGCTTGCCCGCGAAGAACGATAACGCGGTCTCAGATATTAATGCCCATTTGCGGAATGCCCACCCGCATGGCCAGCGCCCTTGCCCGGGCCTTTGCCTGCCTCGCCTTTCCTGCCGCCCTCGACATCGTGACTGGCTTTATCCGCCTCAGCACTGGCCTTCTCCGCCTCTTTGCCAAGCTGATCGATGATCTGCAGATTGCTTTTACGCACACTGTCGACAAAGCCCTGGAACGGCAAATCGGTAATGCCCACCAGACCGAAGTGCCCGTTCTCGCCATCCAGCAGACGACCGGTCACCGGTTGATCGAGGTACTGGAACCAGTGCACCCCGACAATCGACGGTTCGCTCATCGCCTGTTTGAGGAAGTGGGCGTAGGCCGGGCCACGATCTTCTTCCTTCGCCAGTTGCGTCACGCCGCCCCAGAACGGGCCGCGATCCGCCGAGCCGACGTTGAACTCGGTGATCAGCACCGGTTTGTCCAGGCTGCGCAGTTTGGCGAAGTCGTAACCGTCCTGGGGTTGCAGGGTGTACATGTTGAAGCTCAACACGTCGCAGTATTGCGCGCAGGACTCGACCGCTTCGGGGGTGCTGATGGCAAAGCGGCCACCCAGCAGTAACTGGTTCGGCGCGTGCCATTTGAGCGAATCGGATACGGTCTTGAAGTAGGTGTCGGCGAAGACCTTCTGGAAGTATTTGAAGTCGGCTTCGATTTCCGGGTGTTCGGCGTTCGGCTCCGGCGGCACGAAGCCCGGGTCTTCCATCAATTCCCAGGCCGGCAGATCAATGCCCCAGGCTTTCGACAGCCCCGCCTGGTTGCGGTACTTGTCGCGCAGTTGCTTGAGGAAGGCGCGTTTGGCCGGAACATCAGTGGTCATTTTCAAGGTGCCGTAGGCCAGCGCATAGCGGGCCTTCGGGTCATCGCCGGGACCGGCCCAGGCCAGTTCGTTGTCAGCGAAGTAACCGATCAGCCACGGATCGTCGCGATGGTCGCGGGCGGCGATGGCCACGGCGCGTTCGGTGGCCATGGCAAAACGTGGATCGAACGGGTCAGGCATGCCGCCCCACCAATCGGTGCCCGTGCTAATGCTGGCGTAATCGCCGACGATCGACAGCGGCAAGGTGTACGGCACACGGTCTGCGTTGCCCAACACCGGTGCGCTCCAGTTGCCGAGGGTGTTGAAACCCCAGGCTTGCAGGCGATCGAGGGTATGACTGGCCCAGCGTTGTTCGTTGAACGCCACTTTGCACGGTTCGACGGCCGTTTGCGCGGCCGCTTTTTCGACTGTCGCCTCAACCGCATCGGCCTTGGCTGCTTCGGCAACACCGGCCTTGGTGTCGCTGCCCGGTGCGCAAGGGTCGCCATACAGACGCTGCAGGTTGGCACCATAGAAATCGTACCAACGACCGCCATTGTAGGCTCGGCCCTGATCGGCACCGTTGCCGCCACGGTTATCGCCTTCGCCATAGTGACTGGCCAGGGGTTCGTCGGGTTTGGGCAGGGACTCGAACATCCACTCGCGCCCGGCGACGTAGGTCTGGTTGACACTCGGGGTCACGGTGTTGACGCCGAGGGAATAGAACGGATGCCCTTCCGGAGTCACCAGGTACCAGCGACCGTCACGCTTTTCCGTGCGGAAAAAGCCGCTGGCCTTGAACACCGGGCCTTTATTCAAGCCGCCGAACTTGTCCAGGGAGGCCTTCTCACGCTCGGCCAGCCAGGCTTTCAGTTGTTGCTGTTCTTTGCCGGCGGCAGATTTCAGTTGCTCGTCGCTGCCGATCTTTTCCGGCCATTTGGCCCGGGTCGATTGACCGTAAGCGTCCACTAGGCCGCTATAAGCGGCTTTGGTCACGGCCTCGCCGTCCTGCACGCCGAAGCGCTCGAGCAGAATGCTTTGGGCGACTTTCGGCTGATCCATCGACAAGGTCACCGACACCACCTGGCTGCGATCCAGTTCACCGGTGCTGCTGGCCAGCAGTACGCGCTGCCCTTCGAAGTTGATCGGCATCGGCGGGCCGGCTTTCATGCCCTGGCTCAACGGCGAACTCGGCTGCAGCGGTACCAGTAAAGTCTGCGCCGGGCCGGCCGGCAGATCGACACGGCTGACCAAAGTCTTGCCGTCGTTGCTCTGGATTTTCACGTACAGGGTCACGGCCCAGTTCATCGCGCTCTGGATCCGCAAGCTCATGACGCCCGACTGCGACCAGTCCCAGGCACCGGTCTGCGGTGTCAGGCGCAAGGTCGGCTGGGCAGCCGGGTTGAAGGTCACGCGGCGCAGCACTTCGCCTTCGGCCGTTTGCTCCGCGTTGGATTGCGGCAGGCTGGCGTCCTGGGTCGCCACCTGAACCACGTCGGCGGGACGCACAAAGTTGAACAGCGTCTGCTGGCCGGCAGGGGCCGCCAGCAAAGGGGCTGCGAACATCAAGGCAAAAACAGCGGGCAACGAACGGCGAATCATAAGAACGTGGTTCTCCCTAACGACCATCAATGGGCCAGTGGAAAGGCAGTGGCAGTGAGGTAGACAACGCGGTGGGCAAATTTGCCCACCGGCGCATCAGGAAATTTCACGACGAAATGGCGGCAACGCATTGAGAATAGCTTTGCCGTAGCGCTGCGTGACCAAACGACGGTCAAGCAAGGTGATGGTGCCGCGGTCTTCTTCGGTTCGCAGCAGGCGACCGCAGGCCTGGACCAGTTTCAGCGAGGCGTCCGGCACGGAGATTTCCATGAACGGATTGCCGCCACGGGCTTCGATCCACTCAGCCAGCGCGGCTTCGACCGGATCGTCGGGCACCGAGAACGGAATCTTGGCGATCACCACGTGTTCGCAGTAGGCACCGGGCAAATCCACGCCTTCGGCAAAACTCGCCAGGCCGAACAGCACGCTGGAATCCCCGCCATCGACCCGCGCCTTGTGCTTGTTCAGGGTTTCCTGCTTCGACAGATTGCCTTGAATGAACACTTGCTTGCGCCAGTCGCGATCCAGCCCGTCGAACACGTCCTGCATCTGTTTGCGCGAGGAGAACAGCACCAGGGTGCCACGGGAGCCCTCGACCAGTTCCGGCAAGTCGCGAATGATCGCCGCGGTGTGAGCCGGCGCATCGCGCGGGTCGGCTTTCAGGTCCGGCACCCGCAGCACACCGGCGTCGGCATGATGGAACGGGCTCGGGACCACGGCAGTCACGGCGGTTTTAGGCAGGCCGGCGCGCATGCGGAAACGGTCGAAGGTGCCAAGGGCGGTCAGGGTCGCCGAGGTCACCAGCGCCCCGTAAGCCACGTTCCACAGGTTGCGCCGCAGCATTTCCGCCGCGAGGATCGGGCTGGCATTGACCTCGATGTCGAACAGCGAGCCGCTTTCGGCCAGGGTCAGCCAACGGGCCATGGGCGGGTTGTCTTCCGGGTCTTCGACGGTGAAGGCGGTCCACAACTCCCAGTTGCCCGAAGAACGCGACAACAGGCTACCGAACAGCGGATACCACTCTTCGGCCTGGTTGCTGGCGATGCCAATGTTGACCTCGCCGTCCATGCCTTCCTTGAGCAGTTCGGTGAGCCGGGTGAACAGATCGGTCAGCCGGGCGAAGCCCTTTTTCAGCTCGATGCCCATTTCGCGCATGTGTTCGGGAATCACCCCGCCGACGAAGCGGTGACGCGGTCGCTCGCGACCTTCGACGTCTTCGCCGGGCTTGAAGTCGGCAACCTGCTCACAGGCACTGAACATGAACTGCTGCTGGGTCTTGATCTCCCGGGCCAGTTCCGGCACCTGCTCGATCAACTTGCCCAGATCGCCCGGCAACGGGTGCTGGGCGAGCAATTTGGTGAGGTTCTTGGCGGTGGTTTCCAGCCAGTCGGCGGTAGAGCGCAGACGTGTGTAATGGGCGAAATGGCCGATGGCCTTGTCCGGCAAGTGATGGCCTTCGTCGAACACGTAGATCGTGTCGCGCGGGTCCGGCAGAACCGCGCCGCCACCGAGGGCCAGGTCGGCCAGGACCATGTCGTGGTTGGTGACGATCACATCGACCTTGCCCATGCCTTCGCGGGCCTTGTAGAAGGCGCACTGCCCGAAGTTGGGGCAATGACGGTTGGTGCACTGGCTGTGATCAGTGGTCAGGCGCGCCCAGTCGGCGTCTTCCAGCGCCGTCGACCAACTGTCGCGGTCACCGTCCCACTTATTGCCGGCAAGCTTCTCGATCATGCTGGTGAACAGCTTCTGACTGGCCTCATCGACCTCGATCTTGAAGCCTTCTTCCTCGAACAACTGCGCGGTGGCGGTTTGCGCGTGACCTTCCTGGAGCAACATGTCGAGCTTGGACAGGCACATGTAGCGCCCCCGCCCCTTGGCCAGGGCGAAGCTGAAGTTCAGCCCGCTGTTGCGCATCAGGTCGGGCAAATCCTTGTAGACGATCTGCTCTTGCAGGGCCACGGTGGCCGTGGCGATCACCAGACGCTTGCCGGCGGCCTTGGCAGCGGGGATCGCCGCCAGGCTGTAGGCCACGGTTTTGCCAGTACCGGTGCCGGCTTCCACCGCGACAATCGCGGGGTCGCCACTGCGCCGGCCTTCGTCGTCGGTGTCGATGTCACCGAGGACTTTGGCAATTTCGGCGATCATCAGGCGTTGGCCGTAGCGCGGCTTGAGGCTCTTGGCTTCGAGAAAACGCGAGTAGGCGCCCTGGATCGTGGTTTTGAGTTCGGTGCTGATCATGGATTGTCGGGCGCAAAAACGCTGGATAAATTTTCAGTAGTTGGGATCGGCCGCTATCATACCCCGCTAATTAATCCCGCGCAGAACGGAGTACCCCAATGACACCTTTTGGCATCGTTTATACCCTGCATGTCCTGGCCGCCCTGGTGTGGGTCGGCGGCATGTTTTTCGCCTGGATGGTCCTGCGCCCCGCGGCGATGAAGGCGCTGGAAGGCCCTGCCCGGTTGAAGCTGTGGGTGGAAGTGTTTCAAGGTTTTTTCCGCTGGGTCTGGGTCGCGGTGGTGCTTTTGCCGATCAGCGGTGTGGGCATGATTCATTTGCAGTTCGCCGGGTTCGAAGCGGCGCCGCGGTATGTGCAGGTGATGATGGGATTGTATGTGGTGATGACGGCGCTGTTCATCCGGATTCAGGCGTTGCTGCTGCCGGAATTGCGCACGGCTGTGGAGGCTCAGGATTGGCCGACAGGTGCGGCGACGCTGGGCAAGATTCGCCGGTTGGTGGGGATTAATCTGATGGTCGGGTTGGCGCTGGTGGCGATTGCTGCGGCTCGGCCGTGATCGTTCCCACGCTCTGCGTGGGAATGCCTCAAGGGACGCTCCGCGTCCAGTGACGCGGAGCGTCACGGGCTGCGTTCCCACGCAAAGCGTGGGAACGATCATTTCAGAAACTGCTTACAACCGCTGAATGCTCACTGAACCCGCTGCCCCGGCCGGCCCTGGCTGGCCGTCGACACCGGGGCGACCGCTCTTGCCGCCGTCGGCTTTATAGACAATGCAGCCCTTGGCCTTGCCGCCCGCCCCCGGTTTGCCACCCGGTCCGGCTGCGCCACCGACCCCGCCCGCTACCTCGACCTTGATCTGCTCCGCTGGATAGTCACGTGGCACTTCCAGCCGAACCAGCGCCCCCGGCGCACCTGGCTGGCCGTCGCTGCCGTCACTGCCATCGAAACCGCGACCGGCCTGGCCCCAGGTGCAACCCGGTGCTTGACCGTTGGCCCCGTCGAGGCCGACAAAACCCGGGGCGCCTGCGCCACCGCGAGCGTCTACCAACAATTGCGGCGCCTTCAGCGCTTTGATCTGCAAATTCAGATTGCGCCCGGAGCGGGCAGCCTTGAGATAAGTCCCGGGGGCGCCCCGCGCGGTGATCTGGCTGCCTTCGGCCAACTCGGCCCGGCTGACATTCAATGCCAGCGCCTGTTCGCTCGGCACAATGGCGATCCGCGCTTCACGTCCCAGATGCAGCTCGCCAACCGTCACTTCGGTCACGTTCGAGGGAATCAGCAAGGTGCCGTAATCGGCGACTTCCAGTCGTTCCAGTTGCAAGGAACTGGCGGTGTTGGGCAAGCGCATCAGCGAGTTGGTTTCAACACTCACCACCTGAGCGCAGGCCAATGGGCTGATGAGTGCGGCGAGCAGACAGAGTTTACGCATGGGAAGCCTTCGCAGTGGCCGGGGCCGGAATGGTTTGCAGGTGGAAAACGCCGAAAAAGACAATCTTCAGGCGATCACGCCAGGGGTGGGCTCGACCTTTGAGGCTGCGGTTGCAGAACACTAGCTCCAGAAGATGAGCCAGCGCCAACAGGCTGCCGGCCAGATTGACCAACAGGTGCAGTGGATGAACAAACGGTATGAGCAGATTGACCAGCACCACCAACCAGAACAGCAGGGTCAACAACTTCCCCAGCCCCCAAAACACCTTCATACGCTCCCCCGTCGAGAATTATTATTTGCACGCACAGTAACGGCTTACACGCGGGATAAGCCAGAGGGCAACGGAAAATTCTTCCGAAAGGCATCGAATGGCCGCCGGATCAACCTTGATGGCCCTCCGACAGCTCTATCACGGGCCTCTTGATCATGGAGCCTAGCGATTGATGTGCAACTCCACACGACGGTTTTTTGCCCGCCCTTCTTCCGTGTCGTTGTCGGCTACCGGCTGGGTTTCGCCCCGTCCTTCGCTGGTGAGTTTGTTCGGCGCCAGCCCCCGGCTCAACAGGTAGGCCGCCACGCTGCTGGCACGACGTTCCGACAGCTTCTGGTTATAGGCGTCCGAACCCTGACTGTCGGTATGGCCGACGACCTTGACGCTCACCACATCGGCGCTCTGCAATTTGGGCATCAACGAATCCAGCTCGCTGCGCGCCTCGGGCGTCAGGTCGGATTTGTTGTACGCGAACAACACATTACTGCTCAGGGTGATGACTTCGGATACCGGCGGTTCAGCAGGTTTTACGCTGGCCGGATATTGCGGCAGCGGGCAACCGTGATGTTCGACAGGTGTATTGGCAGGCGTATCGGGGCAGCGATCGCGTCGATCGAAAACACCGTCACCGTCTTCATCCCCATCCTGGGCGTAACAGATCAAGCCACCGGTCAAGATACCGAGCGCCGCTCCTCCCGCTGCCCAACCGCCACTTTCGATCGCGCCCAAACCACCACCGACCAGTCCACCAATAACACTGCAGATCGGCCAGGTACGTTGATTCAAGGGGGCGGTGCCATCGCTGTGAGTCGCGCAGCCGGTCAGAAGGCTGCCAAGCAGCAGAACCGGCAAGACGGTCCTTGTGAGAACGCTCATTGTGAATGCTCCTGTGTCACCGGCCCATACCGGTCACACAGGAGTAAAGACCCGCATCCGCGACTGTACAAGCCGCGGAGTACAAGGGGTTTAGCGGTCGATTTTGATTTCCGTACGCCGGTTCAGCGCACGGCCGTCAGCGGTTTTGTTATCGGCCACCGGCTGGCTTTCACCGGCACCGGTCACAGACACGAAACTGCTCCGTGGCACGCCTTGGGAAATCAGGTACTCCACCACCGAATGGGCGCGTTTGTCCGACAGTTTCTGGTTGTATTTATCGCTGCCGACGCTGTCGGTATGACCGGTCACGGTCAGCCGGGCGCTGGAGGATTCCTGTTTCAGGCGTGTGGCAACGGTGTTGAGTACCTCTTTATCGGCCGGGGTGAGCTTGGACGAGTCGAACTGGAAGTGAACATCACGGATAACGATGACTTCTTCCTTGACCACCGCCTTCTCTTCGACCACCGGCGCAGGCGCGGGTGGAGGGCAGCCGTCGGCATCGACACGCACGCCTCTAGGCGTGTGCGGGCACTTGTCGCGGCTGTCCGGCACGCCATCGCCGTCTTCGTCGCCATCGCCATGCACCCAGCAATAAGCCGCTGCCGTGCCGCCGACCAGCAGCGCGCCATAGCCCGCCCATGACGAGCTCTCGGTCGCACCGAGGCCCGCACCGACGACACCACCGACAGCCGCACAGGTCGGCCAGTCGGTTTTCTGCAAACCTGCGCAACCAGTCAACACACTGGTTAGCAGAACCAAAGGTAATGCTGTCCGAACTATGCTCATCTAGTTTTCTCCTGAGGGATCGGCTAAGAACCGATTCAGGGAGTAAAGACTGGAGTTTTAATCTCCGCCAGCAATAGGCCATTGCTGTTTTGCCCCATGTTCACGGAAGATCGGCGCTTTTTGTTTAAACCCGCTCTGCAAGACACGTTAGTCTTGGCGTTCTGATTGAGGATTTTCGATGATTGCAGGTATTTCTTCGCGCACGCCCCAGCAGGCGTTGGCCGCTTTGCTTGATCGTTACGCCCCGGCACGTCTGTTGCTGATTGGCGCCAGTGAGTTCCCCGCGCTCGAGGCGTTCAAACTCGCGCACCCGGAGAGCATCGTCGCCTTTGCCGCGCCCGGGCCACTGCCGGCCGAACTAGCGGCGCAGCGGTTTGATCTGGCGCTGGTGGTCGATTGCCTCGAACACTTGCCCAAGCGCGACGGCCTGAATCTGCTCGGCGGAATACGCAACCTCAATGCCAGTCGCATTGCGGTGCTGGCCGACTTGCCGGCCAGCGGTTGGCAGGAGACGGATTTTTTCTCCCTGGCCTTACAAGCCAGCGAACGCTTCCAGCGTGACGATCAAGTGTTGACGCTGTTTACCTACGATCTGCTTGACTACAAACAGGTGCCCGACTGGCTCAATTCACGCTTCTGGGCCAATCCGGAAAACTTCGGGAAATACTGGTGGTAACGCAATGAGTACATCCATTTGCCCTTGCGGCAGCGGCACGCTGCTCGATGCCTGCTGCGGCCATTACCATGCCGGTCATCCGGCCCCTAGTGCCGAAGTCCTGATGCGTTCGCGCTACAGCGCGTATGTGTTGGGGCTGATCGACTATCTGGTGGCCACCACCCTGCCCGCGCAACAGGCCGGCCTGGATCGCCAGTCGATCAGCGACTGGAGCGCCCAAAGCACCTGGCTGGGCCTGGAGGTGGAAAGCGCCGAGGTCTTCGGCGGCCAGCCGGAGCACGCCTTCGTCACCTTTACCGCTCGCTGGCACGACAGCAGCGGCGAACACAGCCACCGCGAACGTTCGTCATTTGTACAGAACGCCGGCCGCTGGTACTTCATCGACCCTACCGTGCCACTCAAGGCCGGGCGCAACGATGCGTGCCCGTGCGCCAGCGGGCAGAAATTCAAGAAGTGTTGTGCGAGTTATTTCGGCGCTTGAGGTGCCCCCTGTAGCAGCCTGCGTTCGGCCGTGGCAGCTGTCGAGCTTGCGAGGCTGCGTTCGGCTGCGCAGCAGTCGTCAAACCAGAACTTGCGGTGCATCAGGCAAACCGCGTCAGCCGGATTCACGACTGCTACGCAGCCGAACGCCGCCTCGCAGGCTCGACAGCTGCTACAAAGGGAGAAACACGACCATGACTACCCCGCGGCGCACATTACAGCTACTCACCCTGCTCCTGTTTCTGGGACTCGGCGGCTGCGCCTCGTGGTTCAGCAACGACCTGCCAGACCCGCAAGTGCATCTGGTCAAGGTCGAGGTGGTCCGGGCCAAGTTGCTGGAGCAGAAATTCCTGCTGCATTTTCGTGTCGACAACCCCAATGACGAAGACCTGACGGTGCGCGCCCTGGAATATCGCATTCATCTGGGGGACATCCTGCTGACCGAAGGCGAGCACGAACATTGGTTCACCGTCGGCCCCAAGCACAGCGCCTATTTCAAAGTGCCGATCCGCACCAACCTGTGGCCCAGGGTTCGGGACGTGGTGAAACTGCTGAAAAAACCCGAGCAACCGATTCCCTATCGTCTGGAAGGTGAACTGGAAACCGGTTTATTCATCGCGCACTACGTGCACCTGGCGCGCAATGGCGTGATAATCGCCGCCGATTTAATTCCGGAGTGACCCCGATGACCCAGCAACCCCACGTCCATGGCCCTGACTGCAACCACGATCATGACCATCACGACCACCATGATCACGACCATGGCCATGTCCACGGCCCGAACTGCGGCCACGCCCACCAGGAACCGGTGCGCAACGCCCTGAAAGACGTCGGCCGCAACGACCCTTGCCCATGCGGCAACGGCAAGAAATTCAAGAAGTGCCACGGGGCATAACGCTTCGGGCGGATAACTTCTTCGCCTATTGAATCGTCATCGCGAGCCTGCTCGCGATGACGGACAGATATTCACCATCAGGCCAAAATCTGTGCAGTATTCACGACCGTCGCATATTCCCCATGCAGATTCCCCAGCGACATCGCATGCACTTCTTCAGCTGAATGGGCATTGCCGAAAAAGTCCGCCTTGTCGAAGGTAAAGCACGCATCCTCCACAACCCACGCCTCAAACCCCAGGTTGCCGGCCGTTCGCGCCGTGGACTCCACCGAGTTGTGGGTCGCCACGCCAACGATGATCAACTGATCGATCCCCGCCTCACGCAAACTCGCCTCCAACCCGGTCGAACAAAACGCATCCGGCACTTGTTTCTGTATCAGCCACTCACCGACCGATGGCTGGAATCGCTCCTGAAACTCCACCCCCGATTGCTGCGGCCAGAACACCGAATCCACTGAGCGTGACAGGTGCTGCACATGAATCACCGGCCGCCCGGTTCGACGCCAATGCCCCAGCAATTCCAAAATGCGCTCTTCGGCCTGAGGGTTGTTTCGACGGCCCAATTTGGGATGCAGGATGCCTTTTTGTTGATCGATGATGATCAGCGCTGCGTTTGTCTTGAGCTCCATGCCGACTTTTCTCATGCGAGGTCATTGAATTTCCCGCACTTCAACATCACCTCCTCCTACTGGCAAGCCATCAAACGCA
This sequence comes from Pseudomonas sp. GM18, assembly GCF_000282195.1. Lineage (GTDB taxonomy): Bacteria > Pseudomonadota > Gammaproteobacteria > Pseudomonadales > Pseudomonadaceae > Aquipseudomonas. The sequence goes on from NZ_AKJT01000028.1 coordinate 125,210, forward strand.
AACAGGACGACCTAATGCCGGCGGTCGCTGTCCGAACCTGACGACGTCTCTTGATTTGGAGTACTTCATGATCGACCTGTATTACTGGACCACCCCCAACGGCCACAAGATTTCGCTATTCCTGGAAGAAGCCGGCCTGCCCTACAACGTTTACCCGATCAACATCAGCCAGAACGACCAGTTCAAACCCGACTTCCTGAAAGTCTCGCCGAACAATAAAATCCCGGCCATCGTCGATCATGAGCCGGCCGATGGCGGTGCTCCGTTGTCGCTGTTTGAGTCGGGGGCGATTCTTCAGTACCTGGCGGAGAAAACCGGCAAGTTCTTGCCCAAGGATCTGCGCGGGCGCCAGCAAGCGCTGCAATGGCTGTTCTGGCAGATGGGCGGCCTGGGGCCGATGGCCGGGCAGAATCATCACTTCAGCCGGTTCGCGCCGGAGAAAATCCCCTACGCAATCAAGCGCTACATCGACGAAACCACTCGCCTGTATGGAGTGCTCGACAAACAACTGGCGAACCATGACTTTGTCGCCGGCGGCGAATACAGCATTGCCGATATGGCGATCTACCCGTGGATCGTTTCCCACAAGTGGCAAAGCCAGAACCTGGAAGACTTCCCTAACGTGCTGCGCTGGTTCAACCACATCCAGGACCGCCCGGCGACGGTGAAGGCGTATGCGCTGGTGGCCAAGGTCAACCCGCCGAAGTCCTGATCCTGATTCAAGAGCAAAAGATCGCAGCCTTCGGCAGCTCCTACGCGCCTGTGGGCGCCGCCGAAGGCTGCGATCTTTTTGGTTTAACAGACAAATGTTGAAATAACCCCATACCCCGCTTGCGCGGCCACCTCCTGCTCACTAACGTAGCGCCTTTGTCGCGCCACTACCCCCGCAGGAGCTTTGCCATGGCCTCGCCAGCCCTTACACATTTTCTTCCCCGGTTCGGCGTTGCCGCAGCAGTGGCCGGTGTTTTGAGCCTGACCGGTTGTCAGACCTGGAACGCCCAGGACACCCTCCCGCCCACCTCCGGCGTGCAAGCGCTGAAGGGCCTGGCGCAAAACGTTTCGGTTCGCCGCAATGCCATGGGCATGCCGCTGATCGAGAGCAACAGCTTCCACGATGCGCTGTTCACCCTCGGCTACGTGCACGCCAGCGACCGCATCAGCCAAATGGTCACTCTGCGCCTGCTGGCCCAGGGCCGTCTGGCGGAGATGTCCGGCGCGGACCTGCTCGATGCCGACCGCTACATGCGTGCAGTCAATCTGAAGAAAAGCGCGGATGAGCTGTATAAGGCCTCGTCGCCACGCCTCAAGCGTTTCTTCGAAGTCTATGCCCGCGGGGTCAACGCCTACCTGTTCCGCTACCGCGACAAACTGCCTGCGGACCTCGCGGCCACCGGCTACAAGCCTGAGTACTGGAAACCGGAAGATTCGGCGCTGATGTTCTGCCTGCTGAACTTCAGCCAATCGGCGAACCTGCCGGAAGAGATTTCCTCGCTGATGCTGGCCCAGACTGTCAGCACCGACAAACTGGCGTGGCTGACCCCGTCCGCTCCCGACGAAAAACTGCCGATGGCTGAAGCTGAAAAACTTCAGGGCATCAAACTCACCGGGCAAATCCCGGGGCTGAGTGAAATCAGCAAGGCCGCCGGTCAACTGTCGGATCTGAATCTGCTGGGCGCTACCTCTTCGAACAACTGGGCGATCGCCCCGCAACGCAGCCGTAGCGGCAAAAGCCTGCTGGCCAGCGACAGTCATGGACCGCTGGGCGTCCCTTCATTGTTCAGTTACGTGCAGATTCGCGCGCCGAAATACCAGGCCTCCGGCGTAACCATTGCCGGGTTACCGATGGTGCTCACTGGTTTCAACGGCAAAGTGGCGTGGAGCATGACCACGGTCATGGGCGACAACCAGGACGTGTTCCTGGAAAAAATCAAACGCCAGGGCAATGGCCTTTCCTACGAAGTGGGCGGCAAATGGCAGCCGGCGATCGTGCGCAACGAAACCTATTTCGTCAAAGGCCAGCGGCCGATTCGCGAAGCGGTGTACGAAACCCGTCACGGGCCACTGCTCAACAGCGCCCAAGGCACGGCGCTGGCGAATGGTTTCGGCCTGGCCCTGCAGGCGCCGGACTTCACCGATGACAAAACCCTGGACGCCTTTTTCGATCTGTCCCGGGCGCAGAGTACCGAGAGAGCGTCGGACGCCAGCCGTGAAATCCGCGCCATCGCCCTGAATCTGGTATTTGCCGATGCCAGCAATATCGGCTGGCAAGTCACCGGTCGCTACCCGAACCGTCGCGAAGGCGAAGGCTTGCTGCCGTCGCCGGGCTGGGAAGGTCGCTACGACTGGGACGGTTACGCCGACCCGATGCTCCATCCGTATGACCAGGACCCGGCACAGGGCTGGCTCGGCACCGCCAACCAGCGGGTCATTCCCCATGGCTACGGCATGCAGTTGTCCAATTCCTGGTCGGCACCGGAGCGCGGTGAACGCATGGCCGAACTGGCGGGCGTGGGCAAACACGACACCCGCAGCCTGATCGCCATGCAATACGACCAGACCACCACCTTCGCCGCCAAACTGAAGAAGATGTTTGAAGCGCCGGGCATGTCCCAGCCGCTCAAACAGGCCATCGAAGCGTTGCCGGTGGCCGATCGCGGCAAGGCTCGCGAGGCTTATACCCGCTTGATGGCCTTCGACGGCAAACTCAGCCCGACTTCCGCCGACGCGGCGATTTACGAGTTGTTCCTGCAGGAAAGCACCAAACAGATTTTCCTCGACGAACTGGGCCCGGAAAGCAGCCCGGCGTGGAAAGCCTTTATCGCCAACGGCAAATTATCCTACGCGGCTCAGGCCGATCACCTGCTTGGGCGTGAGGACAGTCCGTTCTGGGATGACGTGCGCACCGCGCAGAAAGAAGACAAACCGGCGATCCTGGCCCGTAGCCTGGCGGCCGCGATCAGCGCGGGTGACAGCCAGTTGGGCGGCGATCACAAAGCCTGGCAGTGGGGCAAACTGCACCGCTACGAGTGGAAAAACGCCAGCGGCCAGACCGTGCGCGGTCCGCTGGCGGCCGGCGGCGATCACACCACGCTCAACACCGCCTCATTCGCCTGGGGTCAGGACTTCAACACCACGCAGGCCCCGGCCATGCGCTTTATCGTCGACTTCGGCCAGGCCGAACCGCTGATGGGCCAGAACGCTACCGGCCAATCCGGCAACCCGGCCAGCCCGCACTATCTCGACAGCGTCGATCCATGGCTCAAGGGTCAATACATGAGCCTGCCGATGCAGCCGCAGAACTTTGACAAGGTGTATGGCAAGACGCGGTTGACGCTGACGCCTGGCAAGTAACATCAAAAGATCACAGCCTGCGGCAGCTCCTACAGGGGATTCGCACCCATCCGTAGGAACTGCTGCAGGCTGCGATCTTTTGTTTTTGATCTCTGTAAAAATAAATAGAACTTCTGGCTTCGCGCAAACCTCCTAGCTAACAGGCCTCTCCATTCTGGTAACAATATGGACCTTGTTATCGCACGTCCTGAAGGTTTGTACTGCCCGCCCGGGGATTTCTATATCGACCCGTGGCGCCCCGTCGAGCGTTCAGTCATCACCCACGCTCATAGCGACCATGCTCGCCGTGGCAATCAACATTATCTGGCCGCGGCGCCGGGTGCGGGCATTCTGCGCGCTCAGCTGGGACAGGACATCAACCTGCAAACGCTGCCCTATGGCGAGCAATTGCTGCACCATGGCGTAAAACTGAGTTTTCACCCCGCAGGCCACATGCTCGGCTCAGCCCAGGTGCGGCTGGAATACGGCGGTGAGGTCTGGGTCGCCTCCGGTGATTACAAAACAGAGCCCGACGGCACCTGTGCACCGTTCGAACCGGTGCGCTGTCACACCCTCATCACAGAGTCGACGTTCGGCCTGCCGATTTACCGCTGGCAACCCCAGGCGCAGATCCTTGCCGAGATCAATCAGTGGTGGCAGGCCAACGCCGCAGTCGACAAAACCAGCGTGCTGCTCTGCCATGCCTTCGGCAAGGCCCAGCGGATTCTTCATGGCATCGATGCCAGTCTTGGCCCCATTCTGGTGCATGGCGCGGTTGAACCGATCAATCAGTTTTATCGCCAGAGCGGTATTCATTTACCGCCAACGATTTATGCCAGCGAAGTAAAAAAGCAGGATCCGATGATGCGCAAAGCTCTGGTCCTCGCGCCGCCTGCAACTGGCACCAGCAATTGGGTACGGCGCTTCGGCGACTACAGCGATGCCCTCGCCAGCGGTTGGATGCGTTTACGCAGCACGCAGCGGCGGCATGGCGTGGATCGTGGTTTCGTGTTGTCCGATCACGCCGATTGGCCCGGCCTGCTCTGGGCCATCGAACAGTCCGGGGCCGAGCGGGTGAAGGTTACCCATGGATCGATCGGAGTGCTGGTGCGGCATTTGCGCGAACAGGGCCTCGACGCCATGGGATTCACCACCGAATACGGCGACGACGAGAACAACGCAGTCCTCGAACCCGAGAGCGTCGAGGTGCAGGCATGAAAGCCTTCGCCGAGCTGTATGCCGAACTCGATGCCACCACCTCAAGCAACGCCAAACTGGCGGCGATGCAGCATTACTTCGCCCAGGCCACGCCCGAAGATGCCGCCTGGGCGGTGTACTTGCTGGCCGGCGGGCGGCCTCGACAATGGGTGCCGGTACGGGTGCTACGCGACATGACAATCGCGTGTTCCGGGCTCTCGCCCTGGTTGTTCGAGGAAAGTTACCAGGCGGTGGGTGATCTGGCGGAAACCATTTCGCTGGTGCTGCCCGAAATGCCTCACACGTCTACCGACAGACTGGCGGTGTGGATTGAAGACAAACTGCTGCCGCTGCGCAGCGCGCCCCCGCGGATCCTCGCCGAACGCCTGCCCGCGCTGTGGGCGCAACTGGATCGCCAAGGCCTGATGCTATGCACCAAACTGATCACCGGCAGTTTCCGTGTCGGTGTCTCCAAATCGCTGGTCACCCGCGCCGTGGTCGCCATGGCCGGGCTCGACGGCAAACGCGTGGCCCAGCGGCTGGTGGGTTACACCGACCCGTCGCACCGCCCGAACGCCGCCAGTTACCTGAAGCTGATTGCCCCCGAAGCACCCGATGAACACGCCCAACAGGATGGCCAACCCTACCCGTTTTTCCTTGCCCATGCGTTGTCGCAACCGGTCGAGCAGTTCGAAGCCCTGCTCGGCCCGGCCAGCCAATGGCAAGTGGAATGGAAATGGGACGGCATCCGCGCCCAGGTGGTCAAGCGCGATGGGCGCTTATGGGTCTGGTCGCGAGGCGAAGAACTGGTGACCGAACGGTTCCCCGAACTGGGCAGCCTGGTTCACGACCTGCCCGACGGCACGGTGATCGACGGTGAAATCGTCGCCTGGAAAACCACGCCCTCGGGCTCTGGGAGCGCTTCTGACCGGCAATCGCCAACATCGATGGCGGTGCAGCCTTTCGCCCTGCTGCAAAAACGCAGCAGCTGTCACACGCTGGACAAGAAAATCCTCAATGAGGTGCCCGTGGTCCTCCAGGCCTTTGACCTGCTGGAATGGCAGGGCCAGGATTTGCGCAACCAGACTCAGGCCATGCGCCGCGCTCAGCTCGAACAACTCGTCACCACCTGCGCAAACCCGGTGTTACTTGCCTCGCCCACGTTGATCGGCGAAGACTGGTTCGACCTCGCCCGTCAACGGGAAGCCTCTCGCAAACTGAAGGTCGAAGGCATGATGCTCAAGGCCCGCGATGCGCAGTATGGCGTCGGGCGGAACAAAGACACGGGCGTGTGGTGGAAATGGAAAGTCGACCCGTTCAGTGTCGATGCAGTGCTGATCCATGCCCAGCAGGGTCATGGCCGCCAGGCCAGTCTCTACACTGATTACACTTTCGCTGTGTGGGACGGCCCACCCTATGCCCGCGAGCGAACACTGGTGCCTTTCGCCAAGGCCTACTCCGGGTTGACCACCGAAGAAATCCGCCAGATCGACAGCATCGTACGCAAGACCACGGTGGAAAAATCCGGACCGGTGATCCGTGTGAAACCGAGCCTGGTGTTTGAACTGGGATTCGAGAGCATTGCCCCGTCGAAACGGCACCCGAGCGGGATTGCGGTGCGGTTTCCGCGGATGTTGCGCTGGCGGCAGGACAAATCGGTGGAGGAAGCTGACAGCCTGGCGACGTTGCAGGATTTGCTTGCCTGACCCGACTTCTGCGGCCCTGCCGTTGTAGCAGCTGTCGAGCCTGCGAGGCTGCGTTCGGCTGCGCAGCAGTCGTAAAACCAGAACTTGTGGTGCATCAGGCAAACCGCGTC
>NZ_AKJT01000029.1 GCF_000282195.1 Pseudomonas sp. GM18
GGTGGCCATGGCTGCCGCCGATGACGCAATAGAAGGGTGAGTGGTTATGAACGCGATACTGGAAAACAAGCCTGCAATGGCACCGGTCAAGAGTCGCCGGCGCTTTCCGACCGAGTTGAGTATCTTCCTGGTGTTGATCGGCATCGGCCTGGTCTTCGAGTTGTTCGGCTGGATCGTGCGGGACCAGAGCTTCCTGATGAACTCTCAGCGTCTGGTGCTGATGATTCTGCAAGTGTCGATTATCGGCCTGCTGGCAATCGGGGTGACTCAAGTCATCATCACCACCGGTATCGACCTGTCCTCCGGTTCGGTGCTGGCGCTGTCGGCGATGATTGCCGCCAGCCTGGCCCAGACCTCGGACTTTGCCCGGGCGGTGTTTCCGTCCCTGACCGACTTGCCGGTGTGGATTCCAGTGATCGCCGGGCTTGGGGTGGGATTGCTGGCGGGGGCGATCAACGGCAGCATCATTGCGATCACCGGGATTCCACCGTTCATTGCCACCCTCGGCATGATGGTCTCGGCGCGCGGCCTGGCGCGCTACTACACCGAAGGTCAGCCGGTAAGCATGCTCTCGGATTCCTACACGGCCATCGGACATGGCGCGATGCCGGTGATCATCTTTCTGGTGGTGGCGGTGATCTTCCACATTGCCCTGCGCTACACCAAGTACGGCAAATACACCTACGCCATCGGCGGCAACATGCAGGCGGCGCGCACCTCCGGGATCAACGTCAAGCGCCATCTGGTGATCGTCTACAGCATCGCCGGGCTGCTTGCAGGCCTGGCCGGGGTGGTGGCGTCGGCACGGGCCGCGACCGGGCAGGCCGGGATGGGCATGTCTTATGAACTGGACGCGATTGCCGCGGCAGTCATCGGCGGCACCAGCCTGGCCGGTGGCGTAGGGCGCATCACCGGCACCGTGATCGGCGCATTGATTCTCGGGGTCATGGCCAGCGGCTTTACCTTTGTGGGTGTTGACGCTTATATTCAAGACATTATCAAGGGGCTGATTATTGTGGTGGCGGTGGTCATCGACCAGTACCGCAACAAGCGCAAACTCAAGCGCTGAGCCACACGAAAGGTGAAAATGCGCCACGCCTGACCCGCGTGGCGCAGCCGTTTGTCTTCTATATACAGCCGCTGGACTGAATTTCTTGCTATAAACGCACTCCGATAAGCGCCTCAAAGCTTGCCATAGAGCACTTTCAGGGCTTTGTCGGACAGATTTGCAGTCTTTTCAGTTGCTGAGGCCTCAAGTCGGCCTTAGACTGCCGCCCCTCGTAAATTGAGTGCCGGGTGGCGCTTGGAATAAACGGCGCCGTTCCATTGACCGCGCAAGGTTCAACGGGACGCTCCCTAATTCGCCTTAATGCACGTTTTTTTATAGAGATATCAATGACAAAGGACAAGTTGCTGGCCATGCCGGCGGATGACTACATGAATGCCGAGCAACATGCTTTTTTCTCTGAGCTGTTGCAGAACATGAAAGTCGAAACCCATGAGCGCATCGAACAGAATCGCATCGCCATCGAGAGCCTGGACACTCCGGCCGATCCGGCTGACGCGGCTTCCGTCGAAGAAGAGCGCACCTGGCTGGTGAACGCGATCGATCGCGACCAGCGCATGCTGCCTCAGTTGGAACAGGCCCTGGAACGCATCAAGGAAGACAGCTTCGGCTGGTGCGATGACAGCGGCGAGCCAATCGGCCTCAAGCGCCTGCTGATCAGCCCGACCACCAAGTACTGCATCGAAGCTCAAGAACGTCACGAGCAGATCGACAAGCACCAGCGTCAGGCCTGATTCTGTGAGGCAGCCAGCTAATAACTGGCTGCCTTGAAAAGATCGCAGCCTTCGGCAGCTCCTACAGGTTTATGTGAACCCATGCAGGAGCTGCCTAAGGCTGCGATCTTTGCTTTTCGACGTCTATGAAAATACCCGTGCACTTCTATTGATCTGCTGCAACCCCCCACTACTAACGGACCATAGATAATGGCCTTGTGGTGGCGTTTAATGCGGATACAACAATTAGAAGATGCTTGGGGTGACAAACGATGACGCGAGACGGGTCTCTGGCTGGGGCGGTGCCCGCAGCTGTACTTTTGCCGAAAAACCTGTGGCTCACGCCGACCCTGCAAAGCATCGCCCTGATGCTCTTGCTGTGCGGCATGGCATTGGCCGGCTGGTCGCTTTACCTTGGCCTGCCATTGGCCGTGCTGATTATCTGGCTGCCGCGCCTGCGTTCGCGCACGCTGCCGGAGGCAACCCCGGCTGACAACGCCAGCGCCATCGCCGGTTTGACTCGCGATCTTTCCTACACCACCAGTCATAACGCCTTGTCGGCCGCCGGCGTGGCCTTTTCGGTCAAGCAACTGGCCGACAAACTGCAATCGCAACTCGACGCCGCGGCGCAGATTGTCAGCAGCGCTGAAGTGATGATCGCTACCGAACACGCTACGTCGACGCTCAGCCGGGAAGCCTTGAGCGCGGCCAGCGAAGCTCATCAGAGCAGCGCGGCAGGGCGCACGGAACTGGTCGAGTCCATTGCGCGCATGCATCAGCTCAGTCAGCGTGCCAGCAGCAGCCGCGAGTTGATCGAAGCCCTGAGCCTGCGCAGCGACGATATCCAGCGGGTCACGCTGGTGATCCAGTCCATCGCCAGCCAGACCAATCTGTTGGCGTTGAACGCAGCCATCGAAGCGGCGCGGGCCGGGGAGCACGGTCGCGGGTTTGCGGTGGTGGCCGATGAGGTCCGTGGCCTGGCCGCGCGCACGGCGACGGCGACCGGCGAAGTCGGAGAGATGGTCGCCGATATTCAGCAGCGCACGGCACAAGTGGTGGAGCAGATTCGTCAACTGGCCAGCGACCTCAATACCGGCGTTGCGCAGGTCGAGCACACGGGGCAGCACCTGGAAAACATCGCGCGCCTGGCCGCCGGTGTTGAAAGGCAGGTCGGGGAAATCGCTCAGGGCGCGGACACCAATCGTGAACAACTCGACAGTCTGTTCCACGCCATCGAACAAATGCGCGGCGACCTGGCGATCAGTGACCAGCAAACCCAGCGCCTGGCCCAGGCGGCGGTGCAAATGGAAGGGCGGGCCGAAACCATCAGCGAACGCCTCGCCGAAGTCGGGCTGGATGACTATCACCAGCGGATTTACGACCTGGCCCGCGAAGGGGCGAGTCAGATTGCGGCGCGTTTCGAGGCGGATATAGACCAGGGCCGGATCAGCCTCGACGACCTGTTTGATCGCAATTACCAGACGATCCCCAACACCAGCCCGGCCAAATACCAGACCCGCTTCGACCGTTACACCGATCAGGTCTTGCCGGCGATTCAGGAACCGTTGCTGCCGCGTCACGAAGGCCTGGTGTTCGCCATCGCCTGCACGCAGCAGGGGTATGTGCCGACCCACAACACTGTGTTCAGCCAGCCGCTGACCGGCGACGTACAGGTCGATACACTGCAAAACCGCACCAAGCGCAAGTTCGCCGACCGCACCGGGATTCGCTGTGGCAGCCATCAGCAGGCCGTACTGTTGCAGACCTACACCCGCGATACCGGTGAACTGATGCACGACCTTTCGGTGCCAATCATGCTCAAGGGCCGGCATTGGGGTGGTTTGCGCCTGGGTTACAAACCGCAAAGTCCTCGCTGAGGCCGCTCTCCCTGTAGGAGCTGTCGAGTGCAACGAGGCTGCGATCTTTTGATGTTGCTTTTAAAAGCGAAGATCAAAAGATCGCAGCCTCGTTGCACTCGATAGCTCCTACAGAGGAATGCGGGCTAGTGGGTTTGGTGCATGCGCAGGTTCAGGTCGTCGACCACGTGCGCCCAATCGGCGTCTTCACGCAGTTGTTCCTTGAGGAAGCGGGCTTGTTGCGGGGTCCAGAACTCGGCATCGATGAGTTTCTGGTTATTGAGCAACGGTGAATGAAGGGCAATGAAATCGTCGATGGCTTTTTCGCTGGAGTCCAGGCCGAGCTGGTCGAACAAGCCTTTCAAGTCATGTGTGGGTGAATCCATCTTCATCTCCTTGCAGATAATCAGTCGTCTCGGGTGCGAGGTCTGAGGTGCGGCTTCATTGCATCTGAGGGCGCCGCGCGCCAGGGAGTTCGATAACGATGTTCAAAGCAGGGATGAGCATAGACTGCAAACCCGATGATCAGGCCTTCAACGCACCGTCATCGACGGCAAGCTTCAGGGCTTTGGCGGATTCCTGGGCAGCAATGGCCGCGACATCCGCGGTCTTGAACCAGCGATCCTTTTCGACCTGGTGATACGCCACCGTGGTCAACGGCGGTTTGGCGCGCATGATAATGACTGCCTGGAATTCGCCGTCGACCTCTCTGGCTTCGCCCCGGATAAAAAATTCACCGATATCAAATTCCGTCACGTAGCAGTCTTCCCTTTGAAATATTATGTTGTATTGAGCGCCGTCCACCCTGGGGACGGGTTTCATGGGGCGGGTAGTATGGCAGCAGTTGCCTGCCGGCGGCTGAGTTAAGTCGCCGGCGTGACGAAACGTCTATAGAAGTGAATGCCGCAGGGTGCGTCAGTTGCGCGACTCAAGCGAGCGGGCAAGGGCGCAGGCTTCGTTATGGTCGGCGCGGAAACCTCTGACACGTCCGGTGGATATTTCCTTGATATGGAAAAAGGCGTTACCGGCCAATACCACCTGAAAACGCGGGAGCAGATGCGCCTCAGGGAGGAAATCCTGTTGACGGATTACCATCGACTGCAGAAGTGACGAGCCGTTTGTGTGGTGTGTGTGAGGCTGGGCGAAGTGAGTCAGTGTGCACATATGAAGTCCTTTTCGTGGTTTTACCGACGTGTGTACGTTGTTTTGGGTAGTCTCGGTGAGCATGGCTGCTCTAGAATCGCCGTCACTGGTTGGCGATTGCTGCCCATCTAAAGCAATTTTTTTCTGGCGATATGTCGGAAAAGTGCTTTTTTTAAAGAGATTTTTCCCTAAAGTTGGTAGTCCGGTTTTCTCTGGCCGTTAGAAGGGCGTTTTCCTTCAACATCTGACGACCGCCAGGCAAGACGACGCGGGGGATGTTCCAGTAATCTTCCCAAACCTCGCGATGGATGAGCCCTCTGCTCGTTCCAGGATTTCGACCCGGGTCATGTGGCTACACCTCGGCATTGCCGCTTTTTTCTGCTGTGCGCGTTTCCTGCGCGCGGCATCATTTTCAGATGTGGGGATGTTTCCTTGGCAGTAAGTAATCTCGATATGCATGCTTTGTTCGTACTGGGTGATTTGCGCGCAAAGCTGGTTAAACAGTTTCAGTCACGTTTCGTCTACATCACCGAACAGAACGCTGAAGGCATTTACATTGCCGAGATCGACACCGAAGCCGCGCTGGTGGTAGACGACAAGCCCGGGCTGAAACTCAAGGTCGGCGATCATTTCAGCGCTTCCGTATTGCCCAGCCGCGAAGGCGGCAAACTGGACATCAAGTTCCGCGAAATCAAATTGACGGTGTACGGGCTGGGGGATTACGCGTTCGTGACCACCGCAGACGGCCACGGCATTGTGTTCAAGGAAGGTCATGGCGTGGTGATGGTGTTTGCGGCCCACCAACAATTGCAGGAAGGCCTGACCAAGACCCTGAAAGCCGTGACTGCCAAAGCCGCCAAGTGGCGCAAGGGCGAACTGGTGACCTTCAAGGCCAGCGAGTAATGACCCAGACCCGCGCCGATTTCCACGAACAGAACCAGGCCAGTGCACACGCCGAGGCCCAGCGCCTGTTGGCTGAAAAGGCCGTTCTGCAGGGAGCCTGGCTGAGTTGGGTAGCGTCACAGATTTATATGTTGCGCCCGGCGGCGTACGCCAGCATGGTCAGAAGAGAGCTTGCGCGCTTGCAGGAACCTTCCGAAAAATAATCCTCGCCCCTCGAAAGCAGAAACCTCTACTACAGTCAGTTGACTGAGTATTCAGAGGCTTGTGGTCTTCTTTTTCAGGCCATCCTGCTATTGCTGTGAACAGCACGAGGTGCAAGAGCATGAAGGGATTTCGACGGTTACTGGCCACTACCCTGGCCACGTTCGGCTTGTTGGTTTCACCTGTTCCGTTATTCGCCGCCCAGGCGCCGATCCATTTCGCCGACCTGAACTGGGAAAGCGGCAGTCTGATCACCGAGACCCTGCGGATCATCGTCGAGAAGGGCTATGGCTTGCCGACCGATACCTTGCCGGGGACGACCATTACCCTGGAAACCGCCTTGGCCAACAATGACATTCAGGTCATCGGCGAAGAGTGGGCGGGCCGTAGTCCGGTCTGGGTCAAGGCTGAGGCCGAGGGCAAAGTCGCGAGCCTGGGCGATACGGTCAAGGGCGCCACCGAGGGCTGGTGGGTGCCGGAATACGTGATCAAGGGCGACCCGGCCAAGGGCATCAAGCCGCTGGCGCCGGGGCTGCGCAGTGTCAGTGATCTGCCGCGCTACAAGGATGTGTTCAAAGACCCGGAAACCCCGAGCAAGGGGCGCTTCTTGAACAGCCCGATCGGCTGGACGTCGGAGGTGGTTAACAAGCAGAAGCTCAAGGCCTATGGGCTGGACGACAGCTACGTGAACTTTCGCAGTGGTTCGGGGGCGGCGCTGGACGCAGAGATCAGTTCGTCGATTCGTCGCGGCAAACCAGTCCTGTTCTATTACTGGTCACCGACGCCATTGCTCGGCCGTTTCAAGCTGATTCAACTGCAAGAGCCGCCATTCGACGCCGAAGCCTGGAAAACCCTGACCGAGGCCGACAACCCCAATCCGAAACCGACTCGCTCACTGCCCTCGAAGCTGTCCATCGGTGTGTCCGCGCCGTTCCAGAAACAGTACCCGCAGCTCACCGCGTTTTTCAGCAAGGTCGATTTACCGATCGAAACGTTGAACAAGGCCCTGGCGGACATGAGTGAAAAACACACCCCGCCACGTCAAGCGGCCGAGGCGTTCATGAAGGCGAACCCGCAGGTTTGGCAGGCCTGGGTGCCCAAGGATGTGGCGGATAAAGTCGCTGCTGAGCTGAAATGAACAGCTCTGATGCACATAGATCCCGTAGGAGCTGGTGAAGCCTGCGATCTCTTGATCTTGCCTTTAGAAACGTCAAAGGATCGCAGGCTTCGCCAGCTCCTACGGGGGGTGGGGGTTAGAATCGTGTCTGCACCGCCAATTCAAATGTGCGCGGTGTACCGAGGTAATACGCCGGCGACACATGGGCGAATTCGGCATACACCTCGTTGGTCAGGTTGCGTACCCGGCCGGTGACGGTGGTGTGCCGGTCGACCTTGTAGCTGAGGAACGAGCCATAAAGCGTGTACGACGGCACGGTCATAGTGTTCGCACTGTCGGCAAACACCGACGCCACATAACGCGCATCGACGCCTCCTTGCCATTGCGGTGCAAAGTCATAGGTCAACCACAGATTGCCGACCCGGTCCGGCACGTTGGTCGGTGTATTGCCCTTGCGGGACACCACCACGCCTGCGGCATTCTTCTCGGTGAACTCGTCGTACTGTGCATCGACCCAGGCAAAGTTGCCCTCGGCCAACAGCTTGTCGGTGATCCTGAAGGAACTGGCCAGCTCGATACCGTTGGATGTCTGCTGACCGACCGGAATGCTCGTGGTCGGGTCCAGTGGATCGGTCACCGCGAAATCCTTGCGCTCGATGGTGTAAGCCGCCACCGTCGCCGAGCCGCGACCGTCCAGGTAATCGAACTTGCTGCCGACCTCCCATTGCTTGCCGGTGGACACATCAAAGTCCTGGGTGCCATTGGGCTGCTCGGCGGCGGTGCTGTATTGAACGTAGGCATTGGCTGTCGGAATGAACTGGTAGGTCAGGCCGACCCGGCCGGTCACCGGTTCCCAGCTGCGCTTGAGGTGCCGTGGGTTGCTGGCGGTCACGGTGCGGTGGTTAGTCACGTCCAGTTCGATGTCGTCATAACGCAGGCCCGTCAGTAACGACAGCTTGTCGGTCAGCGCCAGACGGTTTTCGACGAACAAGGCTTTGGTGGTGACTTCGTTGGTCTTGTCGCTGATAAAGCCCGGTTTGGTGCCCGGAATGTCGTAAAAGTGCCCCGGCTGAAAGTTGTTCGGGTCGACGGTGCTGGTGCCTTTGACGTTCAGCGGCGAGTTGGTGGTCTGGTTGACCTTGTACTCGAAACCGCCGGACCAGGTGGTGTCCAGGCCCAACAGGGTGTTGTCGTGGCGCAATTCGAACTGGTTGCCGTTCTGCTCACCCTGATGCCGCACCTGATAGGCGGTGGAACGGTTCACCGCGCGGTTGTCGGCGCTGTACTGGTAGGTTTCCAGGTTGCGGTAATCGCGCTGGCTGTCGAGGTGGTAAAGGGTGTTGCGCAAGGTGGTGCTGTCGTTGATCCGGTAGTCGATGATCGAACGAACCCAGATCGTCCGTTGCTCGTAGCGACCATCCTCGACGTTGTAGTTGTTGAAGCGGTTGTGCTTGTCGATTTTCAGTTCGCCGGCCTTGGGGTTGAGCACCGGCGTGCCCCAGTAGGGGCTGTCTTCGTGTTCGTCCTGATATTCCAGAGCCAGGGTGTGTGACAGGTTTGGTGTCAGGTCGCTGAGTAATGAAAACGCCACGCTCCAGGCATCGCGTTCCTGGCGGTCGATGTAGCCGTTGCTGGTGTTGTGGCTGACGTCGAGTCGTGCGTAGTGCTGCACGTCCGCGCCTGCCTCGCTCAGGGCGTGGTTGAGGCCGAACGCGGTTTCGGTGGTGTCGTAGCTGCCGTAGCTGACCCGACCTTCGACGGCTTGCTCCTCACGCGTGGCCAGTTTGGTCACGTAATTCAATGAGCCGCCGACGGAACCGGCGCCATTGATCAGCGACGATGGGCCGCCCAGCAGTTCCACTCGATCATAAATCCAGGCATCCACCGGCCGCGCCAGACCGCCAGCCACATTGATGCCGTTGAACATCTGGGTGATCTGGCTGCTGGTAAAACCACGATACGAGACAAAACCGCCGAAGCCGGGCGGTGCGCTGGCACTCACCCCGGGCAGGGTATTGGCGGCGTCCTGGAAGTTCTGCGCGCCATGGCGTTCGATGTCGTTGCGATTGGCAATGGCCACCGAGGCCGGGGTTTCGCGCACGCTCAGGCCGAGCCGCGAAGCCATGCCGCTGGATTGGTCCAGGCTCAAGGCTGGCTGAACTTCTTGTTCGCCGTCGATGGTGATTGGCGCGAGCTCTACGGTGGATTGCGCCCAGGCGTTAACAGACAGGCAGGCGAACAGGCTGGCCAGCAAAGGGCTCGCCAGTAAAAGAGCATGTTTCATCGATAAATCCTGAATTCTTGGCTAGGAAACAGCGCACAGGCAAACGCCACGCGTTGGCGCGGTGGGCTGATCGGAACAGGCAAGGAAACTCAGGCGAAAGGCGGTGCGCGGGGGTTGGCCGATGGCCAGATGAAGCGGGCAGGGAGGTCAGCGTTGGCGATGTTTGCCAAGGGTGGACTATGCTGCTGCGGCAGGATTGCCAGCGTCAGGCTTGAATTGAGCGTCGGGCCCATGTCGCCGGTGGAACACAGCGGGCAAGCGAACGCCTTGGACAGGGTGGGCAGTTGCTCTTCGGAGGAGTTCGGGGAGACCGGTGCCTGGGTCGCAGGGTCAACCGCACAGAATTGGCCGCCGATGCCGTTGAGCTGCATCCCGATCATTTGCCCGTGACCGATACTGCAGGCAAGCACGTTGAACAGGACGCAGCAATAAAGCATCCAGGCCATCAATGTGCGATCAGTTCGGGCGAATTTCATGGGGCGGCACTTTACCACCGCCGATGACCAATGCCCTTACAAAAACGGGCAAGGAAGTTTATTTTTTTCCGCAACATTTCACACAGGATGTCTGAACATGAGCCTTTTGGTCGCGCAATGGATGGCTGCAATCTTTCTGGTCATCAGCCTGATCCACCTGTATTGGGCGGCGGGTGGCAAGTGGGGTAGCGAGGCGGTGGTGCCGAGAGTACCCGGGGAGGGCGGTGAGGCATCAAGGCCGGCGTTCAAGCCATCGGGCTTTGGCACGCTGCTGGTGGCGGTGGGGTTGCTGCTGATTGCGATGCTGGTGTGCTTGCGGGTCGGGCTGTATCTGCCTACGGTGCATCACTGGTCGTTGCAATGGGTGATCAGCGCGATTGCGCTGCTGATGTTCGCTAGAGCGATCGGCGATTCGAATCTGGTGGGGTTCTTCAAGCAGGTCAAGGATTCGAAATTTGCCCGGCTGGATACTTGGGCGTATTCGCCATTGTGCGTGGTGTTGGGGGCTGGATTGTTGGCAGTGGCCTGGATTTGAAAAGCTTCGAGGCCCTGCCAACCAACACAATTCCCTGAACTAGCTCCCGGTTTCCGTGCGCCGGCTACTCACCTCCGCCGGCACATCATCCCCCGCCATGCGCTTGCGAAACAGCGCCGCCCGGGCCAGCAGCAGCGTGGTTACCGGCACGGTGATCGACAGCAGAATCGGAATCAGCCAGGCATGCAGCACCGGCCCCGACTTGAGCGCCGAAAAGTAAATGATCGAAGCCAGTGCCACACACCACGCGCCCAATGTCGAGGCCAGTGCCGGCGGGTGCATGCGCTGGAAGTAATCCTTCATCCGCAGCAGCCCGACCGCGCCGATCAGCGCAAACAGACTGCTGAGCACCAGCAGAATCGCCACCGGAATTTCCACCCACAGAGACAGTTCAGCGCTCATTCAATCACCTCGCCGCGCAACAGGAATTTGGCCAGGGCAAACGAGCCGACGAAGCCGAACAGCGCGATCAGCAGCGCCGCCTCGAAGTAAGTGTCACTGGCATAACGAATGCCCAGCGCGAGCATCATCAGCATGGCGATGATGTACAGGTAATCCAGGGCCAGAACCCGATCCTGGGCCGACGGGCCCTTGAACAGGCGGATCAGGGTCAGAATCATCGCCAGCGAAAAGATGAACAGGCTCAGCAGGATTGCGTTCGACAGCAATTCGCTCATTCGAAGATCTCCATCAAGGGGCGCTCGTAAGTCGTCTTGAAGTGCTGGATGAATGGGCCTTCGTCATCCAGATCGAAGACGTGCAGCAACAGAATGCTGCGATCCAGCGCCAGTTCCGACCAGACCGTGCCGGGAATCACCGTGCAGATGATCGACAGCGCCGCCAGACCGTTGGCATCGCGCAAGTCCAGCGGCACCTTGATGAACCGCGAGCGAGGCGCGCGCCGCCCGGCATTGAGCACGCCCCAGGCCACGGCGAGGTTGGACACCAGCACATCGCGCCCAACCAGCAAGAACAAACGCAAAATCACCCCGGGGCGACGAATGCGGATCGGCAATGGTCGCAACTTGCGCATCATCAGCGGAGCGCAGAAGCCCAATACCGCGCCCAACAGCAAATTGCCAGGGCTCATCGACAGGTTCAACACCAGCCACAGCAGCCACAGGGACAACGACAACCACGGTGCAGGAAACAGACGCTTCATGGCTGCACCTCCACCAGTACCGCCCTGGCTTCGGGACTCGGCACCGCACGGGTGCCCAGCACCGCCATCACGTATTGCTGCGGGTTATTCAATGCTTGAGCGGCGGCCTGGGTGTAGCGCAGCAGCGGTTCAGCCTTGAACGTCAGCGCGATGCTCAGCCCCAGCAGCACGATGATCGGCACGCATTCCAGGCGGCGCAGCAAGGGCGACGGTCGCTCTTGCGGGGTCCAGAAACGCTGGATGCCCAAACGTGAGAAAGCGATCAATGAGGCCAATCCGGACAGGATCAACAACGCCAACAAACCCCATGCGCCGTTCGATACCGGCTCGTCGCTGCCATGACCCAGGCCCAGCGGGTTGAGCAGGGCGCTGAGCAGGCTGAGTTTGCCGATAAACCCGGAGAGCGGCGGCATGCCGATGATCAATAAAGCGCAGGCGATGAAGCTCAGGCCGAGGAAGGCCATGGTCCAGGGAATCACCTGACCGACCACGGCTTTCTGGTCGTCATCGAGGTTGAAGCCTTTGGGTGGCTGCAAGGATTCCAGGGGCCGTGGGAGCAGCTCGCCGTCATCATCCAGCGGCATTTCATTGGCCGAACGCGAACGCTCGATCAACTCCGCCAGCAGGAACAGTGCGCTCAACGCCAGGGTCGAGCTGACCAGATAGAACAGCGCCGCGCCGATCAGGTTCGGCTGGGCGAAACCGATGGCCGACAACAAAATGCCTGCCGACACCAGAATGCTCAGGCTGGCCATGCGCTCCAGGCGTTGCGCGGCGAGGATCGCCACGGCGGCGCAGACGATGGTCGCCATGCCGCCGTAGATCAGCCAGTCGCCACCGAAGTACGCGGAGGCCCCGGCCTGGCCGGAGAACAGCAGCGTCCACAGGCGCAGCAAGGTGTAGACGCCGACCTTGGTCATGATCGCGAACATCGCCGCCACCGGCGCGCTGGCCGCGGAATAGGCCGGCACCAGCCAGAAGTTCAGCGGCCACATGCCGGCCTTGGCCAGGAACGCCACCGCCAGAATCGCCGCGCCGGCATGCAGCAGGCCGCGATCGGCTTCCGGCACCAGAGGGATTTTCAGCGCCAGGTCGGCCATGTTCAGCGTACCGGTAACGCCGTAGATCAGCGCCGAGCCAATCAGGAACAGCGACGAGGCCAGCAGGTTGATCGAGATGTAATGCAGCCCCGACGACACCCGCGGCCGGCCCGAGCCATGAAGCATCAGCCCGTAAGAGGCTGCCAGCAGCACTTCGAAAAACACGAACAGGTTGAACAGGTCCGCCGTGAGGAAGGCGCCGTACAGACCCATCAACTGAATCTGGAACAGTGCGTGGAAACTCGAACCGGCGCCGTCCCAGCGGGCCATGGCGAACAGCAGGGCGCTGACACCGATGATCCCGGTCAGCACCAGCATCAGCGCCGACAGGCGATCGACCACCAGCACGATGCCGAACGGCGCCTGCCAGTTGCCCGGCAGGTACACGCCGATGGAGCCAGGCACGCCGGTGGCCTGCGTCCATTGCAGCAACATCACGGCAATGCCCAGCCCCAACAGGCTGGAGAACAGGTTGATTTTGGCCTTCAGCGGGCGGTGTTTCTCGCCCAGCATCAGCATCACGGCGGCGGTCAGCAGCGGCAGCAGGATCGGCGCGACAATCAGGTGGGTCATCGCCATCATTCTTTAGGCTCCCGGCCATCCACATGGTCGGTGCCGGTCAGGCCCCGGGAGGCGAGCAGCACCACCAGGAACAGCGCGGTCATGGCGAAGCTGATGACGATTGCGGTCAGCACCAGCGCCTGCGGCAGCGGGTCGGTGTAGTGCAGCAAATCCTGAGGCACGCCGTCCTTGATGTTCGGCTCCTTGCCGATGAACAGGCTGCCCATGCTGAAGATGAACAGGTTGACGCCATAGGACAGCAGGCACAGGCCCATGACCACCTGGAACGTCCGTGGCCGCAGGATCAGCCATACGCCGGACGCGGCCAGCACACCGATGGCGATTGCGATGACTTCTTCCATCAGATGGCTCCTTGGGTGACAACGGCTTTGGCCGCGGGCCTGATTTGCGCGCTGGTTTTATGACCGCGTACCGATTGGTGGGCGAGGGCGGTGAGGATCAACAGTGTCGAACCGACCACCACGGCGTACACGCCAATGTCGAAGAACAGCGCGCTGGCGATATGAATATCCCCCAGCAGTGGCAGTTCGAAATGCCAGGTGTGGGTGGTCAGGAACGGATACCCGACCGCCATTGCCCCGAGCCCGGTGACGGTGGCGAACAGCAACCCGGTGCCCATCCAGCGCAACGGGCGCAGGCTCATTTGCGCCTCGACCCACTGGGTGCCGGCGACCATGTATTGCAGGATGAACGCCACTGACATCACCAGCCCGGCGACGAAACCGCCACCCGGTTGGTTGTGCCCGCGCAGGAACAGATAGAAGGAGATCACCAGGGCGATCGGCAACAGCAGGCGCACCAGCACCGCGGGCACCATCATGAAACCGAGCGCGGTGTCGCTGGCGTGACGCGGGTTGACCAGGTCGGTGACCACATCGGGTGCCAGCAAGCGCTGTTGGGCTGGCAATTGCAGGCTTTCTTTTGGCGGGCGGAAGCGTCGCAGCAGGGCGAACACCGCCAGGGCCACCGCCACCAGCACGGTGATTTCACCGAGGGTGTCGAAGCCACGGAAATCCACCAGCATTACGTTGACCACGTTGCTGCCGCCGCCTTCGGGCTGGGCACGACTGAGGTAGAACGAGGAAATGTCGTTGGGCGTCTGGCGGGTCAGCATCGCGTAGGACAACAGCGCCATGCCGCCACCGACCGCGGTCGACAGCAGCAAGTCACGAACCCGCCGCACCCGCGCCTTGCGCAGGCTGCTCGGCAACGGCGACACCTCTTCGATCCGTCGCGGCAACCAGCGCAGGCCGAGCAGGATCAGCACCGTGGTCACCACTTCGACCACCAGTTGCGTCAGGGCCAGGTCCGGCGCCGAGAACCAGACGAAGGTCACGCAGGTCATCAGGCCGCAGACGCTGACCATGGTCAGGGCCGCGAGCCGGTGATACTTGGCTTGCCAGGCCGCGCCAAGGGCACAGGCAATCGCCAGCAGCCAGAGGATCACGAACACGATCGAGCCCGGAATTTTCGCCCGGTCGCCCCAGCTCAGGCTGCTGTGCAGCATCGGGATCAACCCGGCCAGCACCGCAGCGAGCACCACCAGGAACAGTTGGGTTTGCAGGCGCCGGGTGCTGATCCGCCGTTCCAGGCGACGGGCCAGACGCATCATGACCACCAGGCTGCGCTCGAACAGGCGCTTGCCGTTGAAGCGGTTGATCACCGGCGGGTGCATGAAGCGCCCGCGCTTGAGCTGATTGCGCAGCAACAGGTAAAGCACGATGCCGCCGGACATGGCGATCAGGCTCATGATCATCGGTGCGTTCCAGCCGTGCCAGATGGCCAGGCTGTACTCGGGCAACGTGCCGCCCACCACTGGCAATGCCGCCGCCGCGAGCAGCGAGCTGACCACTTGCGCCGGAAAAATCCCCACCACCAGACAGGTAAACACCAGCAACTCCACCGGCGCGCGCATCCAGCGCGGCGGCTCGTGTGGAGTGTGCGGCAGGTCGGTGGCGGTCGGGCCGAAGAACACGTCGACGGTGAAACGCAGGGAGTAGGCCACGCTGAACGTCCCGGCGATGGTCGCGACGATCGGCAAGGTCATCTCGATCCAGGCCGTGGCATTGATGAACACGGTTTCGGCGAAGAACATCTCTTTCGACAGGAAACCGTTGAGCAGTGGCACGCCGGCCATGGAGGCACTGGCGACCATGGCCAGGGTGGCGGTGAACGGGATCAGTTTGACCAGGCCGCTGAGTTTGCGAATGTCCCGGGTGCCGCTTTCGTGGTCGATGATCCCGGCGGCCATGAACAGCGAGGCCTTGAACGTGGCGTGGTTGAGAATGTGGAACACCGCGGCCACGGCAGCCAGCGGACTGTTCAGGCCGAGCAGCAGGGTGATCAGGCCCAGGTGGCTGATGGTCGAGTAGGCCAGCAGGCCTTTGAGGTCGTTCTGGAACATCGCGCAGTAAGCGCCGAGCAACAGGGTGCAGGCCCCGGCCCCGCTGACGATGTAGAACCATTCTTCACTGCCGGACAGCGACGGCCACAGACGCGCGAGCAGGAACACTCCGGCCTTGACCATGGTCGCCGAGTGCAGATAGGCCGAGACCGGTGTCGGTGCCGCCATCGCGTGGGGGAGCCAGAAGTGGAAGGGGAATTGCGCGCTTTTGCTCAAGGCGCCGATCAGGATCAGGGGCAGCAGAATAGGGTAGAGGGCATGCGCGCGAATCAGATCGCCGGCGGCCAGGACCTTGTCCAGGTCATAGCTGCCGACCACATGGCCGAGCAGCATGACCCCCGCCAGCAAACACAAACCGCCCGCGCCGGTAACCATCAATGCCATGTAGGCACCCCGTCGCGCATCGGCACGGTGGTGCCAGTAGCCGATCAACAGGAACGAGAAGAGGCTGGTCAGCTCCCAGAAAAACACGATCTGGATCAGGTTGCCGGAGATCACCAATCCCAGCATGGCGCCCATGAACGCCAGGAAAAACGCAAAGAAGCGCGGCACCGGATCGTCCGGTGACATGTAATAGCGGGCGTACAACGAAACCAGCGTGCCGATGCCCAGCACCAGCATCGAGAACAACCAGGCGAAACCGTCCATGCGCAGCACGAAGTTCAGGCCCAGGCTGGGGAGCCAGAAGAACTCTTCACGGATTACGCCGCCATGGGCGATTTGCGGGTACAAGAGGGCGACCTGGACGGTGCCGATCAAGGCAACCAGGCCAGCCAACAGCGATTCGGTATTACGCGCGTTGTGCGGCAGCAAGGCTGCCAGACAGCTGCCAATAAAAGGCAGAAGCAGTAGAACTATCAGGGACATAGGCTTCTAATCTGCGGAAGTTTGTGAAGCATCATACGTGCCAGCTCCCCGATCACCAAACGCCAAGCTGTCGCAGAATCCTACAAGGTAGACGGAAAAAACCTGTTTATCATTGTTTCAAAGGAGATGGGGTATCGATCGTTCCCACGCTCTGCGTGGGAATGCAGCCCGGGACGCTCCGCGTCCCAAGAGCAGACGCAGAGCGTCCGTTGAGGCATTCCCACGCGGGAGCGTGGGAACGATCAGTGCTCGGCTTCGCGATCCAGATCGTCCTCAACCACAAGAACCGCCTTACCCTTGGTCTTCAACTCGCTGACAATCACCGCCGCCACAATCAATCCCGCCCCAACCAGCGCAATCGCCGGCAAGCGTTCCCCGGCAATCCGCCCGACAATCCCGGCCCACACCGGCTCACCGGCATAAATCAACGTCGCCCGGGTCGGCGAAACACTTTTCTGCGCCCAGTTCATCGCCACCTGAATCGCCGCGCTCGCTGCGCCCAGGCCCAACGCGCTGCACAACAGCAACCATGAAAAGTCCGGAATCCTTTCCTGAGTTGGCACCACCATCAAAAACGACAGCACCGAGGTCACCGCCAGTTGCACCACCGTCACCCGGCGCACGTCGACCTGGCCGGCATAGGTGCTGATCAGAATGATTTCCGCGGCAATCGCCACGGCACTGATCAATGTGGCGATTTCACCGGAGCTGAAATTGAACGAAGCGCCGGAAGGCCCCGACAGCAACATCAACCCGGTAAAGGCCAGCATGATCCCGATGCTCGGCATCAACCCCGGACGACGCCCCAGCACCAGCCATTGCAGCAGCGGTACGAACGGCACATACAGCGCGGTAATAAACGCCGACTGACTACTGGGAATGCTCTGCAAACCCACGGTCTGTAGGCCGTAGCCGAGCATGATCGCTACGCCGATAAACGCCCCGGCCTTGAGTTCGAACAGCGTCAGTTCGCGCAGATGACGCCAGGAGAACAAGGCAACAATGCTCGCCGCCGCAGCAAAACGCAGGCCGACGAAAAACATCGGCCCGCTGACGGTCATCGCGTGTTGCACCAGCAAAAAGGTCCCGCCCCAGACCATGGTAATCAGCACCAGCACGCACTCGGCCTTGCTGAACCGGGAGAAACGGGGGGAAGTATGAGAAGCGTTCATTGACGTCATGACCTTGCGCGCCATCTGAGGGAGACGCACAATGCGCCCGAAGTTGGGCAGTATACTGCGCAACGCCATCCAGTGAGCAATATAGTGCACAAAGATTCCACCCGACGGGCTTCGGTCCTCCAGCACGTCAGCCTGAACGTGCGACGTCTGCGCCACGCCGCCGACATGAGCCAGAGCGCCCTGGCCGAAAAGTCCGGGGTCAGCCGCCGGATGCTGGTGGCCATCGAGGCTGGCGAGAAGAACGTCAGCCTGACCACCCTGGACCGCGTGGCCGAAGCGCTGGACGTGGCCTTCAGCGACCTGATCCAGGCCCCGGATGCCCGCGACCCCAGTCGCATCAATGAGTTGGCCTGGGCCGGCACGATCCCGGGCAGTAAAGCGGTGCTGCTGGCCAAAGCCACCGCCACCCGCGAAGTCGAACTGTGGGAATGGCGGCTTGAACCGGGCGAGCATTACCCCTCGGAGCCGGATGCCGAAGGCTACAGCGAACAGCTTTATGTATTCGAAGGTTGCCTGACCCTGATGCTCAGCGGTCAGCCGCAGAAAATCGCTGCCGGCGAGTTCTTTATGTTTGCCAGTCATCAGCCGCATTCCTATCGCAATGATGGGGACGTGGCGGTGCGGTTTGTGCGTAATGTGGTGATTTGACTGTTTACCGGCTAACACTGGATAAACACTTTGCTGTTTTAAAGCTGCAAGTGTTTCTTGAATAATTATCCAACTTGTTGAAATAAAAGAAAATTATATTCAAGTGCGGCTCCTGAAAAACAGTGGGGATGGCATCGAGACGTGCAGGTGGGCTTCCTGATGGCCGAGCAAAATATTAACGTGACACTCAAGTACGCTTCACAGGCTAGCGTCCGGTGAGTGACTGACACGGGGCGATCCGCACGACTTCTATTCAGGTAAACATTGATCAGTGAGAACGCCATGACTGAGACCCCACGCGCACAGGCGAGCGACGCCATCCGCCACGCGGACATCCTGATCATCGGCGGCGGCCTCAGCGGTGCGATGCTGGCGGCGCAGTTGTTGCGGTTGCCCGGTCAGCGCCGGGTTCTGGTGATCGAGCCGCGAGCAGAACTGGGCCGTGGCGAAGCCTATAGCGCGGTGGAGCTGGGCCATACGCTCAACGGCAACGCGGCGCGGATGAGCGTCGACCCGGACAACGCCGATGACCTGACCCAATGGCTGACCGAACACATCGCCGCCGGTGGCTGGCCGGAGTCGGATCAGCAGCATGTGCCCATTAGTGAACTGTTTCCGCCGCGCGGGCTGTTCGGCGTCTATGTGCAGCAGCGTCTGGCCGAAGCGCAGGTGGTGGGCGCGTTGAAGGGGTCGAGTGTCGAGCATGTGCGGGCCGAAGTGGTGGACCTGCAGACCTTTGCCGACTCTGTGCAACTGATCTTGAACGATGGCCAGCGTCTGCAAGGCGCATTCGCGGTGCTCGCTACCGGAATGTTCCCCGCCGCCCGCACACCACAAACCGAATCCAGCGGTTTGAACGCCGCTGCACTCGACCCGTGGGATGTCGCCGCCATGCGTCAACTCGATCCGCAGTCGACGGTGCTGATCATCGGCTCGGGCCTGACCATGGTCGACGCCGTGGTGTCGCTGGAGCAGGCCGGGCATCGCGGGCCGATCGAAGTGTTCTCCCGGCATGGTTTGCTGCCGCATGTGCGCCGACAACCGCCGGCGTGGGTGGATTTTCTCGCCGAGGATCACAGCATTCGCACACCGCGTCAGCTGGTGCGCGAACTGCGCCGGCATTGCCGCGATGCCATCGCTCAAGGCATCGACTGGCAAGCGCCGCTGGACACGGTACGGGCGCATATCGGGCGGTTGTGGAGTCAGGCGACGGATCGGCAACGCCGGCAATTTGTGCGGCATGTGCGGCCGTGGTGGGAAAGCCATCACCATCGCTCGCCGCCGTTGAGTGCCGAGTTGGTGGCGCGCTTGCACGGGGAAGGGCGGTTGCGGATTCAGGCGGCGTCGTTCAAGGGGCTTGAGTCTGCGTCGAACGGTGAGGTCAGTATCCGCATTCGTCGTCGTGGCGAGGCGCAAACCTGCGTGGTGCATGGCGCGGCGCTGATCAACTCCAGCGGCATCGAATACGACTGGCGCCGGGTGGCGCGGCCGTTGCCGCAGCAGTTACTCGCACGCGGGCTGGTGCGTCCGGGACCATTGGCGTTGGGCATTGCCGCGACGGTGGATGGCGCGGTACTCAGCGCCGACGGGCAGGTCGCCAGCCGTTTGTTCGCCATGGGCCCACCGTTGCGCGGGATGTGGTGGGAGAGCACGGCGGTGACCGATGTGGCGAGCCAGGCCAAGTTTCTTGCTGCGCGGTTGGCAAGTATTTATCCGGTGGTTTGAGGGTGTTGACCGATCGTTCCCACGCTCTGCGTGGGAATGCCTCAGCGGACGCTCCGCGTTCGGTTCTGGAAGGGACGCGGAGCGTCCCGGGCTGCATTCCCACGCAGAGCGTGGGAACGATCAACAAACTCTGTGGAATCAAGCCACCACCTGGTAGCACGGCACATACGCCGCGCCGCCCGGCAGTTTCATCCGGTGCTGGGCGACGAAGGCTTTGAGCAAGAGGTCCAGCGGCTGCATGACTGCGGCATCGCCACGGATCTGGTACGGCCCGTGTTCTTCGATCAGGCGGATACCCTTGTCCTTGACGTTGCCGGCGACGATGCCGGAGAACGCACGGCGCAGGTTGGCGGCCAGTTCGTGGGACGGCAGGTTGCGGCTCAGTTGCAGGTTGGCCATGTTGGCGTGGGTCGGGTCGAACGGGCGCTGGAAGCCTTCGTCGATCTTCAGCAGCCAGTTGAAGTGGAACGCGTCGTTGCGCTCGCGGCGGAACTGCTTGACCGCTTTGAGGCCCTGAGTCATCTGCCGCGCTACTTCAGCCGGGTCGTCGATGATGATCTCGTAGTGCTGCTGCGCTTCTTCACCGAGGGTTGCACCGACGAAGGCGTGCAGTTGCTCCAGATACGGCGCGGCACTTTTCGGCCCGGTGAGGACCACCGGGAACGGCAGGTCCTGGTTGTCCGGGTGCATCAGGATGCCGAGCAGGTACAGGAACTCTTCGGCCGTGCCCGCGCCACCCGGGAAAATGATGATGCCGTGGCCAACCCGTACGAACGCTTCCAGGCGTTTCTCGATGTCCGGCAGGATCACCAGTTCGTTGACGATCGGGTTCGGCGCTTCGGCGGCGATGATCCCAGGTTCGGTCAAGCCAAGGTAACGGCCGCCGTGGATGCGTTGCTTGGCATGGGCGATGGTCGCGCCTTTCATCGGGCCTTTCATCACGCCAGGGCCGCAACCGGTGCAGATGTCCAGGCTGCGCAGGCCGAGTTCGTGGCCGACTTTCTTGGTGTATTTGTATTCTTCGGTGTTGATCGAGTGGCCGCCCCAGCACACCACGATTTTCGGCTCGACACCGGGGCGCAGGGTGCGGGCGTTGCGCAGCAGGTGGAAGACGTAGTCGCTGATGCCCTGGGAGGTGCTCAGGTCGATGCTCAAGGCGTCGAGTTCGTTTTCGGTGTAGACGATGTCGCGCAGGGCGCTGAAGAGCATTTCGCGGGTGCTGGCAATCATTTCGCCATCGACGAAAGCGTCGGCCGGGGCGTTCAGCAGTTCCAGGCGTACGCCACGATCTTGCTGGTGAATGCGGATTTCGAAGTCTTTATAGGCTTCCAGAATGGTCTTGGCGTTATCAACGTGGGCGCCGGTATTGAGGATGGCCAGGGCGCACTGGCGGAAGAGGGTGTAGGTGATACCGGATGAGGCTTCGCTCAGTTGCTGTACTTCACGCTGGGAGAGCGTTTCCAGGCTGCCTTTAGGGCTGACCGAGGCGTTGATTACATGTCGTTGGGTCATTCAATGATCCTTAAAACGATGTCACCCGCCGGCAACGGCGCATGGCATCCGAATAGTGTGTATCCATGATGAAGATGGCACGAACTGCGCTGTATCGCCATGCTCCCGTTTGACGATGAAAAGATGAAAAGGAGCTCCAGCATAGCTAAATCCTTCGGGGAGGCGATAATGCCTCGCAGTCTTTTTGTCACAGCGCCTTTTACCATCGATGCAAGGAACCCCGTCGCGATGTTCGAAATCCAGCCAATGAATGCCGAAACCTATCGAAGCCAGACGCGGCGCAGCACGGTGATCATCGCCCTGATGTTCCTGGCGCTGGCGATGGTGCTGTCGACGGCGGCGGTGACGTTGTTCGGTGAACCCGGCGGCGACAATCTGCGGTTCAACGTGGGCGGGGTGTTTGCCGCGTTGTTGCTGACGGTGGCGCTGATGCGCGGCAAGTTCTGGAGCCAGGAATGGATGGCGCCAGCGGTTTACGGTTGGCAGCTCAAGCGCAGCCTGATGAGCGTCACCAACGTCATGCACCAGGTGACGGCGGCGGTGGAGCAGGGTGATCCGGGCGCCATGAAGCTGCTGCGCTTTTATCATTTGGGGCTGAGCCAGATGCACCAGTTGGACGGCAACTCCAGCGACCATGGTCAACTGACCCGTGAGATGGATCAGCACGCGGCGCGGATGCAAGCGCTGGGCATCGATACTGAGCAGACACAATTGAATCCGGCCTGGATCGATGCCGTGAAGCAGAGGGCGCTGTAACAGGCGGGCATGATTTCGATGAGCGATTTCGCATAAATCACCTATCGTATCGGTGTCGGGTTGTAATGGTTTGAGCGCCGGTCACGGCTGGCTGGCGCTAAAAGGGCGAACGGGAAAAGTCGCCATGTCATAAGGGATTCAGGGAGCGTTATGGGGCATCCATCCGTCAAAGATCGTATTGAACACACCCGGTTCGCCACGCCTTGGGTGCCCGAGCCGGTTGAGTCAACGCTCAAGGTTCGATACGCAGTTTCCCTGCTCATTGCGGTGTGCCTGTCTTTGTTGGCCATTGTGATCGGGGAAAGCTGGAACTCGCGTCAGTACCATCTGCGTGAGAGCGAAGTAGCGATGTCCAACCTGGCGCAAACCCTGGCCTCGCAGGCGCAGGCATCGATCAAACAGGCCGACACGCTGCTGTTTGCCCTGGTGGACCGCCTCGAAATCGACGGCATGCAACCGGAAAAACTTCCCCGACTGCAACGCTTGCTCCAGGCCCAACGCAGTGAACTGGCGCAGATCCATGGGCTGTTCGTGTTCGACGAAGAAGGACGCTGGCTCGCCAACGCCATTAACGTCATACCGCCCAATGCCAATAATTCCGATCGTGAATATTTCATCTACCACCGTGATCATCCCGACCGCGGTCCTCATATCGGTCCGTCGATAAAAAGTCGCTCGACCGGTGAGTGGATCATGACCGTGTCACGCCGGATCAATCACGCTGATGGCCGGTTTGCCGGCGTGGTGGTGGCTTCGATCTACCTCAAGCATTTCCTGGATTTGTACAACAGTATCGACATGGGCAATAACGGGGTGATCAACCTGATCGCCGATGACGCCACCATCGTCGTTCGGCGCCCGTTCAACGAAGCCGATATCGGTACCAGCGTCGCCAAAGGACCGCTGTTTACCCAACTGTTGCCCAAGGGCGATTCCGGTACGGCAACGGTGAGGTCTTATGTGGATGGGGTGGTGCGGGTCGTGGGGTTTCGGCGGGTCGAGGGGTATCCGCTTGTCGTGTTTGCCGCGCTCGACAAGGATGAGGTCCTGGCCAGTTGGCGGCAGGAGTCGATATTCAGTGCGGGTATCGTCCTGTTGCTGCTGGGGTTTCTGGGGGCTCTCGGTTATCGCCTGATCCGCCTCATGAAGCAGCAGAATCATATTCAGAACAATCTGCTGGAGACTCAGGACAAACTCATTGAGGTCAACCGCAGCCTCGAGTTGCTGGCGCTGGAGGATGCACTGACCGGGCTTTCCAACCGGCGTCAATTCGACCTGTTCATTCTCGCGGAAATGGGCCGCGCCAGGCGTAGCCAGACCCATCTTGCGCTGCTGATGATCGATGTCGACCACTTCAAGAGCTTCAATGACCACTACGGTCATTTGGCGGGCGATGAGTGTTTGCGCAGAATCAGCGCGATCATCACCGAAAACATCAAGCGCCCCGGCGATCTCGCGGCCCGCTTCGGTGGTGAGGAGTTCACGGTGGTGCTGCCCGCCACCGATTATGTGGGGGCATTTCTGGTGGCGGAAAATATCCGCCGTGCGGTTCAGCAGGCCGACATCAAACACGTTGGAGGCGTAGAAGGCGTGGTCACGGTCAGCCTGGGTGTCTGCGCCTACGCCCCGGCCTCGCAAGCCCAGCCCGACGACATCGTCGGTGCCGCGGACAAGGCGCTGTATGTGGCCAAGGCCAGTGGCCGGAACATGAGTGTTATCGCCAACTGAGTTCAACCGGAGCGGTGGTTACTGCCTGAACGGGTCGGATGCTTCCATTGCCGGAACAGCCGCGCATAGATCAACACGTTGAGCGCCAGCACCACGCTGCCCAGTGCCAGTTGAATCGTGGGCGTCAGCCCGGCCGGATAAATGATCGGCCACACGTAATGTTCGATAAAACCGCCGCCGTAACCGGTTTGCCCGGCCGCGTGGCGCATGCGGTTTTCCCATTCGGTGAGCGGGCACGTCAGGTGGAAGACTTCCACGGTCACGCCCCATGCAGCGGCGGGCAGGTGCCACCAGATCAGGTGGCGCCATTTGAGCACCAGCAGCCCGCCGAACAGCACGAACAGAATGAACAACAAGTGAGACAGCACCAGCCCGTCGGCGGCGATCCGGTAAAACATGTCGATTCCCTGACGCGTTAGGTGAATCGCTCCATGGTACTCGGGCTGGACGCTTGTGCTCTATCGATTGCCGCCTTCAAGCGCTGCCAGTACTTCTTTCAAACGCACCGTCGTGCTTTCACTGCTGCGTTGCATTGGTGCTCGCAGTTCGTCGTGGATCAATCCTCCAAGGGCCAGGGCAGTTTTCACCGGAGCGGGATTGGGCTCGATGAACAGGCTGTGGATTAGCGGCAGCAACTGGAAGAAGGTCGTTCGGCCGGCCGCTAAACGGTTGTCGCGAATCTGTTGATACAGCGTCACGAACAGTTCGGGATGAACATGGGCCGAGGCGGCAATCGCGCCTTTGGCACCCAGGCATAGTGCGCCGAAGATCTGATTGTCCTCACCGCACAGTACGTCGACGTTACCGCTGGAGAGCAGCGCGAAGGTGTTGGCTGGGTTGCCGCCACAGTCCTTGATCGCGACGATCCGCTCATGGGCGACGATCCGGAGCAGGGTCGCCTGCTCGAAGGCTATGCCGGTGCGATAGGGAATGTCGTAGAGAATAATCGGGACGCTGGACGCATCGGCGACGGTCTTGAAAAAGGCTTCGAGGCCGGCCTGGGATGGGCGGATGTAGTAGGGCGGCGGCACCAGCAAGCCCGCCAGGGGACGTTTCAGGATTTCGCTTTGAAATTGCAGCAACTCGGTTTGGTTGTTGCCGGCCAGGCCCATCACCACGCGTTCTGGCGGAACCTGTTCCAGCACCGCATCGAGCACCGCCAGTTGCTCGTGTTTACCCAGCGCCGCGGCTTCCCCGGTGGTGCCGCAGACCACTATGCCATCGACGCCTTTTTCCAGCAGATGACTGACCAGCCGTCGCAGCCCGGCGAAGTCGATCGCGCCATTGTGAAACGGCGTAACGATGGGAACCCAGATACCTTGAAACGATGACATGCACTTTCTCCTGAAGGTTGACCGATTTCGTCACCGTCAGAAGCGTAGAAGGAAGTCAGCAAGAGGAGAGGTGTCCGCCGCGCTCAATGTCCTGTCAGCTCATCTGACGGGACAGCGCGCCCCGGTCACATGAGCGACTGTTTCTTCGATTTAGGGGCGTGCGCAACGCAACCTTGCGCCTTGGCAATCAAGCCAATGACGACAGTGTTGAGGTTGAAAGTTGCGGACATGGTTGCTTACACCCTGAATGAGGCGCCCAGTTTTAAAAGCCGACGGGGTATTTGTCAATCGTGAAGTCGTTGCAAGTGCGCAAGATTGTTCAAGCCATCGGCCATGACTGCTGGCACAGTCTGAAGTCTTTCCCTGGTTGTAGAGCGTTATGTCCAACTTACTCATGCCGCGCAGTGCATTCCTTCGTGGCGCCGCGGCCATCATGCCGTTGTCCCTGGCGACCGCGCCCTGGGGATTGCTGGCCGGTTCCATGGCCATCGAAGCCAACCTCACGCCCCTGCAAGGCCAGGGGCTGTCGAGCATCGTGTTTGCCGGCGCGGCGCAATTGGTCGCCATCGGCATGCTCAAGGGCGGCGCCGGGG
Source organism: Pseudomonas sp. GM18 (assembly GCF_000282195.1). Lineage (GTDB taxonomy): Bacteria > Pseudomonadota > Gammaproteobacteria > Pseudomonadales > Pseudomonadaceae > Aquipseudomonas. The sequence goes on from NZ_AKJT01000029.1 coordinate 25,887, forward strand.
TCTTTTCGATTCTGTTGACCACGTTGCTGCTGACCTCCCAGCATTTGCTGTACGGGATGAGCATGCGCTCGGTGATTTCCCCGCTGCCGGGCCGCTGGCGTATCGGGCTGGGCTTTTTGCTCACCGATGAACTGTTCGCCCTGACCAGCCAGCATGACAAACAGCAGTTCAATCGCTGGTACGCCTTGGGTGTGGGCCTGACGTTTTACATCGCCTGGAACCTCTTCACCCTGGCGGGCATTGTGCTGGGCAGCAGCATTCCGGGCCTTGAACACCTGGGGCTGGATTTCTCCATCGCCGCGACCTTTATCGCCTTGATCACGCCGGTGGTGCGCAACGTTCCGACAGTGGTTTGCGTGGCGGTCTCGCTGTTCTGTTCGGTGCTGTTCAGCTATTGGCAATGGGGCTCGGCGCTGGTGCTGTCGGGGTTGGCGGGCATGACTGCAGGGTTTATCTGCAACAAACTCTACGTGGGGCGCACATGATGGTCTGGGCTGTGATTATCGGGATGGGCCTGCTGGTGTTCCTGAACCGCTACGTATTTCTCGAACCTCGGCTGCCGGTGCGCTTGAGCAGCAATGCCCGGCAGTTCCTCGGTTTCGCGGTGCCGGGCATGCTCACCGCCATCTGCGGGCCGATCGTGTTCATGCCTGACAAACAGTTGAACCTGCAGTGGGATAACCCCTACCTGATCAGTTCGCTGGTGGCCGTGGGCCTGGTGCTTTACACCCGAAATACTCTGCTCAGCATGTTGTTGAGCATGGGCTTTTTCTTTTTGCTGCGCTGGTGGCTCTGAGTCGTCCGACGCGAAACTGTTCTACGCTTAACGGATGATCCCTTGAGGACGGGAGGTGGACATGGCCACTGAACCAAAGCGTCCGGACCTGGATGAAGACACCGATGAACCAACGGAGGAAGAAATCGAGCGGCAGAAGCGTTCGACGCCGCACTGGAAGCACCCCGACGACGGTAAAGAGTTGTCGGACCGCGACCAGGAGCGCCCGCTGAAGCCCTGATCGGTTTGCACAGACCCCAAAGCCCCGCCATGGATAGCGGGGCTTTTTAGTTTCAGATGACATGCGCCCGCTGCAACTCGGTCAACGACAACGCTTTCAGCCGCGCGAGCAAGGGATCGCGCCGGTCACGGGGATGCGCCAGTTCCACCGCCAGTTCCTGACGAATGCTGCTGGGGCGGTTGTCCATCACCAACACACGGTCGCTGAGGTACAGCGCTTCATCGACGTCGTGAGTCACCAGCAGCAGGGCGATGGCGTGGCGCTCGGCCAGTTGCAGCAACAGGTCCTGGAGCTTCATCCGGGTGAAGGCGTCCACCGCGCTGAAGGGTTCGTCCAGCAGCAAAACCTGCGGCCGCGAGTAGAGGCCGCGGGCGATGGCGACCCGTTGCGCCATGCCGCCGGAGAGCGCTTTGGGCAGGGCCTGGGCGAAACCGCTGAGGCCGACTTCTTCGATCAGTTGCGCGACCCAGGCCTTGTCGTAATGGCTGTCGGCACTGAAGCCGATGTTTTGCTCGACCGTCAGCCAGGGCATCAGCCGCGGTTCCTGAAACACGAAGGCGACTTCACCGGCGTTATTGCGCAGCTCCCCCAGGAAGTCTTTTTCCAGGCCGGCGACGATCCGCAGCAAGGTGCTTTTGCCGCAGCCGCTGGGGCCGAGCAGGCTGACGGTTTCCCGGGGCTGTAATTGCAGATGGATGTTTTTCAGGACGGTGGTGGCGGCGAAGGTTTTGCGCTCGACGCGAATGTCCAGCAAGTGTTCGGTCATGGCTCAATCCTCTGCGCTTTGGCCGTTGAAGGTGTCGCGCCAGGCCAGAAAGCGTTTCTCCAGGCCCGCGAGCATGCCGTCGCTGAGTTTGCCCAGCAGCGCCAGGACCATGATTGCGGCGAGCACGATGTCCGGGCGTGACGTTTCGCGCCCGTCGCTGAGTAAATAACCGAGGCCCTTGGTCGCGGCGATCAGTTCGGCGGCCACCAGAAACATCCAGGCCAGGCTCATGCCGCTGCGCAACCCGGTGAACAGACCGGGCAGGGCGGCGGGCAGCAGAATCCGCCTCACCAGTCGACGCCGGCTAAAGCCGTACATCTGCCCGACTTCCACCAGTTTGCGATCGATATCGCGGATCGCCGCGACGCCGTTGAGGTACACCGGAAAGAACGCGCCAATGGCGATCAGGACAATTTTCGAGGTCTCGTCGATACCCAGCCACAGCAACAACAGCGGCACCCAGGCCAGGCTCGGAATCGAGCGCAGGCCGGCGAAGGTCGGCTCCAGATACGCTTCGGCTTCACGGCTCAAACCGACCCACGCGGCGAACACCAGCGCCAGGCTGGCGCCAATGACGAACCCCAGCAGCACCCGCAGCAGGCTGGCGCTGATGTGCTTCCAGAGCGCGCCTTCGGCGAGGTCTCTTAACGTCAATGCGATGTCGCTCGGGGCCGGCATTTGGTAGGACGGCAGCCAGCCGATGCGCACGACGAACTCCAGCACGAGGACGATCAGTACTGGCAGGGCCAGGCCTTTGAGGCGCAATTGCCAGGCGTTGCTCAGGCGGCGCGGCGCGGGCAACGTCAGGCTGGCGGGCAGGTCTTTGCTGTTGCTGGTCATGGGCGTTCTCCAGTGACGACGAATCCGCGCCAGGCGCGGATTCGACAATCGTTACTGACGGGCCACAGTTTCTTTGAAGCCGGTGTCGATCAACTGATCGATCACTTGATCGACATTTACCCCACGGCGAACCAGTTCTTCGGAGACCAGAATCGGCGCGGCAGCCTTGGAGGCGATCACATCCCGAGCGCTCAATTGCGGGCTGCTCAGATCGGTGCGTGACAGTTGCAGCCTGGCCACTTCCAGCGGCAGACCGGACTCGGTGGCGAGCAACTTCGCCAGTTCGTCAGGGTTTTTCACCGCCCATTCGCGCGCTTTTTCGTAGGCACTCAGCACGGTTTCGATGGTTTTCGGATGTCCTTTGGCATAGGTCTCGGTGACGCTGACCACGCCGTAACTGTTGAAGTGGGTGTTGCGGTACAGCAGGCGCGAACCGGCCTGCACTTCGCTCGCGGCCATGTGCGGATCCAGCCCGGCCCAGGCGTCGACCTCACCTTTCTCCAGTGCGGTGCGACCGTCCGGATGCTGCAAGTGCACCAGCTCCACATCGTCCTTGGTCAGGCCGGCCTGTTGCAGGCTGCGCAGGGTGAACAGGTACGGGTCGGTGCCTTTGGTCGCGGCGATTTTTTTGCCTTTGAGGTCGGCCACGGTTTTGTACGGCGAGTCCTTGCGCACCACCAACGCCGTCCACTCGGCGCGGCTGTACACGTAAACCGATTTGATTGGGCTGCCGTTGGCCCGGCTGAGCACTGCGGCGAGGCTGGCGGACGAGGCGAAGTCGACGCCGCCGCTGTTGAGGTATTCCAGCGAACGGTTGCTGCCCTGGCTCAGCACCCAGCTGACTTTGGTCTGTGGCAGGGCCTTTTCCAGAAAACCGAAGTGCTTGAGCACCAGGCTGACCGGCGAGTACCAGGCGTAGTCCAGATGCACTTCGGCGGGCGACGTTTCAGCCGCCTGGGTGAAGGTCGGCAGGCTCAGGGCCAGAGCGCAGGCGCTGAGCAGATACCTGACGTTGGCAAAACGGAAGATCGGTTTCATGGGACAGCTCCAGGCAAGGCGGCGAAATTCTTATTTCCGAAAAATCATTTTTCTTGAGTGCGTCCTGCGTAATGGGAATATTGCAGGCTCTGTGCCATGTCCTGGAATTGCCGGTTTATCAGGGGTTGGGGCGGATGACGGGGGATCGGAGTGCACCGGGGAAAACAGTCTGTTGAGTCACTGTTGCTGGGCAGACACCGACTGTTCCCGGTCATGAGCTTATGCACAAATAGAATTTAATACGGTATCTGTAAGAGCGTTATGGTCTATAAAAATGACGTTCCAGGAGCCCCCGATGAACCTGTCCCGATTCCTGCGCGGTCTGTTGACCAGCGCCTTGTTTGCCGCGCCTTTGAGCTACGGCGCCGACCCCGTGGTGTTGCACGTCGGCGATCAGAATTACTACAACATTCGCGCGTCGGTGGAGGCCTCGGGTGTGTTGCAAGGGGCGCCCTATACCGTCGACTGGAAGCACTTCCAGGCCGCCGCGCCACTGGCCGAGGCGCTGAACACCGGCGCGTTGGACCTGGGCTTTCTCGGCGATTCGGGGTTTCTGTTTCTGGCCGCCAAACAGGCACCAGTGAAGCTGATTGGCGTGTCGCGGCAGAACCCGGACACCATCGCCTTGCTGGTGCCCAAGGATTCGCCGGTCAAATCCATCGCCGATCTCAAGGGCAAGAAAGTCGCGTACTGGCCCGGCGCCTGGAGCCAGCAGCTGACCCTGCGGGCCCTGGAGCAAGCCGATTTGCCGGACAACTACGTCGACTTCATCAAACTGATGCCGATCGATGCGGCTGCCGCGTTGCCCCAAGGCAGCATCGACGCGTTCCCGGTGTGGGAACCGTACATTTCCCAACAGATTCTGTTCTCCGGCGCCCGGCCGATTCTCACGGCTAAAAACCTGATGCCCGGCCTCAGCGCCATCGCCGCGTCAACGCCGTCGATCGACAGCAAACGCGAAGCCATTGCCGACTTCCTGGTGCGCCTGAAAAAGGCCCGCACCTGGGTCGACAACCACACCGACGAGTACGCCGACCTGTGGGCGAAAAAGGCCAACCTTGATCAGGACGTGTCGCGTCATTGGCTGCGTCAGGCGCACATGACCGTCGGCCCGGTGGATCAGCAGGCCGCGGCGGATCTGCAAAGCACCGCGGACTTTCTGTTCAAGGTCAAGGCACTGCCGGCCGCCCTGGCCACGGCGCCGATCATCGACAACTCGTTTCAGCAGGCATTGACCCGATAACAGAAAGCCTCGAAAGTCGAAAACCGAGGGCATAACGCAAGCCGCAGGAGCGGGCGCTGGAACCAAACACTGTGTACCCTTATCCAACCTCGGCTCGCAGCGATTGGCGGGTCGATCGAAGGGATGAATGGGCGAGGGGTTTTTGCCATTAAACGTGACGGCCGCAAGGTCAGGCCCAAGGCAAAACATGAAGCAGTTGATCAAGGTTCTATCCGTATTCGCCATCGCAGTCGGCCTGTTTGGCTGCATCGCCGCGCCCATCGAAATGACGCCGCAGACGCAACAGCGCCTGCGCGCGCAAGCGCCGATCCGTTTTCTGCTGACCTTCGACGACGGGCCCAGCGCCTCCGGTTTTTACAACCCGACCGTTACCGTGCTCGACAGCCTTGCGCGCAATCCGCTGCAACCGGACATTAAAGCCGTGTTCTTCGTGCAGACCCGCGCCACAGGCGCCGGCGGCAGTGACGTGGGCCGCCAGATCATGCGGCGCGAACAGGCCGAAGGGCATCTGCTGGGCTTCCACACGGCCACGCCCCACCACACCAACCATCGCTCCCTGGACCCGGAACAACTGGAACAATCGCTGACCAATGGCAGCGCAGACATTGCAGCGATCACTGGCGCCTCGCCGATCCTGGTGCGTCCGCCGTTCTGGAACTACGACAAGCGCACCTTCGCCGCCTACCAACAGCATGGCATGCACGTACTGCTGACCGACCTGAGCGCCAATGACGGCAAGATCTGGGGCTTTAACGCCAGCCCTCGGCGGCGGGCCAATATGCTGCGGCAGCTGTCCGAAGTCCGTGAGCGTATCGCCCTTGGCGAGTTGCCGACGGTGGACGGGGTGATTCCGGTGGTGGTGACCTTTCACGACCTCAACCGCTATACCGCCCGGCACACCCGCGAATACCTGCAAATCCTCCTCGACAGTGCCAACGCCACCGGTCTGGCCACGGCGCAGAAACCGTTTTACGACGACACGACGGCGCTGCAACGGGCGGCCATGGCGCGCACCGTCAAGCAGAGTTCCGAGCCTGTTCGTTTGCCGGGAATCTGGAATTGGATATGGGATGGGGATGCTCACTGAACGACGTCGGGGGTGATTGACTGTGTAGCAGCTGTCGAGCTTGCGAGGCTGCGTTCGGCTGCGCAGCAGTCGTCAAACCAGAACTTGCGGTGCATCAGGCAAACCCCGCCAGCCGGATTCACGACTGCTGCGCAGCCGAACGCAGCCTCGCAGGCTCGACAGCTGCTACGGCGAACGCGGGCTCGCCAGCTCCTACGAAGCTCACTGGCGCATTGCGCAAGCTGAACTAATCTCAGTGGATCCAATCGGAAAACCGTCCATGGAGGGGCGTCTGTCATGGTTCCAATTGAGCAGCTTTGCCAGATTATCGAGTCCGGTTTCAAGCCGCTCTCCTGCGAATGCACCGTGAACCGCGATGAAACCTTGCGAATCAAGGTCTTCGATCACGACACCGGGCGGATTGAGCTGTTGATCACCGGTGTATCGCCCGCCGCGTTAACCAGTATTCGCGACATTTCCAACCTGATCGGCGAACTTCGCACAGAAATGCGCGCCGGTCGCCGAGCGTTCGCTGGTGTCGTGGCCTAGTTTGCAGGTCTGTCGCGCGGCAGCAGTTCATCGATCATCTGCAAACAATGACTCAACCCCGGCGACACATCGCCCACGCGCCGGCTGAGGATGATCGGCGAGGTCGCGTTGTCTTCCAGCACCGGGGTGAAGCCAATGTCGTCGCGGTGCAGCAACTGCACTGAGGCCGGTACCAGCGTCACCCCGATTCCCGCCCCCACCAGACCAATCGCCGTTTGCAGCTCGTTGGTCCATTGCGCCACCTTGATGTGCACGCCACTGGCTTCGAACAACGCGATCACGTGGTCGGCGTAACTCGGGCGCGGGTTGCCGGGGTAGAGCACAAAAGGTTCTTTCGCCAGCTCACGAAGGCTGATGGGCCTGGCGAGGAGCGGATGGCCGGCGGGCAGGGCGGCGACCAGTCGATCTTCGGTGAGTACGGTCTGCAGGATGGCCGGGTCGTCGATGCGGATGCGCCCGAAGCCGACATCGATGCGCCCGGCCTTGAGCGCCTGCACCTGTTGCAACGTGGTCATTTCCGAGAGCCCCAACTCCAGCGCCAGAGGCTCACCGCTGCGCAACCGGCGAATCAGTTCCGGCAGCACGCCATAGAGTGTCGAGGGCGCAAAGCCGATGCCCAGCCAGGTCTTTTCGCCCAGGCCGATCCGCCGCGTGTTGTCGCAGACCTTGCCCAATTGTTCGAGCAGGGCGGTGGAGTGTTCATGGAAAAACCGTCCGGCGTCGGTCAACTTCAACGGTCGGCCGCGCTCCAGCAGTAGAACCCCGAGTTCGTCTTCCAGCTGCTGGATCTGCCGGCTCAGCGGCGGTTGGGCGATGTGCAGCAGTTCGGCGGCGCGGGTGAAGTTGAGGGTTTGAGCCAACACCTGAAAATACCGCAGGTGACGCAGTTCCATGGGGCCTCCGGATGCCGAACTGTTAAATACCTTTAAGGTATCGAGTCAGACCAATTCTATATTGGCTTCCCGAAAAAAGCCGTACCAGAATCGGTTCCAGAACTTTAAGAACCTGACGGGTATCGCGACATGCTTGCAACAGCCATTGAATCGATCGAGACGATCATCGTCGATCTGCCGACCATTCGCCCGCACAAGCTGGCGATGCACACGATGCAGAACCAGACCCTGGTGATCATTCGGGTGCGCTGCGCCGATGGCATTGAGGGTATCGGTGAGTCGACCACCATTGGCGGCCTGGCCTACGGCAACGAAAGCCCGGACAGCATCAAGACCAACATCGACAAACACTTCGCGCCACTGCTGATCGGCCAGGACAGCGGCAATGTGAATGCCGCGATGTTGCGCCTGGAGCGCAGCATTCGTGGCAACACGTTCGCCAAATCGGGTATCGAAAGTGCCTTGCTCGACGCCCAGGGCAAGCGCCTTGTCCTGCCGGTCAGCGAACTGTTGGGCGGACGGGTTCGCGATGCGTTGCCGGTGGCCTGGACCCTGGCCAGCGGCGACACGGCCAAGGACATCGCTGAAGCGGAAAAGATGCTCGACCTGCGCCGCCACCGGATCTTCAAGCTGAAAATCGGCGCTGGCGAGGTTAATCGCGACCTGGCTCACGTTATTGCGATCAAAAAGGCCTTGGGCGATCGCGCCAGTGTGCGGGTCGATGTCAATCAGGCCTGGGACGAAGCAGTCGCTCTGCGGGCCTGCCGGATCCTCGGCACCAACGGCATCGACCTGATCGAACAACCGATCTCGCGCAATAACCGCGCCGGCATGGTGCGCCTGAATGCCATGAGCCCGGCGCCGATCATGGCCGATGAATCCATCGAATGCGTGGAAGATGCCTTTAACCTGGCACGGGAAGGCGCCGCTTCAGTATTCGCTCTGAAAATCGCCAAGAACGGCGGCCCGCGCGCCGTGCTGCGAACCGCCGCGATTGCCGAGGCGGCCGGTATCGGCCTGTACGGTGGCACCATGCTCGAAGGCGGCATCGGCACGCTGGCCTCGGCCCATGCCTTTGTCACGCTGAACACTTTGAGCTGGGATACCGAGCTGTTCGGCCCGTTGCTGCTGACCGAAGACATCCTCAGCGAGCCATTGGTCTACCGCGATTTCCAACTGCACGTCCCGTCAACACCGGGGCTGGGCCTGAGCCTGGACGAAGAGCGCCTGGCGTTTTTCCGCCGGGATAAGACATCCACTGCCGTTCATCAAGCCTGAGGAGGGCATCATGCTGTTTCACGTAAAAATGACCGTGAATTTACCGGTCGACATGAACCCGGAGCGCGCTGCTCAGCTCAAGGCCGACGAGAAAGCCCTGGCCCAGCGCCTGCAAGAGCAAGGTAAATGGCGTCATCTGTGGCGCATCGCCGGGCTCTATGCCAATTACAGCGTGTTCGATGTCGACAGCGTTCAGGAACTGCACGACCTGCTGATGCAATTGCCGCTGTACCCGTACATGGCCATCGAGGTCAACGCGCTGTGCCGGCATCCTTCTTCCATTCGCGAGGATGACCGCTGAACCCCGCCTGTTCAGTTCGCTACGCTAATAATTACAAGATGAGGATCCACCATGAACGTCAAGATTTCCCACACCGCCAGTGTCCAGAAGTTTCTCGAAGAAGCCAGCGGCCTGCTCAACGAAGCCGGCGATCCGCGGGTCAAAGCGCTGGTTTACCGCATCCTGCGCGATTCGGTAAACATCATCGAAGACCTGGCCGTGACCCCGGAAGAATTCTGGAAAGCCGTCAATTACCTCAACGTGCTGGGCGCGCGGCAGGAGGCCGGTCTGTTGGTGGCCGGGCTTGGTCTTGAGCATTACCTCGACCTGTTGATGGACGCCGAAGACGAGCAGGCCGGCAAATCCGGCGGCACCCCGCGGACCATCGAAGGGCCGCTGTATGTGGCCGGCGCGCCGCTGTCGAACTTCGAGGCGCGGCTGGACGATGGCGTCGATCCGGGTGTGGTTCTGTTCATGCAAGGCCAGGTGCGCAACACCGCCGGCGAACCGCTGGCCGGGGCGGTGGTGGATGTCTGGCACGCCAATACCGGCGGCACCTATTCGTACTTCGACACCACTCAGTCCGAGTTCAACCTGCGTCGCCGGATCGTCACCGATGCCGAGGGCCGTTATCGCTTCCGTAGCATCGTACCGTCGGGCTACGGTTGCCCGCCGGACGGTCCGACCCAGCAATTGCTCAATCAACTGGGCCGTCATGGCCAGCGGCCGGCGCACATTCACTTCTTCATTTCGGCGCCGGATCATCGTCACCTGACCACCCAGATCAACCTCGATGGCGATCAGTACCTGCATGACGATTTCGCCTACGCCACCCGTGACGAACTGATCGCCAAAATCACTTTCAGTGACGATCCGCAGCGTGCGGCGGCCCATGGTGTGAGCGGTCGTTTTGCCGAAATCGATTTCGATTTCACCCTGCAGTCGTCCGCCCAGCCCGAGGAGCAGCAACGCCACGAACGGGTCCGCGCACTCGAGGACTGATACCCTCGACCAGCCGAGCCGGGCCACGAGATAACCGACCGTTTATCTCGTGGCCTTCTGTGTTTCGGCCAGTTCCCTAGAATGGCGGCGCCACTGATAACAACAATGAGAGTGAACCGATGATGCAAGCGCAATTGTTGAGTCATCGCAGCAGAGTCTTCGACCATGCCGACCCGTATGCGGTGTCCGGCTACGTCAATCAGCACGTTGGCAACCATTGCCTCCAGATGTCCAGGGCCGGCCGGCCGCTGGCGAGCCTCGATCATCGCAAGTTCGCCAGCCTCGACCTGTGCCGCATCAGTTATGGCGCCAGCGTGCGGGTTACCTCCGGCGCGCTGGACAGCATCTATCACTTGCAGGTGTTGCTGCGCGGCAACTGCCTGTGGCGTGGCCACGGTCAGGAACATTACTTCGCGCCCGGTGAGTTGCTGCTGATCAACCCGGACGATCCGGTGGATCTGACCTATTCCAGCGATTGCGAAAAATTCATCCTGAAAGTCCCCACCCGGCTGCTGGAGTCGGTGTGCGAGGAGCAGCGCTGGCGGTATCCGGGGCAGGGCGTGCGGTTTCTGGAGAACCGTTATCAGCTCAATCAACTGGAAGGCTTCGTCGGTCTGCTGGCGATGATTTGCCAGGAGGCGGAAGCCGCCGAGCCGATTCCCCGCGTGCAGGAGCACTATGCGCAAATCGTGGTCAGCAAGATGCTCGGCCTGATGAAGACCAACGTCATGCGCACCGATCCCGGTTCAGCCTCGGCCACGTTCGAGGCGCTGGTCGATTACATCGCCTGCAACCTCAAGCAAGACATCGACAGCGAAGAACTGGCGCGCCAGGCACGGATGAGCCTGCGTTCGCTGTATGGGCTGTTCGAACGCAATGCGGGGGACACGCCGAAAAACTACATCCGGCAGAAGAAGCTCGAACGCATTCACGCCAACCTGAGCGACCCGACCTGCAACGTGCGCAACGTCACGGAAGTGGCCATGGATTACGGCTTTCTGCACCTGGGCCGGTTCTCCGACAGCTACCGCAAACAGTTCGGCGAATTGCCTTCCGACACCCTCAAGCGCCGTCACTGAAACACAGACTGTGTAGCAGCTGCTACGGGAAACGATC
>NZ_AKJT01000030.1 GCF_000282195.1 Pseudomonas sp. GM18
AACGAAAGGGGCAAGAGCCTTTGGTTACTTTGGGCTTTTCAAAGTGACTCGCTGTAAGAGCGAAACCGCCAGCAGCCGTTACCGCAGGAATGGATATGCCCCCGACCCAAACAGCCATTACTGCACAAACAAAAACGGCCTCTATAAAAATAGAGGCCGTTCCCGGTACAACTTAAGACGCTATCGCAAGACAGGTCTTATTTGCGGTCTTCAAGTTTGGTGATGTCACGCGACTCGTAGCCGGTGTACAGCTGGCGCGGACGGCCGATCTTGTACGGGCTGGAGAGCATTTCTTTCCAGTGGGAGATCCAGCCGACGGTCCGCGCCAGGGCGAAGATCACGGTGAACATGCTGGTTGGAATGCCGATCGCCTTGAGGATGATCCCCGAGTAGAAGTCGACGTTCGGGTACAGCGAGCGTTCGATGAAGTACGGGTCGGTCAGGGCGATCTCTTCCAGGCGCATGGCCAGTTCGAGTTGCGGATCGTTGGTGATGCCCAGTTCCTTCAGTACTTCGTCGCAGGTCTGTTTCATGACGGTAGCGCGTGGGTCGCGGTTCTTGTAAACCCGGTGACCGAAGCCCATCAGTTTGAACGGATCGTTCTTGTCCTTGGCCTTGGCGATGTACTTGTCGATGTTCGAGACATCGCCAATTTCATCGAGCATGGTCAACACGGCTTCGTTCGCACCGCCGTGGGCAGGGCCCCACAGTGCAGCGATACCGGCGGCGATACAGGCGAACGGGTTGGCACCCGACGAACCGGCCAGGCGTACGGTGGAGGTCGATGCGTTCTGCTCGTGGTCGGCATGGAGGATGAAGATCCGGTCCATGGCCTTGGCGAGTACCGGGCTGATCGGTTTGATCTCGCACGGGGTGTTGAACATCATGTGCAGGAAGTTTTCCGCATACGACAGGTCGTTGCGCGGGTACATCATGGGTTGGCCCATGGAGTACTTGTAAACCATTGCAGCCAGGGTCGGCATCTTGGCAACCAGGCGGATCGCGGAGATTTCGCGATGCTGCGGGTTATTGATGTCGAGGGAGTCGTGGTAGAACGCCGAGAGGGCGCCAACTACGCCGCACATGACGGCCATCGGGTGGGCGTCGCGACGGAAGCCGTTGAAGAAGGTCTTCAACTGCTCGTGGACCATGGTGTGGTTCTTCACAGTGCCGACGAACTGGGCCTTCTGTTCTGCGGTCGGCAGCTCGCCGTTGAGCAGCAGGTAGCAGGTTTCCAGGTAGTCCGACTTTTCAGCCAGCTGTTCGATCGGGTAGCCGCGGTGCAGCAGAATACCGTTGTCGCCGTCGATGTAGGTGATCTTCGACTCGCAGGAGGCGGTCGACATGAAACCAGGGTCAAAGGTGAAACGGCCCGTGGCCGTCAGGCCCCGAACGTCGATAACATCGGGACCAACGGTGCCGGTTAAAATGGGCAGCTCGACGGGGGCTGCGCCCTCGATGATCAACTGCGCTTTTTTGTCAGCCATGTGGCCTCCTATTTATGCTTGAAATCATCAGACAGACCCCCCACGCAGGGCCCGCACCACTATAGTGAGATAAATTCGAATGTCAATTTGCCTAAAGTCTTGCTCCAGAAGGCTTTAACCGGACTTTTTTCTCGAAATTGCCTGCCGTTTACGCCTTTTATGCCGCTAGTGCAATCCGCTATTAGGGGAAGGTGAACGCGTTGTCATTAGTAGCCTAACTGTCTATACTCGGCCACCGACCGCCAGGGGCTTTTGGGCCTGCTTTATTGGGGGTCGCATCCCTGGGTGGTGGTTACCTGACCAGTGCACTCCCCAACAACTTTGCCCTGATTGTTAGGGGCTCTTCAGTGTGAAAAAAAAGCCGTGAAAAGCCAACGACCTGTAAACCTAGACCTAAGGACCATCAAACTCCCCATCACCGGCGTTACGTCGTTTCTTCACCGTGTTTCCGGCATCATCCTCTTCCTGGGCCTTGGCTTCATGCTTTATGCATTGGGCAAGTCTCTGGGTTCCGAGGAAGGTTTTGCCGAGGTGAAGGCATGCTTGACCAGTCCGCTGGCCAAGTTCGTAGCATGGGGCCTCCTGTCCGCTCTTCTGTATCACCTGGTAGCCGGTGTGCGCCACTTGATCATGGACATGGGCATCGGTGAGACGCTGGAAGGCGGCCGCCTGGGCTCGAAAATTATCATCGCCGTTTCCGTGGTGTTGATCGTTCTGGCAGGAGTTTGGATATGGTAACCAGCGTTACGAACCTTTCGCGTTCGGGCCTCTATGACTGGATGGCGCAACGTGTGTCTGCGGTTGTTCTCGCGGCTTATTTCATTTTCCTGATCGGATACCTCGCTGCGAACCCTGGCATTGGCTACGCCCAATGGCATGGCCTGTTCGCCCACAACGGAATGCGTATCTTCAGTCTGCTGGCCCTTGTGGCCCTGGGCGCTCACGCCTGGGTCGGCATGTGGACCATCGCGACTGACTACCTGACGCCGATGGCGCTGGGCAAGTCCGCGACTGCAGTACGTTTCCTTTTCCAGGCAGTATGCGGCGTTGCAATGTTCGCTTACTTCGTCTGGGGTGTGCAGATTCTCTGGGGTATCTGATCCATGGCTAACATTCCAACGATTTCTTTCGATGCCATCATTATTGGTGGTGGCGGTGCCGGTATGCGCGCAGCGCTGCAACTGGCACAAGGCGGTCACAAGACTGCCGTGATCACCAAGGTTTTCCCGACTCGTTCGCACACCGTATCGGCCCAGGGCGGCATCACCTGCGCCATCGCGTCTGCCGACCCGAACGATGACTGGCGCTGGCACATGTACGATACCGTCAAGGGTTCCGACTACATCGGTGACCAGGACGCTATCGAATACATGTGTCAGGAAGGCCCGGCTGCCGTTTACGAGCTGGACCACATGGGTATGCCGTTCTCGCGTACCGAGCAAGGTCGTATCTACCAGCGTCCGTTCGGCGGTCAGTCGAAGGATTACGGTAAAGGCGGGCAGGCTGCCCGTACTTGCGCCGCTTCCGACCGCACCGGTCACGCGCTGCTACACACCCTTTATCAGGGCAACCTGAAAGCCGGTACCGTGTTCCTGAACGAGTACTACGCTGTCGATCTGGTGAAGAACGGCGAAGGCGAGTTCGTCGGTGTGATCGCGATCTGCATCGAAACCGGTGAAACCACCTACATCCGCGCGAAAGCCACCGTGCTGGCGACCGGCGGTGCAGGTCGTATCTACGCTTCGACCACCAACGCCCTGATCAACACCGGTGACGGCGTTGGCATGGCGCTGCGTGCTGGCGTACCGGTACAAGACATCGAAATGTGGCAGTTCCACCCGACCGGCATCGCCGGCGCCGGTGTACTGGTTACCGAAGGTTGCCGTGGTGAAGGTGGTTACCTGATCAACAAGCACGGCGAGCGTTTCATGGAGCGTTATGCTCCGAACGCCAAAGACCTTGCCGGTCGTGACGTGGTTGCCCGTTCGATGGTTAAAGAAATCATCGCCGGCAACGGTTGCGGTCCGAATGGCGACCACGTGATGCTCAAACTCGACCACTTGGGCGAGGAAGTGCTGCACAGCCGTCTGCCAGGCATCTGCGAACTGTCGAAGACTTTCGCACACGTTGACCCGGTCGTCGCTCCGGTTCCGGTTGTTCCTACCTGCCACTATATGATGGGCGGCGTTGCCACCAACATCCATGGCCAGGCGATCACTCAGGACGCCGACGGCAAAGACACCATCATTCCGGGCCTGTTCGCGGTCGGTGAAGTGGCTTGCGTATCGGTTCACGGTGCCAACCGTCTGGGCGGCAACTCGTTGCTCGACCTGGTGGTCTTCGGTCGTGCGGCCGGTCTGCACCTGGAAAAAGCGCTGACCGACGGTATCGAATACGACGACGCCACCGATGCCGACATCAATGCGGCCCTGTCGCGCCTGTCCGCTCTGAACGAGCGTACCGATGGTGAAGACGTGGCAACCCTGCGTCGCGAGCTGCAAAGCTGCATGCAGAACTACTTCGGTGTATTCCGTACCGGCGAATACATGCAGAAGGGTATTGCTCAACTGGCTGATCTGCGTGGCCGTATCGCCAACGTCAAGATCAACGACAAGAGCCAGGCGTTCAACACCGCGCGTATCGAAGCGCTGGAACTGCAGAACCTGCTGGAAGTGGCCGAAGCTACCGCCATCGCTGCAGAAGTGCGTAAAGAGTCCCGCGGTGCTCACGCCCGTGAAGACTTCGAAGATCGTGACGATGAAAACTGGCTGTGCCACACCCTGTACTTCCCGGGTGAGAAGCGCGTTGCCAAGCGTGCAGTGAACTTCTCGCCGAAGACTGTTCCGACTTTTGAACCTAAGATTCGGACTTATTAAGGGTGGCCGCCATGTTGAAAGTCAGTGTTTATCGTTACAACCCTGATCAGGACGCTGCGCCGTTCATGCAGGAATTCCAGGTTGATACCGGTGGTAAAGACCTGATGGTGCTGGACGTGCTGGCCCTGATCAAAGAGCAGGACGAAGGTTTCTCCTATCGTCGCTCTTGCCGTGAAGGTGTTTGCGGTTCCGACGGCATGAACATCAACGGCAAAAACGGTCTGGCGTGCATCACGCCGCTGTCTGCTGTCGTAAAAGGTAACAAGCTGATCGTTCGTCCTCTGCCAGGTTTGCCGGTTATCCGTGACCTGGTCGTCGATATGAGCATCTTCTACAAGCAATACGAAAAGGTTAAGCCATACCTGCAGAACGACACGCCGGCTCCGGCCATCGAGCGTCTGCAGTCCCCGGAAGAGCGTGAAAAGCTCGACGGTCTGTACGAGTGCATCCTGTGCGCTTGCTGCTCGACTTCGTGCCCATCCTTCTGGTGGAACCCGGACAAGTTCCTGGGCCCGGCTGCCCTGCTGCAAGCGTACCGCTTCCTGGCAGACAGCCGCGACACCAAGACGTCCGAGCGTCTGGCTTCGCTGGATGACCCGTTCAGCGTATTCCGCTGCCGGGGCATCATGAACTGCGTCAACGTTTGTCCGAAAGGCCTGAACCCGACTAAGGCCATCGGTCACATCCGTAACATGCTGCTGCAAAGCGGCGTGTGATTCAGCTGCTGTACCCGTAGAACCGCTGTACCCGTAGATGCTGCGGCGCAGGCTTCAACCGGCGCCGTAGTTTTAACCTGAGCAGCAGCCCATAAGGCTGCGGCTCTTATTTTGAAGAAATGAGACAAGCAGGGGCATCCGGGCTGGTACCCGGACTATCAGCGTGATCCTAAGTGGCTTGTTTTAGTCGCTGCATTCGGACTTCTGCAAGTTTGCTCGGTGTCGACGCCGGTGGTGTTCCCCTAACCGAGGGTGACCAAGCATGCAAGAAAGCGTGATGCAGCGCATGTGGAACAGCGCCTACCTTTCCGGTAGTAACGCTGCCTATGTGGAAGAGCTCTACGAGCTCTACCTGCACGACCCTAACGCTGTGCCAGAAGAGTGGCGCACCTACTTCCAGAAGTTGCCTGCTGATGGCAACACTGCCACCGATGTTTCGCACTCCACAATTCGCGATCATTTCGTCTTGCTGGCAAAGAACCAGCGCCGCGCCCAACCGGTTTCCGCCGGCAGCGTGAGCAGTGAGCACGAGAAGAAGCAAGTTGAAGTGCTGCGATTGATCCAGGCCTACCGTATGCGTGGCCACCAGGCAGCCCAGCTTGACCCGCTGGGGCTGTGGCAGCGTCCTGCACCTGCAGACCTGTCAATCAATCATTACGGCTTGACCAATGCCGATCTTGATACGACCTTCCGTGCCGGCGACCTGTTCATCGGCAAAGAGGAGGCGAGCCTACGCGAAATTCACGAAGCGTTGCAGCAGACATATTGCCGCACCATCGGCGCTGAATTTACGCATATCACCGATTCCGAGCAGCGCCAGTGGTTCCAGCAGCGTCTGGAAAGCGTGCGCGGCCGTCCGACGTACTCCGCCGACATCAAGAGTCACCTGCTCGAGCGCGTCACCGCCGGCGAAGGTCTTGAAAAATACCTCGGGACCAAGTACCCGGGTACCAAGCGTTTCGGTCTGGAAGGCGGCGAGAGCCTGATTCCGATGCTCGACGAGCTGATCCAGCGTTCCGGTTCCTACGGCACCAAGGAAATCGTCATCGGCATGGCCCACCGTGGTCGTCTGAACGTGCTGGTCAACACCTTTGGCAAGAACCCGCGCGAGCTGTTCGACGAGTTCGAAGGCAAGAAGAAGGTCGAACTGGGTTCCGGTGACGTTAAATATCACCAGGGCTTCTCGTCCAACGTCATGACCACCGGCGGTGAAGTTCACCTGGCCATGGCTTTCAACCCGTCTCACCTGGAAATCGTTTCTCCAGTGGTCGAAGGTTCGGTCCGTGCCCGTCAGGATCGTCGTAACGATCCTACCGGTGAAAAGGTTCTGCCGATCTCCATCCACGGTGACGCGGCATTCGCCGGTCAGGGCGTGGTCATGGAAACCTTCCAGATGTCGCAGACCCGCGGTTTCAAGACCGGCGGCACCGTGCACATCGTGATCAACAACCAGGTCGGTTTCACCATCAGCAACCCGCTGGACTCGCGCTCCACCGAGTACGCGACCGACGTTGCGAAGATGATCCAGGCCCCGATCCTCCATGTGAATGGTGATGATCCGGAAGCCGTGTTGTTCGTGACCCAGCTGGCCATCGACTACCGCATGCAGTTCAAGCGTGACGTGGTGATCGACCTGGTCTGCTATCGTCGTCGCGGCCACAACGAGGCCGACGAGCCTAGCGGTACCCAGCCTCTGATGTATCAGCAGATCACCAAACAGCGCACCACCCGTGAGCTGTATGCCGATCGTCTGACCCAGAGCGGTGTACTGGACGCAGAGCGTGTTCAGGCGAAAGTCGACGAATACCGCAATGCGCTGGACAACGGTCTGCATGTTGTAAAAAGCCTGGTCAAAGAACCGAACAAAGAGTTGTTCGTGGACTGGCGTCCGTATCTGGGCCACGCCTGGACCGCGCGTCACGACACTCGCTTCGATCTGAAAACCTTGCAGGAACTGTCCGCCAAGCTGCTGGAAATTCCGGAAGGCTTCGTGGTTCAGCGCCAGGTCTCGAAAATCTACGAAGACCGTCAGAAGATGCAAGCCGGCGGCCTGCCGATCAACTGGGGTTACGCCGAAACCATGGCGTACGCGACCCTGGCGTTCGAAGGTCACCCGATTCGCATGACGGGTCAGGACATCGGTCGCGGTACGTTCTCGCACCGTCACGCTGTCTTGCACAACCAGAAAGACGCGGGTACCTATATCCCGCTGCAAAACCTGTACAAGGGTCAGCCACGTTTCGACCTGTACGATTCGTTCCTGTCCGAAGAAGCGGTCCTGGCGTTCGAATACGGTTATTCGACCACCGAGCCAAACGCTCTGGTTATCTGGGAAGCCCAGTTCGGCGACTTCGCCAACGGTGCCCAAGTGGTTATCGACCAGTTCATCACCAGTGGCGAGCACAAGTGGGGCCGTCTGTGCGGTCTGACCATGCTGCTGCCGCACGGTTATGAAGGTCAGGGTCCTGAGCACTCCTCGGCTCGTCTGGAGCGTTACCTGCAGCTGTGCGCCGAGCACAACATTCAGGTAGCCGTGCCGACTACGCCGGCCCAGATCTACCACTTGCTGCGTCGTCAGGTGATTCGCCCGCTGCGCAAACCGTTGGTAGTCCTGACTCCGAAGTCGTTGCTGCGTCACAAGCTGGCCATCTCGACCCTGGAAGATCTGGCCGAAGGTTCGTTCCAGACCGTTATCCCGGAAATCGATGCGCTTGATCCGAAAAAGGTCACTCGCATGATCCTGTGCAGCGGCAAGGTCTACTATGACCTGCTGGAAAAACGCCGTGCCGAAGGTCGTGAAGACATCGCCATCGTGCGTATCGAGCAGCTGTATCCGTTCCCTGAGGACGACCTGATGGAGACGCTCGCCCCTTACACCAACCTCGAAAACGTGGTCTGGTGCCAGGAAGAGCCGATGAACCAGGGCGCCTGGTACAGCAGCCAGCATCACATGCGTCGCAGCCTGACCAACCATAAACAAGGCCTGGTCCTGGAATACGCTGGTCGTGAGGCGTCTGCCGCACCTGCTTGCGGTTACGCTTCGATGCACGCCGAGCAGCAGGAACAACTGCTGCAAGATGCTTTCACTGTTTAACGCCTTCGCGCACCTGAAACCGAATTTAAGGACCCACAGATAATGGCTATCGAAATCAAAGCCCCCACTTTCCCGGAATCGGTTGCCGATGGCACCGTTGCCACCTGGCACAAAAAACCGGGCGACGCCGTCAAGCGTGACGAACTGATCGTCGACATTGAAACCGACAAAGTCGTACTGGAAGTTCTGGCCACCGCTGATGGCGTGCTGGGCGCGATCGTCAAGAACGAAGGCGACACCGTTCTGTCCGACGAAGTTCTGGGCTCGATCGGTGAGGGCGGTGCTGCTGCCGCTCCAGCCGCCGCTGCTGCACCTGCCGCTGCTGCCGCTGCTCCTGCCGAAGCAGGCGAAGACGATCCTGTTGCTGCACCGGCTGCTCGCAAGCTGGCTGAAGAGAACGGCATCAACATCGCTTCCGTTGCCGGCACCGGCAAAGGCGGTCGTGTGACCAAGGAAGACGTGGTAGCAGCTGTTGCCGCCAAGAAAGCCGCTCCGGCTGCTGCACCTGCCAAGGCTGCTGCACCGGCTGCTTCGGCTCCGGTATTCGCTGCTGGCGACCGCGTAGAAAAACGCGTTCCGATGACCCGTCTGCGTGCCAAGGTTGCCGAGCGTCTGGTTGAAGCTCAATCGAACATGGCCATGCTGACCACTTTCAACGAAGTCGACATGACCGAAGTCATGGCTCTGCGTTCGAAGTACAAGGATCTCTTTGAGAAGAGCCACAATGGTGTACGCCTGGGCTTCATGTCGTTCTTCGTGAAAGCGGCCACCGAAGCGCTGAAACGCTTCCCGGCTGTCAACGCGTCGATCGACGGTGCCGACATCGTTTACCACGGCTACGCCGACGTTGGTGTGGCTGTTTCCAGCGACCGCGGTCTGGTTGTACCGGTTCTGCGTAACGCCGAACTGATGAGCCTGGCTGAAATCGAAGGCGGCATCGCTACCTTCGGCAAGAAAGCCCGTGACGGCAAACTGTCGATGGAAGAAATGACCGGCGGCACGTTCACCATCACCAACGGCGGTACTTTCGGTTCGATGATGTCGACTCCGATCGTCAACCCGCCGCAGGCTGCGATTCTGGGTATGCACAACATCATCCAGCGTCCTATGGCGATCAACGGTCAGGTGGTTATCCGTCCGATGATGTACCTGGCGCTGTCCTACGATCACCGTCTGATCGATGGCAAAGAAGCTGTGACCTTCCTGGTGACCATCAAGAACCTGCTGGAAGACCCGGCTCGTTTGCTGCTGGATATCTGATTTCGTTGCACGGGCCGTTCAATGATGGACGGCCCTTCTGTAATGACCAGCTTCGTCCCACGACGGTCCTCAAAAGGGGCCGTCCGGTTTGATTCGAGAAGGAATGACACATGACTCAGAAATTCGACGTGGTAGTGATTGGTGCGGGCCCTGGCGGCTACGTGGCTGCCATTAAAGCAGCGCAACTGGGCCTCACCACTGCCTGCATCGAGAAATACACCGACAAGGAAGGCAAACTGGCCCTCGGCGGTACTTGCCTGAACGTCGGCTGCATTCCATCCAAGGCGCTGCTGGACAGCTCCTGGAAGTTTCACGAAGCGCAAGACGGCTTCGCGATCCACGGTATCAACCACGCTGGCGTGACCATGGACGTGCCAGCAATGGTCGGCCGTAAAGCCAACATCGTCAAAGGCCTGACCTCCGGTGTTGCGACCCTGTTCAAGGCTAACGGCGTCACTTCGATCCAGGGCCACGGCAAACTGCTGGCCGGCAAGAAAGTCGAAGTCACCAAGCCTGACGGTTCGGTTGAAATCATCGAAGCCGAAAACGTCATCCTGGCTCCGGGCTCGCGTCCGATCGACATTCCACCGGCTCCGGTCGACCAGAATGTGATCGTCGATTCGACTGGCGCTCTGGAATTCCAATCCGTACCAAAACGCCTGGGTGTGATCGGCGCTGGTGTTATCGGTCTGGAACTGGGTTCGGTATGGTCCCGTCTGGGCGCCGAAGTCACCGTTCTCGAAGCACTGGATACCTTCCTGATGGCAGCGGACACCGCTGTTTCCAAGGAAGCGCTGAAAACCCTGACCAAGCAGGGTCTGGACATCAAGCTGGGCGCTCGCGTGACCGGTTCCAAAGTGAACGGCGACGAAGTCGTTGTGAACTACACCGATGCCAACGGCGAACAGAACATCACTTTCGACAAGCTGATCGTAGCCGTTGGTCGCCGTCCGGTGACCACCGATCTGCTGGCTGCCGATTGCGGCGTGACCCTGGACGAGCGCGGTTTCGTGCACGTTGACGATCACTGCGCCACCACCGTACCGGGCGTTTACGCCATCGGTGACGTGGTTCGCGGCATGATGCTGGCTCACAAAGCCTCGGAAGAGGGCATCATGGTTGTCGAGCGCATCAAGGGCCATAAAGCCCAGATGAACTATGACCTGATCCCTTCGGTTATTTATACTCACCCGGAAATCGCGTGGGTCGGTAAAACCGAGCAGGCCTTGAAAGCTGAAGGCGTAGAAGTTAACGTCGGCACCTTCCCGTTCGCAGCCTCTGGCCGTGCCATGGCCGCCAACGATACCGGTGGTTTCGTCAAGGTCATCGCTGATGCCAAGACTGACCGCGTATTGGGCGTCCACGTGATTGGCCCGAGCGCTGCAGAACTGGTTCAGCAGGGCGCGATCGGCATGGAATTCGGCACCAGCGCTGAAGACCTGGGCATGATGGTTTTCTCCCATCCGACCCTGTCTGAAGCCTTGCACGAAGCAGCGTTGGCAGTGAATGGCGGCGCCATCCACATCGCCAACCGCAAGAAACGCTAAGCGGATAATAAGAAACCACGGCGGTACGGCCCGTCGTGAGCCTTGCGAGCAAGACTCACCGCGGAATGTCCGCTGGACGCAGTCTTGCGTAGCTGCACCGGGTACCCGGAAAGGTTACGCAAGCAGCAGTCACAGGTGGTGCGGCACTTGAATGAGTGCAGCACCGAATGCGCAGTACCTAACGAAGACGGTAATAAGCATGAATCTTCACGAGTATCAGGGTAAGCAGCTGTTCGCTGAGTACGGCCTGCCAGTATCCACCGGTTACGCGGTAGACACCCCGGAAGCAGCAGCAGAAGCTTGCGACAAAATCGGCGGCAGCGAATGGGTTGTCAAAGCCCAGGTTCACGCCGGTGGTCGCGGTAAAGCGGGCGGCGTAAAGCTGGTTCGCAGCAAAGAAGACGCTAAAGCATTTGCACAGCAGTGGCTGGGCAAGCGTCTGGTGACTTACCAGACTGACGCCAATGGTCAGCCAGTCACCAAGATCCTGGTTGAATCGTGCACTGATATCGCTAAAGAGCTGTACCTGGGCGCTGTCGTTGACCGTTCGAGCCGTCGCATCGTGTTCATGGCTTCCACTGAAGGTGGCGTGGACATCGAGAAAATCGCTCACGACACCCCTGAGAAAATCCTCAAGGCCACTATCGATCCACTGGTTGGCGCTCAGCCATTCCAGGGTCGCGAGCTGGCATTCCAGCTGGGTCTGGAAGGCAAGCAAGTTGCTCAGTTCGCCAAGATCTTCGTAGGTCTGGCCAAGCTGTTCAAGGATCACGACCTGGCTCTGCTGGAAGTGAACCCGCTGGTGATCAAGGCTGACGGCGATCTGCATTGCCTCGATGCCAAGATCAACATCGACGCCAACGCCATGTACCGTCAGCCTAAGCTGAAGACTTTCCACGATCCGTCGCAAGACGATCCGCGCGAAGCGCACGCTGCCAAGTTCGAACTGAACTACGTAGCACTGGAAGGCAACATCGGTTGCATGGTCAACGGTGCTGGCCTGGCCATGGGTACCATGGACATCGTCAACCTGCATGGCGGCAAACCAGCCAACTTCCTCGACGTGGGCGGCGGTGCTACCAAAGAACGCGTGACCGAAGCGTTCAAGATCATTCTGTCCGACACCAACGTCGCTGCAGTACTGGTTAACATCTTCGGCGGCATCGTTCGTTGCGACATGATTGCCGAAGGCATCATCGGCGCTGTGAAAGAAGTCGGCGTGAAAATCCCGGTTGTTGTTCGCCTTGAAGGCAACAACGCTGAGCTGGGCGCTAAAGTACTGGCAGAAAGCGGTTTGAACATCATCGCTGCTACCAGCCTGACCGACGCTGCTCAACAAGTTGTCAAAGCTGCGGAGGGCAAATAATGAGCGTCCTGATCAATAAAGACACCAAAGTTATCTGCCAGGGCATTACCGGTTCGCAAGGTAGTTTCCACACCCAGCAAGCCATCGAATACGGCACCAAGATGGTGGGTGGCGTAACTCCGGGCAAAGGCGGCACCGAGCACCTGGGTCTGCCAGTGTTCAACACCGTGAAAGACGCTGTAGCTGCCACTGGCGCCACCGCCAGCGTGATCTACGTTCCAGCTCCTTTCTGCAAGGACTCCATCCTGGAAGCAGCCTTCGGCGGCATCAAGCTGATCGTTTGCATCACTGAAGGCATTCCTACCCTGGACATGCTGGATGCCAAGGTCAAGTGCGACGAGCTGGGCGTAGTCCTGATCGGTCCTAACTGCCCAGGCGTGATCACTCCAGGCGAATGCAAGATCGGCATCATGCCAGGTCACATTCACTTGCCAGGCAAGGTCGGTATCGTTTCCCGTTCCGGCACCCTGACCTACGAAGCTGTGAAGCAGACTACTGACGCCGGTTTCGGTCAGTCGACTTGCGTCGGCATCGGTGGTGACCCGATCCCGGGTTCGAACTTCATCGACATCCTGAAGCTGTTCCAGGAAGACCCGAAGACCGAAGCGATCGTGATGATCGGCGAGATCGGCGGTTCGGCTGAAGAAGAAGCGGCTGCCTACATCAAGGCACACGTGACCAAGCCGGTTGTTTCCTACATCGCTGGTGTGACTGCTCCTCCGGGCAAGCGCATGGGCCATGCTGGCGCAATCATCTCTGGCGGCAAAGGCACTGCAGACGAGAAATTCGCTGCTCTGCAAGACGCAGGCGTTAAAACCGTGCGTTCGCTGGCAGACATCGGCAAGGCCCTGGCCGAGCTGACTGGCTGGGCCGTCAAGTAAGCCGCGCGCTTAACTGACGCTCCACAAACAAAGGCCACCTTCGGGTGGCCTTTGTCGTTTCCACGGCTTGCAGTCGTCCACCATTTACATGCAAAAACGCGACATTGAAATGTCGTGTATCGGATAGTTCGCCCTGTAATAGTGCGTTTGTCAGGCAAATTCGTTACGCTAGCCGCCATTTTTGCGTCTGCGGCCCACAAGGCAGCGGCGCGCTAAACGGGTCAGTCCTATACGGATCGACAGCATTTCCCTCACCCATAAGGGAAATCCCTCTCTAAATTCCGATTCAGTAGTGTGGTATTTCCTTAATGAAAGTGTTGAAAGGCCAGGACATCCTGGCGTTGGGCTTCATGACATTTGCCCTGTTCGTCGGGGCTGGCAACATCATCTTCCCGCCTATCGTCGGTTTGCAGTCCGGGCCTAATGTCTGGATGGCGGCGCTGGGTTTCCTGATCACCGCGGTCGGTCTGCCGGTGATCACCGTTGTCGCCCTGGCCAAGGTCGGCGGTGCAATGGATGCCTTGAGCAGCCCGATCGGTAAAATCGCCGGTGGCCTGCTGGCAGCCGCGTGCTACCTCGCTGTCGGCCCGTTGTTCGCGACACCGCGTACCGCGACCGTGTCGTTCGAAGTGGGTCTGGCGCCGCTGACCGGCGAGAGCCCGCTGGCGCTGTTTCTCTATAGCTCGGTGTACTTCCTGCTGGTGTTCTTCATCTCGCTCTATCCGGGCCGTCTGCTGGACACCGTAGGACGGTTCCTCGCACCGCTGAAGATCATCGCCCTGGCCGTTCTCGGCATCGCAGCGTTCGCATTGCCAGCCGGCGATATCGGCGTGGCCACCCCTGAATACGTGGCGGCACCGTTCTCCCAGGGCTTCATCAATGGTTACCTGACCATGGATACCCTGGGCGCGCTGGTATTCGGCATTGTCATCGTCAACGCGATCCGCTCCCGTGGCGTCGAATCGCCGGTGTTGATCACCCGTTACGCGATCATTGCCGGGCTGATTGCCGGTGTCGGTCTGGCGCTGGTTTACGTCAGCTTGTTCCGTCTCGGTTCGGGCAGCCATGAAGTGGCCGCCGGTGCCACCAACGGCGCGGCGGTATTGCACGCCTACGTGCAGCACACCTTCGGTTCCCTGGGCAGTGGCTTCCTCGCGGTGCTGATCTCCCTGGCCTGCCTGGTGACCGCGGTCGGTCTGACTTGCGCCTGTGCCGAATACTTCAGCCGTGTGCTGCCACTGTCCTACAAGACGCTGGTGATCATTCTGGCTGCGTTCTCCCTGCTGGTGTCTAACCTGGGCCTCACCAAGCTGATCGCGTTCTCGATCCCGGTGCTGACCGCTATCTACCCGCCATGCATCGCTCTGGTGGCCCTGAGCTTCTGCAAGGACTTCTGGCATGAGCAAGGCCGCATCGTCGGTCCGGTGATGCTGGTGTCGTTCATCTTCGGCATGATCGACGCCCTCAAAGGCGCCGGTCTGGCCGACTGGATGCCGTCTCAACTGGCTCACCTGCCCCTGAGCGAGCAGGGCCTGGCGTGGCTGGTGCCGTCGGTCATGACCCTGGTGCTCGCCGTGGTTTGCGACCGTCTGCTGGGCAAGCGCGAAGAAGCGCTGGCTTAAGCCGCTTGATGGCCCGTCACAAGCGGGCCTTGAGCATCAACAGAAATGCCCCGTATCAATCGATACGGGGCATTTTTTATCGGCGGGATGCGGTGTCTTTTTCTCTGAGGTAACGTCGAAACACTGTCACCGTCTACACATCACAAGGAACTGCATGTCGTTCATCCACGCCAATCTGATCCACATCCTCGCCGCGCTCTGGTTTGTCGTCTGC
The DNA here is from genome assembly GCF_000282195.1 of Pseudomonas sp. GM18. Classification (GTDB taxonomy): domain Bacteria; phylum Pseudomonadota; class Gammaproteobacteria; order Pseudomonadales; family Pseudomonadaceae; genus Aquipseudomonas. The sequence goes on from NZ_AKJT01000030.1 coordinate 15,064, forward strand.
TGGGGTGGCTACACCCGCTACGCGACATGGAAGGGCCGTGATACCGCGTGCCTGGCCAGTGTGCTGCACCTATATCGCGAAGACTGGATGCGCCGCATGCTGTTGCGCGACAACCGCATCGCCGATGCCAGCGTGATCGGTAACCTGGAGCGCAACGCCTCGTTCTTCGCTTCCAGCACGTTGATTATCCTGGCCGGTATTCTCACGGTGTTGGGTGCATCCGAAAGAGCCGTGTCGTTGCTGGCGGATATCCCGATGGTGCAACAGGCTTCCCAAGGCATGTCGGAAATCAAGTTGTTGTGCCTGGCGCTGGTGTTTGTCTATGCGTTCTTTACGTTCAGCTGGTGCATGCGTCAGTACAACTTTGCAGCCATTCTCGTGGGCTCGGCGCCGATGATCGGTGAGCGGCATGTGTCCGAGCAAGAACGTAAAGCCTTTGCTTCCCGAGCCGCCCGTGTCATCTCCATGGCGGCCAACCAATTCAACTTCGGTCTGCGTTCCTATTACTTCGGCATGACCATGCTGGCGTGGTTTGTCAGCCCCTGGTTGTTCATGTTGATGAGCGCCGGTGTTGTGTTTGTATTGTATCGCCGCGAGTTTCACTCCGACGTTCTTGACGTAATGGTCTATACACCTACAGAGGCGCCATTGCCTGAGCTGAACAAAGAGGCGGCTTGATGAGTATTTGCCTGGCAGCGCAGTCTGGTGTGGTTCCTGGGTTTAGTGTGTTCGTTGTTGCTGATGATTAGTCCGACTTTTAGAACCGTTTTGCTCTAATGCACCAAGTAACAGGCAAAAGAAAACCCGCACATGGCGGGTTTTCTTTTATCACGCTAAAAACTGTTTTAGTTTTTAGGTGCTTCTGTAGGCGCTGCCGGAGCGGCTTCTTTTGCCGCTGCTGCGTTCGATTCGACCTGAGCTTTGGCAGCTTCGGCGTTTTCTTTTGCTGCTTCGTTCACTTTATCCTGAGCTTCGCTCATTTTTTCCTGAACTTGCTCGGTTTGTTTGGTGGCATCTTGAGCTTTGTCCTCGGGTTTTTTACCGCAGGCGGCGAGACCGAGGGAAGCGGTCAACATCAAGGCAATAGCTAAAGTCTTACGCATGGGGTGTTTCTCCTGATGGAAAATATCTACTGGCCTTTCGAGCACAGCGATCAGGGTTAAGTTCCTCAAATCACACAGATATATATGTTTGTTTTTTAAGGGAACTTTTGCCCACTAGCCTGCTACTTTGTCCGGACACTAAGAAGAGTTTTATCAAATGGCCGAAAACCCCGTTTTTGAGCGTGCGACACGATTCCTGTCGGCGTTGCGCCATTGTCAGGTACTTGGCATGCGCGTTCACAGCGCCAGCAGCGAAGGGCTGACGGTGATTCTGCCGTACAGCCCACGGATCGTCGGTAACCCGCAAACCGGGGTGATTCATGGCGGTGCGCTGACCTCGCTGATGGATACCGCCTGCGGCATGGCCACCCTCTGCGTGCTGCCTGAGTTCGAAGTCTGCCCGACGCTCGACTTGCGCATCGACTACATGCACGCCGCCGAGCCGCACAAGGAAGTGTTTGGCTTCGCCCAATGCTACCGAGTGACCACTGATGTGATCTTCGCGCGCGGTTTTGCCTATCAGGACGACCCCGAACAGCCCATCGCCCACGTGGTGGGCACCTTCATGCGCATGGGCAAGGGCGTCAAAGGTACTAAAAGCTTTGGCGGTGTGATTGCTGGAGGTGCGAAATGACCGACACGTTCAAGGAACAGCTTCAACAGGCCCATGCGCAGGGGGACTACGCCTCGCTGCTGCAGCTGATTCCTTACGCCGAGCTGATCGGCGTCGAATGTTCGCGGGTAGGAGATGAGCTGCTGTTTCGTCTGCCGGCCAACAAGGACAACATTGGTAACCCTTTACTGCCGGCGATTCATGGCGGGGTGATTGCCGGGTTCATGGAACTCTCGGCGGCGCTGCACCTGTTGATTTTCACCGGCTCGCCCGGTGTGCCGAAGATTATCGACTTTTCCCTCGACTACCTGCGCGCAGGGCAGTTTCGCGATACCTGGGCCCGATGCCAGGTTTGTCGCCAGGGGCGGCGGGTGGCAAACGTGGCGATTACCGCCTGGCAAAGCACTGAAGCCGAGCCCATTGCCACAGCCCGGGCGCACTTCAAAATCGAAGAGCCCTTGAAATCCTGATCTCAGCCCCCAACTCTGAGGACAACCCGCCGCCGACCCTCAAGGTCGCGGCCACTGCCATCTGATTGGAGTTTGATGACCATGAGTGTGGAAACTCAAAAGGAAACCCTGGGCTTCCAGACCGAGGTGAAGCAGCTGCTGCACCTCATGATCCATTCGCTGTATTCCAACAAGGAAATCTTCCTTCGCGAATTGATCTCGAACGCCTCTGACGCTGTCGATAAATTACGTTTTGAAGCGCTGGCCAAGCCTGAGTTGCTGGAAGGCGGCGCTGAACTGAAAATCCGCGTGAGCTTCGACAAGGACGCTAAAACCGTCACCCTCGAAGACAACGGCATTGGCATGAGCCGTGAAGATGCGGTCACTCACCTGGGCACTATCGCCAAGTCCGGCACTGCCGATTTCATGAAGCACCTGTCTGGCGATCAGAAAAAAGACTCGCACCTGATCGGTCAATTCGGTGTCGGTTTCTACTCGGCGTTCATCGTCGCCGATAAAGTTGACGTATTCAGCCGCCGTGCCGGTGCTGCTACCAGCGAAGGCGTGCACTGGTCGTCCAAGGGCGAAGGCGATTTTGAAGTTGCCACCGTTGATAAACCCGAGCGCGGCACTCGCATCGTTCTGCACCTGAAGTCCGGTGAAGACGAGTTCGCCGATGGCTGGCGTCTGCGCAACATCATCAAGAAGTATTCCGACCACATCGCTTTGCCGATCGAGTTGCCGAAAGAAGTGGCAGCCGTTGAAGGCGAAGAGCAGCCGGCCATTGAATGGGAAACCGTCAACCGCGCCAGCGCCCTGTGGACTCGCCCTCGTACTGAAGTGAAGGACGAGGAATACCAGGAGTTCTACAAGCACGTCGCTCACGATTTCGAGAATCCGCTGAGCTGGAGCCACAACAAGGTCGAAGGCAAGCTCGAGTACACCTCGCTGCTTTATGTGCCGACCCGTGCTCCGTTCGACCTGTACCAGCGTGAAGCGCCGAAAGGCCTGAAGCTGTACGTGCAGCGCGTGTTCGTCATGGATCAGGCCGAGTCGTTCCTGCCGCTGTACCTGCGCTTCATCAAAGGCGTGGTCGATTCCAACGACCTGTCGCTGAACGTGTCGCGGGAAATCCTGCAGAAAGACCCGATCATCGACTCCATGAAATCGGCGCTGACCAAGCGCGTTCTGGACATGCTGGAAAAACTGGCGAAGAACGAGCCTGAGCAATACAAAGGTTTCTGGAAGAACTTCGGTCAGGTCATGAAAGAAGGCCCGGCAGAAGACTTCGCCAACAAAGAAAAAATTGCCGGCCTGCTGCGTTTCGCGTCCACTCAGGGCGACGACGGCGAGCAGGTTGTAGGCCTGGCCGACTACCTGGCCCGTGCCAAGGAAGGTCAGGACAAGATCTACTACCTGACCGGCGAAACCTACGCGCAAGTCAAAAACAGCCCGCACCTGGAAGTCTTCCGCAAGAAAGGCATCGAAGTGCTGCTGCTGACCGACCGTATCGACGAGTGGCTGATGAGCTACCTCAACGACTTCGACGGCAAGAGCTTTGTCGACGTGGCACGCGGTGACCTGGACCTCGGCAACCTGGATTCGGAAGAAGACAAGAAAGCCGCGGAAGAAGTCGCCAAGTCCAAAGAAGGCCTGGTTGAGCGTCTCAAGACCGCTTTGGGTGAGTCCGTTGCTGAAGTGCGGGTTTCCCACCGCCTGACCGATTCTCCGGCGATTCTGGCCATCGGCGAGCAAGACCTGGGCCTGCAAATGCGTCAGATCCTGGAAGCCAGCGGTCAGAAGGTTCCGGATTCGAAACCGATCTTCGAATTCAACCCGGCTCACCCGCTGATCGAGAAACTCGACAACGAGCAGAGCGACGAGCGCTTCGGCGACCTGTCGCACATTCTGTTCGATCAGGCGGCCCTGGCGGCCGGCGACAGCTTGAAAGACCCGGCGGCTTATGTGCGCCGCCTGAACAAGCTGCTGGTTGAACTGTCGGTTTAACCACGTTGTATAAAAACCCGCTTCGGCGGGTTTTTTCATTCTGGTGCTTTTTTACTGGGAGTCAGTCATGAGTCAAATCACTGTTCGATCCGTCGCCTATCAGATCGACGGCCAATCGTATGAAAGCCGTCTGGCCTTCGATGCCGACCATAAAGGCCCGCGTCCGGGTCTGTTGATGGCGCCGAACTGGATGGGCGTCAGCGCCGGTGCCGAGGAGATTGCCAAATCCGTGGCGTCCAAGGGCTATGTGGTGCTGATCGCCGACCTGTACGGCCAATCGGTTCGTCCGCAGAACGGCGACGAGGCAGGCGCGGCGATGATGCCGTTGAAGAATGATCGGGCCTTGCTGCGCAAACGCATGCAGGCTGCATTCGAGCAGTTGCAAGGGCAGGGCGAGGCGGCGGTCGATACCTCAAAACTGGCGACCTTCGGTTTTTGCTTCGGTGGGTGCTGCGCGCTGGAGCTGGCGCGTACCGGTGCGCCGGTGAAAGCGGCGGTGTCGTTCCACGGCACGCTGGATACGCCGAACGTGAACGATGCGAAAAGCATCAAGGGTTCGGTGCTGGTGCTGCATGGCGCTGCCGATCCGTTGGTGCCGAAAGAGCAACTGCCGGCGTTCGAAGCTGAAATGAATGCCGCTGGTGTGGATTGGCAATTGCTGAGCTATGGCGGCGCGGTGCATTCGTTTACCGACCCGCATGCCAACGTGCCGGGCACTATGATGTATGACGCGAAAACCGCGGCTCGCGCGTTCACGTCGATGCATAACTTGCTGGATGAAGTGTTTTAAGGCTGATGGCTGCCTGACACTGATCGTTCCTACGCTCTGCGTGGGAATGCAGCCCGTGACGCTCCGCGTCACTGGACGCGGAGCGTCCCCAGAGGCATTCCCACGCAGAGCGTGGGAACGATCAGCCGATGTAGGAGCTGTCGAGTGAAACGAGGCTGCGATCTTTTAATTAAGGCAACTCAATCCGCTCACTTTCCCCTGGCACCGTCGGCCAATCCCCGGCCGCCCAGCGCCGACGTGCTTCATCAATCAATGCCGGATCGCTGGCCACGAAGTTCCAGTTGATCCGTCGTGGCCCATCCAGTGGCGCTCCGCCAAACAGCACGGCATGGCAGTCGCTTTCGGCGAACAGCGTCATCTCTTCCCCGGCCGGCAGCACCACTAACGTGTAGGGCTCCAGCAGCTCGCCATCAAGCTGCGCCTCACCGCTCAACACATACAGCGCCCGTTCTTCATGCTCGGTGGGAATCAGCAGCGTGGTCGCTGTTTGCAGGTTCAATTCGACATACAGCGTAGGAGAAAGCACCGGGACCGGCGATTCGAGGCAAAAGCCCGTCCCGGCGATCATCCGTATCTTCACGCCAAGGTTTTCACTGACCGGCAGCGTGGCCGCTGGATGGTGGCTGTAGTGTCCTGGACCGTGCTCATGGTCTTTGGGCGACGCCAGCCAGATCTGTAAGCCGTGCATCGTCCCGCCGCTGTCTCTCAATGCTTCGGGCGTGCGTTCGACATGGGCAATCCCACTGCCGGCGGTCATCCAGCTGACATCGCCGGCATTCACCACCTGATCGGAACCGAGGCTGTCCTTGTGCTGGATTTGCCCTTCGAACAGGTAGGTGAGGGTGGACAGGCCGATGTGCGGATGCTGACGGATGTTCATGCCTTTGCCCGGTGGATAACGGGTTTCGAGCATGTGGTCGAAAAACACGAAAGGCCCGACGTTGCGGCATTTGGCTGACGGCAAAGGGCGAAGGATCGGCTGGCCTTCGACATCTTCGGCGCGAGGACGGATCACGAGCGGAGTGTTCATGGTGCATTCCAGGCTGAGCGGGTGACGCAGGGAGCATAACCCGCTTGCGTAGCCGTTGCCGCTATTGGCTGAAGGCGCCTTCGGACAGATGAGTCTCGATGCTGACTTCAGAGGTGGTCATCAGCTTGTGTACCGGGCAGCGGTCGGCCACGCGGTGTAGCTCGTCGCGCTGGGCGTCGGTGAGTACGCCCTTGAGCGTGAGTTTGACGTGCAGGGCATATTTGCCTTTTTGCTCTTCACTGTTGTCGCGCTTGACCTCGACCCCGACGCCGGTCAGTGGGATTCCCTTCTTCTTCGCGTACAGTTTCAGGGTCAGGGCCTTGCAGGCGCCGAGGGCTGCGTCGAAATAGTCATGAGGCTCAGGTGCGGTGCCTTCACCACCACTGGATTTGGGGACATCGGCAAACAGTTCATGGTCATCGATCTGGACACTGTGACGAAAACCTTCGGCGGAAACAGTATTGACGGTAACAGTCATGGGAAACCTCGCAGGGATCAGGAAAAAGTCATTCGATCAAAAAAGACCCTGAATTTATAGAGCATTCCTCAAGTCGGGCGTTCCACTTTTTGAATCCTTTGGCGTTTTATGGTGTTCCAGGGTGACCGTCCGTTGATCAGCAACGCTTTGCCGTGCCTGATCGCTCCCGCCCAACGAAACGCCAGACGAAAAAAAGCCCCGCGTTTGCGGGGCTTTCATGTCGGTCCGGATCAGCTGCCTTTGACCGTCTTGCCGTTGACCGTACCGTCGAGGAGCATGATGTTGTACTCCTTGCCGTCGGTTTCGACCTGTTGCAGACGGACCAGCAGGTAATCCCAATCCTTGGCGAACCACAGCACGGTGATGCGCTTGCTTTGTGTCGGATCGCGCACGCGCTCGACCTTGACCGCATCGATCTGGCCTGCCTTGGTATCGACTTTCTCCGAACCCAGCACGCGGAAGTCATAGGTATCGACTTCGCCGGCATCGACGACCTGATAGCTCATGCTTTTCTTGCCGGCGGCCACGTCATGCTGCAGCGCCAGTTGATAGGTGGACTTGTCGACCATGCCGCGGTTGAGCGGGAGCTTGACGGCGTCACCGCGATCGGTGCCGGTGACCATCTTGTTGGTCCAGTCGAAGTCCAGATCAGCTTTCTTGGCTTTGCCCAGGCCACCGCGTTCGAAGTGGTAGGACTGCGGAAGCAGTGTGTCCTTGTCCAGGGTCAGGGTGCTTTCTTCAGTCAGGCTGGCGATCATCATCGACGCCTTGAAGCTGAGTTTCCAGACGCCGTTGGCTTCCTTGGTCAGGCTGCGTTCGGCGGTGCCGCTCATGGGCAGTTGCTTCCAGTCGGCGGTGTAGCTGGCGGAGAAGGGTTGAAGGTCCGCGGCCTGCGCAAACGGCAGGGCGAGCAGAGCGCAAGCGAAGAGCAGGGCACGACGCATAAAATCTCCTAGGTTCGAATCAAGTGGCCGCTGGCCGCGAGTAACTGTCCGTCCAGTAAAGCACCTTGTTCGCCGAGTGATAAACGGCCTTCGGCAAACCAGCGTACGGCCATCGGGTAGATCAGGTGTTCCTGGGTGTGGACTCGCTGCGCCAGACTCTGCGGCGAATCGTGCAACTCTACCGGTATTACTGCCTGTACGACCAGTGGTCCGCCATCGAGTTCCTCGGTGACGAAGTGCACGGAGCAGCCGTGTTCCGTATCGCCGGCCTCCAGCGCGCGCTGATGAGTGTGTAACCCTTTGTATTTGGGCAGCAGCGAGGGATGGATATTGAGCAGGCGACCCTGGTAATGGCGCACGAAGCCAGCGCTGAGAATGCGCATGAAGCCGGCCAGTACCACGAGTTTGGGGTTGAAGGCGTCGATCAGTTCGATCAGCGCGGCATCGAAGGCCTCGCGGCCCTCGAAAGCCTTGTGATCCAGGGTGCGGGTGTCGATACCCGCGTCCCTGGCGCGTTGCAGGCCGTAGGCATCGGCGCGGTTGGAAATCACCGCAGCAATGCGGGCCGGGCTATCGCCGGTCCGCGTGCTGTCGATCAAGGCCTGCAAGTTACTGCCGGTGCCGGACAGCAGCACCACCACATCACAGGTGACGGACATTAATGAGCCTTGAGGTTCTTCAGTTCAACCTGGGCCGCGCCTTCGGCAGCGGTGGCGATCTGACCGATGACCCATGGCTGCTCGCCAGCTTCACGCAGGACATTCAGCGCGGTTTCAACGTGCTCTTGGGCTACGCAGATGACCATGCCGACGCCGCAGTTCAGCACGCGGTGCATTTCGGTTTCGTCGACGTTGCCTTTCTCTTGCAGCCAGTCGAACACCGCCGGGCGGGTCCAGCTCGCGACGTCAACCACCGCTTGAGCGCCCTTTGGCAGTACGCGCGGGATGTTGTCCAGCAGGCCGCCACCGGTGATGTGGGCCATGGCTTTGACGGCGCCAGTGTCCTTGATCAGCTTGAGCAGCGGCTTCACGTAGATACGGGTCGGGGCCATCAGCAGGTCGGTCAGCGGTTTGCCGTCGAGCTGGATGTTCTCGATGTCGGAGCCCGACACTTCGATGATCTTGCGGATCAGCGAGTAGCCGTTGGAGTGCGGGCCGGAAGACGGCAGGGCGAGCAGGGCATCGCCGGCAGCGACTTTCGAACCATCGATGATTTCGGATTTTTCCACGACGCCGACGCAGAAGCCGGCCAGGTCGTAGTCTTCGCCTTCGTACATGCCAGGCATTTCAGCGGTTTCGCCGCCGACCAGGGAGCAGCCGGACAGTTCGCAGCCGGCGCCGATGCCGGTCACAACCTGAGCAGCGGTGTCGACGTTCAGTTTGCCGGTGGCGTAGTAGTCGAGGAAGAACAGCGGCTCGGCGCCGCATACCACCAGGTCGTTCACGCACATGGCCACCAGGTCGATGCCGATGCTGTCGTGCTTGTTCAGGTTCAGCGCCAGGCGCAGCTTGGTGCCGACGCCGTCAGTACCCGAGACCAGCACCGGTTGTTTGTAACCGGCCGGGATTTCGCAGAGGGCGCCGAAACCGCCCAGGCCGCCCATGACTTCCGGGCGCGCAGTGCGCTTGGCGACGCTCTTGATGCGTTCGACCAATGCTTCACCGGCGTCGATGTCTACACCGGCGTCCTTGTAGCTCAGGGAGGGTTGCTTGCTCATGATCCAGGCCTTTAGGGGGGATTCAGGGGTAACGACCGAGTCCAGTGGGGCCACTGAAGCTGGCGAAGGGCAATTGCCGTACGCGAATTTCAGGGTGCCCGGCTGTTGCCGGTCTGCGAAGGCGCGCGATTTTATCAGGCTTGAGGGGCAGCGGCCATCCTCGTGCCGACGGGCAGGGGCATATCGCGTTAAAAAAACTGATATTGCCCGTGTTGGCGGCGTCCCACATGGCTGTATAAGGTACGACGTTAACCGTCTATCGTTATGACAGTGCGAAAACTTACCGTGATCGTGTGAATGTTTTGCTTGGGCGTGTGGTCACAGCCCTGGCTCAATCGTCTTCATGCGGTCTGTTCCAGCCGCTCTTGTCGTCAGGAATCTTTCATGCGTTTTCTTAAATTCTTGTTCGTGGGCTGTTTATCCGTGATCAGCCTGACCAGCCATGCCGAAACCGTCAAAGGCCTCTATCAAGTGCGCCAGCCGGTCACCGGCCAGACACCGGAGGAGCGCGATCAGGCGACTCAGCAGGCGCTGGAAACGCTGGTGTTGCGCTTGACCGGCGATCCCAGGGCGGCGCAAAGCCCAGGCCTTGCGGCCGTGCGTAAAGACCCTCAGCAGATCATCAGTCAGTTCGGCTATGACGCCGGGCCGCCGCAAGTGCTGAAAGTCGATTTCGATCCGACCACCACCGAGCAGGCCTTGCGTCGTGCCGGGTTGGCCGTGTGGGGTGCCAATCGGCCATCGATCCTCGGCTGGTGGCTGAGCGATTCCGCCGAAGGTTCGAGCCTGGTCGGTGATGGTCAGGCCAGCGCTGCGCCCCTGCGTCGGGCGGCTCAGCACCGTGGTCTGCCGCTGCGTTTGCCGCTGGCTGACCTGAATGAACAGATCGTCGCCACGGCACCGAATCTGGAAGGTGCCGACCCTGCGCCGCTGCGCAGTGCCTCCGACCGTTACAATGCCGATGCCTTGCTGGCGGTGCATGCCCGTGAAGAAGGGGGGCAATGGCAAGCCAAGTGGCGACTGTGGCTGGGCGATCAGAAAGAGGCCGGTAGCGTGCAGGGCGCTGATACCGCCGCCGTGGCCGATGCGGTGATGCTGGCGGTCAGCGAGCGTCTGGCGTCGCGTTTCGTCGCCAAGCCGGGTGCATCGGGCGAGCAATTGTTGGAAGTGCAAGGCATGAATCTGGAACGTTATGCGACGCTCGGGCGTTTGCTGGAGCCTTTTGGCGCGCGTCTGCAAAGTGTTGATGGCGACCGCGTGCTTTATCGCGTCAACGGCAGCGCCGATCAGCTGCGAGCTCAGTTGTCCCTGGCGCAATTGCAGGAAGTTCCGGCCGGCCAGGCGCCGACACCTGTTCAACCCGTGGTTGCTGGTTCGGCGCCGGCCGCAGCGCCAGCGCCAGCCCCGACGCCGCAGTTGCGTTTCCATTGGTGAGTTTTTTCTTTATATAGAAGCAGGAGTGGTACATGGCCGATACGCGGCGTTGGTTCTGGCTCGGTGGGGTGGCCCTGCTTTGCGCGTTTGTTTACCTGTTGCATCCGATTCTGACGCCGTTCCTGGTGGCGCTGTTGCTGGCCTATCTGTTCGACCCGCTGGTGGACCGCCTGGAGAAGCTCGGTCTGTCGCGGACCTGGGGTGTGGTGGCGGTGTTCGCGTTGTTCACGATGATCCTCACCACGCTGCTGTTGGTGTTGGTGCCGATGCTCGCCAAGCAGCTGTTTCGCTTGTATGAACTGGCGCCACAGATGCTCGACTGGTTGCAGCACACCGCGTTGCCGTGGGCGCAATCGAAGTTGGGTTTGTCGGAGGGCTTCTGGAAGTTCGACAAGCTCAAGGCGGCGATCAGCGAGCACATGGGCCAGACCACCGACATTGTCGGCGTGGTGCTCAGTCAGGCGACGGCTTCAGGCCTTGCGCTGATTGGCTGGCTGGCCAATCTGGTGTTGATCCCGGTGGTGAGTTTTTATCTGCTGCGCGACTGGGACCTGATGATGGCCAAGATCCGCAGCCTGCTGCCGCGTGATCGTGAAGAGCGTGTCATGTCCCTGGCCGGGGAATGCCATGAAGTGCTTGGGGCGTTCGTGCGCGGGCAGTTGCTGGTGATGCTGGCGCTGGGCGTGATCTACGCCGCTGGCTTGATGATCGTCGGGCTGGAGTTGGGGCTGTTGATCGGTCTGATTGCCGGTCTGGCGGCGATCGTGCCGTACATGGGGTTTGTCATCGGGATTGGCGCGGCGTTGATTGCCGGTCTGTTCCAGTTCGGTGGCGACCTGTATCCCATGATCGGTATCGTCGCGGTGTTCATGGTCGGCCAGGCGCTGGAAGGTATGGTTCTGACGCCGTTGCTGGTGGGTGACCGAATCGGCCTGCACCCGGTGGCGGTGATCTTTGCGATTCTGGCCGGCGGTGAGCTGTTCGGTTTTACCGGTGTGCTGCTGGCATTGCCGGTGGCGGCGGTGATCATGGTTCTGGTGCGCCATGTACATGATTTGTATAAGGATTCTGATATCTACGGTGGTGTCGACGAATCTGAGCAGTAAGGCTTCTTGATCGCTCGTCGCGGGCAGCCTGGTTTCACGCCGGGTTTGCCCGTATCCCTCGCGCGGCTGTCACATGCACCGCCAAAGAAACTGTCATAAAACCAGTGCGTTAACGCAAACCTTTGATTTTGCTTGTGGTCTGTCGCATTGTGCGGTCAGCTTCACGGGTATAAACTTCGCAAACTTTACACAGAGGCCACTAACGGTTCCTTTGGAACTGTTCAGTCAGCATGAAACCGATTCAGCTGCCCCTAGGTGTGCGTCTGCGTGATGACGCCACCTTTATCAATTACTACCCAGGCGCCAATGCCGCTGCACTCGGCTATGTCGAGCGGCTGTGCGAAGCCGACGCTGGCTGGACAGAAAGCCTGATCTACCTCTGGGGCAAGCACGGGGTAGGGCGCACGCATTTGCTGCAGGCGGCTTGCCTGCGTTTCGAGCAGATGGGTGAACCGGCGGTGTATCTGCCGCTGGCCGAGTTGATGGACCGCGGCATCGAAATCCTTGACAACCTCGAACAATACGAACTGGTTTGCCTGGACGATTTGCAGGCGGTCGCCGGCAAGGCGGATTGGGAAGAGGCGTTGTTCCATCTGTTCAATCGTCTGCGTGACAGCGGTCGACGTCTGCTGATCGCTGCCTCGACATCCCCGCGCGAACTACCGGTGAAGCTGGCGGACCTCAAGTCGCGGCTGACACTGGCACTCATCTTCCAGATGCGTCCACTCTCTGATGAAGACAAGTTGCGTGCCTTGCAGTTGCGCGCTTCCCGTCGTGGCCTGCACCTGACTGACGAAGTCGGGCATTTTATTTTGACTCGCGGTACCCGCAGCATGAGTGCGCTTTTCGAGCTGCTTGAACGCCTCGATCAGGCCTCCCTTCAAGCTCAGCGCAAGCTGACAATCCCGTTCCTGAAAGAGACACTGGGCTGGTAAAACCCAGGCTTTTCGCGGGTTTCGGCATATTTAAGGCGCCAGAAAATCCGCTTTCCTACAGGGTTGCAGGCTGCGCTAACGTCTAAAACGGGCTTAAGCGCTTAGATGGAAACGAGAAACCGATAAGTCACATAAAGATCGATTGAATTTGCAAATGAGATCGATAGCGGGCATAGTCTCGGCTTCTTTATAACTATCAGCCACGGTCGTGCCCATGCTAAATCGCTTCGCACCCCTCGTGCCTCTCGCACTCGTCACCCTGTTGTTCGGTTGCGCTGCTCACTCTCCAGTGTCCCAGCAAGAGCAACAACAGCGGGTTTCAAATTCAGTTACGGCGCAGTCTTCTTCCGTTCTTTTCCAGGAAGCTCTTTACCAAGACGGCGTGGCTAATGATAAAGAACTGGCAGACTTCGCCGGCGGCAAGTCGTACCAGCTTCCGGTTCTGGCCGACAGCATCCTCGAGCGTGGCATGTCCCTGATCGGTACCCGTTACCGTTTTGGTGGCACCTCCGAGGCAGGCTTCGACTGCAGCGGCTTCATCGGTTATCTGTTTCGTGAAGAGGCCGGCATGAACCTGCCGCGCTCCACCCGCGAAATGATCAACGTTGACGCTCCGCTGGTGGCTCGCAGCGCCCTCAAGCCGGGTGATCTGCTGTTCTTCGCCACCAATGGTCGTCGCGGTCGTGTCAGTCACGCCGGGATCTACCTGGGTGACAACCAGTTCATCCACTCCAGCAGCCGCAAAAGCGGTGGTGTCCGGGTCGATAGCCTGGGCGACAGCTACTGGAGCAAGACCTTTATCGAAGCCAAGCGCGCACTCGCAATGGCTCCGACAATAGTCACTGCACGCAAGTAAACTTACGACTTGTAAGGTGAAGTTAAAGTCTTACTTGAAGTTTGCCGCGTAGCCGCTAGAATCCTGATCTATTATTGATGGCAAACCGCCTGCGTTCTGCGCAGGCGGTTTTCTTTTCTGTCTTTGTGGCAGAAAAAAGCCGCAGCCAGATCAGGATGTTCTGTTTATGACGATGTCGGCCCGCCTCGCACTCATGTTCTTCGCAGCGCTGCTCAGTGCCTGCGCCAGCCGCACACCGCCACCTGCGCCGGTGGTTCGCGCGCCGATTGTTTTCGGTTCCTCCCAAGCCTTTTCCCCAGCCGCAGAAGACGTGCTGTTTCGCGCGCTCGGTCTGGTGGGGACGCCTTATCGTTGGGGCGGTAACACGCCGGATTCCGGGTTCGATTGCAGCGGTTTGATCGGTTACGTCTATCGCGATGTCGCAGGCATTTCCTTGCCGCGCTCCACACGCGAGATGATCGGCATGCAGGCTCCCAACGTCGGCAAGGAAGGCCTGCAAACCGGCGACCTGATCTTCTTCGCCACCAATGGCGGCTCCCAGGTCAGCCATGCCGGGATCTATGTCGGCGAAGGGCGTTTCGTCCATGCACCAGCCACGGGCGGCACGGTCAAGCTGGACAGCTTGTCCAAAGCTTATTGGCAAAAAGCCTATCTGAGCGCCAAGCGCGTCTTGCAACCCGAGCACTTGGCACATAATCCATAGCGGAGGTTGTCATGACCGCTCGCACGCTCAACCTCGCAGTAATCATCATAGAGAAGCGTAAACCGGTCAGCCGCGGGCTTCCTTGAACAGCACGGCGATCCCCGGATGGTAGTTGCCGGCTTCATTGTGCAACTTGCGGTAGGCGTAAGGGAAATACCAGGCCACGGCGCAGGTGTGTTCCTTTTGCAGGTCGTCGAGCATGTCCTGGAGTTCTTCCGGGGTGGCGCTGTGCTGGGCTTTTTGTGGGGCGACAAACAGGCAGCCGAGTTTCAGGTCGCTGGCGTAGCTGATGCGCTTCGCGTCGCTGGTGATGTCTGCCAGTGCCTGGGTCAGGTTCAAGTTATTGACCCGCGGCCAGCGCTGGGTGGCCTGCAAGTATGCGCGTTCTTCGCTGGTGGCGATAAACAGATCGGCGCGGGCGTTACGTTCGCCTTCTTCGGTCTGTTTGCGCGTCGGTGTTTGCTGCAGCGTGACCATTTCCGCCATCCAGGCCGCGGCAGAGAGCAGGCCGAGGTTGGCGTTTTCGTCGTACCAGTAAGGCGTATCGTTATCGCCGCGCACGGCGTTGTAGCGGTCGATACAGTCAAACCAGCGTTCCAGCACCGGGCGCAGGAATTCCAGCTTCGGATTGCTGATGATCATGCCTTGCATGTGGCTCACCCTTGTTATTGTGTTATGAGGTTGTGGCTCTTTGATATCACTGCTGGCAGTGTGGCACAAGATTGGCGTCAGATAATTGATCGACGGCAGTTATTCGCCAGAAGGCGTCCTGTCTTTAATTGACGCTCCACCCCCAACCCTCTAACCTTCGCGGCTTGTTTCAGGTGCTCTGTGGCCTTGGTCGACAGAGTGAAACAGGGAAGCCGGTGAGTGGATTTCTTCCAGCGAAGAATGATCACGATCCCGGCGCTGCCCCCGCAACGGTAAATGAGTGAAGACTGCGCCTTGAGCCACTGTGTCGAGTCTCGACATGGGAAGGCGCGCAGTTGGCCTTGAGGCCGCTCATGAGCCCGGAGACCGGCCTGATCCATTCAGCGGCATCACGGTGGGCGATGCCAGGCTTCTTGCCGTCTATTCTTGTGCCTGCCCGCCGTTATCCAGCCTCAACGGAGAGCTCCCCCATGACTGATACCCCTGATCGTGACGAACGCCATCTGGCGCGCATGCTGCGCAAAAAAGCCGTGATCGACGAACGCATCGCCAATTCGCCGAACGAATGCGGCCTGCTGCTGGTGCTGAGCGGCAACGGCAAAGGCAAAAGCAGTTCGGCGTTCGGCATGCTAGCGCGCTCCATGGGCCACGGCATGCAGTGCGGTGTTGTGCAATTCATCAAGGGGCGCAGCAGCACCGGCGAGGAGCTGTTCTTCCGGCGTTTCCCGGAGCAAGTGCGTTTTCATGTGATGGGCGAGGGCTTCACTTGGGAAACCCAGGACCGCCAGCGTGACATCGCCGCTGCCGAAGCCGCTTGGGCGGTGTCCCGCGAACTGCTGAGTGATCCGTCGATTGGCCTGGTGGTACTCGATGAGTTGAACATCGCTCTCAAGCACGGTTACCTCGATCTCGATCAGGTGCTCAGTGATTTGCAGGCCCGTCCGCCGATGCAGCACGTGGTCGTCACTGGCCGTGGCGCCAAACCGGAGATGATCGAACTGGCTGACACCGTCACCGAAATGGGCATGATCAAGCACGCCTTCCAGGCCGGGATCAAAGCGCAAAAAGGCGTCGAGTTGTGATTCAACCACATCATTGCCCGGCGGTACTGATTGCCGCGCCGGCTTCCGGTCAGGGCAAGACCACCGTCACCGCCGCGCTCGCCCGTTTGCATCGCAATCAGGGGCGCAAGGTGCGCGTGTTCAAATGCGGCCCGGACTTTCTCGATCCGATGATTCTCGAGCGTGCCAGCGGTGCACCGGTCTATCAGCTGGACATGTGGATGGTCGGCGAGCAGGAAAGTCGTCGTCTGTTGTGGGAAGCCGCTGGCGAAGCCGATCTGATCCTCATCGAAGGCGTCATGGGGCTGTTCGACGGTACGCCGTCCAGCGCCGACCTGGCGCGGCATTTCGGTGTGCCGGTGCTCGGCGTGATCGACGGCACCGCGATGGCGCAGACCTTTGGCGCGCTGGCGTTGGGCTTGGCGCGCTATCAGCCGGATTTGCCGTTTGCCGGAGTGTTGGCCAATCGGGTAGGCACCCTGCGTCATGCGCAATTACTCGAAGGCAGCCTGACAGAAGGCTTGCGCTGGTATGGCGCGTTGTCCCGGGAAACCGGCATCGAATTGCCGAGTCGGCATCTCGGCCTGGTCCAGGCCAGCGAACTGAATGACCTCGATCTGCGCCTCGATGCAGCGGCCGCCTCACTGGCCAGCAGTTGCGATGTGGCGTTGCCGCCGGCCGTGGAGTTCGCCGCGCCTGCAGTGATTGCGGCTGAACCGTTGCTGGCCGGTGTGCGGATTGCCGTGGCCCGGGATGAAGCCTTCGCGTTTACCTACGGCGCGAGTCTGGATCTGCTGCGGGCCATGGGCGCCGAATTGTCTTTCTTCTCGCCGATTCGCGACAGCGGGTTGCCGGAGGCAGACAGCCTTTATCTGCCAGGCGGTTACCCTGAATTGCACCATGTGGCGTTGTCACAAAACACGCCGATGCTGACCGCCATCCGCGCTCACCACGCGGCGGGCAAACCGTTACTGGCCGAGTGTGGCGGCATGTTGTATCTGTTGGATTCGTTGACCGATGTCGAGGGCACTCGCGCTGAACTGGTTGGCTTGCTGACCGGTGATGCGGTGATGCAGAAGCGTCTGGCGGCGTTGGCTTTGCAGGCGGTGGAATTGCCCGAAGGTTTGCTGCGTGGGCACACCTATCACCACTCGCTGACCAGCACCGAGCTTGAGCCGATTGCGCGTGGCCTGAGCCCCAATGGCGGGCGAGGGGCGGAGGCGGTTTATCGTAAGGGGCGGATGACGGCCTCTTATGTGCACTTCTATTTTCCGTCCAATCCGGCGGCGATTGCTGCGCTGTTGGCGCCCGATCGTGAAGCCTCCATCGCGAGCAGGCCATGACGGACAACGCCTTTTCCGAAGCCGAACGCGATGCCGTCTATCGAGCCATCGGCGAACGCCGTGACATGCGCCATTTCAGCGGCGGCACGGTCGAGCCCGAGTTGCTGAGGCGCCTGCTCGAAGCCGCGCATCAGGCGCCGAGCGTCGGCCTGATGCAGCCCTGGCGGTTCATCCGCATCAGCGACCGGGCGCTGCGCGGCAAGATCCAGCAACTGGTGGAAGAAGAACGCATCCGCACCGCCGAAGCCCTCGGCGAGCGCTCCGACGAATTCATGAAGCTCAAGGTCGAAGGCATCCAAGACTGCGCCGAAGTGCTGGTCGCCGCGCTGATGGACGATCGCGAGCGGTATATCTTCGGCCGTCGTACGTTGCCGGAAATGGACATGGCCTCGCTGTCCTGTGCCATCCAGAACCTTTGGCTGGCGTCCCGCGCCGAAGGCCTGGGCATGGGCTGGGTGTCGCTGTTCGAACCGCAAGCCTTGGCGGATTTACTGGGTTTACCGACCGGGGCCAAGCCTTTGGCCGTTCTTTGCCTGGGGCCGGTCAAGGAATTCTATCCGGCGCCGATGCTGGTACTCGAAGGCTGGGCGCAGGCGCGTCCGCTCAACGAGTTGCTGTATGAAAATTATTGGGGAGTGAGTCAATGAGTGTGGCGTTGTTGAGTATCGCCGCGGTCGCGCTGGATGCGCTGCTGGGTGAGCCCAAACGCTGGCATCCGCTGGTGGCGTTCGGTCGTTTTGCCGATCGCATCGAACAACGTTTCAACTCCGCTGGTCGCGGCTGGCGCAGTCACGGGGTGACGGCCTGGGTGATGGCGGTTGTGCCACTGACCTTGTTGGCCACCGCGCTGTCCTGGGCGCCTTACGTTGGCTGGATCGTTGAGATTCTCGCGCTCTATTGCGCGCTTGGCATGCGCAGCCTCGGCGAGCATGTCGAGCCGGTGGCCAGGGCCCTGCGCAGCGATGATTTGGTCGAGGCGCGCACACGCGTCGGTTATCTGGTCAGCCGTCAGACCAGTGAACTGGACAAAACCGAAGTCGCCCGCGCCGCCACCGAATCGGTGCTGGAGAACGGCAGCGATGCGGTGTTCGCCGCGCTGTTCTGGTTTGCCGTGGCGGGTGTGCCCGGTGTGGTGCTCTATCGTCTGAGCAACACCCTGGATGCGATGTGGGGTTATCGCAACGAACGCTTCGAGCGTTTCGGCTGGGCCGCGGCGAAAATCGACGATGTTCTGAACTACATTCCCGCACGCTTGGTGGCGTTGACCTACGCACTGTTGGGCAAAACCCGACTGGCGCTGAAATGCTGGCGCACCCAGGGGCCGACCTGGGACAGCCCGAATGCCGGGCCGGTGATGGCGGCCGGTGCCGGTGCGCTGGGGGTCGAGTTGGGCGGGGCGGCGATTTATCACGGCGAATTGCATCAGCGTCCACAATTGGGCGAAGGCGTGCCGGCGGATGCCGATTCCATCGACCGTGGCTGGCAATTGGTCCAGCGCGGGGTATGGTTATGGCTGCTGATTCTCTGCGTGGGGGCTGAGTTCTATGCTTGAGCACGGTGGCCGGTTGCGCAAGGCGGCACTTGAATACGGTATCGCCGAAGCCGATTGGCTCGACCTGTCCAGTGGTCTTGCGCCCTGGCCATTCCCGGTCCCGGACATCCCGTTGCGGGCCTGGGCGCGCCTGCCGGAAACCGATGACGGTCTGGAGCAGGCCGCCTGCGACTATTACGGTGCGGCTCAGGTGTTGCCGGTGGCCGGTTCGCAAATGGCGATTCAGTTGCTGCCGCGTTTGCGCCGGGCCGGCAAGGTCGGCGTGCTGTCGCCGTGTTACGCCGAACACGCCGAAGCCTGGCGTCGCAACGGTTATGTCGTGCGTGAGGTCCTGGAGTCGGAAGTCGATTTCTTTCTCGACAATCTCGACGTGCTGGTGGTGGTCAATCCGAACAATCCCACAGGCCTGAGCCTGACCCCGGCCCGTCTGCTGGATTGGCATGCGCGGCTGGCCCAGCGCGGTGGCTGGCTGGTGGTGGACGAGGCGTTCATGGACAACACGCCGCATTTGAGTCTGGCGCCGTTCGCCAACCAGATCGGCTTGATCGTGCTGCGTTCCTTCGGCAAGTTTTTCGGCCTGGCCGGTGTGCGGCTGGGGTTTGTGCTGGCCGAGCGCAAGTTGCTCAAGCTGCTGGCCGAGCAAGTCGGGCCCTGGGCGGTCAGTGGGCCGACCCGCGTCCTGGGCCAGGCTTGCCTGACGGATACGGACGGGCATACCCGACAGCGCATTCGCACGGATGAAGCCGGCGAGCGCCTGGCGCTGCTGCTTGAACAGTATGGCTTCAAGCCTCAGGGCGGCTGCGCACTGTTCCAATGGCTGATCACCGAACGCGCCGAAGCACTGCATGAATTCATGGCTCGACGCGGCATTCTGCTGCGCTTGTTCCCCCACAACAGCAGCGTGCGGTTTGGCTTGCCGGCGGAGGAAGCGGACTGGTCGCGCCTCGAACAAGCCCTGCAGACCTACGCCAAGGAAAACCCATGACAACGTTGATGGTGCAGGGCACCACATCCGACGCCGGTAAAAGCACGCTGGTGACGGCGTTGTGTCGCTGGGGCACGCGTCAGGGCGTGAGTGTCGTGCCGTTCAAACCGCAGAACATGGCCCTCAACAGTGCGGTGACTGCCGACGGTGGCGAAATCGGTCGCGCTCAGGCGGTGCAGGCGCAAGCCGCCAACCTCGAACCGCACACCGACATGAACCCGGTGCTGCTCAAACCCAACAGCGATACTGGCGCCCAGGTGATCATCCATGGTCGCGCCGTCACCACCATGAATGCCGTCGCGTATCACGACTACAAGGCCATCGCCATGCAAGCGGTGCTGGCCTCCCATGAACGGCTGAGCGCGGCGTATCCGCTGGTGATGGTCGAAGGCGCGGGCTCACCGGCCGAGATCAACCTGCGTGCCGGCGACATTGCCAACATGGGGTTTGCCGAGGCGGTGGACTGCCCGGTGGTGCTGATTGCCGACATCAATCGCGGTGGGGTTTTCGCGCATTTGGTCGGTACGCTGGAGCTGCTGTCGCCGAGCGAACAGGCGCGGGTCAAAGGCTTCATCATCAACCGTTTTCGTGGCGACATCGCCTTGCTGCAACCGGGGCTGGACTGGCTGGAGGCGCGCACCGGCAAACCGGTGATCGGCGTGTTGCCTTATGTGATGGACCTGCACCTGGAGGCCGAGGACGGCCTCGATCAGCGTCAGACCGACAAGGCCGATCAAGTGCTCAAGGTGGTGGTGCCGGTACTGCCGCGCATCAGCAATCACACCGATTTCGATCCGCTGCGCCTGCATCCGCAAGTGGACCTGCAATTCATCGGCCCCGGCCAGGCGATTCCACCCGCCGACCTGATAATTCTCCCCGGCTCGAAAAGCGTGCGCAGCGACCTCGCGTACCTGCGCAGCAATGGCTGGGACACGGCGATCGCGCGGCATTTGCGCTACGGCGGCAAAGTGCTGGGAATCTGCGGTGGTCTGCAAATGCTCGGCGAGCAGGTGCATGACCCTCTGGGCCTCGAAGGCGCGGCGGGTTCCAGTGCCGGTTTGGGTTTGCTGGCGTTCGAAACGCAGCTCGAAGAAGAGAAGCAGTTGCGCAACGTGCGTGGGCGTCTGGCGCTGGAAGATGCGCAGGTCAGCGGCTATGAAATTCATGCCGGCGTGACCACCGGGCCGGCGCTGGAAAACGCCGCCGTGCAGCTGGACGATGGTCGCTGCGATGGTGCGCAAAGTGCCGATGGACAGATTTTCGGTACGTACCTGCATGGCCTGTTCGAATCACCGGCGGCGTGCAGTGCACTATTGCGCTGGGCTGGTTTGCAGGAGGTGCAGGAGGTGGATTACCACGGGTTGCGCGAGCGCGATATCGAGCGGTTGGCGGATCTGGTGGAGAAGCATCTGGATACTTTGTTGTTGCGTGAGCTCTGCGGGTTTTGAGTTGATTTTGAGGACGCCTTCGCGGGCATCACACCGCACATTTGAAGGAATGAACCATGCTCCAACTGATCCTCGGCGGCGCCCGCTCCGGCAAAAGTCGTCTGGCCGAGAAACTCGCGTCTGACAGTGGCCTGACAGTGACCTACATCGCCACCAGCCAACCCCTGGACGGTGAAATGAACGAGCGGGTGGCCCATCACCGCGCCCGCCGTCCGGCTGAGTGGGCGTTGATCGAAGAGCCGCTGGAACTGGCCCGCGTGCTGCGCGAAAGCGCCGGTGTCGACCGTTGCCTGCTGGTGGATTGCCTGACGCTGTGGCTGACCAATCTGCTGATGCTCGACAACGCCGAGCGCTTGTCGGCCGAGCGCGAAGCCCTGCTGGACTGCCTGGCGTCGTTGCCGGGTGAAATCATTTTTGTCAGCAACGAGACCGGAATGGGTGTCGTGCCGCTGGGCGAATTGACTCGCCGCTATGTCGATGAAGCCGGTTGGCTGCATCAAGCCTTGGCCGAGCGCTGCCAACGTGTCGTCCTGACCGTCGCCGGCCTGCCCCTGACTTTGAAAGGAACTGCGTTATGACTCAATCCTGGTGGCTGAACCCGTGCAAGCCAATCGATGCGCAAGTGGTCGAACAGGCGCAGGCGCGTCAACAGCAACTGACCAAGCCTGCCGGCTCCCTCGGCCAGCTCGAAGCGGTGGCGGTGCAACTGGCCGGGTTGCAGGGGCAGGTCAAGCCAACACTGGATCAGCTGTGGATTGCGATTTTTGCCGGTGACCATGGCGTGGTCGCCGAAGGAGTGTCGGCGTTTCCGCAGGAAGTCACCGGGCAAATGCTGCACAACTTCGTCAGCGGCGGCGCGGCGATCAGCGTGTTGGCGCGGCAGTTGGGGGCGTCCCTTGAAGTGGTCGACCTCGGCACCGTTACGCCGTCGTTGAATCTACCGGGTGTGCGTCACCTGAACATCGGCCCGGGCACGGCGAATTTCGTCCAGGGCCCGGCGATGACTCAGGCCCAGGGTGAACTCGCCTTGCAGGCCGGTCGCGACAGTGTGCAGCGCGCCATCGCAGCAGGTGCGCAGCTGTTCATCGGTGGCGAAATGGGCATCGGCAACACCACGGCGGCCAGCGCGCTGGCCTGTGCCTTGCTCGATTGCCCGGTGGTGCACCTGGCCGGGCCGGGCACTGGCCTGAACGCGGCGGGTGTCAGCCACAAAGCCCTGGTCATCGAACGCGCCTTGGCGTTGCATGGCGCGCAGCGTGGCGATGTATTGCAAACCTTATTCAACCTCGGCGGTTTCGAAATCGCTGCGCTGGTCGGCGCGTACCTGGCCTGTGCTCAGGAAGGCGTCGCGGTGTTGGTCGACGGGTTTATTTGCAGCGTCGCCGCGCTGGTGGCGGTGCGTCTGAATCCGGCCTGCCGTGAGTGGTTGCTGTTCGGTCATCGTGGTGCCGAGCCGGGTCATCGTCATGTGCTGGAAACCCTGAACGCCGAACCGTTGCTGGATCTCGGCCTGCGGTTGGGTGAGGGCAGTGGTGCGGCGTTGGCCGTGCCATTGCTGCGGCTGGCCTGCGACCTGCACGGGCAGATGGCGACATTCGCCGAAGCTGCGGTGGCGGATCGCCCGGCATGACCTTGCGCCTGGACCTGTTGCGTCATGGCGAAACCGAACTCGGTGGCGGCCTGCGCGGCAGTCTCGACGATGCGCTGACCGGCAAGGGCTGGGAGCAGATGCGCGCCGCGGTGGTCGAGCAGGGCCCTTGGGATCGCTTGGTCAGCTCGCCGTTGCGGCGTTGTGCACGCTTTGCTGAAGAGCTTGGGGCACAACTGGGGTTGCCGGTGCAACTGGATAAGGATCTGCAAGAGCTGCATTTCGGCGCCTGGGAAGGGCAGAGCGCCGCGGCGCTGATGGAAACCAGCGCCGAGGCGTTGGGCTTGTTCTGGGCCGATCCCTATTCGTTCACGCCGCCTGACGGTGAACCGGTTACCGACTTTTCGACACGGGTGTTGGCGGCCATCGAGCGGCTGCACGCGGTCTATGCGGGTGAGCGAATTTTGCTGATCAGCCATGGCGGCGTGATGCGATTGTTGCTGGCGCAAGCGCGCGGATTGCCGCGTGAGCAGTTGCTCAACGTTGAGGTCGGCCATGGCGCGTTGTTCTCGTTGACGGTTGAATCCGGCGTCTTGCTAAGGGAAGCGATCTGACCATGTTGCCGTTCTGGATCGCCCTGCAATTTCTGAGCAGCCTGCCGATTCGCCTGCCGGGCATGCCGGCGCCCGAGGAGTTGGGCCGCTCGCTGCTGTTTTATCCGCTGGTCGGCTTGCTGTTCGGCGCCATTCTGTGGGCGCTGAACGGGCTGTTGCTGGGCGCGCCATTGTTGCTTCACGCGGCGTTGCTGCTGACCGTTTGGGTGGTGCTCAGCGGCGCGTTGCACCTGGATGGCCTGGCCGACAGCGCCGATGCGTGGCTCGGTGGTTTCGGTGACCGTGAGCGCACTCTCACGATCATGAAAGACCCGTGCAGCGGACCGATCGCAGTGGTGACGCTGGTGCTGGTGTTGCTGCTCAAGTTTGCCGCGTTGCTGGCGTTGATCGAGCAGCAGCACGGCGTGGTGCTGATCATCGTTCCACTGATTGCTCGCAGCGCGCTATTGGGGTTATTCCTGACCACGTCTTATGTGCGTGCCGGTGGATTGGGGCAGGCGCTGGCCGACCATCTGCCGCGTTTGGCCGGGAAACAGGTGTTGGTGATCAGTGCCGTGGTTTGTGTGTTGATCGCGGGCCTCAGCGGTGTATGGGGGCTTGCACTGGCAGCTATAGGGTTTGTCTGGTTGCGGCATGTAATGATGCGGCGATTGGGCGGGACAACGGGCGACACTGCCGGGGCGTTGCTGGAGTTGCTGGAAGTGGCGCTGCTGGTGGGGCTGGCGCTGCTCTGAATCCCCGTAGAAGCGAGGCTTGTCAGCCAGTTAAGCAGTTTCAGGTGCAGCGCACTCTTTGTAGCAGCTGCCGAGCTCGCGAGGCTGCGTTCGGCTGCGAAGCAGTCGCGAGTCCGGCTGAGGCGGTCTACCTGATGCACCGCAAGTTCTGATTTTACGACTGCTGCGCAGCCGAACGCAGGCTTCGCCAGCTGCTACAGGTAAAATGTGTCGAAAAATTTGCTTTCATTTAACCGCGGGTATATACACGCACCATGCTTCCTTCTCAATGTTTGTGCACTAACCTGCGTCGCGCCGCTCGTGGCGTCAGCAGGCATTACGACGGCGCGCTCGACGGCTTCGGGATCAACGTTGCCCAGTATTCTTTGCTGTGCAACCTGCAGCGTCTGGATCAGCCGAGCATCTCGACACTGGCCGAGGCCATGGGCCTGGATCGCAGCACCCTGGGGCGCAATCTGCGGGTGCTGGAGGGGGACGGTCTGGTGACGCTGGTCGAGGGCGAAGACATGCGCAATCGCATCGTCCTGCTTACCGAGACAGGGCGCGAACGTCTGGCAGCAGCCTTGCCGGCCTGGGAAGCGGCGCAGCAGCGGTTGATCGACCGTCTGGGTGCCGAGAAGCGTGAAACCTTGCTGAAACTGCTGGATGAACTGGCTTGAGGCCAGTTTGTTCGATCTTAAGCGGGTATATACCCGCTACCGGAGAACAAGAATGACATCGATGTGGCGTACGTGCGGTTGGGTGCTGTTGGGCAGTGCGCTGATTCTGGCGTTGTCCCTGGGGGTGCGACACGGCTTCGGGCTGTTTCTGGCGCCGATGAGTGCCGAGTTTGGCTGGGGCCGTGAAGTGTTTGCCTTCGCCATTGCGCTGCAGAACCTGATTTGGGGCCTGGCGCAGCCGTTCACCGGCGCATTGGCCGACCGCTTTGGTGCCGCGAAGGTGGTGTTGATCGGTGGTGTTCTATACGCCTTGGGTCTGGTGTTCATGGGCTTGTCCGATTCGGCGGTGACCTTGTCCTTGAGCGCCGGGTTGTTGATCGGTATCGGCCTGTCCGGCACCTCCTTCTCGGTGATCCTCGGGGTGGTCGGTCGTGCTGTGCCGCCGGAAAAGCGCAGCATGGGCATGGGGATCGCCAGTGCCGCCGGTTCCTTTGGTCAATTCGCCATGTTGCCCGGTACGCTAGGGCTGATCGGCTGGCTTGGCTGGTCTGCGGCATTGCTGGTGCTGGGCCTGCTGGTGGCGCTGATCGTGCCGTTGGTAAGCATGCTTAAAGACAAACCGCTGCCGGTGCTCGGGCATGAGCAAACTCTTTCTGAAGCGCTACGCGAAGCCTGCTCCCATTCGGGGTTCTGGCTGTTGGCGTTCGGCTTTTTTGTCTGCGGTTTTCAAGTGGTGTTCATCGGCGTGCACCTGCCGGCCTACCTGGTGGATCAACACCTGCCGGCCTCTGTCGGCACCACGGTGCTGGCGCTGATCGGGCTGTTCAATATATTCGGTACTTATACGGCGGGCTGGCTTGGCGGGCGGATGTCCAAGCCGCGCTTGCTTACCGGCCTGTATCTGTTGCGGGCGGTGGTGATTGCGCTATTCCTTTGGGCACCGGTCACTCAGGTCACGGCTTACTTGTTCGGCATGGCGATGGGCTTTCTCTGGCTGTCGACGGTGCCTTTGACCAACGGCACCGTGGCAACCTTGTTCGGCGTCCGAAATCTGTCCATGCTGGGTGGGATTGTTTTCCTGTTCCACCAACTGGGCTCGTTCCTCGGCGGCTGGTTGGGTGGGGTGGTGTATGACCGAACCGGGAGCTACGACTTGATCTGGCAGGTGGCGATTCTCTTGAGTCTGATGGCCGCAGCCCTGAACTGGCCGGTGCGCGAGCAGCCGGTGGCGCGCCTGCAAACCCAGGTGAGTGCCGCATGAACAGTCTTTGGCCGCGGATGGCTGCCATCGCCGTCGGCGTATTGCTGCTGGCCCTGGTTTGGTGGGGCTGGCATCAGGGTGGGCTGGCATTGATGCAGCTGGGCATGGGTGCTTGCTAGCGAGCGGCGAAGGCGAGTAGTTTCGCTTTCTGACGATTGCTCAAGGATGCACCGACATGCCGATGCGTTGGCTTGCAGTTCCCGCGTTGCTGATGGTTTTTTCCGGGCTGGCTCAGGCAGCAGAATGCCCGGAGCTGTTACAAGGCTCATTGCCGAAGCTGCGCGCCAAGGAGTCCATCGATCTGTGCCAACGCTTCGCCGGCAAGCCGCTGGTGGTGGTCAATACCGCGAGCTTCTGTGGCTTCGCCCCGCAGTTCAAAGGCCTTGAGGCGCTGTATCAGCGCTACAAGGATCAAGGGCTTGAAGTGGTCGGTGTGCCGTCCAATGACTTCAAGCAAGAGGCCAAGGATGGTGCAGAGACGGCCAAGGTCTGTTACGTGAACTACGGCGTGACCTTTACCATGACCGAGCCGCAGAAAGTCCGCGGCGATGACGCCACGCATTTGTTCAAGGTTCTTGCGAAGCAAAGCAGTTCGCCGAAGTGGAACTTCTACAAATACGTGGTCGATCGCCAAGGCAACGTGATCGCCAATTTCTCCAGCCTGACCAAGCCTGACAATCCCGAGTTCATCGAGGCAGTGGAGAAAGCCCTGGCCTCGAAACCCTGATCGGCGCGCACTAAAAAGCCCCGCCTCTGTACAAGAGTGCGGGGCTTTTTCAATTCAGGCGGCGAGGGGTTCAGGTTCGCCGTGAATTATCAGAAACGGTAGGTCGCGCCCAATCCGAAACCGTTCGCCCAGTTTTCATACTTGGCGCTATAGGTCTGGCGGCCGTTGCTGTTGTTGATCTTGACCGACTCTTCGCGCAGGTACGAGTACGCTACGTCGATGGTCAGGTCGTCGGTCGGGCTCCAGCCCGCGCCAATGCTGAAAATCTTGCGATCGCCAGTTGGAATGCGCGGGGAGCGGTTTTCGTTGTTGGTCGGTGCCTGGTCGACGGACAGGCCGGTACGCAGAACCCATTGTTTGTTCAGCTGGTACGAAGCACCGATGGCGTGAGCCCAGGTGTCATGCCAGTTCTGTTCTTCGGTGATGGTACCAAAACGGCCGTTCAGGGCAGCAGGAACGCCACTGTTCTCAACGGAGATTTCTTTCAGGCGGCTCCAGCGAGTCCAGGTGCTGCCCGCGTAGAGGGTCCACTTGTCATCCAGTTGGTGAGTGAGCGAGATATCAACCGATTCAGGAGTCGTTATGTCCAGGGATGCATCGTACTTCTGGTTAGGGTTCTGACCCAGAGCCCCGAGGAGGCTGTAGTTGACCTTGGTGTCACCTTCGAGCTTGTACTTCACTTTCGAGTGGTAGGTCAGGCCAACGCGAGTGCTGTCGGTCGCTTGTACCAAGATGCCGATGTTATACCCCAGCGCGGTGTCGTCACCTTTGATCTTGACGTTACCGTCCGCTGCGCGCGGGTTTAGCGACAGGTTCGATTCCAGGGTGCCGTCAATGCGGTTGATGGTCGGACCGAAACCGATCGACACCTTGTCGTTGAAGGCGTAGCTGATGGTTGGCTGGAGAGTCACGATTTTGACTTCGCTTTTACTGCCGAAGTAACGGCCGGCGAAGCCGTTCTCGTAGTCGGTCACCAGACCGAATGGAGCATAGACGCCGAAACCGACTGCCCACTGGTCATCGAGTGGCTTTACGTAGTAGCCCATGGGCACGCCCATGAAAGGGACCATGTCACCTTTGTTGGTACCACCATTCGGGCGGGAGCTGGCATCACTGATGTCAGCGTGCGCGTCGATAAATGCAACACCACCGGTCACTTGTTCGCGCTTGAGGCGAGACATGCCGGCAGGGTTACCAAAAACAGTGGATGCGTCGTCGGCAGAAGAAGATCGCCCGGCAAAACCTGTCCCCATCCCGCTGATGCTCTGTTCGTTGAGGGCAAAGCCACTGGCGAAGATCTGGGTGGATGCCAAGGCAACGGCGAGGCTAAGGGTGGTTTTGAGCATTACTTTTTTCATTATTAGAACTCCTGGTGATCACCGGAGCGAAAATTACCAACATTTTCGTCCGGGCGCCATAGCCTGTATCGCTTGATTTAGAGCGGTTTTGTAGGACAATCCGACCAAAATCGCGACATGTTGGGCGATCTTCGGAAATGGGTGGATCAGCAGGCGACCTGATTCAACGATGAAACACAGGTTTGCCAGGCGTAGGTGAAGTCTCGCAAACGACCTTGGGGCTGGAAGGTCTGGCGCCAAATTCGGGCCATTCCCAGCAAGTCATCGGAGGCGGGGAGGGGAGTGTTCTGTTCTTCTACCAGCAGCCAGGCGATAGCTGTGGCGTAACGCAGGTTAACGGTCAATTCCAGGTGCGGCCCGCTGAGAAAAGCATGCTGGCTGGCCAGGCCGCGAACCAGGCTCGCCCGTTCCGGGTCCAGGGCCAGGTAGTGATCCCAGAGAGCCTGGTGGCGGGGTTCGGCGATTCGGTACAAGCCGTGTCCACGGCGGTCATGCAGGGCTGAACCAAGGGCTGACTGACTGGCGGCGATGCCCAGCAGCAGGGATTCGGCAGTCGCGCTATGGCGTCCGAGGTAAATCAATGTCGGACGGATCACATAACGGCACAGTTCGCTGGCAGCGATACCCATAACGCCCTCGAAACATGAAGTGGTCGGCGATACCTGAAGGAGGCCTTGGCAGCTGTGGATCGAATCAGGCTCGCCGGAAGCGGATCAAGCCGCTTGAGTTGAAGTGTAGTGTCATTATTTTGCTGTAAAGGACTGTTTTTAAAATATTTCCGGCTTCGAGTTATAACCGTTATATCGGTTGGTGCTTAGGCAATAGGGGCTAAAAGAGAAATATCGGGCAATAAAAAGCCCCGCTTTTCAGCAGGGCTCTTGAGGTTTTCAGCCTTTCTGGCGTCTCAGGCAACCAGTGCCTGGCGAGTACGCTCGATCACAGCCTGCAGCGGCTCGGCGCTGGAGTATTGATCGGGGTACAGGCGTTCGCTGTGACGAGCGATGCCGTGTTCGTTGACCAGGGTAAAGCTGAAGCAGCCTTTGCGAGCGGCCATGATCAGGCAGTTCATTGGTGCAAAAGCGTTGGTTAGGGTGCGAATGGCATCCTGAGTGTGGATTTGAGTAGACATAATCGGGTGTTCCTACAAGCGACACGGATAAGAACCGTGCAAAGTTAAAACGTTCCAGTGACGACGACCACCATTGGTCGAACGAAGAACCCGACTGGAACAAAGCAGCCAGTTTGAAGCGCTGATAAGTTGGCGCGCTTGGGCTGGCAGGTAGGTACTTAGGAGGGCAGGCAACACATCAGGGGCAAAGGTTCTGGGCCCGGGGTGAAGATCCTGATCAATTTGCAGGTTGGTTCGGTCAGAGTAAGTGAACTTCGCAACACCCTTCGCTTTCGATTCAAAGGCTGTGTTGGCGCAAGATTTACCTGGAAACCATCGAGGTGGTCGATCCCGCTTTGTCGGCGAAGGCTTCTCTCAGGGAAGGCTGACCGGGGGGATTTGTTCGACCAGAATTGACTTTCAGCTTGGTACTAACGCCGCGGATACTAACGGATTGAATAACCGAAGGGAAGCCTGTTCGCAAAAAAACACTGGAGTGCCGGCCGAGCACATCCGCAAGCGCTGTCGGAACATGTAATCGGTCGACACGTGCCCCGCGATAGCCCAAAAAACGGCCGTTGATCCGAGAGGGCGATCGAGCCAGGATCAATCTGTGGCGCGGGTTGTCCGGGTTTATCCCCAGGCATTACCGAAAAACGCGCCGAAAAAGCGCACCGATATAACTGCCTCGCAGGTACTTGTGCACATAAGTTGCGCAGGCTGTCACCCCACTGTCATCCTTGCTTCACCGGGGGTGGGTGCCTGTAACGAAAATTTAAGTCAATGAAAAACATCGCTTTTTTTTACTGGTGAAAAAATCGTCAGTTTGACTGCGAGCCCCATTCCACACGGCTTTGCGCGAGTTCAAGGGCGGTTGTCCACTGAGTTATCCACAGCTTCTGTGGATTGTCCCTAGCGCTTGCTCTAGGACGGGCGTACAGGCTTTTTTCGACTTTACCTGTACGAAAAAAAGAGTAGAGTGGCGCGCCTTCCGATCTGCCCCACAGTGCTTTATGAAGTTTCGCTCAGTACCTGTCTCTGCTGCCTCAACACCCTCCAGCATTAACCCACCCAAGCGCTTTTCGATGCGTGTGGCCGAGTGGCTTCTGGACACCCCGCGCCTGGGCGAAAACCTCAACGTCAAACACTTCGCCGGACGTTTACTCAAGCAACCTGCCCGTGAAGGCGTGGTGGCCGCGCAAAGCCGCCTCGGCCAATTGATGTGCCGCGAGTGCGGGAACGCCCGGGATCGCCGCATTGGCCAGGAATTGTTGCGCCAGGCCGCGCGCGCAGGGGACCGACGCGCCCGGCAGGAACTCGGCCTGATCGAAGACTGAGCTGTCCAAGACCTGACGCCTTGGTTAACCTTCACGCTTTATCTGATCGGCAGGAGTGGCTATGGCGATGGACTTGACCAGCGCATTGCTGGGGCTGGCGGGCGCTGCACTGCCGTTACTGGTACTGGCCTGGCAACTTCAGCGTCGGGCGAGTATGGGGCAGGCCGAACTGGCATTGCTGGAAGAGCGCCTGGCCATGGCCCAGCTGACGCAGGATGGCTTGAACGCCCAGCTCGACACCTGCCGTGATGAAGTCGCTGACCTGAGCCAGGCCAACGCCGCCAAACAGGCCGATCTGGCCGCCCTGCGCCGTGAAGTCGAGTTACTGCAGATCGAACGCGACGATGCCCGCGACGCGGCCCACGCCTGGAACATCGAACGTGCCGGCAAAGAAGCTGAGTTGCGTCGCCTGGACGCCCAAGCCGCGTCACTCAACGCCGAGTTGCGTGAGCAGCAGGAAAGTCATCAGCAGCGCCTCAACGATCTGCAAGGCTCGCGAGATGAGCTGCGAGCGCAATTCGCCGAGCTGGCGGGCAAGATCTTCGACGAGCGCGAGCAGCGTTTTGCCGAAACCAGTCAGCAGCGTCTGGGGCAACTGCTCGATCCGTTGAAGGAGCGCATCCAGTCATTCGAAAAACGCGTCGAGGAAAGTTATCAGGCCGAAGCCCGCGAGCGCTTTTCCCTGGCCAAGGAACTGGAGCGTCTGCAACAACTGAACCTGCGCCTGAGCGATGAAGCCACCAACCTCACTCGCGCCTTGAAAGGGCAGAAAACCCAAGGCAATTGGGGCGAACTGATTCTTGAACGGGTGCTTGAACACGCGGGCCTGGAGAAGGGGCGCGAGTACCAGACCCAGGTCAATCTCAAGGGGCCGGACGGTGAGCGATTCCAGCCGGATGTGATTATTTACCTGCCTGGCGACAAGCAGGTCGTGGTCGATTCCAAAGTCAGCCTCACGGCTTATCAGCAATATGTGGCCGCCGAAGACGACGGCATCAGCCAGATCGCGATCAAGCAGCACGTGCTGTCCCTGCGCAATCATGTCAAAGGCCTGGCCGGCAAGGACTACAAGCGGCTCGACGGCTTGCACAGCCTGGATTTCGTCCTGCTTTTCGTCCCGATCGAAGCGGCGTTTTCCGCGGCGTTGCAGGCTGAGCCGACGCTGTTCCAGGAGGCCTTCGACCGCAATATCGTGATCGTCAGCCCGACCACGTTGCTGGCCACTTTGCGGGTCATCGACAGCCTGTGGAAGCAAGAGCGCCAGAGCCAGAACGCCCGGGAAATCGCCGAGCGCGCCGGTTGGCTGTACGACAAGTTCGTGTTGTTCATTCAGGATCTGGATGAGGTCGGCAATCGCTTGCAGCAACTGGACAAGGCCTACAGCTCTGCCCGCAATAAGCTGACAGAAGGTCGTGGCAATCTGGTCAGTCGCAGCGAACAGCTCAAGTTGCTTGGCGCGCGGGCCAGCAAGAGCTTGCCGGCGGATCTGCTGGAGCGGGCGATGACGGATGTCGATGGCTTGGCCGAGTTGCCGGAATAAAGAGCAAAAGATCGCAGCAAAGGCCTCAATCATCACGCTACAACGGCAAATGCCGACTCAACAACGCCCGCAACGCCGCCGGTTTCACCGGCTTGGCCAGGTAATCCAGGCCCGCCGCATGCACCTGGGCCACGGTCTCCGGCCGTCCATCGGCGCTGATCACCACCCCCGGCACCGGCTCGCCCAGCTGCGTGCGCAACCACGCCATCAAGTCGGTTCCGGTCTCGCCATCGTCCAGGTGGTAATCCACCAGCGCCAACTGCGGACGCATCCCGTCGTTAAGCAGCGTCGCGCATTCATCACGGTTGCGCGCGGTCCAGACCTGGCAACCCCAGCGCGTGAGCAGGCTGTTCATGCCGATCAGGATGCTGTCTTCGTTATCGATGCACAGCACCTGCGCGCCGCCGAGCAAATGGCCATTGAGTTCGGCGACCTTGGCCGGCACCGTGGTTTGTGCCCGAGCCAATGGCACGCTGACACTGAACACACTGCCGCGACCCGGCCAGGAGCGCACGCGCAAGGTATGACCGAGCACGCGGCACAGTCCATCGGCAATCGCCAGTCCCAGGCCCAGGCCTTTCTCGGCCCGGGTCTGGTGGCTGTCGAGGCGTTTGAACTCTTCGAAAATCACCTTTTGTTTGTCTTCCGGAATGCCCGGTCCACGGTCCCAGACCTCCAGGCACAGCTCGCCGTTGCGTCGCCGAACGCCGAGCAACACGGGCCCTTTGGCGTAGCGGAAGGCATTGGTCAGGAAGTTCTGCAAGATCCGTCGCAGCAGTTTGATGTCGCTGTCGACCCGTAGCGCGCTGCCCCGAACGCGGAATTTCAGCCCCTGTTCCTGAGCCAGTGCCTTGAACTCGGCGCCGAGGGTATGGAACAACTCATTGAGTTCGAAAGGCTTGCGATCAGGGTTGATCTTGCCGTTTTCCAGACGGGAAATGTCCAGCAGATCACTGATCAGGTCTTCGGCCGAACGCAGTGAACTGTCCAGGTGATGAACCAGCTTCTGCGCTTCGCTGGACAAACCCTCTTCCTGATGGGAGAGGGCGGCAGAGAACAGCCGCGCGGCGTTCAGCGGTTGCATCAAGTCATGGCTGACGGCGGCCAGGAAACGGGTTTTCGACTGGTTGGCCGATTCGGCGGTGCCCTTGGCTTCGGTCAGGGCAAGGTTGAGTTGCGACAGTTCATGGGTGCGTTCGGTGACCCGTTGTTCGAGGCCTTCATTGGCTTCGGTCAGCGCTTGTTCGGCTTCGCGGAACGCGGTGATGTCGGTGAAGCTCATGACGAAACCGCCGCCGGGCATCGGGTTGCCGATCAGCTCGATCACTTGGCCGTTTGGAAACAGTCGTTCGGAGGTATGGGCGCGGCCCTGACGCATCCAGTGCAAGCGGCGGGCGACATGCACTTCCGCTTCGCCGGGGCCACACAGGCCGCGCTCGGCGTTGTAGCGAATAATGTCGGCAATCGGCCGGCCGACGCTGATCAAACCGTCGGGGTAGTTGAACAGCTCCAGGTAACGCCGGTTCCAGGCCACCAGTTTCAGCGACTGGTCGATCACGCTGATGCCCTGGGTGATGTTCTCGATGGCGCCTTGCAGCAGGGCGCGGTTGAACTGCAGCACTTCCGAGGTTTCGTCGGCGATCCGTACGACGTCCTCCAGTTGCATTTCCCGACCTTCGATGGCGGCCTTTACCACCGCCCGGGTCGAAGAAGCGCCGAGTACACCGGCCAGCAAGCGTTCGGTATGGGCGATCCATTCACCGTCGGCATTCTGGTTCGGGTTGAAGCCTTTGCCCTGGCGATAGGCGAAACGGATGAAGCTCTGACGGGCCCGTTCTTCGCCGACAAACCGGGCAGCCAGTTGCAGCAAGTCGTCGATCTGTACCGCCAGCATCGAGCGAGCGTTGGGGCGGGCGCTGATTTCCTGGCCGATGAAGCGACCGGCCTGCCAGTGCTCCGAAACCCGCGTGCGTGACAGCACCGAGACCCAGGCGAACAGGGTGAAGTTACCCGCCAGGGACAACACCACTCCTTGAGTCAGCGGCGTGATCGGCAGGTTCAGCGGGTTGCTTTGCAGCCAGGCCAGGCCCGGAAAACTGCTCAGGGGCAAGCCGAGGCTGTTGGCGGCAACCGGCAACACCAGGGTGTAGAACCAGAGGAATGTCCCGGTGGCCAGCCCGGCGAACACGCCACGACGGTTAGCCTGTTTCCAGTACAGCGCGCCGAGCATGGCTGGAGCCAGTTGGGTCACGGCGGCGAAGGCGATCTGGCCGATGGTCGCCAGGCTCGCGGTCGAGCCCAGCAGGCGATAGCTGACGTAGGCCAGCAGTAGAATGACCACGATGCTCACCCGGCGCACCGAAAGCATCCACTGGCGGAACACTTCGAATGGCCGTTCGGCATTGTTGCGCCGCAGCAACCACGGTAGCAGCATGTCGTTGGAGAGCATGGTCGACAGCGCCACGCTGGCGACGATCACCATGCCGGTCGCCGCCGAAGCGCCGCCGATAAATGCCAGCATCGCCAGGGCCGGGTGAGATTGGGCCAAAGGCAGACTGATGACGAATGAGTCCGGCAGCACTGAGCTGGGCAGCATCATCTGACCGGCCAGCGCGATCGGCACGACAAATAATGCCGCCAGCGCCAGATAGGCCGGGAACACCCATTTGGCCAGGCGCAGGTCCTGGGGGTCGATGTTTTCCACCACGGTCACATGAAATTGCCGGGGCAGGCAGATGATCGCCATCATCGCCACACCGGTCTGCACCACCATGGACGGCCAGTTGATGGTTTCCTTCCAGTACGCTTCCAGGCGCGGGGCGAGCATGGCCTGGTCGAACAGGTCGTCGAAACCGTCGTACAGGCCGTAGGTCACGAACGCGCCGACCGCGAGAAAAGCGAACAGCTTGACCAGCGATTCAAAGGCAATCGCCAGCACCATGCCGCGGTGGTGTTCTGTGGCGTCGAGGTTGCGGGTACCGAAAACGATGGTGAACAGCGCCAGCACCAGGGATACGATCAATGCCGTGTCCTGCGCGCGCGTGCCCATGGCGTCGGCGCCGGCGCCGATCAACAGGTTCACGCCCAGCACGATGCCCTTGAGCTGCAAGGCGATGTAGGGCAGCACGCCGACCAGGCAAATCAGCGCGACGACTACCGCCAAGGACTGGGATTTGCCATAGCGGGCGGCGATGAAGTCGGCGATGGAGGTGATGTTCTCCTGTTTGCTGATCATCACCATTTTTTGCAGGACCCACGGCGCGCACACCAGCAGCAGGATCGGCCCGAGGTAGATCGGCAGGAATGACCAGAGTTGTTCGGCCGCCTGGCCCACGGCGCCAAAGAACGTCCAGCTGGTGCAATAAACCGCCAGCGACAGGCTGTACACCCAGGCACGCACCCGTGGCGGCAACGGCGTGCTGCGACGGTCGCCGTAAAAGGCGATGGCGAACAGGATGGCCATATAGGCCAGGGCGACAGTGGCGATCAGCCCGGTGGACAGCGACATGGGAACTCCAGACAAAAGACATCCGGGACTGCGCCCGATCCAGACAGTCTCGCATGACCGCCTGAGTTAGTCAGTGTCGACCAAGGTCGTGGCGTGGCGGGGTGTCGCAGGTTGTGTATCAGTCAGATCCCGGTCGTCATTGCGGGCCCCATCGCGATGGGCGGCGTTACTGACTCAACGCAATATCGATCAACCGATGCAACTCTTCAACCTCCAGCGCCTGCGCCGCAAACAGGATGCGAAACACCGTCGGCGCCACCACCATATTGATCAGCCGGTCGACACTTGGCCGTGGTTGATCGGGATAGCGATCCAGAATCGTCTGCAACTGCCCGCCAATGATCTTCACGCAATAGCCCGGCGTGGCACTGGATTGCACGTCGCGCATCATGTTGCGCCCGGGTTCGGAACTCATTTCGTCCAGATACTGCTCCGCCCAGGCTCGCACGTCCCCGCGCAGGCTGCCGGTATTGGCCGGCTCACTGTCGGGGCGCATGCGGGCGAGAGCGACATCGGCCAGCAGTGCTGACAGATCACCCCAGCGTCGGTAAATGGTCGACGGCGTCACCCCGGCCCGGGCAGCAATCTGCGGCACGGTCACGCAGGCGCGGTCCTGCTCTTGGAGGAGCGCGCGGACGGCCGAATGAATCGACTCTTGAACCCGGGCACTTCTGCCACCGGGGCGTAAACCTTCTTTAATAGCCATGCAGCGGACCTTAACACAAAGAATTTGCTTTAAGCGCTGGCCGGTAGCAGACTCCGCAAAAGCAAAAAGTTAGCTTTTGCGGAGTGTGCTCATGTCTCTTCCAGCGACAAATCGTTCCAGCTTGTGGTTTCTGGCGATCACCTTACTCAGTTTTCTCGCCGCTTCCACCGCGCCGACCCCGTTGTATCACCTCTATCAGGAGCACCTGCAGTTCTCAGCCGCGACCCTGACTCTGATTTTCGGTGTCTATGCCCTCAGCTTGCTGGCGGCGCTGCTCACGGTCGGTTCGCTGTCGGATTATCTGGGGCGCAAACCGGTGATTTTTATCGCCGTGTTGCTGAATATGCTGGCGATGTTGCTGTTCATCAACGCCGACAGCGTCGCCTGGTTGATCGGTGCGCGAGTACTTCAGGGGTTTGCGACGGGAATGGCCACCGCCGTCTTGAGTGCGGCGTTGCTGGACACTGATCGCCAGCAAGGACCGATGGTCAACAGTGTTGCGCCGTTGCTGGGCATGGCGCTGGGGGCCATGGGTTGCGGATTATTGGCCGAGTTTGCGCCCCTGCCGCTGCAATTGACCTATTGGGTGTTGTTCGCGCTGTTTGTGATGCAAGCGCTGTACGTCTGGCGCCTGCCGGAAAGCGTCAGTCGACAACCGGGTGCCTGGGCCTCGCTGCGCCCGACCCTGCATGTGCCGATTCAGGCGCGGCGAATGTTGTGGCGCGTGCTGCCGATCAACCTCGCTGTGTGGGCGCTCGGCGGTTTTTTCGCCTCCCTGGCGCCGTCCCTGGTGCGGACAGCCACCGGGTCCACGTCGAACCTGATTGGCGGTGCGACGGTGGCCGTGTTGACAGTGACCGGTGCCTCGATGATCTACACCTTGCGCAATCGGCCGGCCGACAAGGTCTTGCTGCTGGGAGCTAGTTTGCTGCCCGCAGGCGTTGCGCTGATTCTGTTGGCGGTCCACAGCGCCAGCCTGCCATTGTTTTTCTTCGGCACGCTGGTGGCGGGCAGTGGATTCGGCACGGGTTTCCTTGGCGCCTTGCGCAGCATCGTGCCGCTGGCTTTGCCTCATGAGCGGGCCGGATTGATGTCGGCATTTTATGTGCTCAGTTATCTGGCGTTCTGCTTGCCGTCGTTGCTGGCCGGTAATCTGACCCGCACCTTTGGGCTGGTGGCGACCACCGACGGTTACGGTGCGGTACTGATCATCCTGTCGCTCGGTGCGCTGATCGGGTTGCTTCGTGAGCGGTCCGTCAAAGCCTGTGGCGTCGATGTTCGATGACCGTTAGCCTAGGCACCGCCATTCATTTCGACGGACCGACCCATGAAGATCATCCGCAGCAAATCCTTCACCGGTGACCGCGCCTGGGCGGCGCTGGATATCGCCAACATGAACGGCATCACCACCCGTTTGCACTGGACCGATCAGCCGTATAAATGGCACGTCAACGATGGTCAGGAAGTATTCGTGGTGCTGGATGGGCAGGTGCAGATGCGTTATCGCGAAGCAGGCCTCGAAAAGGAAACCCTGCTGGAGGTCGGCGATATTTTTTATGCCTCGGTGGGCACCGAGCATGTGGCTCATCCGCAGGGCGTGGCGAGGATATTGGTGATCGAGACTGAAGGCAGCGTCTGATGCTATATCTGCAAAACAGATAACAGTTAGAGAAATTACCCGTTATATAGATATTCTATTCGGATCTATCATGAGTTCCTACCTCATCAGAGGACAGGAGTTCACCATGACCTGCACCCGTAGTGTTAAACCCGGTATCAAACCGCTCAGTCATTTACAGCACCCAAGAGAAGCCATCCGCCAATTCACCCCGAACTGGTTCGCCGCGACCATGGGCACCGGGGTACTGGCACTCGCGCTCGTGCAACTGCCCCTCGCAATACCCGGCCTGCATGCGTTTGCCGAAGGTTTGTGGCTGTTCAATATTGTTCTGTTTGTGTTGTTCACGGCTATGTATGCCGCGCGTTGGGTCATGTTCTTCGACGAGGCGCGGCGGATTTTCGGCCACTCCACGGTTTCGATGTTTTTCGGCACCATTCCCATGGGCCTGGCGACCATCATCAATGGCTTTCTGCTGTTCGGCCTGCCGCGCTGGGGCGACGGTGTGATTCATGTCGCCGAAGTGCTGTGGTGGCTGGACGTGGCGCTGTCGCTGGCCTGCGGCGTGCTGATTCCCTACCTGATGTTCACCCGTCAGGAGCACAGCATCGACCAGATGACCGCCGTCTGGCTGTTGCCGGTGGTAGCGGCGGAAGTGGCGGCTGCCAGTGGTGGTTTGCTGGCGCCGCACCTGGCCGATGCTCATTCCCAGTTGGTCGTGCTAATCACCAGCTACGTGCTCTGGGCTTTTTCCCTGCCGGTGGCGTTCAGCATTCTGACCATTTTGTTGCTGCGCATGGCGTTGCATAAATTGCCCCACGAAAACATGGCCGCCTCGAGCTGGCTGGCCTTGGGTCCCATCGGTACTGGTGCATTGGGCATGTTGCTGTTGGGCGCCGACGCTCCGGCGATCTTTGCCGCCAACGGTCTGCCGGGGATTGGTGAAATAGCTGATGGGCTTGGGTTAGTCGCCGGTATCACGCTGTGGGGCTTCGGGTTCTGGTGGATGCTGATGGCGCTGCTGATCACCATGCGTTACTTGCGCGCTGGCATCCCGTTCAACCTTGGCTGGTGGGGTTTCACTTTCCCGCTGGGTGTCTATTCCCTGACTACGCTGAAACTGGCCAGCACCTTGAACCTGACGTTTTTCGGTGTCTTTGGTTGCGTGTTGGTGGCCATGCTGGCGGTGATGTGGCTGATTGTCGGCAAACGCACGGTGCAGGGCGCGTGGAGGGGGGAATTGTTTGTCTCGCCGTGCATCGCAGGATTAAAGAAATAACCGGCAAAGATTAGGTAATGTGTGTGGCCTGGATCGACGTTCGGCATTCCAATAACAGTATCCACGCCGCTCTCTACCCAAAATCAGCTACCCAATATCAGGGACACATGGAAGATGAGTCACCCCTCGCAGTTCACCTTGCTTCGCACTCGGCGCTTCCTGCCTTTTTTTGTCACACAGTCCCTTGGGGCCTTTAACGACAACATCTTCAAGCAGTCGCTGATCCTCGCCATTTTGTACAAGCTGACGATTGAGGGTGATCGCTCGATCTGGGTCAACCTGTGTGCGTTGCTGTTTATCCTGCCGTTCTTCCTGTTCTCGGCGCTGGCCGGGCAGTTCGGGGAAAAATTCGCCAAGGACGCGCTGATCCGTCTGATCAAGCTCGGGGAAATCGTCATCATGACGGTGGGCGCGGTCGGTTTCATGTTCGATCACCTGTCGCTGATGCTGGTGGCGCTGTTTGCCATGGGCACCCACTCGGCGCTGTTTGGGCCGGTGAAATACTCGATCCTGCCGCAAGCCTTGCGCGAAGAAGAATTGGTGGGCGGCAACGGCCTGGTGGAAATGGGCACCTTCCTGGCAATTCTCGCCGGGACGATTGGCGCCGGGATCATGATGTCCGCCAGCAACTACGCGCCGGTGGTGTCCATGGCAATCATCGGCATCGCGGTGCTCGGTTACCTGGCCAGCCGCAACATTCCCCGGGCCGCGGCGGCATCGCCGGACATGCGCCTGAACTGGAACATCTTCAGCCAGTCCTGGGCCACCTTGAGGCTGGGCCTGGGGCAAACCCCTGCGGTCTCGCGTTCGATCGTCGGCAACTCATGGTTCTGGTTTGTCGGGGCGATTTATCTGACGCAAATCCCGGCGTACGCCAAGGAGTGGATGCACGGCGACGAGACCGTGGTGACGCTGATTCTTACAGTGTTCTCGGTCGGGATCGCACTGGGTTCGATGCTCTGCGAGAAGCTCTCTGGGCGCAAAGTCGAGATCGGTCTGGTGCCGTTCGGCTCATTCGGCCTGACCGTATTTGGCCTTCTGCTGTGGTGGCATTCCGGTGGAATTCCGGACAGCATTGCCGGCCATGGCTGGATCGAAATCCTTGGCTTCGGTCACACCTGGCTGGTGTTGATCGACATCCTCGGGCTTGGCGTCTTCGGCGGTTTCTATATCGTGCCGCTGTATGCGCTGATCCAGTCCCGCACCGTCGAGAACGAACGGGCCCGAGTGATCGCCGCCA
This sequence comes from Pseudomonas sp. GM18, assembly GCF_000282195.1. GTDB lineage: Bacteria > Pseudomonadota > Gammaproteobacteria > Pseudomonadales > Pseudomonadaceae > Aquipseudomonas. Next base: position 55,546 of record NZ_AKJT01000030.1, read on the forward strand.
ACAACATTCTCAATGCTCTGTTCATGGTGGTGTCGGCGATTGTGTCGATCGTCTTGCTGAGTATCGCCAAGCTGTCGATTCCGCAGCTGTTCCTGGCGGTGTCTGTGCTGAACATCGGCGTTAACGCGTACATCTTCAAAATCGTCCCGGAATTCAGCATGCGTTTCATGATCTGGCTGCTCGGCCATTCCATGTACCGCGTCGAGCATCGCAACCTGGAGCTGATTCCCGATGAGGGCGCCGCGCTGCTGGTTTGCAACCATGTGTCGTTCGTCGATGCGTTGCTGATTGGCGGCGCAGTGCGTCGGCCGATTCGCTTTGTGATGTATTACAAAATCTACAACCTGCCAGTGCTGAACTTCATCTTCCGCACGGCCGGGACGATTCCGATCGCCGGGCGCCAGGAAGACATTCAAATCTACGAAAAAGCCTTCACCCGCATCGCCCAGTATCTGAAGGATGGCGAGTTGGTGTGCATTTTCCCTGAAGGCAAGTTGACCGCCGATGGCGAGATCAACGAGTTCAAGGGCGGGCTGACGCGGATTCTCGAAGAAACGCCGGTGCCGGTGATTCCGCTGGCGTTGCAGGGGTTGTGGGGGAGTTTCTTCAGCCGCGATCCGAACAAGGGGATGTTCCGTCGGTTGTGGTCGCGGGTGACCCTGGTGGCGGGGCCGGCGGTGGCTGTTGAAGTGGCTGAGCCAGCGAAATTGCAGGCGCTGGTGGGGGATTTGCGTGGGGCCGTTAGATAGTTGGTGAGTAGGCGGGCGGGCCTCATCGCGGGCTTGCCCGCGATGGTGTCAGTGGCCTAAGCGCTGATCTTGAGCCCAACCAACCCGGTAATGATCAACGCCACACTGGCCAGCCGAAACAGTGCCATGGACTCACCAAACAGAATGATCCCGGCGATCACCGTGCCCACCGCACCCACGCCGGTCCAGATCGCATAGGCCGTGCCCAGCGGCAATTCCTTCATGGCAAGACCCAGCAGGCCAAGGCTGATGGCCATGGCGGCAACGGTCAATGCGGTAGGGAGAGGGCGGCTGAAGCCGTCGGTGTATTTCAGGCCCACGGCCCAGCCGACTTCGAACAGGCCGGCAAAAAACAGAATGATCCAGGACATTGAAGACCTCCATCGATGGATGGGGTCGTCCCCGGATTAAGCACTCGATCGAGCCGCAAGGTCGTCCTCGCGTTGCGCAATAGAGTGCCCATCATTAACCCGAGGATCAAGTTTTCGGATCAGTCAGCCACCTGCTGAGCAGCGATTTTCCGATCCTCTTTCTCGCTCATGCGACGGAAATACGTCGAGAGCAGCGCCCCGGAAATGTTGTGCCAGACGCTGAACAACGCGCTCGGCACCGCCGCCAGTGGCGAGAAGTGCGCACTGGCCAGCGCCGCACCCAGGCCGGAGTTCTGCATGCCGACTTCCAGTGCCAGGGATTTACGCTGGGCCAGCGGCAGGTTGAACAGGCGCCCGGTGAAGTAACCCAGCAAGTAGCCGAAGCTGTTGTGCAGCATCACCACGGCCATGATCAGCAGACCGGATTCGGCAATCTTCGCCTGGCTGGCAGCCACCACGGCCGTGACGATGATCACGATGCTCACCACCGACACCAGCGGCAACACCTCTACCGCGTGACGAACCCGATCACCGAGCACGCGTTGGGCAACCACGCCAAGTACGATCGGCAACATTACGACTTGCAGGATCGACCAGAACAGCTCCATGAACGACACCGGCAACCAGGCCGAGGCCAGTAGCCAGATCAGCGCCGGTGTCAGCAATGGCGCGAGGAGGGTGGTGACGGCGGCAATGGCCACCGACAACGCCAGATCGCCGCGAGCCAGCCAGGTCATCACGTTCGACGAGGTGCCGCTCGGGCAGCAGCCGACCAGAATCACACCGACAGCAATCTCTGGCGGCAGGTGGAATACCTGGCAGAGCAACCACGCCATGCCGGGCATGATCACGAAATGGGCGACCACGCCCAGGGCTACGCGCCACGGATGGCGAGCGACTTCGGCGAAGTCTTCGAGCTTGAGGGTCAGGCCCATGCCGAACATCACCAGCCCCAGCAGCGGCACAATGGCGCCTTTCAAGCCGATGAACCAGGCCGGCTGCAGAAACGCCACGATGGCGAAAATCAGTACCCAGTAAGCGAAGGTGTTGCCGACAAAACGACTCAATGCAGCGAGTGCGCGCATGGTCTGATCCTTGTTATATAAGTGGGATTCCCAGGTTGGAAATCCAATCAATGTGGGAGCAGGCAAGCCAGCCCCCACATTTGATCCGGTTCCTTCAAGGGGAACCGGTTGTTTTTAGATCCCTTGCGGGGTCTCTTCACCACCCAACGCTTCAACCAGTGCCGGCAGGAAGTCGCCGAAGGTCAGCATCATCAGGGTGAAGCTGGCGTCCAGTTGGCCCAGGGCTTCGTCGCCACCGTCCTGTTCCGCCTGATCTTGCAGCAGGTCTTCGAACTTCAGGCGCTTGACCACCATTTTGTCGTCGAGCACGAACGACAGTTTGTCCTGCCAGGCCAGCGACAGTTGAGTGACCACTTTGCCGGTGCTCAGGTGCAGCTGGATTTCTTCGCTGGTCAGGTCCTGACGCTTGCAGCGCACGATGCCGCCGTCTTCATGGGTGTCGCGCAGTTCGCACTCGTCCAGCACAAAGAAATCGTCTGCGGCTTTCTGAGTGGTAACCCACTCGGTCATAGTCGCGGTCGGCGACATCTTCACTGTCAGCGGACGCACCGGCAGCGAGCCGATCACTTCGCGCAGGGTGGACAGCAAGTCCTCGGCACGTTTCGGGCTGGCCGAGTTAACCAGGATCAGGCCCTGTTTCGGCGCGATGGCGGCGAAGGTCGACGAGCGACGGATAAAGGCGCGGGGCAGGAAGGCCTGGATGATTTCATCCTTGATCTGATCGCGTTCCTTTTTATAGACCTTGCGCATTTGTTCGGCTTCGATCTCTTCGACCTTTTCCTTCACTGCGTCACGCACGACGCTGCCCGGCAGAATGCGTTCTTCTTTACGGGCGGCGATCAGCAGGAAGTCTCCGCTGACGTGTACCAGCGGTGCGTCTTCGCCCTTGCCGAATGGCGCGACGAAACCGTAGGTGGTCAACTCCTGGCTTGCACATGGACGCGCCAGTTTGGTGGCCAGTGCAGTTTCCAACGCCTCGGCATCAAAAGGCAGATCTTGGGTTAGGCGATAGATAAGCAGGTTTTTGAACCACATGGGGTGAGTCTCTCCTTTATACAAAGGGGGGCATTATTGTCTTCGCCGGGTCATAGGCCAACCCTTCTCTAAGCCTTTGGAAGGCCTGAGAAAATTATTTAAAAAAGTGCTTGCCAGAGGTTGGGTCGCTCCGTAGAATGCGCGCCACACCGAAGCGAAGGGTGATTAGCTCAGCTGGGAGAGCGTCTGCCTTACAAGCAGAATGTCGGCGGTTCGATCCCGTCATCACCCACCATTCGTTTCAAGTGTTTAGCGCAGCGGTAGTTCAGTCGGTTAGAATACCGGCCTGTCACGCCGGGGGTCGCGGGTTCGAGTCCCGTCCGCTGCGCCATATTCGGTAACCTGGACCACTGAACGCCAGGTCACCACGGAAAAACCCGCTGAGGCGGGTTTTTTTCTGTCTCAAGTTTGTACCTTGTTCCATCGGGTTGTGTCGTTTCACCGGTTTTCGGATTTTTTGAAAAAAACTTCAATTAAATCAACACTTTACGAAAACTTGTGGCATAATGCGTCCCGTAACGAAGCGAAGGGTGATTAGCTCAGCTGGGAGAGCGTCTGCCTTACAAGCAGAATGTCGGCGGTTCGATCCCGTCATCACCCACCATTCGTTTCAAGCGTTTCGCGCAGCGGTAGTTCAGTCGGTTAGAATACCGGCCTGTCACGCCGGGGGTCGCGGGTTCGAGTCCCGTCCGCTGCGCCATATTCGGTATCTGGAACACTGAACGCCAGATCACCACAGAAAGCCCGCTTAATGCGGGCTTTTTGCTGTCTGGGATTTGGCTTTGTGCCGGATTCACTGAAAAAGCGACCTGTTCGGGTAAGGCCAGCAATTTCCGCTATGCCACATTCCTTGTAGCAGCTGCCGAAGGCTGCGTTCGGCTGCGTAGCAGTCGTAAAACCAGAGATTGTGGTGTGTCAGGCAGACTGCGTCAGTCGATTTCACGACTGCTTCGCAGCCGAACGCAGCCTTCGGCAGCTGCTACAGATCTCATTCCGGCTTAAGTGTCTTGTTCATTGTTCGGCGTTGCGGCTGTGCCGGTAGTCACTCACGGCTTCGTACACCGCTTTGCGTAACCGGTTGATGCCGCCAATCGGCCGATGGGCTTCAAGGCCGAACCATGGGTTGAACGACAGGTTGTCGCATTGCAGATTCAGCGCCGGGGTGTCGAAATCCTGGGCGGGCAGCTTGATCCTGGCCACGGTTTCGAAGGGTGCGTCGCGTTCACGCCACTCGATGCTGGTGTCTTCGATCGGCATGTACTGGCCCGGATCCTGACGCTGAACCTGTAGAACGAAACAGGCCGGCACCCGGTCAGTCGACAACTGCTGGTTCAACGCGCTGCGCAAAAAATTTGGCAGGTTTTGATTTTGCGTGGGCAACGTGTAGGCCGGGCAACTATCAGGATCCGGCAACACCCGGAATTTGACGTTGGCCTCACCAAACTTGTACGGCGAAACCGAAAAGTAGGTGGTCTGGGTCGGGCTTGCCGGGGCGGGGGAGAGTGTCGCCAGTGCAATAAACAGGTGGCGAACCTGCCAGGTGCGCGGGTCCCAAGCCGGGAAGAACGCCATCACCTTTTTTCCGTCAGCCTGAGCGGCCACGTTCTGACGATACTCGGCGACGTCGCTGACAAAGAAGTTCGGATGGTTGAACATCACGAAATCCTGTTCGTTACGCCCTTGTCGATCACTCAGCAGCTGTTTACCCGGCACATCGAACAACTTGATCGCCATGCCCCGGGCATCGCGGATGCTGTCGAACTGCGGATAGGCATTGCCATTGGACAGCCGCATCGTCGCTTGCCAGGTTTTGCCGGGTTCGCTGAACACGCCTTGGCGCAGCGCTGTCGCCAGATCCGGCAACACCTGAACCTCGGCTTTCACGCAGCCATGGGCCTTGGCATGGGCGTCGCGTAGATAGCGGGTACTTTCTCGGTGTTGATCGACGATCCGTACCGCCGTCTGGATGATGTCCCGGGTCATCGCCGCTTCGCCGTCCGGAATCAGCTCTTCAGCCGACACCGGGCCGCGATGCTGCCAGGCGGACCACGCCATGGTCAGTGCCCAGCCGAGTACCCCCAGACCCAACAACCACAGCAGGGTTTTACCAAGGAAGGCACCCAGACGCAGCCAGAGCGTGATCAGCATGGATCAATCCTTTTGACTAATGAGGTGGTCTGGCAATTGCGACTCCAGCGGGCCGCCCAACACTTTCAAGTATTCCAGCAGCGCCCAGCGCTCTTGCGGTTGCAGCAGGCGACCGATCACGCCATTACCGCGCTCGCCTGCGCGGAATTCGTGACCGCTGTTGTGGTTGCCGGTAATGCGCGTGTCGAACACAAAACCGTTGTTGAAGGCTTCGGTGCGATAGCCCAAGTGTTTGGGATCGTATTCGAAGGTGCCCTTGTAGAACGTTGTTGCGCGTTCATCCTGGGGCGAGAGAAGTTGGTAAATGCTCGGCACCGAACCGTTGTGCAGGAACGGTGGCGTGGCCCAGACGCCCGCCAATGGTCGGGCTTTATAGCTGCGCAATTCCTGAACGCCGATAGGCAGGCCGAAACCGTCCAGGTTTGGACGCTCCGCTGGCGTCACATTGGCTGCGCGGTAGGCCTGGTTCCCCACGAAAGCAGTGACGTAGGCCAGCCCCTTGGCCACAGACAACTGGCTCAAATCCAAGGGTTCCGTGGGTTTTGGATGCAGTTGCACGTCCAGTTGCGCAAGCTCTGCCGGATCCCACTTCAAGGCCGTCAGATCGAAGCGATGGTCGGCAATATTGTTGGCGGCGCCGGGGTCTGTGCCAATCACCTCCACGGGCAGCAATTTCAGATGTTGCACCGGTCTGCCGTCGCTTTGGGTGACGCGGGGTATGTGGCATCCGGCGCAGTTTTCAGCGAATAGAGCGCGGCCTTTCGCGGCCAGGGGCTTGTCGATGGTGCCCAGCAGGGCTTCTGGCCAGGCGGGTGGCTTGAGTCGTTGCAGGGTTTGTTCGATCCGGTGCAGATCGCGCACCCGGACGCTGGACGGGTAGCGGTCGTCGCCCTTGAGGGGCTGCCCACTGCCGTCGAAGAAATTCAGCGTGGCGCCGACACCCAGAGCCTCGCCAATGTTGCGGGCCATCGGTTGCTGCGCCGAACCGTTCCACTGCACCCAGTCGAAGGTCCACATGTCCCACAGTTGCGGGTAGTCCACCGGCGCGTTGGCCACGCGGTAGTTGGCCGGCGAAATGGCGTCGCCGAAGCTGGCGTTGGCAATGCGCCCGAAGGCGTCGGTACGGCCGGGGCCTTCTTCGGTGGGGTAGAGCCCGCGATGGGTGTCGTTCCAGGCCACCTTCAAGAAGGTATCGAGTGAGATTTTGAAGTCCTGGCGTAGCTGTTGATGCCGGGCGTCGTAGTCCTGACCCAAAACATTGCGCGCGAAACGTTCGAATTTCCACGGGTTGTAATAAGTCGAGGCGAGGCTGGCCACCAGTGCCTGGCCGAAGCTGCCGCCACGCAGGGTCGGGACGCTGGACGGCAACACATGCTGGGCCGAGCCGCCGTCGATGCGCACGGCCTGGCCATTGAAGCGCAATTCGCCGGTGTGGCAGGCGGCGCAGGTGATGTCCAGAAACTCTTCCTGGCTGCCAGGGTTTTGATGACGGGCAAAACCGACGGGCAGGTTACCAGGATTGTTTGGTGTGGCTTTCTGGCCTGGATCGATCAGAAAACCAAAGCGTGCGAGGTATTCGGGAGCGGCGAATCGTTTTTGCGAGAAGGGCAGTTCGAGGGCGTTGAACCAGTCATAGCGCAAGCCTTTGACCTGGGTGCCTTGAGGCGTGAAATAGTAGGCTTGGCGGTCTGCGGCACTCCATTGCTCCAGGTAATGCACCTGTTGCGCCGGTGACCAGGCCGGCAATTTCGGGTTGGCGACGTAGTACAGCACCACCGCAAGGCCCAGCCCCAGCAGTACTGCGATCAGAATCAGCAAGCGGAATATGAGGCGCAAGATAAACATCCTTGTCAATTTGTACCTCTCTTATGCCTCAGCTGACGAAGTGCGGCAAGAGGCCATTACGCCAAGGGCTGTGGGAACCGGCATCTGGGTCTGTGAGAGCCAGATGACAGAAGCTTCATCCTTCTAATCCCGAAATGCGTTTAAACACCTGAACTTATCGGAAGTTTCCTGCTCTCATGCCGGTAGCCATTGGTCGTGGCCGCCTGATAAGCTCGCGGCTTTACTCGATTGCCCTTTAGGCGCATGAACAAGGAAATAGCATGAAACAGCATCGGTTGGCGGCGGCGGTGGCCCTGGTTGGCCTGGTACTTGCGGGTTGTGATTCGCAGACCAGCGTAGAGCTGAAAACCCCGGCGCAAAAAGCTTCCTACGGCATTGGCCTGAACATGGGCAAAAGCCTGGCTCAGGAAGGCATGGATGATCTGGACTCCAAAGCCGTAGCCCAAGGCATCGAAGATGCCGTCGGCAAGAAAGAACAGAAACTGAAGGATGAGGAACTGGTTGAAGCCTTCGCAGCGCTGCAGAAGCGTGCCGAAGAGCGTTTGGCCAAGATGAGCGAAGAGTCGGCAGCCGCCGGCAAAAAATTCCTCGAAGAGAATGGCAAGAAAGCCGGTGTCGTCACCACGGCTTCCGGCCTGCAATACGAAGTGGTCAAGAAGGCCGATGGCCCACAGCCTAAGCCGACCGACGTAGTGACTGTTCACTACACCGGTAAACTGACCAACGGCACCGTTTTCGACAGTTCCGTCGAGCGCGGCAGCCCGATCGATCTGCCGGTCAGCGGTGTGATTCCGGGTTGGGTCGAAGGCCTGCAACTGATGCACGTTGGCGAGAAGTACAAACTGTACATCCCTAGCGACCTGGCTTACGGCGCCCAAAGCCCTAGCCCGGCGATTCCAGCCAACTCGGTGCTGGTATTCGACCTGGAGCTGCTGGCCATCAAGGATCCAGCCAAACAAGACGACGCCAAGTAATCCGCGTCTGCTCTGACAACAACGCCTCGCTTATGCGGGGCGTTGTTGCATCTGGGGTTCAGTGAAGGTAAACAAAGCGAACGGATGCGGTACGCTGGAGTCATAGCCAGTGAGAGTGCCCGAGCTAGACGGACCGGTGCGCCAAGTCAATGAAATCTTGGGTTTTTTTATGTGAGTAAAAAACGCCCGATCTGAGCAGGGCCCTTGTGAAACGGGGCTTCCAGCGGTGAAATGCAGCTCTGTTCACAAGGTTATCCACAATTTGTGTGGATAACATTTCAGTGGGAGGAAAAAATGAAAATGCCCTGGAATTTCGCCCGTTTCCTGCCACTGGCCGGGCGCCTGCTCGCCCGTGGTCGTCTGCCGACCCTGCTGTTCGCGGTTGCCAGCAAAGGTGCCAGCCAGGGCAATCGTCTGGGCAAACTCAAGGACGATCTGCGCTTGTTACAGGCACTCTGCCTGGCCTACTGGCGTGGCGAGTACCGGGCCATCAGCCCGAAAGCGCTGGTTTCAGTGGTGGCCGGCCTGATGTATTTCCTGAGCCCGGTGGATGCGATCCCGGATTTCATCCCGGTGTTCGGCATGCTCGACGACATTGCCGTGCTGGCCTGGCTGATGAAAGTCCTCGATGACGAACTCAACGCCTTCCGCGCCTGGCGCAATCGTCAGGCGCCGGAAAAACTCGCGGTGGTTGAACGCCTGCCCGATACCCCGGAACAACTGCAACTTCAGGGGCCGAAAAAAAACTGAACCGATTCAGGATCATCCATATTCATACCCCCCGCGACCTTGGCCGCTGTTAGGATTACACTTCTAGGGAAAAGTGCCGACTCGCTACGTGTCGTTGTCCTACGGGGTAGTCATGGATATTCAGATAATTACACGCGAAGGCGAACCAGAATATGCGGTTCTGCCATGGGCTCAGTATCAGGCTCTACTGAAAGCAGCAGGCATCAACGAACAACCACCGCGCGAAGCCACAGTGCGTCCCGCGGCCACATCAGACCAGACTCTTCCGGGTCTGGATCAACTACGCAGTTTGCGCGAAGGGAAGGGCATCGCCATTGAGGCGCTTGCCCGCACGGTAGGCATCAGCCCGTCATATCTCGCCTTGATCGAAAGCGGTGAGCGTCAACCTGACGCTGCTATTCGCCGCAGCCTCGCCTGGGAATTGACGGTGCCGGGATGGAGGGATGAATCGTGAGCGTACGCATCAGTCGTCAACATTGGGATGGATTGTTGGGGGAACTGGATCAGGCGCGCCGTCAGCGCCATCTTTTGACGTATCGGGCATTGCTGGAGCGTTTGCAGCTACCCACGCCCGCCATGCAAACCCTGACCGCCGCCCTTGAACACCTGGCCGCGCTGGACGCCAAGGCCGAGCAGCCGCTGCGCAGCTCGCTGGTGATCAGCCAGGGCGCCAGCCGCTTGCCGCGCACTGGCTTCTTCGAATGTGTCGAGCGCCTCGGGCGCTTCTCCGGACCGTCCGACGGCGTGGCTGCCGCGTCCTGGCATGCCTCGGAAGTGGTGCGGGTGTTCGAATACGAGTACCCCGAGTCGGCGGAAGCCTGAGTGTTTCTACGACTCAAGGCGCGGACCGGTTACTGGCTGGCCCGCCGGTTGTTCCACTGGTCGTGGTTTGTGCGCCAGCCGCGAGGCTGGCGTTGGCTCGAGGGCCAGTTCGCGCGCATGGCGAACCTGGGGGATGTCGGCGCCCAGAGCTTCTACGGCCACATCCTGACCTTTCGCGGCGTCGGTCTTGGGGCGCGCGAGGAGGGGGTGCGATTGTTGCGCCTGGCGGCGTTGGCGGGGGATGGCAAGGCGGCGTATCAGGTTGGCGTGATCAGCCTGGCCGGGACGCCGAGCAAGGCGCCGGATCCGGTGGAAGCGGCTCGGTTTTGGCGTATTGCTTTGAAGGCTGGGCATCCGTTGGCTGAGATGAAGTTGAAAGGGTTGGCGGGTGGAGATGCTGAGTAGTCATTCGATGATCTTCGATAAGTAAGCGTTGTGTGGGGGGAACGATGGTCAATTGTAAATTCTATGGTGAGCTGCTTTCGGCCAATAGTTGCCGCAGATTATAAAAAGTATGGTCAGCCAAGAATCGCCCCCCGAACGTTACCTGCAAAACTGGGTGCGATTCATGCTGTACAGATAAACAGCCCATGTATTTATCGAATCCAAATTACCGGTTCCTGCTAGACCGGTTGATAGCGATTTGATAGCTTCTGAAATATCCGAGGTCGAAAGGCCACGCGAAGTAAACAGATGGTGTCCCACCGGCGCCAATAGATTTCGGAAGGATACGATGAGCATCGCCTCCCGATGAGTATTCACAAGGCAGGCATGCAGTGATAACTACACCCGTTGGCAAATTCACAGGTATAACTTGGGAAGCGCAGTGTCAGCTCGCATTTAAACTCAAGCATGGCGGCGACGGATATCAGCATATACCCGCCTCGCCTGGTGATTTTGGGATCGAGGGATACACGAAACACACCGGATATGCGTTTCAGTGTTACTGCCCAGACCGGCTCTATCATCAAGACGAGCTCTATGAGAAGCAGCGCACGAAGATCAACGACGATCTGAAAAAACTCAGAGATTATGCTGTTGATCTACAGAAAATTCTGGGCGGTACAAAAATCAAAAATTGGTGTTTTGTCACCCCCGAAATTAGCAGAAACAAGCTGCACTCCTATACCCAGACCAAACAGACAGAAGTCAGGGGGTGGAGCCTTCCACACCTCGATGAAAATTTCACGATCCTGCTCCATGACCATGAGTTCTACATAAAAGAATTCAATCTGCTGCGGACTACAGAAGGTCTGCCTCCATGCCTGGGCTCGCCGACAGAGTCTTTGCCCAAAGTGAGCACTACTCCTGAGCCGTATGACGAGAATCTTGAAAGGAAGTGTCGCCTGCGAATGCCAGGGAGACCCGCCAAGAAAATTGAAGATTTGATCAAGCTGACAACCAACAACTTCCTGGGTCACGACACATATTTTCAGTCCCTGTATGACCGATCGCCCCAAACGTATGTAAACGTCGCCCGAATAGTGAATACCTTTGAGCAAGACGTTTTGGAATGGGGACTGACGTCTGACGCAACACCGGAGGAACTCACCTCACTGGTGAGGGATAGGCTGATGGAATACCTGACCACTGATCGCCATCTCAACATAGACAAGTCCATGGCAAGTGATGTGGTGCGAAGGACTGTCGCGCGATGGCTTGCGATCTGCGAACTGGACTTCAACGAGTAAATCATGGCTCAGCTCAAATTTATAAGGCGGCCGATTCCGGTACTCTCGGAGCTTCGCCCTCTCTACAAAATTTCCCAGGCGCTTCTGATTCTCCATCTGTCCGGACGTGGCGGCAGATCAAGCCTTCCAAAAATCCACCTGTTGAATTGGGCGCTCAAGACACCCGAGCGTACACGTTCACTAACAGTCGGTGCAGAGCAAGGTCAATTGCAGCTCCCAATCTGGGGGTTTGATCCTGCAATGGCAATTGCACTTAATCTTGCGTTCAGTGAATCATTGATAGCGCCCACCACAACGGGATTTGAGCTCACTGCCTCCGGCAAATCTTATGTGGAACTGATACTTGCAGACGACTCCGTACTCAGCGAAGAAAAGGCTGCCTTGAAGTCGATCGGGAAGAAAATTACGGAAGACATGGTGAGTACCGTGTCCAAGGGATGGGAATAACGATGTACGTCAAAGCAATCCATATCGACATTCAGACGGATAATGGGCCGTTTGGATTCTTTACAGAATTCAACCGCAACTTGAACATCATCCGTGGCCGAAACTCCGCCGGTAAAAGTACAATCGTTCACGCGATCATGTATGCCGTGGGTATGGAAGAGTTACTGGGTGCGCAGAATGAAAATGCACTGACCTATGCCTTGAAGGACTATCTAGAGCACGAGGGGCTTAAGCATCAGATCCAGACCTCCAGAGTTACAATCGAAATCGAGAGCAATGGCAAGACCATCACCGCAAGACGCAGCGTTAGAGAAAACGGGCTCAGCACGAAGCTCGTACGGATCCAAGAGTGCTCAGGGCTGACTAAGGGTGAAACGGCCCCCACCCTCTACAAGTTCATTCATGACGCAAACAGCGCTCAGATCGAAGAGGGTTTTTTTAGATACTTTGAGCAATTTCTCGGCCTGCAGTTGCCGCTCGTGCCGAGGACAAACAACAAACCAGCAAAGCTTTATTTACAGTACATCTTCGCCGCGATGGTGATCGAGCAGAAACGTGGATGGACTGACTACATTGCAAACCTTCCATATTTCGGCGTAAGAGATGCGCGCATCAAGATCGTCGACTTCTTGGTTGGCACAGACGTGTTCGATACAGATGCCAAACGCGACATATTGGATCAAGAATCCAAGCAAATTTATGATGAATGGCAAATTATTTACCGAACGCTTTTGGGTGAAACCCTCAAGCAGAGTTTCAAATTTTCCAATATCTCGAAAGCGCCCGTGCCAGATTTCAATGCTGAGCTAGTCAACTTCCACAAAACCTCTGAGGGTGTAACAGAGAGTATCTTGGAGTATAGGCAGCGCAAGATTAGTGAGCACCAAATTATTGGCTTGAAACTCTCTAGTCAGGGTGAAACGCCAACACAAGAAATCACTCAGGCAATTGAAAAGCACACCAATGAACTTGAGCGCTTTACAGTTGCTTATGAGACCTGCCTGGGTGATCTCGCCTTATTGCGCGTCAACCTAAACAGCAACAGACTCAACACTCGACAGGCCAAAGATGAACTGACCAAAAACCACGCTGCACAGAAGCTGATCAAGTTCGGTGCATCGCTCAGCCTGTCAACAGCAAGCAACTCTTGTCCAGCCTGCCATCAATCTATTGGCAACTCTCTCGTAGACCTGCATGAGAGTACGCCGCACATGGATATCGACACCAACATAGACTACTTGTCTGCCCAGCTGCGAATGCTCGAAAGAGAAAAGGGTGGAATTGAACAGTCCATCAAAGAGTCTGAGGCGCTGAAGGACCAGCTGGCAAGAACACTGTCCGCTACAAAGTCTGCGCTTAGGGCACTACGATCCGACCTGAACTCCAACTCGTCTGTCTCCAAATCGGGGATCAGGCTGCAAGTGCAAATCGAGATGGAGCTTGAAGGGCTCACTAAGTTTGAAGAAAGCTCGGATCGGGCACTCGATGCTCTCGGCGCGCTGTCACAACGCTTCCTCGATAACCAAAAAGGTCGGGGGATGATGCCAAGCGATCACTACTCGCCCGCTGACCTAGCTAAGTATTCACTCTTCGAAAGAATGTTCCGCGCCAACATCAGTGCATTCGACTATCACAGCGCGGCAATCGAGGACATCGAGTTCAACAGGGAGAATCTCCTCCCGTACCTCGCCAAGATTGAACTCAGAGAGATCAATGGTCAAAGACAACCATTCAATTCCGCAGCCCTCGACTCCCCCACAGCTCCAAATATTAGAAGAAGCGATGACAGTCCCAAAGGCAAGGGCAACATTGCCCGGGAGTCCAGCGCCAGCGACTTTGTTCGCCTGATCTGGAGCTACCTGCTTTCCATTTACCAAACCTCCTCTCACCACACGGTCAATGGCAATCACTTGGGTTTCCTGTTGCTGGACGAGCCTGGGCAGCACTCAATGGCTACCAAAAGCCAACAGGCGCTCTTCCAGCTTCTGTCGTCCGAGAAAGGGCTGCAAAGCATCGTGGCAGCCTCGTTTGATGACAGTGAGGCCACTTACAGAGAGGCAACTTCTAACGTTGAGTTCAAGCTTATTCAGCTGGGGGACAAGTCGATTTTGCCGCTTAAGTGAGTCGCCTCTGGTTCCGTAGACAGGCGTGAGCGTCGGCTTTTGGTTATTTGCACACTATCACCAGCGGCAGCTTTTGGCCGATTTCTGCCTGTCACCAAGGGCAGCTTCCGACCCAAAGCCGCCTCTCGAGAGGGATAAAAAGGACAAAATTGACGAGAGGCGATGTATCACATGTGCGATTTTTCCGGGTAGATTCGTTAACAGCCAGTAATAGAAAATTGTGCTCACGAAAAAGCTTTCAGTGGCCATAAGAGGTCTTGCTGCACGATCGCTCATGCGATATAAAGACATCTGACCGGTAGCTTAGATAGGCAAAGCAACCGCTTGATAAGCGGAAGATCGTGGGAGCGAAACCCACTCGGTAAAGAATTTTAATCTAGAATTCTTTACCGAGTCGATTTTGCATATAGTGTTAACGTTTTACATTTTTGGCTTAGGCTGCCTTTGAGCGCCTTCCTTTCGAGTTCTTGTGACGGGATCACAAATCTCAAAAGATGAGTTGTAAAACTTAATATTGTTCAAATTGCAGTTCTGATTCACAATAATTCCCGACAAATAAGTATTTTCAAAAGATACGTATCCCAAAGCCTTTCCGACACCCTTCCTCTGTAAAGTACTTAGCTGTGGCGCCCCCCCCGTACAAGCATCAGTACCGCTTGTAATAGCCTCGCAAAAGCTTGAGAACACCGCGCGACTTGTTCCTCCGACATCTGACTGCTCCCACCAACTTTCAATATTTTTGATCACGCCAGTTCCACTTCCAAGGGCGACAATCAATTTAGGGTCACTTTGCTCGAATTTTTCTAAAGTCGGAATAAACTCTATCTTGAAGCCATCGAACTTCGACCAAGTAAGTATGCTCACCTCGAACCTTGCCAAATTCCCTTCACCCAGCCTGACTCCATGAATAATTGTAAATGGTGAGGAGTGTGGCTCAGGATATGTTGAGTATATCTGCTCAATCACCTCAGCTATTTTAATGAATTTTTCTCTAGTTGAGTCTGACTTTTTATAAAGATATCCGGAGTCAATTAGAGAAATAACTTGGCCGAGCGCCTGTACGGGGAACAGAACATCACCACAGAAACCCAAAATTTCCGGCTCGGTATTCGAACTAAATACTTTTTTGCAGAAGTCCCAGCGCCTTCCATCGCCCCATGTAATGCGACTATCACTTGCAAAATACAGCGCGCTTGGCCCCACACTGTCAACTGCAACCCAAGCTATAAGAGATGTCACAGTACCTCCATTAAAGCCTTAATATTAGATGATGGCTTAATAGTTTTTTGGTGTCTATATTGACAGTATCTGGGCGGCGTCCCACTTGCTTTTTGACCCACCCCTTTTTCGTGGACCCGTAAAGTGGTTGCTTCTGGCTGGTTTCCGTCATTCATCACCGGCTGCTTTGTGGCAGTCAGCGACTCTGTAGTGACAGACCAATCTTGTCCTCCCTGAAGTGGTGGACAAGCCATGAAAACCATTGCAACCTACAGCTACTATCCCTGAAATAAGGGGCATTTGCATCAAATCAGTGCTATTGCGAAATGCACTGATCGAGCTCACGAGCTTGAGGAGCCGAGGATTGCAGCCCGCTGAAATACTTAGGTGGCCTCAACCCCCACTCCGCGACGACGAGATCAACCTGAAACGCTGGATATTTTTTCTACATAGGCTTCCAGCACCCTTTTGGCCAAGCTGTAGGAGTCCACATAAATCCTGTACATCTCCCCTTGATCTACCTTGAGCGCTCCAGCATGAACTAGCTGTGATCTGTAGTTATAGAGATCATAAAAAAGCTCAGCGTCCTTCTTAGTCAGGAGAGCTTTTACAAGTGCCTTGCAGCTTTTACCGATCGACTGACTCCTCAACGACTCCAGTCCCGAACTCAGAGACTTTTTAACCTCATCACCAATGTCGGCCTCACTCAGCTTTTCAGCTAGAAAATTCAAAGCATCAAGTTCAGCATCTGAACGGAGCGGCTTATCCGACAAGACCTCAATAGCAGTCATTGATAGAATGATTCTATTTATGAGCGAATCATCAAAAAGCGATGTGGTCAGGATTGCCGTAGCTGTTTCAATCTTCTTGAAAGTATCTTCAAAGACAAAAACATTCTGCAAACGATCGTAATTCTTAGCAAAGGCACAGTTAAATTTTTCGATGTCGATTGCCGCCCTTTCTTGAGTTGCCTTGGTATCCCAACCTACAGAGTTTGCCAAAAACGGTACGACGCCAAACTTGTCGCTCCAGTGAATCAACGGTATCTCAACATGGTCTTCATGGCGCTTGGTGTGCTGCTTGATAAAATCTTTCTCTAGTAATTTTTTAGTCTTTTCAAGTTCTGCTGCCGATGCCAAGTTATCAGGATAGGCAATGCCTATTCCTAATTCTGCGAAAGCCAGGATCAAAGCCTGCTCGACCTTTTTTGAAATCTGAGCAAGCTCACTCCACACCAAATTTTCTAAATTTTTCAGTCTGAGAATGTTGGCATCCTTCAACGATCCTCCAGAGTCGGATTCAATAATGTATTTATCTAGGAAACTCACTGAGCACTGATCAATTCCGAGCGGTCTTGAAACTTGAAACCTAATATAAAAGCTCCATTTTTTTTGCTCGGACTGCATTCTGCTAAAGTCATCATCTGCTGCATCCGCTAGTAAAGACGCCTCTTCTTCCATGAATTCACAGAAGAGTTCGGCGTCGTCTGGATCAAGCGTTTTAAGAAACGCGCCAAGCTCATCATTGAGTGCTTTCTTTGCTTGCGCAAGTGTCATCTCTTCGCTGTCAATTTTTTCCTTAAGCCATGCCGGTAGAATACTAGCTATCTCGATCACATTCGATCTCTCAATCGGCTTAAGCAACTTAACGCCAAACAGTTTCACTATGTGCCCTCCATGATTAGACCTTGAAAAAGATTTAAATATAAAACAGCGAATTGTAGGTGTGCCTAACATCAGAACCTATTAAAACCGCCCATCACGAACCACTGAAAGTGCTGTTATGCAGCCAAGACTGTTTTCGTGAAGCTCCACCCAAGAGTCATCACTCCCGATAGCTTAGGTGTGGTTAGCTGACCATGTATCACGAGCGAACTGAGCGCTGGCGTCCTTGATGCGCTGGGTGGATCTACAGTTCGACAAGATATCCCAGCTAATCGCGAGAGTGAATTCAGTTGTGCTGACCTGAGTGACCGCTTCTGGCCTATTTCTGCCTGTCGCCACTGGCAGCTATAGGTCGAAACCGGCTAGCCCACAGTGGAAAAATCAAGCCAGGCTTCAGCGAAGCTTTCCGCTACGTTTGCCTTCTTTGAGCGAAATTTCCGGGCAAGGTCTTCGGAAGTTTCCTTCAAGTTGTGGCGGTTTTCGTGAACTGGTGCGCAGTGAGCTCGATCGGTAGGCTTTGGTGGTCACTGAATATCAGTGAGGGGGTGTAGGAACCCTTTAATAGCATCGGTAATGCGTTAGCAATCGAAGTCAGATTTGCGGCCGTCAATGTGCGTCCGTAATATCTGTCGCGGCGGCTATGCGCGGGCACGCTTCGGCGTGGTCGAGTCTCCGATGCTCGGTATTCCTACCCCGCGTATAGCTGCCACCCAAGCCTGTAGGAAGGCTTTTGGCAGCTCCTATTTTCATCGGAAGGTCTCAAATGCCAACACTTCATCCTGATCCACCCTACGAAAAACCAATTCCCCACCCCAAAAACCGCTTCATGGCGTTGACCAGCAATTGCACCGACATGCCCACCCTGTTTGTCGATACCCATGCACCGCTGGATATTCTGACCGAAGCCGCCAGCTACCGAATCCGCGCCGTCACCCAAGTGCTTGAGAACTTGTCCATGCGCGGTTCAGTCGAGTGCGATTCGATGATTCTCAGTGATTTTGCCTTGCTCTGTGCCATTCCGCTGCGCGATGGCTGTGATGTGCTGGATGTGATTGGGCGGCGGTTGCGGGCTCGGTCTTCGGAGTAGCGTCTAGCGGCTTTTTGTGGCGAGGGGGCTTGCTCCCGCTTGAGTGCGGAGCACTCATAAAATTGGCCATATGGCCGGATTTTTTGGGGCCGCTACGCAGCCCAGCGCGAGCAAGCTCGCTCGCCACAGGGGACCGGGCAAGCCCCGTTGCCACCGGGTTGGGGGCAGGGGAGCAAGATCAAAAGATCGCAGCCTTCGGCAGCTCCGGGATGTACGGCAAATCACCGATGTCCGGCAACCAACGCTTCCTCGGTTGCCGGCACCGCCAGGCTATCGATCACATGCACGCTATACCCCGGCACATTCTTCGCGTGGTGTTTGGCCTGCGAGGCCATCTCGGCCAACTGGCTTGCATCGAGTTGTCCACAGGCCTGTGGATGTAGATGCACCACGCCGATGGACAGTGACAGCAGCGGGAATTCCTGGCGTACGCCCTGGCGGTTGGGGGCGATGAAGCAGCCGGCTTCCAGGTGTTCGCTGCGGTAGAAGCGTCGGCATTGGCTGTGGAAGTCGTCCAGCAACTGGTTGAGGCGTTTGCGCCAGTCTTCCGGGCCGAGCACCAGCAGGAAGTCGTCGCCGCCGATATGGCCGACGAAGTCGCGGGATGGGTCGACGCGGTCGTTCAGGCATTGCGCCAGGCACAGTAGGACTTCGTCCCCGCGACCGTAGCCGTAGATGTCGTTGAAGGGTTTGAAGCTGTCGATGTCCACGTAGCAGATCACTGATTCCCGTTCCTGTTGCAGCAGCCGTGTCAGGCATTGCTGGATCGGCACGTTGCCTGGCAGCAGGGTCAGCGGGTTGGCGTAGCGGGCTTGCTGGATTTTCAGTTCGGTAATCAGTTTGAGCACGTCGATCACTCGGCCCAGGCCCAGATAGCCGCCGTTGAGGGTGATGATGAAGTCTTCTTCGATGCGTTGTCGGGCGCGGCTGGTGATCAAGCGGCTGACCTGCTGCAGCGACTGGCTCAGTTCCACGGCGAGGAAGTCGTCGCTCATCAAACGGCTGATCGGTTTGCGGGCGAACAGGTCGGTGGCAAAGGGCTTGAGCAGGGCGTCCGAGAGCGAATGACGGTGGACGATGCCACACGGCTGGCCCTGCTTGTCGAGCACCGCCAGGGAGTTCAGGTTGGCCTGGCGGCGGAAGGCTTCCAGTACGGTGGCGGTCGGGGTGTCGCTGGCCATCGCCGGTTGGTCGTTGAGCAGGGCGCTGAGGTCGCTGGCTTCCTCGTTCAGCATCGCCGCGGCGCTGTTGGGTTTGGGCATCAAGGTTCGGGCATCGCGGGGCGGTTGCTCCTGGGGACGGCAGAGCAGATAGCCTTGCACAAGGTCGACGCCCATTTCGGTTAACACGGCGAGTTCTTCCGGCAATTCGATGCCTTCGGCGATCACTTTTGCCCGGGAAGCCTTGGCGATCTGCAGGATCGAGCCGACGAATTCACGCTTGAGCGCGTCCTGGTGAATGCCGTCGATAAAGTGCCGATCGATCTTGACGTAATCCGGGCGCAATTCAGACCAGAGCCGCAAGCTCGAATAACCCGCGCCCAGATCATCCAGCGCAATGGAAAAGCCCATCGCCCGATAGTGATGCAGGGCGGTTTGCAACAATTGGAAATCGTCGGTCGGGGTCTGTTCGGTGAGTTCGATCACCACCTGGCTCGGCGGTATGCCGAAATCCTGCAGCAGTTGCAGGGTGCGTCCAGGTTGGTGGGCGGCTTCGAGCAGCGATTCCGGGGACACATTGAGGAAGAGTTTGCCGGGCAGTTGCTGTTCATTGAAACGTCGGCAAGCACTTTGACGGCAAGCGATCTCCAGTTCGCTGAGGCGACCGGCCTGGCGCGCTACCGCGAACAGGGCGATGGGGGAGTGCAGCGGGCTGTTGGAGGGGCCACGGCTGAGGGCTTCGTAGCCGATGATCTGTCGTTCAGAGAGGGAGATGATTGGCTGGAACAGGCTGTGCAAACCGCTTTGAGTCAGTATTGAGCTCAAGGCACTCAGCTGTTCGGTTGTGGTCATGGCGATCTCTGGCGATAAAAAAAGGACCGGGAGCGCAAAGCTCCCGGTCCTTTATTTCACGACAGAATGATGTCTGTTTGATGACGCTCCGGGGAGCGTCAGCATTAAATTGCCATCATCTTGATTGTCACCACTTAGTGCTTGGCGACCGCGGTGTTGAGTTTCAAGTAATCCAGCAGAATCCGCCCGGTCTCGCTCAGGTAGGCGTCGTCTTCTGGTTTGGTCTTGTCCGGCTCGGCCGCGATGGCATCTTCGTCTTCTTTCTTCAGCTCTTTGAGCGGCTCTTCACCCTTGGCCTTGCGACGGATGTTTTCCATGGCCAGTTGCTTGGCTTCGATATCGGCGTGTTGTGCACGACGGTCGGCTTCATTGAGGCTGACGGTTTTTTCGGCCATCAGCTTCTGGGCCAGGGCCAGTTTGTCGCGGATGAACACGAACTCCGCGTCTTTGGCCGTGCGCACGTCATGCTCGGACTTGAGCTGCGTGATGTACGGTTTGAACGGGTCGACCGCCGGCTTGATGGCCGCACGGATGGTGTCCCACGGCATGGCTTCCGGCAGGGCGCTTTCGCCGATTTCCTTGGTGTCGATGATCGACGGGTAATCGATGTCTGGCAGTACGCCCTGATGCTGGGTGCTCTGACCGGAAACCCGGTAGAACTTGGCCAGGGTCAGTTTCAGTTCGCCATGGTTCAGCGGCTGAATGGTCTGCACGGTGCCTTTGCCGAAGGTCTGGCCGCCGATGATCAGTGCGCGGTGGTAGTCCTGCATGGCTCCAGCGAAGATCTCCGAGGCCGAGGCGGACAAACGGTTGACCAGCAACGCCATCGGGCCTTTGTAGAACGCGCCCGGGTTTTCATCTTCCAGTACATCGACCCGGCCGTCGGCGTTACGCACCAGCACGGTCGGACCTTTGTCGATGAACAGGCTGGTCAACTCGGTGGCTTCCTGCAAGGAACCGCCGCCGTTGTTGCGCAGGTCGATGACCACGCCGTCGACCTTGTCTTTCTGCAGCTCGGTCAGCAGCTTCTTGACGTCGCGGGTGGTGCTCTTGTAGTCCGGATCGCCGGCACGGAAGGCCTTGAAGTCCAGGTAGAAGGCCGGGATCTCGATGACGCCGAGCTTGTAGTCCTTGCCATCCTGCTTGAGGCTGAGGACCGACTTCTTCACCGCCTGATCTTCAAGTTTCACCGCTTCACGGGTGATCGGCACGATCTTGCTGGTCTGGTCGTTCGGCGCATTGCTGGCCGGGATCACTTCCAGGCGCACCACGGTGCCTTTCGGCCCACGAATCAGTTTGACCACTTCGTCCAGGCGCCAGCCGACCACGTCGACCATCTCTTTGTTGCCTTGGGCCACGCCGATGATCTTGTCGGCCGGTGCCACCTGCTTGGTCTTGTCGGCCGGGCCGGCAGGCACCAGGCGCACGACTTTGACCTGGTCGTTATCGCTCTGCAACACGGCGCCGATGCCCTCCAGGGACAGGCTCATGTTGATGTCGAAGTTCTCCGCGTTATCCGGTGACAGATAGTTGGTGTGCGGGTCGTAGGACATGGCGAAGGTGTTGATGTACGCCTGGAAGATGTCTTCCGCGCGGGTCTGGTCCAGACGCGCGAGCTGATTCTTGTAACGCTTGGTCAGGGTTTCCTGAATCTGCTTCGGCTCTTTGCCGGAGATCTTCATCCGCAGCACTTCGTCCTTGACGCGTTTGCGCCACAGGTCGTCGAGCTCGGCGGTGGTCTTGAGCCAAGGGGCATCCTTGCGGTCGATCAGCAAGGTTTCCTTGGTGGTGAAGTCGATTTTGTCGACGCCCTTGTTCAGCTCGGCAAGGGCAAAGTCCAGACGCGCCTTGACGCGGTCCAGATAGCGCTTGTAGATGGTGAACCCGGCGTTCAGGTCGCCGCTCTTGAGGAAGTCGTCAAACTGGGTTTTCCATTTGTCGAATTCGGCAATGTCACTGGCCATGAAGTAGCTGCGCGATGGATCCAGCAGCTTGAGGTAGCTGTCGTAGATGATCACGGAGCGCGCATCGTCGAGCGGCGGCTTGCTGTAATGGTGACGCTTGAGCAATTCGACGACGTTCAGACTGGCGATGACTTCGTCGCGATCGGGCTGAAGCTTGTCCCAGCTGTTGGCTGCGAACGAATTGCTCGACATCGGCAAAAGACCGAGACCAATGACAAGAGCGAGGGCGGTGCTGGGGAAAAAATGCTTCATGCTGATTCGACGCGGGGACAATTGATCACGCATATTAGGCCGTCTTTGAAGTCGCCGGTTCCCACAAGGGCCGGTCGCATAATGCAAGAAAGCCCGGCGCTACAGCTTCGGGCTCAGTCCAGACTCACTATGGAGGCACTGTGAAAGCATTGCAAGGCGTTGAGGGGCGAGTGGAGTGGGTTGAAGAGCCGAGTCCTACGTGCGATGTAGGACAAGTTCGTATCCGAGTGGCGGCAGCGGGACTCAATCGAGCCGATTTGTTACAGAAAGCAGGCCTGTATCCGCCACCGCCGGGAGCCAGTCAAGCACTGGGTCTTGAGTGTTCGGGGGTGATCAGCGAGGTCGGCCCGGGCTCGTCCTGGCAGGTCGGCGATCGGGTTTGCGCCTTGCTGGCCGGGGGTGGGATGGCCGAAGAGGTAGTTGTCGACGGACGGCATGTGCTGCCGGTTCCCGAAGGTTTGTCCCTGGCCGAGGCTGCGGCGTTGCCGGAAGTGTATGCGACCGTTTGGCTGAATTTGTTTCAATTGGCTGCGCTCAAACCGGGTGAGAAAGTTCTTCTGCACGCCGGAGCAAGTGGAATCGGTTCAGCTGCCATTCAGCTGTGCAAGGCATTTGGTAACCCGTGCTGGGTTAGCGTCGGCTCCGAGGAGCGTCTGGCCTACTGTGAAGCGTTGGGTGCCCAGGGTGGAGTGGTGCGCAACAAGGATCTGGAGAGTTTGGGCGATCTGGGTCCGTTCGACGTGATCCTCGACCCGGTGGGCGGCAACTATGCTTCGCTGAACCTCAAGCTGCTGGCTCGCGATGGCCGTTGGGTGTTGATCGGTTTGATGGGTGGTCGTGAAGCGCAGCTGGATCTGGCGCAGGTGCTGGCCAAGCGCGTGCAACTGCTGGGTTCGACCCTGCGCAATCGCGATGAGCAGTTCAAGGCCGATTTGTTCAGCGATCTCAGCCAGCACGTCTGGCCGTTGTTTGCCGAAGGGCGTTTGAGCCCGCAACTGGCCAGGACGTTTGCGATCGAGGACGCCGAAGCGGCGTTTGCGGAGCTGGCGACCAATCAGGTATCGGGCAAGCTGGTGCTGGTGATTGACGCAAGCCTGGTTTAGGGAAGATCGTTCCCACGCTCTGCGTGGGAATGCCTCTATGGACGCTCTGCGTCCGCTTCTGGGACGCGGAGCGTCCCGGGCTGCATTCCCACGCGGAGCGTGGGAACGATCAAGATCAGGTGTAAGCATCCATTTGTAGGAGCTGTCGAGCGAAGCGAGGCTGCGATCTTTTGCTTTTATTTCCAGATATGGATCGGCCAGCCGGCTTTTTCGGCGTGTTCGAGCAACACTGGATCCGGATTCACCACATGCGGGAAATCCACCTTCAGCAGCAACGGCAAATCGTTGCGTGAATCCGAGTAGAAACTCGCGCCTTCAAGGTTTTCCTCTTCGGCGTCCAGCCATTCCAGCAAGCGGGTGATCTTGCCTTCGCGGTAGGTGAGGGTGCCCACCGTGTTGCCGCTGTACACCCCGTGCGCCACTTCCAGTTCGATGCCGAGAATTTCGTCGATGCCCAGACGGTCGGCAATTGGCTTGACCAAATGCGTGCCCGAGGCCGAGATCACCAGAATCCGGTCGCCGGCCTTGCGGTGGGCGGCGATGGTTTTGGTGGCGTCGCTGAAGATGATCGGTTCGATGAAATCTTCCACCCAGGGCGCTACCAAGTGCTCGAGCTCTTGCGGCGTGCGACCGATCAGCGGCTCCAGGCTGAAGGCCATGTAGTCCTCCATGGCCAGGTGGCCCCTGCCGTACGCATCCATCAATTCCTTGTCGCGACGCAGGAAGGATTCGCCATCGACCCAGCCGAGGCGGGCCATCTGTTCGCTCCATAGCGAGGCGCAGTCGCCATGGATCAGGGTTTCGTCCAGATCAAAAATTGCCAGGGCCATCAGTGCGGTTCTCTCTTCAACATCAGCAAGGTCATCAGGCTACCTCACACAGGGCTGTCGGATCGATGGAAAGTGCCAGGCGCTGACCATCGGGATGCAGGTCGGACGCCGAGCGGTTCAGCACATCGACTACCAATTCCACCCCCCGGGCTTCCACCCGATAGCGAATCACGTTGCCCAACAGGCTGTGGCTGCGCACCTGCGCGTCGAGTTCGCCGTTCAGGCTCAGTTCGATGGCCTCCGGGCGAATCGCGATGCGGTGGGTGATCGGCCGCTGCAGCAGTTTGCTGGCGCTGTCGGCGTCCAGCAGGTTGTAGTTGCCGATGAAGCCTGCGGCAAACACGTCGACGGGTGCGGTGTACAGGGTTTCGGCGTCTCCGCTCTGTACGATCTTTCCCTGATTCATCAGGAAGATTCGATCAGACATGGTCAGGGCTTCTTCCTGATCGTGAGTGACGAAGATCGTGGTCAGGCCGAGTTCGCGCTGGATCTGACGGATCTGTTCGCGCAAGTGCTTGCGAATCCGCGCATCGAGTGCCGACAGCGGTTCATCCAGCAACAACAGGCGAGGCCGGGTCACCAAAGACCGAGCCAGGGCGACACGCTGGCACTGGCCGCCAGACAATTGATGCGGATAACGGGCAGCGAAGTCATTGAGCTCTACCAGTCTCAGCACTTCGGCGACGCGTTTTTGGCTGTCGTCGGCGTTGACCTTCTGCATGCGCAAACCGAAGGCGACGTTCTGCTCCACGGTCATGTTCGGGAACAGCGCATAACTCTGGAACACCATGCCGATTCCGCGTTTTTGCGGGCTCAGCGGGACGAGGTCGTGACCTTCCAGCAGAATCTGGCCACCGTCCACCGAGGTCAGGCCAGCGATGCAACGCAGCAGCGTGGACTTGCCGCAACCGGATGGGCCGAGCAGGGTGACGAATTCGCCTTTCCTGATTTCGCAGTTGATGTCGCTGAAGACCGTGGTGCCCGAGTAATCTTTCTGAAGGTGTTGGACGCTCACATAGCTCATTCGCTTTTGTCCTTGTTCAAGATATTGGCCACCCAGGTCAGAACCAGCACAAAGAAGAAGTAGGAAATCACCAGCGCGCTGGTGAAGTGGCCGCTGCTGTTGCGCATGTTGTTGAGGTAGACCTGCAGGGTTTCGTAGCGGGTGCCGACGAGGATGTTGGCGAACACGAACTCACCGAACAGGAACGAGAAGGACAGCAGCAATGCCACCATCAGCCCCTTGCGCAGGTTCGGCAACACCACCAGGAAGGCTGCTTGCCAGGTGCTGGCGCCGAGCAGTTGTGCGGCATCCATCAGGTCGCGCAGGTTGATCGCTTGCAGGTTGTTGGTGATCGCCCGGTACATGAACGGCAGCGCCACGGTGAAGTAGCAACCGATCAGAATCCACGGCGTACCCACCATCGCGAACGGTCCGGAACCGTAGAGCTGCAACAGCCCCACCGACGACACCACCGGCGGCACCGCGAAGGGCAAAAGGATCAGGATGTTCATCAGCGCGTCGAGCTTCGGGAAGTGGTAATGCACCACGAACAGCAGCGGCAGAATCAGCACCACCGACAGAATCAGCGAGCCGATACAAACCAGCAACGACTGGCCGAATGCATCGAGAAAGCGCGGATCGCTCCACAGCTGGATGTACCACTTCAAGGTAAAACCGCTGGGCATAATCGTCGCCGACCAACTGCTGGCGATCGAGTAGATCAAGGTTCCGAGCAGCGGCAACAACAGAATGGCAAACAGCAAATACACGATGACCCGGTGGTAGACACCGACGGGCCCCAGTTCAGCGCGAGACATGGTAGCTCCTCTTCAACAGCAGCTGATGCACGATGGTCACCAGGGTCATCAACGCCACCAGCACCACGGCCAAGGCGCTGGCGAGGTTCGGGTCGAGGGAAATATCGCCGGACACCATCGCCGCGATACGGATCGGCAACACGTTGAAGTTGCCGGTGGTCAGCGCGTAGACCGTGGCATAGGCGCCGAGCGCATTGGCCAGCAGAATCACGAACGTGCCCAACAGCGCCGGGGTCAGCACCGGCAAACCGATGTGCCGCCAGAATTGCCAGCCATTGGCACCCAGCAACGCGGCGGATTCACGCCAGTCTTCGCGCAGGGCATCGAAGGCCGGGTAGAGCAACAGCACGCCCAGGGGGATCTGGAAGTAGGTGTAGAGAATGATCAGCCCGGTTTTCGAGTACAGGTTGAAATCCTGAATGATTCCGGCCTGTTTCAGCATGATGGTGAAGGTGCCGTTGAACCCCAGCAAGATGATGAACGCGAAGGCCAGGGGCACACCGGCGAAGTTGCTGGTCATGTTGGCGAAGGCATTCACGAAGTTGCGCAGTTTCGAGTCGACCCGGCGCAGGGAATAGGCGCCGAGTACGGCAATGATGATGCCGAACACGCTGGACCAGAAACTGATCTCAAGGCTGTACTGGATCGCTTGCAAATAGAACTTCGAGTTGAAGATTTTGCTGAAGTTGGCCAGGCCCCAACCGAACTCTTCCGATTGCAGGCTGTTGATCATCACCCAGAGCAGCGGGGCGATCTCGAACACGAAGAAGAAAATTGCGAAAGGCACCAGGCACAGAGCGGCCAGCCATTTACCGCGGGTCATGGCATTCACTTGAGCAGCTCCCGGCACACAGGTTTGTCATGGGGCACGCCCAGCAGTTCGCAGACGGTGCCGCACAGTTCGGTTTGTTTCGGTGCAGCGCCTTGGTTGAAGCTGAAGGCGTCGCCGAGGACGAACAGCGGCACTTCGCGTTCTTCAGGCAGCAGGCCGTTGTGCGAGCGGTCGTTGTTCATGCCGTGGTCGGCGGTCACCAGCACCTGGTATCCGGCGTCGAGCCAGCCTTGCAGGTAGTCGGCGAGGATGATGTCGGCCGAGCGGGCGCTGTTGCGGTATTGCGGGGTGTCGAGGCCGTGCTTGTGCCCGGCGTCGTCGATGTTCATGGGGTGGACCAATAGAAAGTTCGGCGCATGGCGCAGGCGCAGGTTTTCCGCGTCGGCGAACAGGTGCGAGTCCGGGTAGTGGTCGCTCCAGTAGAAGTGACCGTGCTGGATCGGCAGTTTCGGGTCGTCGGTGTGACGGTCCCGGGCTGCCACGAACGGCGAACGGTTATACAACTCGCTGACCCAGTGATAGGCCGCGGCAGCGGTTTTCAGGCCGGCGTCGGTGGCGTAGTGGTAGATGCTGCGCTGGTTGGACAGGCGTGAGACGTTGTTGTGAACGATGCCGCTGTCGATCGGCGCAACGCCGGTCAGGATGCATTCGTAAAGCGGTCGGGACAGGGCCGGCAGTTCGCATTCCAGTTTGTAGAGCGCCGCGCGTCCTGCGCCAACGTAAGCCTGCAGATGCCCCATGGCGTGGCGCGCGACTTCGTAATTGAGGCCGTCGAGCACGACAAGGATGACGTTGTGCTTCATAGGGGGCGAAGACTCCGAAATCGAAACTGAACGTCGTAGGAGCTGCCGAAGGCTGCGATCTTTTGATCTTTCACTTGAAACTCAAGTGACCCCAAAAAAGATCGCAGCCTGCGGCAGCTCCTACGGCTGGTTTTTTT
>NZ_AKJT01000031.1 GCF_000282195.1 Pseudomonas sp. GM18
CTGCTGCGCAGCCGAACGCAGCCTCGCAGGCTCGGCAGCTGCTACGGGCGGACGCAGGCTACGCCAGTTGCTACAGGTCGTTTTTTTTGCCCAACATCCAGATCAGCCCACTCGATTTCGCCCGCTCATGACACAACCCCAACACCTTGCGCCGTTCCTCGTTGTCCATCCGGCTCCAGCGAGTGATCTCTTCCACCGTGCGCTGACACCCGGTGCAAATGTCATCCTCATCCAGCGCACAAATGTTCACGCACGGCGACGGGACCGGTCGCTCACGTTCAGGGGTGCTCATTGTTCCTGCTCGACCAGATCGCGGGCATAACGCTGCGAGTTGTGCACATAGTGCGCGGCGCTGGCTTCGAGCATCTTCTTTTGCGGCTCGGTCAGCTCGCGCACCACCTTGCCTGGCGAGCCCATGACCAGCGAACCGTCCGGAATTTCCTTGCCCTCACCGATCAGCGAGTTGGCGCCGATGATGCAGTTCTTGCCGATTTTCGCGCCGTTGAGGATCACCGCGTTAATGCCGATCAGGCTGTAATCGCCCACCGTGCAGCCGTGGAGCATGGCGTTGTGGCCGATGGTCACGCCGGTGCCGATGGTCAGCGGGTAGCCCATGTCGGTGTGCATCACGGTGCCGTCCTGCACGTTGCTGTTCTTGCCGATCAGGATCAATTCGTTGTCGCCACGCAACACAGCGTTGAACCAGACGTTGGCGCCCTCTTCCAGTTTAACCTTGCCCACCAGCACGGCATTGGGTGCGACCCAGCTCTGCGGATGGGTCTCGACGCGGGCGTCGCCCAGGCGGTATTTCATCTTGTTGTCCTCAAGGCCAGGCTGGCTCACTAGCGAAAAGCAGGATTCACGCCATACGAGCGATGGCTTCAGGTGTTGATAAAACTCTTGGGCGGTTGATGCAGGCTGATTTTCGCGTCATAGAGCAGGTTGATCAACTCGACGATCATGATCGCCGTCAGCCCCCAGATCTTGTACTCGCCATAACGATAGCTCGGCACGTACCAACTGTGGCCCTGATAGTCGATGCGGTGGGTGTGCTCACGCGGGTCCTTGCGGAAGAATTCCAGAGGCACGCTGAACACCGCGGCGATCTCGGCATCGTTGGCCTGGTATTCGACGAAATCCGGAATCACGCCGACATAGGGCGTGACCTTGATGCCGTGCAGGGAGATCAGCGGGCTCAGCGGGCCGATCACTTCGACCAGCCCCGGTGGCAGGCCGATTTCTTCTTCGGCTTCGCGCAGGGCGGTAAAGATCAGATCAGGGTCTTCGGGGTCGCGACGACCGCCGGGAAATGCAACTTCACCGCCATGGGTCGAGAGCCCGCTGGCGCGAAGGGTCAGGACCAGTTCCGGTTCGTCACTGCGCGTGATGGGCACCAATACCGCGGCTTCGGGGAAACGTCGGTCGGTTTCCAGCGTACGCGGCGTGTGATTGCTTACCCGGTGCAGTAGCTCGTCCAGCATGAGTCTTCTCGATCTGTGCCTTACCCTGCATCATGCACCAATCGCACCGGCCGCCCAACCCCCGAACAGCCTCATGTCGCGAAACGACAACTTGCCGACCGACACCGCTGCACGCCAAGATAGGCGCAGCATTCAGGAACCCAAGCATGAAATTTTGCAGTCAATGCGGCAACCCGGTGACCCAGCGCATTCCCGAAGGCGATTCGCGCCTGCGTTTTGTCTGCGACAGCTGCCATACCATTCATTACCAGAACCCCAATATCGTCGCCGGTTGCGTGCCGACCTGGGGTTCGAAGGTGTTGCTGTGCCGTCGCGCCATCGAGCCACGGCTCGGTTACTGGACCCTGCCCGCCGGTTTCATGGAAAACGGTGAGACCATCGAACAGGCCGCCATTCGCGAAACCGCCGAAGAAGCTTGCGCCCGGGTGCGCAACCTGAGCATCTATACGCTGATCGATGTGCCGCACATCAGTCAGGTGCATGTGTTCTTTCGCGCCGAGCTTGTGGATCTGGATTTTCGCGCAGGCCCGGAGAGCCTGGAAGTGCAGCTGTTCGAAGAGGCCGACATCCCTTGGGGCGAACTGGCTTTCCGCACGGTGGGCCGTACATTAGAATGCTTCTTCGCTGACCGGCGGGCCGAAGTCTACCCCGTGCGGTCCGAATCGATCCCGCCGCTTGCTCAGGCTGTCATCACTTGATTTCAATTTCGACCTCTTTGCAGGCGCTAAAAGATCACAGCCTTCAGCAGCTCCTGCAAAAACATCTATAAATAAAATAGTCGCGACACCTCTAGGGATATCGTTTCAATGCGCTGGTTGCTTGCCCTGTTTTGCTTGTCGTTCGTCGCCATCTCCCAGGCTTCCGTCGCGGAAACCCTGGATGGCAAAGTCATCGAAAAAGTTCTGGTCCTCAAATCCGCCCATCAATTGCAATTGATCAACGACGGCAAGCCGATCAAGACCTATCGCATTTCCCTGGGCAAACGCCCCATCGGCCCAAAATTGATGGAAGGTGATAAACGCACCCCTGAAGGCCTTTATTGGCTGGACTGGCGCAAGGTCAGCGACCGTTACAACCTGGCGATGCACATCTCCTACCCCAACGTCAGCGATTCCGCCCGCGCCCGGCGCGAAGGCCTCGAGCCTGGCGGCATGATCATGATCCACGGCACTCCGGACACCGAAGAGAACCCGGAAAACCTGTTCCACACGCTGGACTGGACCGACGGCTGCATCGCCATGCGCAACATGGACATGCGCGAAGTCTGGGGCCTGGTACCGGACGGCACGATGATCGAAATCCGCCCGTAACCTCCCCCCGTAATGATCATTCCCACGCGCAGCAAAGGAATGCAGCCCGGGACGCTCCGCGTCCCCTCCAGAGCCGAACGCAGAGCGTCCGTTGAGGCATTCCCACGCAGAGCGTGGGAACGATCAAGGTGTTCTGGCCGCTACCTTCGGTCGGCTTCGAAAAAATAAATCAAAAGATCGCAGCCTTCGGCAGCTCCTACGGGGTAGATACCAATTCCTCCTGCAGGAGCTGCCGCAGGCTGCGATCTTTGCTCTAAAAATCCCCACCTCTAATACCACTTAAAACCAATGCCTCTTAAGACCATCCAGAAGGGACGGCTTTGCTGTGCTTACAGCAAAGTACTGGCATTGACATGGTATTTAAGTGGTATTAATTTTCGCCGCACAACCGGGCGACAACAATCCTTCATCCGCATCGGACCAAACCTACATGAACGACCTCCAGGCCCTACGCCCTGACGACACCCAGCCCACGCCGCTGTACCTGCAACTGGCGCGCAATCTGGAAACGGCAATCCATGCCGGCCAGTGGAAAGCCGAGCAGGCGATGCCGTCGGAACGCAATCTCAGCGAAATGCTGGGCATCTCCCGCGTCACCGCACGCAAGGCGCTGGAAGTGCTGTTCGAGCAAGGCCTGATCCGCCGCAACCAGGGCTCCGGCACATTCATCACGCCACGCCTGGAACAACCGCTGTCGCGCCTCTCGGGCTTCAGCGAAATGCTCCGTCTCAAGGGTTTCGTCCCCGGCTCGCAATGGCTGGAACGGGAAATCACCCCGCCGACCCACGAAGAACTGATCCGCCTCGGCCTCTCGCCCAACGACAAGGTCGCGCGGCTCAAACGCTTGCGCAAAGCCGACGACACAGTGATGGCGATCGAGATGAGCACCCTGCCCGCGTCGATCATTCCCAAGCCGCAAGCGGTGGGAGACTCCCTCTACGAATACCTCGACGGCATCGGCAAACCGGTGGTCCGCGCCCTGCAACACATTCAGGCAATCAACGCTTGCGACGAATTCGCCGCGCTGGTGGGCATCGCCCCCGGCACCGCCATGCTGCTGATGACCCGGGTCGGCTACCTGGAAGACAACACGCCGATCGAAGTCACCGACACCTATTGCCGCAATGACTACTACGACTTCGTCGCAGAGCTTCGCCGCTAATCAAACAGCTGCGTCGTTAATTCACGGCACCGTTAAACCAGAGAGCTGCCCATGTCCGAAGACAACATCCTCACCGCCCACGGCTGGGTTCGTGGCCGGCTGATCCATGAGCACGGCAAGGTCGTGTCCATCGAGGGCCAGCCATGCGATCCGACGGACAACGACCTGCCTTACTTGCTCCCGGGCTTCATCGACCTGCATGTTCACGGTGGCGGTGGTAAAGACATCATGGAAGGCGCGCCAGCCTTCGAAACCATCACCAGAACCCACGTGCGCTTCGGTACCACCTCGCTGCTGGCGACCACCATGACCGCGCCGAGCGAAGAGATTTCCAGTGTGCTCAAAGCCATCGGCGAGTTCTGCGAGCAGCGGTCCAAAGGCTGCGCCCGGGTACTCGGCGTGCATCTTGAAGGCCCCTACATCAACCCCGGAAAACTCGGCGCCCAGCCGAATTTCGCCCACACCGCGTTGATGGCTGAAGTCGAGGAATACCTGGCATTGGCGCCGATCCGGGTGATCACCATCGCCCCGGAAATCGCCGGCCACGACGGTTTGATCCGCGCCCTCAGCGCTCGCGGCGTGCGCATGCAAATCGGCCACACGCTGGGCAGCTACGAGGAAGGCGTCGCTGCGCTGGCCGCCGGTGCCAGCAGTTTCACTCACCTCTACAACGCCATGAGCCCGCTGCATCACCGCGAACCCGGCATCGTCGGCGCGGCGCTGGCCCACGCCAAATACGCCGAGCTGATTCCGGACCTGCTGCACGTACACCCCGGTGCGATCCGCGTGGCGTTGCGCTCGATCCCGTGCCTGTATTGCGTCACCGATTCCACCGCCGCCGCCGGCATGCCCGACGGCGAATACAAGCTCGGCAGCCACACCGTGACCAAATGCCTGGGCGGTGTGCGCCTGCCCGACGGCACGCTGGCCGGCAGCACCCTGACCATGGATCAGGCCCTGCGCAACCTGGTGAAGATCGGTCTGCCGATCAGCGAAGCCTCGCAACGACTTTCGCAATTCCCCGCCGACTACCTCGGCCTTCAAGAACGCGGGCGCCTGCAACCCGGCGCCTGGGCCGACTGCGTGCGGCTGGATCGCTCACTCACACTGACCGCCGTCATGGTCGAAGGAGAAGACATTGACTTCAAAAATGCTTGAAGAGGCGCTGTCCTCGTTCGAGGCCGTGCAAGCCCAATTGCAGCAACTCGACCCGCAGATGATCGAGATCGCCGGACGTCTGCGCCGCCAGCCACCGCAAGTGGTGATGACCGTGGCTCGTGGCAGCTCCGACCATGCGGCGAGCTACTTCGCCTACCTGACCATGCAGCAACTGGGCATTCCGGTGGCATCGCTGCCAATGTCGGTGGTGACCATGCAACAAGCGCCGTTGAAGGTCAGCGGCCAGGTCGCGTTCGCCTTCTCGCAGTCGGGGCAGAGCCCGGATCTGGTGAACAGCCTACGTCTACTGCGCAAGCGCGGCGCCCTGAGCATTTCTATGGTCAATGCCGAGAACTCGCCTTTGGAAGCAGCCTGTGAATTCAGCCTGCCGCTGTGCGCCGGCACCGAAAGCAGCGTTGCCGCGACCAAGAGTTTTATCGCCACCCTCACCGCCAGTGCCCGCCTGATCGCCCACTGGAAAGAAGACCTGGAGTTGCTGGAAGCCGGTCTTGCCCTTCCGGAAGGTCTACGCGAAGCGGCGCAACAGGACTGGAGTCTGGCGATCGATGCGTTACGCAATTCCCAGCGCTTGATGGTGATCGGCCGTGGCGCCGGTTTCGCCATCGCCCAGGAAGCAGCACTCAAGTTCAAGGAAACCTCGGCGATCCAGGCCGAAGCCTTCAGCAGCGCCGAAGTGCGGCACGGCCCGATGGCGTTGATCGACGAGAACTATCCCCTACTGATCTTCGCCCCACGCGGTGCCGAACAGGCCGGGTTGCTGAGCCTCGCCGCCGACATGCGTCAACGCGGCGCCCGCGTGCTGCTGGCCGCGCCGGATGACGTCGCCGAACGCGACCTGACCCTGACCCGCGCCGAACACCCGGCCCTGGACCCGATTCTGGCGATCCAGAGTTTCTACGTCATGGCCGCCAGCCTGGCCGTCGCCCGTGGCATGAACCCGGACCAACCGCGCCATTTGAGCAAAGTGACGCGCACGCACTGAGTCCGACTTGAAGCTTTCCTGATGAGACCGAGCCATGCACAACAACAATAAAGAGCTGACCCTCAGCGCCCCGCTCAGCGGCCCGGTGCTCACACTCGCCAAAGTCCCGGATCCGGTGTTCGCCAGCGGCGCCATGGGCGACGGGATCGCCATCGATCCATTGAACGACACCCTGTATTCACCCTGTGAAGCGGTCGTGATCCACGTCGCCCGCACCGGTCACGCCATCACCTTGCGCGCTGATAACGGTGCCGAGTTACTTCTGCACCTGGGCCTCGATACGGTCGAGTTGCAGGGTGTCGGTTTCTCGATGCTGGTCAAGGAAGGTGCACGAGTCAGCAATGGCCAGCCGCTGCTGCGCTACGACCTGGACCAGGTCGCCCAGCAGTGCAAAAGCCTGGTCAGCCTGATGATCCTGACCAACAGCCAGGACTTTCAAGCACGACCGATTACGCTGAAATCGGTGAAGGTCGGCGATCCGTTGCTGCACGTCGTGCCGAAAGTAACCAACGGCGTGCAGATCGACATCGAGGTCGTTGGCATCGAGGTTCAAGGGCATGTTCATGTCGCCCATCGCGGTGGCCTGCACGCCCGGCCTGCCGCGCTGATCCGCCAGACCGCCCAACAGTTCAAGAGCAAATCCTGGCTGCACTTCGCCGGTAAATCGGCAGCCTGCGACAGTTTGATCGGCCTGATGGGGCTGGCTGTCGGTGAGCAGGATGAAATCCGGGTCAGTTGCCAGGGGCCGGACGCCGAAGCGGCGCTGCAAGCCCTGTTGGCCGCGTTATCCACAGCCCTGGCCAAAGACAACCACGCTGCCGCACCAACGCCAATAGCCCAACGCAATCGCCCCGCCGAAGCGGGCGTGCTGCACGGCGTGTGCGCGGCGCCCGGTCTGGTGGGTGGGCCGTTGTTTCGTCTGAACTCGATCAGTCTTCCGGGAGATGCTGGTAATCATGAGCCGGAGCAACAACGGCACGCGCTCGATACTGCGCTGACTCAAGTGCGCAGCGAAATCGACGGCACGCTGGCTCAAGCGAAGAAGCACAAGAACACCGATGAAGAAGCGATCTTCGCCGCGCACCTTGCGTTGCTCGAAGACCCGGCGCTGCTCGATGCGGCTCATCAATCCATCGACCAAGGCATCGCCGCGACTCACGCCTGGAGTCAATCCATCGACGTGCAATGCGAGGTGCTGCTGCAACTCGGCAGCCCGTTGCTGGCCGAACGCGCCAACGACCTGCGCGACCTCAAGCAACGGGTACTGCGTGCCCTGCTCGGCGAAGCCTGGCATTACGACGTGCCGGCCGGCGCCATCGTCGCGGCCCATGAACTGACGCCGTCCGATTTGCTGCAACTGAGCCAGCAAGGGGTGGCAGGGTTGTGCATGGCCGAAGGTGGCGCGACTTCCCATGTGGCGATTCTCGCTCGCGGCAAAGGCTTGCCGTGCATGGTTGCACTGGGCTCGACGCTGCTCGATCAGGAGCAAGGTCAAGCGGTGGTGCTGGATGCCGACGGCGGTCGCCTCGAACTGATGCCGACTGCCGAGCGCCTGGCCGAGGTGCATCAGGCGCAACTCGATCATCAGCAACGTCGCGCGCTTCAACAGTCTCAGGCTCACATCCCGGCACTGACACTTGATGGTTTGCCAATCGAAGTCGCCGCCAATGTCGCTTCCAGTTCCGAGGCGGCTGATGCGCTGGCCAACGGTGCCGATGGCGTCGGCCTGCTGCGAACCGAATTCCTCTTCGTCGACCGCCAAACCGCGCCGGACGAACAGGAGCAACGCGCCGCCTATCAAGCCGTGCTAGACGCCATGGGCGACAAGTCGGTGATCATCCGCACCATCGATGTCGGCGGCGATAAACAACTCGACTATTTACCGCTCCCAGTCGAAGCGAATCCGGTGCTCGGGTTACGCGGCATTCGTCTGGCCCAGGTGCGCCCGGAACTGCTGGATCAGCAACTGCGCGCCCTGCTGCAGGTCAGCCCGTTGTCGCGTTGCCGGATCCTGTTGCCGATGGTCACCGAAGTCGATGAATTGCTGCACATCCGCCAGCGGCTCGACGCGTTGTGCATTGAACTCGGTGTGAGTGAGCGCCCGGAGCTGGGCGTGATGATCGAAGTTCCGGCCGCCGCATTGCTGGCTGAACAATTGGCCGAGCACGCGGACTTCCTGTCCATCGGCACCAACGATTTATCGCAATACACCCTGGCGATGGACCGCGACCACGCCGGTCTCGCCGCCCGCGTCGATGCAATGCACCCGGCGTTGCTGCGGCTGATCGCCCAGACCTGCGCCGGTGCGGCGGTGCATAACCGTTGGGTCGGGGTCTGCGGCGCCCTCGCCTCCGATCCGTTGGCCACGCCGGTATTGATTGGCCTGGGGGTCAGCGAGTTGTCGGTCAGCCCGGTGCAAATCGGTGAAATCAAGGACCGCGTGCGCCACCTCGACGCCACCGAATGCCGACGCATCAGCCAGGACCTGCTCAAGCTGAGCAGCGCCGGCGCGGTGCGTCACACCTGTCACCAGCAATGGCCTCTGAGCTGAACAACAACGATAAGAATCCAGGGAGATCCGCCATGTACCAACACTTCATCGAAGGCCTGCAGCGCCTCGGTCGCGCGCTGATGCTGCCGATCGCGATCCTGCCGATTGCCGGGTTACTGCTGCGCCTGGGCGACACCGACTTGCTGGACATCGCGATCATCCACGACGCCGGCCAGGTGATTTTCGCCAACCTGGCGCTGATCTTCGCCATCGGCATCGCGGTCGGCTTTGCCAAGGACAACAACGGCACCGCCGGGCTGGCCGGGGTCATTGGTTATCTGGTGATGATCTCCACCCTCAAGGTGCTCGATTCGAGCATCAACATGGGCATGCTGGCCGGGATCGTCAGCGGCCTGATGGCGGGTGCGCTGTACAACCGCTTCAAAGACATCAAGCTGCCGGAATACCTGGCGTTCTTCGGCGGACGGCGTTTCGTGCCGATTGTTACCGGGTTCGCCGCCGTCGGCCTGGGCGTCGTCTTCGGTTTCATCTGGCCGCCGATCCAGCACGGCATCAACGGCTTTGGCACGTTGATGATGGAGAGCGGCAGCTTCGGTGCGTTCATCTTCGGCGTGTTCAACCGCCTGCTGATCGTCACCGGCCTGCACCACATCCTCAACAACATGGCGTGGTTCGTGTTCGGCAACTTCACCGACCCGACCACGGGCGCACTGGTGACCGGCGACCTGTCGCGCTACTTTGCCGGCGACCCGAAAGGCGGCCAGTTCATGACCGGCATGTTCCCGATGATGATCTTCGGCCTGCCCGCCGCGTGCCTGGCGATGTACCGCAACGCCCTGCCGGAACGGCGCAAAGTCATGGGCGGGATTTTCCTGTCCATGGCCCTGACCTCGTTTTTGACCGGCGTCACCGAACCGATCGAATTCGCCTTCATGTTCCTCGCACCGCTGCTGTTTTTGCTGCACGCGTTGCTGACGGGGCTGTCGATGGCCGTCACCAACCTGCTGAACATTCACCTGGGGTTTACCTTTTCCGGCGGTTTCATCGACATGATTCTAGGCTGGGGTGAATCCACCAACGGCTGGCGCGTGCTTCCCGTGGGGCTGGCGTATGCGGTGATCTACTACGTGGTGTTTGATTTCTGTATCCGCCGCTTCAACCTCAAGACGCCAGGGCGTGAGGATGTTCCGGCTGGCGACAAAGTTGTGGTCGCCGAGAATGAGCGTGCCGGGGCTTACATCAAGGCGCTTGGCGGTGCCGAAAACCTGATCACGGTCGGCGCTTGCACCACACGGTTGCGGCTGGACATGGTCGATCGCAACAAAGCCTCGGACGCGGACTTGAAAGCGTTGGGTGCAATGGCGGTAGTGCGTCCGGGCAAGGGCGGCAGTTTGCAGGTGGTGGTCGGGCCGCTGGCAGACAGCATTGCCGATGAGATTCGATTGGCGATGCCGGCTTTGGGTCGTGCGGTTATCGCCTCCCCTGCCACTGTGGTTGATGAGCCAAAACCTGCTGCCGTAGCGAACGCTGAAGCACAGCAATGGCTTAAGGCGTTGGGTGGCGGCGAGAATGTGCTGCAGATGGATTGCATCGCCATGACCCGGATTCGGTTGCAGCTGGCCGATAGCAAGGGGTTGTCGGAAGGCCAGTTGAAAGCGCTTGGTTGCCAGGGTGTCAGCCAGTTGGACGGTGGGATTTGGCATCTGTTGATTGGTGAGAAGGCGCCGAGTTTGAGTGGTGCGTTGGAAGCGTTGGTTAATCGCAGTGAGGTGAGTGCCAGGGTTTAGATTGTAGGTGGCTGCCCGCGAAGAGGCCCGCACTCCCAATGAAAATCTCAAAGCCCGCTGACCGTCACTGGTCCAGCGGGCTTTTTCATTGTGCTACCCCTGCGGATCAACCTGATCCAGCACCCGATTCACCGACAACTCCGCCAGGGAAATCATCTGCTGAATGCCCAAGGCCAGATTGCAGGCTGGGCCGGTGAGATCGAACGCCAACTCACTCGCCATGACATTCGCCGAGGCCAGGGTTTCACAGGCATGGGCCAGCAGGGTTTCGGAATCAACGTTGGGGGCGATGACGAAGATTGTGCTTGGACGCTGGCGGGCTTTGGCCTTCTTCTCGGAAGGTGGCGCGAGATAGTGATCGAGTGCACGGATTGCGGCATCGTGGAGTTTTTTGGAATTGAGGCAGGTGTAGGGGGAAACGGATTCGTTTTCCATGTTTGTTTCTAAATCTGTTTCTACGTCTGTTTCTGGAGGATTTGGGCTGTCTTTGATCATTGTGAAACTCCTAACAAAAAGTTGGAGCTACCAGCATCACTTGCAGATGATGGGTGGCAGCTGTGCGCGGGTCTGCAAGACCGAGTCGTTAGGCAACCTCGGCAGACCCGAAGATCTCCCGCACACAGCCACCATAAATCGATGACCATTGATTAAGCGCCGCGATTATAGGTGCGCTTAGAGGTGTCTAACAAACTATCAGCGGGCTTGCAGTCCCGGTCGCTGAATTGACAGCGACAGCCAAAGGTTAAAGAGCCCACTTCCGACGCACAACCTGAAAAACATGTGGGAAGGTTCTGATGTTTTTACCGATCGATAAACATCGCTGTCTGTAAGGCCGCCATCGCGAGCAGGCTCGCTCCCACAGTGGGCTGGCGTACATCTGGGGGAGATTGGTTGGCTGTCAGGTCGCCTTCGCGGGCAAGCCCGGCTCTCATATGGAGCGCTGTACACCTACTTGCGAACAGCAAACAGGAAATCGCGAAAGCCCCGGCGAGGAATTAGCCATAGCGTCCATTATGCGAGGCCATGGTTTACACTCGGTTCCCCAATCCTGCTAAAGAGCTTTTCCAATGGACCTGAAAAATGCTGCTGAATTTGATCGCGTCGTAACGCGTGTATTGTCGGCTTTAGCGGATGCTTTTCCGCAGCCTATTGATCTTCGCTTTGAAGAGCTAGGTCTTGTTGATGGTCCGTCTTATGTGGAAGCAGACACTTATGGTCGGACTGTTGCGACGGAATACTCGCCTAAGCACGTGTTCGCTGCGCAGTGTGTCCGTTTTCTCGAGTATGAAAAATATGTTTCTGGCACTGTTCATTCCGACTGGGCTACTGGTGTATTGCTAACAGCCAAGGGGCTGGATCTTATCGGTGGTCCGCCTAGCTCTCTTCGCATTACGCATTGATTGGATAGGCTCGGTACACATGCCCGAAGGGGATTAGGCGCCACACTTTCGAGAGCCAGGCTCTGAAACTTCCGCGCCGATACCCGGCAACGCCAGAGCGATCTACAGCAGAAAGAAAAACCCCAGTGATCGCAAAATCACTGGGGTTTTTCTTCGCGTGCGAAATGCTTTCTGTCACCTCGACGTAACTTCGCGCCCTGATTTTCCCAGGGCGTTCTCCCGGATCTGTCGCGCAGCCTGCGCGGTCCCGTGACATCCAGCCCCATCGCAGGACAGGTTCCGGCAGGTCCGATTCTTTAGCGACTTTCGACCGGATGACCGATGAGACGTCTTTCGGTGTCATCGATGGCAGTGGCTCTGACGTAGCAAGCCCCTGAGGCCTTTTCCCTGCTGTCCCGCTGTACAGCCAGCGCCTTGAACATGACTTCCATGCACTTGACCTCTGAGTCGGCCGGGAAGGCCTCTACGTCCTTCCCGTCAATCATCAGGATGAAAACCCACATTTTTAGCATCACGCCTCCATGGCTTTGAGAGCGAAGCGGGTGGGGGCGGTGTTACACACCCACTTTGGTGCGGACTCCCGCACTTTCAGCATCCTTCAACGTGGTACCAGACACCAGCCATACAAAGTAAAAACCGACAGAGAGAGTCAACTGAGCCATTCCAAGGCTTCGCATAATGCCGCTTATGTTCATGTTCAAGCAGACACTTCGCGTTGCTCAGCCTCGTAATGCCGAGTCTGGAAATGCATGAGGACTTGAGCCTTCAGGCCAAGACCTTCACTCAGCCTCCAAGCGGCTGCGAGTTCATCACAGCAACGACGAAGCGGAACGGCTGTTTGTAGCTTTATCTCTTGCCTGGAAGTCGAATATACAAAAAATTCAAGGGCGTTAAACGTTTCCGACACGCGGCTATCAGACACGCATGAAAAACGCGTGAGTCGCTCGAGCAAGTAGCCTGCGCGACGAAGCTCGACCTCATCACTGTGGCGACTCAGAAAAGCTGAAACTTCACTCTCAAGATTCAACTTCGAGTACCAAACAGCTTTGGCCGCGCTCACTAGTGCCGCGTCATCTGCTTGATTTAGAGGACGTTTGACCAATGTGTCCAAGGCGGATGACAGGACGTGGCCGTTAGCGGGCTTCGTCATCTGTATTCTCCAAGTAGTCTTGCAAAATATAGGTAAGAACGGATGCCGGAGGTTAGATAAGCGGCTTCCGACGGACAACCTGAAAGACTTGTGGGAAGGTTCTGATATTTTTACCGATCAGCCTGTAAGGCCGCCATCGCGAGCAGGCTCGCACAGTGGGTTAGCGTACATCTAGGGGATATTGGTTGGCTGTCAGGTCGCCTTCGCGGGCAAGCCTCGCTCCTACAATTGAGCAGTGTGCATCTGCGAGGGATTGGTCGGCTGTCAGGCCGCCTTCGCGAGCAAGCCCGCTCCCACAGTGGAGCGGCGTACACCCGCCCCTCACCACTCAACAGGCCGAGCGTTAGCTCGCCTGCAGCTTTTGATCTTGATCTGCCCGCCCCTTCGGGAGGCTGAGCGCAGGTGTTCATCTGGGGATTGGCGCGCAGCGCCGTTCGACGCAGTCGAACACATCGCATGTAGGTTGAAGCGAAGCCAACCGTAGGGCGATGCCCCCAGATGGATACCGGAGCGAAGGAACGCCGAGCCTCAGCGAGGGGCCGGACGCTTGGGGCGAAGACCTTTGCTTCCTTTGGGGCGTTTGCCAAAGGGAGTCGCCGTAAGGGCGAAACCATAAGCCGCCGTTACCGCAGAAATGGATATGTACTCAGTCAACAAGAACATGGTCGGCCCGAAGGCCGCCAAGATCAAAAGATCGCGGATCAGGTTCAACGGTCAAATCCCGTGCAAGAAAAAACCCGCTGAAATCACTTCAGCGGGTTTCTCATTTCAGCAGACCAGAAGATCAAAAATCCTCCAGCCGCCACACTTCATAAGCCGGCGTCTCATAGGGATGACTCTCTTTCAGAGCCACCACCACCGCCCGAATCAACTCATCGCTGACCACCAGCTCAACCTTCCATTCCTCAACCTGCTCGACCTGGCCCGCTTCGCCAATGAACGGCTGACTGCCCTCCAGTGGACGAAACTGCCCCAGG
Source organism: Pseudomonas sp. GM18 (assembly GCF_000282195.1). GTDB lineage: Bacteria > Pseudomonadota > Gammaproteobacteria > Pseudomonadales > Pseudomonadaceae > Aquipseudomonas. The sequence goes on from NZ_AKJT01000031.1 coordinate 13,941, forward strand.
CCAAACACCTGCCACGCACAGTGATCATAAGCCCCGATCCGCCCGCCACCGGCGGCGAATACAGCGCTTTTGACCACTTCAACATGACTGGCCGGAACAAAAAAACTGAGCTTGTACACGGCAATCAGCTCCCCGCTCTTAGTTCACCCAGACGCGAGCATTACGGAACATGCGCATCCAAGGTGCGTCTTCGTTCCAGTCTTCCGAACGCCACGAGTTCTGCACTGCACGGAACACACGCTCCGGGTGCGGCATCATGATGGTCACGCGACCGTCGCGGCTGGTCAAACCGGTGATACCGCGCGGCGAACCGTTCGGGTTGGCCGGATACTTCTCGGTGACCTTGCCGTGGTTGTCGACGAAACGCATCGCCACGCAACCCGACAGATCGGCTTCCAGCAACGCTTCTTCACTGGCGAATTCGGCATGGCCTTCACCGTGGGCGATGGCGATCGGCATGCGCGAACCGGCCATGCCCTGCAGGAAGATCGAGTTCGACTCCTGGATCTGCACCATCGCCACGCGGGCTTCGAACTGCTCGGAACGGTTACGCACGAAGTGCGGCCAGACATCGCTGCCCGGGATCAGCTCGTGCAGGTTGGACATCATCTGGCAACCGTTGCACACGCCGAGGGTGAAGCTGTCGGTACGTTCGAAGAAGCCTTGGAACGCATCGCGAGCGCGGCTGTTGAACAGCGCGGATTTGGCCCAGCCTTCACCGGCACCCAGAACGTCGCCGTAGGAGAAACCGCCGCAAGCGACCATGCCCTTGAAGTCGTTCAGGTCGACACGGCCGGCCAGAATATCGCTCATGTGCACGTCGATCGCGTTGAAACCGGCACGGTCGAACGCTGCCGCCATTTCCACCTGACCGTTGACGCCCTGCTCACGCAGCACGGCAACCTGTGGGCGAATGCCTTTCTTGATGTAAGGCGCGGCGACGTCCTGGTTGACGTCGTAGCTGAGCTTGACGCTCAGGCCCGGGTTGTCTTCTTCCAGCAGCACGTCGAACTCTTGTTCGGCGCAATCGGCGTTATCACGCAGACGCTGGATCTGGTAGCTGGTTTCAGCCCACTGACGTTGCAGCAGACGACGCTGACCTTCGAATACGGTATCGCCGTTGAACGTGATGCTGATCTCGCCGTTGTTCATCGGCTGACCGATCACCGACACGCAATCGCCCAGGCCAGCGGCGCTGAACTGCGCGAGGATGTCCGCGGTGGAGTCCTGGCGAACCTGGATCACAGCGCCCAGTTCTTCGTTGAACAGGATCGCGGCGATGTCGGCGGAAGTTTCTGCCAGACCGTCGAGGTTCAGGCTCAGGCCGCAGTGACCGGCAAACGCCATTTCCACCACGCTGGTCAGCAGACCACCGTCGGAACGGTCGTGGTAAGCCAGCAGGTGACCGTCGGCGTTGAGGCCCTGGATCACTGCGAAGAAGGCTTTCAGGTCTTCGGCGTCATCGACGTCCGGAGCCTGTTTGCCGAGCTTGCCGTGAACCTGAGCGAGGATCGAGGCGCCCATGCGGTTCTGACCGCGACCGAGGTCGATCAGGATCAGGTCGGTGGTGCCCTTGTCCATGCGCAGTTGCGGGGTCAGGGTCTGACGGATGTCAGCCACTGGCGCGAAACCGGTCACGATCAGCGACATCGGCGAAGTGACCGCCTTATCGACGCCTTCGTCGTTCCAGCGGGTGGCCATGGACATCGAGTCCTTGCCAACCGGAATGGTGATGCCCAGCTCAGGGCACAGTTCCATGCCGACCGCTTTCACGGTGTCGTACAGACGCGCGTCTTCACCTGGGTGACCGGCAGCCGACATCCAGTTCGCCGACAGTTTGATGTCGGAGATCTTGGCGATGCGCGAGGCGGCGATGTTGGTCAGGGTTTCGCCGATGGCCATGCGGCCCGACGCCGGAGCGTCCAGCAGAGCCAGCGGAGTGCGCTCGCCCATGGCCATGGCTTCACCGGTGTAAACGTCGAAGCTGGTGGCGGTGACGGCAACGTCGGCCACCGGAACCTGCCACGGGCCGACCATCTGGTCACGGGCCACGAGGCCGGTGATGGTGCGGTCGCCGATGGTGATCAGGAAGCTTTTGCTGGCCACGGCCGGGTGATGCAGGACGCGCTCGACGCAGTTGGCGATATCAAGGGTCGACGGATCGAAATCGTCGCCCAGCTCGTTTTCACGAACCACCGAACGGTGCATGCGCGGGGCTTTGCCCAGCAGCACTTCGAGCGGCATGTCCACCGGGCTGTTGCCGAAGTGGCTGTCGGTCACGGTCAGTTGTGGCTCGGCAGTGGCTTCGCCGACTACCGCGAATGGGCAACGCTCACGCTCACAGATCGCCTTGAAGCGTTCGAAGTCCGCCGGGCCGACCGCCAGAACGTAGCGCTCCTGGGATTCGTTGCTCCAGATTTCGTGCGGGGCCATGCCCGGCTCGTCGTTTGGAATGTTGCGCAGTTCGAAACGGCCACCGCGGTCGCCATCGTTGACCAGTTCCGGGAAGGCGTTGGACAGACCGCCCGCGCCGACGTCGTGGATGAAGCTGATCGGGTTTTTGTCGCCCAGTTGCCAGCAACGGTCGATGACTTCCTGGCAACGACGCTCCATCTCAGGGTTTTCACGTTGTACGGAAGCGAAGTCCAGGTCTGCCGAGCTGGTGCCGGTGGCCATGGAGGAAGCCGCGCCGCCGCCCAGACCGATCAGCATTGCCGGGCCGCCAAGCACGATCAGCTTGGAGCCAACGACGATTTCGCCTTTCTTGACGTGTTCTTCACGGATGTTGCCCATGCCGCCAGCCAGCATGATCGGCTTGTGGTAACCGCGCACTTCGTCGCCATGAGGCGTGGTGATCGACTGTTCGAAAGTACGGAAGTAACCGGTCAGCGCCGGACGGCCGAATTCATTGTTGAATGCAGCGCCGCCCAATGGGCCTTCGATCATGATGTCCAGCGCGGTAACGATGCGCTCGGGTTTGCCGTACGGCACTTCCCACGGCTGTTCGAAGCCCGGGATCTGCAGGTTCGACACGGTGAAACCGGTCAGGCCAGCCTTTGGCTTGGCGCCGCGACCGGTGGCACCTTCGTCGCGAATCTCGCCGCCGCTACCGGTGGATGCGCCCGGGAACGGGGCAATCGCGGTCGGGTGGTTGTGCGTTTCGACTTTCATCAGGATGTGCACCGGTTCCTGCACCGCGCCGTACTGGCGGGTTTCAGGGTCCGGGAAGAAACGGCCGGCTACGGAGCCGACGATGACCGAGGCGTTGTCCTTATAGGCCGACAGAACACCTTCGCTGTGCATCTGGTAGGTGTTCTTGATCATGCCGAACAGGCTTTTTTCCTGGCTCTGACCGTCGATGTCCCAACTGGCGTTGAAGATCTTGTGACGGCAGTGCTCGGAGTTCGCCTGGGCGAACATCATCAGTTCGATGTCGTGCGGGTTGCGCTTCAAACCAAGGAAGGCGTTGACCAGGTAGTCGATTTCGTCTTCGGCCAGGGCCAGGCCCAGCTCGGTGTTGGCTTTTTCCAGCGCGGCGCGGCCGCCGCCCAGCACGTCGATCGCGGTCAGGGGCTTGGGCTCGGCGTGGCTGAACAGGCCGGAGGCTTGTTCAAGGTTGCCCAGCACGATCTGGGTCATGCGGTCGTGCAGCACATTAGCCACAAGCTGCGCTTCAGCGTCGCTGAACTGGCCGGCAACGTAGAACGCGATGCCGCGCTCCAGGCGCTGGATCTTGGTCAGGCCGCAGTTGCGAGCGATGTCGCTGGCTTTACTGGACCACGGCGAAATGGTGCCGAAACGCGGCAACACCAGGAACAGACGACCAGTGGGCTCTTGTACCGGAACGCTAGGGCCGTACTTCAGAAGGCGCGCGAGCACCTGCTGTTCGTCGCCGGTCAGGACGCCGGTAACTTCGGCGAAGTGAGCGAATTCAGCATACAAGCCGCTGACAGCTGGAACCTTCTGGCTCAGTTGCTCAAGGAGTTTGCTGTGGCGAAAGGCAGAAAGGGCAGGAGCGCCGCGCAGGATCAACATCTTCGGGACAGCCTCGGGAAGGGGTGTGCTTTGAGGCCGTGCATTCTAGCCTAAACCGCCCGCGACATCACCCGAAACGGTACGCGCGGTTGCACCCGAACGTCGGGCTGGGTATTCGGGCCTTGAACAGGTGCGCGGCGAGGGTTATTTTTTCTGTCACAAAATGCTGTTCGGGCCCATTCCTGCGGGCTCCAAGCGGGTTTTTGACGCCCTACCAGACAAGCCCTTCGCTGTCGAGATATGGCGCTCGTGGTCCTTTGCGTATACTGCGCAGATGTTTTCCCCAACGGCTTTGCGTCCGCGGTACGCCAAATGGCTGATCGCAACCGGACTCTTCCTGATGCTCAGTGGCTGTGTTGATAAACCCAACACGCTGGAGCGCGTAAAGGAGGATGGTGTGCTGCGGGTGGTTACCCGTAACAGCCCCGCCACCTACTTTCAGGATCGCAACGGTGAAACCGGCTTCGAATACGAGCTGGTGAAGCGCTTCGCCGACGATCTGGGGGTCGAACTCAAGATCGAAACCGCCGACAACCTCGACGACCTGTTCAATCAGGTGGGCAAGCCAAATGGCCCGGTGCTGGCTGCTGCCGGCCTGGTCAGCAGCGAGGACCGCAAAAAGCAGGTGCGGTTTTCCCATTCCTACCTTGAAGTCACCCCGCAGATCATCTATCGCAATGGCCAGTCGCGGCCGACCGACGCAGGCGATCTGGTCGGCAAGAAGATCATCGTGCTCAAGGGCAGCACCCACGCCGAGCAATTGGCAGAGCTGAAAAAGAAATATCCCGGCATTGAATACGAAGAGTCCGACGCGGTTGAAGTCGTCGACCTGCTGCGCATGGTCGACGAAGGTCAGATCGACCTGACCCTGGTCGACTCCAACGAAGTGGCGATGAACCAGGTCTACTTCCCCAACGTGCGGGTCGCCTTCGACCTCGGTGATGCCAGTAACCAGAGCTGGGCTGTGGCCGCCGGCGATGACAACAGCCTGCTCAACGAAATCAACGCCTACCTCGACAAGGTGAAGAAAAACGGCACCCTGCAACGCCTCAAAGACCGCTACTACGGGCATGTCGACGTACTCGGCTACATGGGCGCCTACACCTTTGCCCAGCATTTGCAGCAGCGGTTGCCCAAGTACGAGAAGCACTTCAAGACGTCCGCCAAGGAAGAAAAGGTCGACTGGCGTCTATTGGCGGCGATCGGTTATCAGGAATCGTTATGGCAAGCGGCAGTCACGTCCAAGACCGGCGTGCGCGGATTGATGATGCTGACCCAGAACACGGCGCAAGCCATGGGCGTGTCCAATCGACTCGACCCCAAGCAGAGCATCATGGGCGGCGCGAAGTACCTGGTCTACATGAAGGATCAACTGGATGAGTCGATCCAGGAGCCGGATCGTACGTGGTTCGCGCTGGCAGCCTACAACGTTGGCAGCGGCCACCTGGATGACGCGCGCAAACTGGCGGCCAAGGAAGGGTTGAACCCGGACAAGTGGCTGGACGTGAAGAAAATCCTGCCGCGCCTGTCGCAGAAACAGTGGTACAGCAAGACTCGTTATGGCTACGCCCGTGGCGGCGAGCCGGTGCATTTCGTGGCGAACATCCGTCGCTACTACGACATCCTGACGTGGGTCACGCAGCCGCAGCTTGAAGGCACCCAGGTCGCCGAGGGCAACCTGCATGTGCCGGGGGTCGACAAGACCAAGCCAAGCCAGGAAACCCCACCGCTTTAAATCGCGGTACCTGCGAAAAGATCGCAGCCTTCGGCAGCTCCTACAAGGTCTTGTGTACACCCGTAGGAGCTGGCGAAGCCTGCGATCTTTTGATTTTCAGCCCTTCAAAGCCGCTGCCAATATCAGCGCCTTCATCTCCGACACCGCCGACTTGAACCCGACGAACAACGCATGAGCCACCAGCGCATGGCCGATGTTCAGTTCGTTGATGCCCTTGATCGCCGCCACAGCCTCGACGTTGTGATAGTGCAAACCGTGGCCGGCGTTGACGATCAGGCCTTGGGCCAGACCGAATGCCACGCCATCGGCCACGCGCTTGAGCTCTTCAGCGACTTCGGTTGGCGTCTCGGCGTCCGCATAACGCCCGGTATGCAACTCAATGGCCGGCGCGCCGACACGGCGGGACGCTTCGATCTGCCGCTCGTCAGCGTCGATGAACAGCGACACTTCGCAGCCGATCTTCGCCAGGCGATCCACCGCCGCCTTGATCCGCGCTTCCTGCCCCGCTACGTCCAGACCGCCTTCAGTGGTCAGCTCCTGACGGGTTTCCGGCACCAGGCAAACGTGCGCCGGGCGGATACGCTCGGCGAACGCCATCATTTCTTCGGTGACGCCCATTTCGAAGTTCATGCGGGTTTGCAGCACGTCCTTGAGCAGCAATACGTCGCGCTCCTGAATGTGCCGGCGGTCTTCACGCAGGTGCACGGTGATGCCGTCAGCGCCCGCCTCTTCCGCGTCCAGTGCTGCCTTGACCGGATCCGGGTAACGAGTACCCCGGGCCTGACGCAGGGTGGCAACGTGGTCGATGTTCACGCCAAGAAGAATGCGATTGCTGGTGGTCACGGAAGCGCTCCTGAGTTTAAAGATTCGGTGCACAGCATACGGGGAGACTACGGCTTTCGAAACAACTCACGACTGACGAGAGGACGACCACCCAGATGAACGGCCAGCGCCTGACGCATCAAGCGTTTGGCGGCGGACAGTGCTCCGGGCGCGGTCCAGTCGGCTTCGGCCATGGCCAGCAGTTCGCTGCCGTTGAACAAGCCGGGTTGCAACAAGTAAACCCGCTCCAGGCCCGCATCCACTTGCAAGCGGTAGAGGCCGTCCGGTGCGATGGGATCGCCGTGGATGTCGGTATTCAGCGCGAAGCCATAACCGAGATCGTCGAGCAGTCGCCATTCGAAGGAGCGCAGCAACGGCTCCAGCGGCCGACCTTCGGCCAGGGCAAGCAAGGTGGCGGCGTAGTGATCGAAGACTGCGGGATGAGGGTCTTCGGCGGGCAGCAGGCGAATCAGCAACTCATTGAGGTAGAGACCGCTGAACAGCGCCTCACCGTTGAGCCAGGTGGAAACACCGGCGCTTTCCATGCGGCCGACATTTTTCAGCTCGCCCCGGCCACGGAACTCGACTTCCAGCGGTACGAACGGTCGCGCCAACGTCCCGGCCTTGCCCCGCGCACTGCGCAACACCGCCCGCAGCCGACCTTGCGGCGTGAGGAAATCCACCAGCGCACTGCTTTCGCGGTAGGCGCGGGAGTGGAGCACGTAGGCGGGTTGGCCGATGGGCGCGGTGGTCGACATGGTTTATTTGTGTCCCGGTCAGGGATTGCAAAAAAGATCGTCCGAACGCGGCCCGAGCCTTCGGACGATCTTTTGATCTTGTACCTGTTACAGGTCGCCGTAACCCAGCGAACGCAAGGCGCGTTCGTCGTCGGACCAGCCGCCTTTCACCTTGACCCACAGGTTGAGCATGATCTTGGAGTCGAACAGCAGCTCCATGTCCTTGCGCGCCTCGGTGCCGATGCGCTTGATGCGCTCGCCCTTGTCGCCAATGATGATTTTCTTCTGGCCGTCACGTTCGACGAGGATCAAGGCATGGATGTGCAGGGTTTTGCCCTGCTGCTTGAACTCTTCGATTTCCACGGTGATCTGATACGGCAGCTCGGCACCCAACTGGCGCATGATTTTTTCGCGTACCAGTTCAGCGGCAAGGAAGCGGCTGCTGCGGTCGGTGATCTGATCTTCCGGGAAGAAGTGATCGTTTTCCGGCAGGTGCTCGGCGATCACTCGCTCCAGCGTGTCGAGGTTGTGCCCGTGCTGGGCCGAGATCGGCATGATCTGCGCGTTCGGCAGCTGTTCCTGCAACCAGGTCAGGTGCGGCATCAACTCGGACTTGTCTTCGATGCGATCGGTCTTGTTCAGCGCCACGATCAGCGGGCCGGTCACGTACTGAACGCGCTCGAGGACCATCTGGTCTTCGTCGGTCCACTTGGTACGGTCAACCACGAAGATCACCACGTCGACGTCTTTCAACGCCGCCGAAGCGGTCTTGTTCATGTAGCGGTTCAAAGCCTTTTCGCCACCCTTGTGCATGCCCGGGGTGTCGACGTAGATCGCCTGAACGTCGCCTTCTGTCTTGATGCCGAGCATGTTGTGGCGGGTGGTCTGCGGCTTGCGCGAGGTGATCGCCAGTTTCTGCCCCAGGATGTGGTTCAGCAGCGTGGACTTGCCCACGTTGGGACGGCCGACGATGGCAACATAGCCACAGCGAGTTGCGGTTGAATCAGTCATTGCCATTCTCCACACCCAGGGCAATCAGTGCTGCGGCGGCCGCTACCTGTTCGGCAATACGACGACTCACACCCTGACCTCGGCTTTTTTCATTCAGTAAGATGATTTCACATTCGACGAAGAACGTCCGGCAATGCGGCTCACCCTGGATATCCACCACTTCGTAACGCGGCAGCTCACAACCACGGGACTGCAGGAATTCCTGCAGGCGGGTTTTCGGATCTTTGTTGGTGTCGACCAGCGTCAGGCCTTCGAACTCTCCGGCCAGCCAGGCCAGCACGCGCTCGCGCGCCACCTCCATGCCGGCGTCCAGGTAGATCGCACCGATCAGCGCTTCGAGGGCATCGGCCAGAATCGACTCGCGACGGAAACCGCCGCTTTTCAATTCGCCGGAGCCCAGGCGCAGGTATTCGCCCAGGTCGAAACCACGGGCCAGTACGGCCAGGGTCTCACCTTTCACCAGGCGTGCGCGCAAACGCGACAACTGGCCTTCGCGGGCCAGCGGGAAGCGATCGAACAGCGCCTCGCCAGCGACGAAGTTGAGGATGGCATCGCCGAGGAATTCCAGGCGTTCGTTATTGCGCCCGGCAAAACTGCGGTGAGTCAGGGCCAGGACCATCAGTTCCTGATCCTTGAAGGTGTAACCGAGCTGACGCTCGAGACGGCTTAAGGAGACGCTCACGGTTTACCCACGCTGAGTTCGTGGTTGGATTCCACCGCCAGGGCCTTGATACGGCGCAGGCTTGGGACAATTAACGCTGTGTTCAAAAATAACGTCCTGAATATCGTTGTTTTCATGCTCCTGTCGCCGATTGTGTCGACTCCAGAAATGCATTCGGCGCTGTGTTCAACAGCGCCGTGTGTGATTACTTGATCAGGCCAACCCGCGAGAAATTCGGCAGGTGACTGAGTTTGGGTTCCGGCCAGCTCATCCAGACTGCGAAGGCCTTGCCGACGATATTCTTGTCGGGAACCATGCCCAGCAGATCCTTGGGAATACTCGGATCATCCCAGTAGCGACTGTCGTTCGAGTTGTCGCGGTTGTCGCCCATCATGAAGTAGTGCCCGGCAGGCACGGTCCACGTATGGTCCGGCGTTGCACGGTAGCGGCTCATTTCCTTGCGGATCAGGTGCTCGGCGACGCCGAGTTTTTCCTTGTAGAGCTCGGCGCTGCCCAACGTGCCCGGCTCGGAGCCAACCAGTTGTTCGGCAATCGACTCACCGTTGACGAACAGGCGCTTGTCGGCGGTGTAACGAATCTGATCGCCCGGCAGCCCCACCACACGCTTGATGTAGTTGACGTTCGGGTCGCTCGGGTAGCGGAACACCATCACATCGCCGCGCTGCGGATCACCGACTTCGATGACTTTCTTGTCGATCACCGGCAGGCGGATCCCGTAAGAAAACTTGTTCACCAGAATGAAGTCGCCGACGTCCAGGGTCGGTTTCATCGAGCCGGAAGGAATCTGGAACGGTTCCACCAGGAACGAACGCAGCACCAGCACGATAAACAACACCGGGAAGAACGACTTGCCGTATTCGACCAGCAGCGGCTCTTTGTTCAGTTTCTCGACCACCACCATGTCAGCCTGGCTGACGCTCCCCTGATAGGAGTTGATGGCAGCCCGGCGCCGTGGCGCCAGGAACAGCAGATCGAGCAACGCCAACAAGCCGCAGACGAACACGGCGATGACCAGCAACAGCGGGAAATTTAGTGACATAGGACCTAACTATCCAACCTGAGCACGGCAAGGAAGGCTTCTTGTGGAATTTCCACGTTACCGACCTGTTTCATGCGTTTTTTACCGGCCTTTTGCTTTTCCAGCAGCTTTTTCTTACGGCTGACGTCACCACCGTAGCATTTGGCCAATACGTTCTTTCTGAGTGCCTTGACGGTTGTACGCGCCACAATCTGACCGCCAATGGCGGCCTGGATTGCCACGTCGAACATCTGCCGCGGAATCAGGTCTTTCATCTTCTCGGTCAACTGGCGACCTTTGTAGTGCGAGTTGTCACGGTGCACGATCAGCGCCAGGGCGTCGACTTTGTCGCCGTTGATCAGCACGTCCAGTTTCACCAGGCTGGCCGATTGGTAACGATCAAAATGGTAGTCCAGAGAAGCATAGCCGCGACTGGTGGATTTCAGACGATCGAAGAAGTCCAGCACCACTTCGTTCATCGGCAGGTCGTAGGTCACTTGTACCTGGGAGCCGAGGAACAGCATATCGACCTGTACACCACGTTTTTCGATGCACAGGGTAATGACGTTACCCAGGTGCTCTTGCGGCACAAGAATATTGGCGCGCACGATTGGCTCGCGCATGTCTTCGATGGCAGACAGGTCCGGCAGCTTGGACGGGTTATCGACGTAGATCGTCTCGCCGGTCTTGAGCAGCAGCTCGAAGATTACCGTCGGCGCCGTGGTGATCAGGTCCAGGTTGTATTCGCGCTCCAGGCGCTCCTGGATGATTTCCATGTGCAGCATGCCGAGGAAGCCGCAACGGAAGCCGAAACCCAGTGCGTCCGAGCTTTCCGGTGTGTATTGCAGCGACGAATCGTTGAGGGTGAGCTTTTGCAGCGCCTCGCGGAAGTCTTCGAAGTCGTCGGAGCTGACCGGGAACAAGCCGGCGTACACCTGCGGCTGAATGCGTTTGAAGCCTGGCAGCACATCGACGTCCGGCGTCGAGCTCAAGGTCAGGGTATCGCCCACTGGCGCACCGTGAATGTCCTTGATGCTGGCGATGATGAAGCCCACTTCACCGGCCTTCAGGTCGGCGGTAGGGGTGTGTTTCGGGTTGAATACACCGACGCTATCCACCAGGTGGATCTTGCCGGTGGACTTGACCAGAATCTTGTCACCCTTCTTCACCCGACCGTGGCGCACACGAACCAGGGAAACAACGCCCAGGTAGTTGTCGAACCAGGAGTCGATGATCAACGCTTGCAGCGGATCTTCGATGTTACCGGTCGGCGCGGGAATGGTGTGAACCAGGCGCTCGAGCACTTCATCGACGCCCAGGCCGGTCTTGGCACTGCACTCGACCGCGTCGGTGGCATCGATGCCGATGATTTTTTCGATTTCTTCCTTGACGCGCTCCGGATCGGCCTGTGGCAGGTCGATCTTGTTCAGGACCGGCATGACTTCCAGGCCCTGCTCGATCGCCGTGTAGCAGTTGGCAACCGATTGCGCCTCGACGCCCTGACCGGCATCGACCACCAGCAACGCACCTTCACAGGCCGCCAGCGACCGGCTGACTTCATAGGTGAAGTCGACGTGGCCCGGGGTGTCAATGAAGTTCAGCTGGTAGTTAATGCCATCGCGGGCTTTGTAATAGAGGGTGACGCTATGGGCCTTGATGGTGATCCCGCGTTCACGTTCCAGGTCCATGGAGTCCAGCACCTGGGCTTCCATTTCGCGCTCGGCAAGGCCGCCGCACATCTGGATGAAGCGATCGGCCAGCGTCGACTTGCCATGGTCAATGTGGGCGATGATGGAGAAATTGCGGATATGACTCAAATCACTCACGGATCAACACTCAAAAAGGCTGCAGGCATAGCCCGCCGAAAAATAGCCGGGAATTGTACCTGATCCACGGCGCAAGCGTCACGTTCGCAGGTCAGACGGCGCCTACAAAAAACGCCCCGGTCTTGCGACAGGGGCGTTTTGAGTGACAAGCAAGACCGGAAAAACCCGCGATCAACCGGCCCGGCGCAGCAACCAGACCCCGGCCAGGGCGCAGACACCGGCCGGCACCAGCACCGCAAACAGCGGCGAGAAGCCGAACACCAGACTCGAAGGCCCGAGCAAATCCTGGACGATACGGAAGGTAAAGCCCACCAGCACGCCAGTGAAGACCCGCTGACCGAGGGTCACCGAACGCAACGGACCGAAGATGAAGGAAATCGCCATCAACACCAATGCGGCGGTCACCAGCGGCTGCAACACCTTGACCCAAAACGCCAGCCAGTAACGACCATTGCTCAGGCCCTGGTCAGCCAGGTAGTGGATGTAATTCCACAGACCGCTGATCGACAACGACTCGGGCGCCATCACCACGGTACTCAGCAGCTGCGGGCTCAGGGCTATTTCCCAGCGCTCCACCGGGGCAGTCACCACTTCGGTACTTTTGTCATGGAACAGCGTGGTCGTGACATCGGTCAGTTGCCAGTGATCGGTATCGAATTCCGCACGCTTGGCGAAGCTCGAAGACAGCATGTGGCGCTGATCGTCAAAACGATAACGGGTCACGCCGTATAGCAGACCGTTGGGTTGCACGGAGTTGACGTGAATGAACTCCTCCCCCTGACGGTGCCACAGACCGTGCTTGGCGCTTTGCGCATCGCCACTGCCCTGGGCCAGCGAGCGGTTGGCTTGAGCGGTGATTTCCGTGGCCGGCGCGACGTACTCGCCGATCACCAGCCCAACCGCCATCAGGATCAGCATCGGCTTCATCACGGCCCAGACGATCCGACCGATGGACACACCGGCGGCACGCATGATGGTCAGCTCGCTATGACTGGCCAGACTGCCGAGGCCAATCAGGCAACCGATCAGCGCCGCCATCGGCAACATGTCGTACAGGCGGCGCGGCGCGGTCAGCAACACGTAGCTCAGGACATCCATCAGCGTGTAGGTATCGCTGACTTCGCTCATCTCATCGATGAAGGCGAACAGCGTGGCCAAGCCCAGAATGATCCCCAGCACAGCCAGGATCGCGATGAACACGCTGCTACCGATGTAGCGATCGAGCTTATCCACGGGCCACCTCCAGCGCGCTGCGGCGACTCGCCATCTTCAAGCTCAGCAACTCCCAGTACAGCAAGCCCAGACCAATGGCCAGGAAAACTGCATGCACCCACCACAAGCCCAACACCGGCGGGATCTTGCCCTTTTCGAGGGCGCCGCGAGCGGCAATCAGGATGGTCAGGTAAGCCATATAAAGAAGAATCGCCGGCAGCAGCTTGAGGAAACGGCCCTGGCGCGGGTTGACCCGCGACAGCGGCACCGCCATCAGGGTCACGATGAAGACCAGCAACGGCAGGGACAGGCGCCATTGCAGTTCGGTACGCGAGCGGATGTCGTCACTGGCCAGCAAGGAACTGGTGGTCATCGCATCGCGGTCGGTCACTTCGTCGCTGACGTCCGGTTTTGGCAGTAATACGCCGTACTCGTCGTATTTGATGGCGCGGTAGTCGGCCAGACCCGGATTACCGTCATAGCGGTAGCCGTTGTCGAGAATCAGGTAGCGGTTGCCATCGGGCCTGATTTCCTGACGGCCCTTCTCGGCCACCAGTACGGAAATCCCCCGATCCTTGTTGTCAGAACTGACATTCTTTTGCGAAATGAACACGCCGCCCAGATTGATGCGGTCATCCGACAGTTGCTCGGTGTAGGTCACCCGAGTGCCGTCGCGCAAGGCCTGGAAGCGACCCGGTTCGAGGGTGTCGAACTCGGTCAGTGCATCCTGCTTGTTCAGCAGCAGCTGGAACTGGTTGGCTCCTTGTGGCGCCAGGCTCAGGCTCAGCCACGCCACGACCAGGGCAACCAGGGTGGCCGGAAAAAGAGTCATGGCAAACAGACGCTGCTGGCTCATGCCAGTGGCAGACAACACGGTCATTTCGCTTTCAAGGTACAGACGACCGTAGGCCAGCAGGATCCCGAGAAACAGCCCCAAAGGCAGGATCAGCTGCAGGAAACCCGGCAGACGAAAGCCCATGATCAGGAACAGCGAGCCCGGGTCCAGGAGCCCAGAGGCCGCCTGGGCGAGGTATTTGATGAAGCGTCCGCTCATGATGATGACCAGCAGCACAGCGCTGACGGCGCTCAAGGTCAACAGGACTTCGCGGGATAGATAACGGAAGACAATCAAACCAGACACTCCAGGGTTGTCAGGCTAAGCGGCCAAACAAGCAAACATATCAGCCGGCCCGCAGGGCAGAGCCGCCGAAAAAGATGCGCATTATCCTGTGATTGAGTGCGCCTGTCACTGCGCATGCTCAAGCAGGCGCCTGAACCGCTGAAGTTCGCATAACCGAGGGTTGTCAGGCGCAGGCAGCGAGGTTCAAACTGCGGCCTTTGTCGCTGGCAATACACCAGCGTCTTTCTACTTATAAGCAAGCCTCTGCGCGTCGCGCAGTTTGACCATCAATTCAGGGACCCGGACATGGAACTGGTTGTAAAAAGCGTTAGCCCGGAAACGTTGAAGACCGCCACGCTGGTGGTCTCCGTCCGCGAAGGCCGCAAGCTCGGCACCGTTGCCAAACAACTCGACGAACTGAGCGGCGGCGCTATCAGCGCGGTGCTGAAGCGCGGCGACCTGGCCGGCAAAGTCGGCCAAAGCCTGTTGCTGCACAGCCTGCCCAACCTCAAGGCCGAACGCGTGCTGCTGGTGGGCGTGGGCAAGGATGAAGAACTGGGCGATCGCCCGTTCCGCAAAATCATCGCCGGTATCCTCAACACCCTTAAAGGCCTGGGCGGCAGCGATGCAGTGCTGGCCCTGGACGAAGTGGTGGTCAAGGGTCGTGACAGCTACGGCAAGACCCGCCTGCTGGCCGAAACCCTGGTGGACGGTGAGTACACCTTCGACCAGTTCAAGAGCCAGAAAGCCGACCCGCGCTCCCTGAAAAAAGTCACTCTGGTGACCATCAAGGCAGCACAGGCTGAAGTCGAACGCGCCGTGGCCCACGCCACCGCGATCGCCAACGGCATGGCCTTCACCCGTGACCTGGGCAACCTGCCGCCGAACATCTGCCACCCGACGTTCCTTGGCGAACAAGCCAAGAACCTGGGCAAAGAGTTCAAAAGCCTGAAAGTCGAAGTCCTCGATGAGAAGAAGATCAAGGACCTGGGCATGGGCTCGTTCTACGCCGTCGGCCAGGGCAGCGCCCAGCCACCGCGCCTGATCGTCATGCAATACAACGGCGGCAAGAAATCCGAGAAGCCGTACGCGCTGGTCGGCAAAGGCATCACCTTTGACACCGGCGGCATCAGCCTCAAGCCGGGCGCCGGCATGGATGAGATGAAGTACGACATGGGCGGCGCCGCCAGCGTGTTCGGTACCCTGCGTGCCGTGCTTGAGCTGAAACTGCCGATCAACCTGGTGTGCATCCTGGCCTGCGCCGAGAACATGCCGAGCGGCAACGCTTCGCGTCCGGGCGACATCGTCACCACCATGAGCGGCCAGACCGTGGAAATCCTCAACACCGACGCCGAAGGCCGTCTGGTGCTGTGCGATGCCCTGACCTACTCCGAACGCTTCAAGCCGCAAGCGGTGATCGACATCGCCACCCTGACCGGTGCTTGTGTCGTCGCACTGGGCGCCCACACCTCGGGCCTGCTGGGCAACAACGACGAGCTGATCGGCCAACTGCTGAGCGCCGGCCAATCCGCCGACGACCGCGCCTGGCAACTGCCGCTGTTCGATGAGTATCAAGAGCAGCTCGACAGCCCGTTCGCCGACATCGCCAACATCGGCGGCCCGAAAGCCGGCACCATCACCGCCGCCTGCTTCCTGTCGCGCTTCACCAAGAACCTGAACTGGGCGCACCTGGACATCGCCGGCACGGCCTGGACCAGCGGCGGCAAGGACAAGGGCGCCACTGGCCGTCCGGTTCCGTTGCTGACCCAATACCTGCTGGACCGCGCCAAAGCCTGAAACCAATGACCTCGAACGGCGTCACTTTCGAGTGACGCCGTTCGAGGCTCAGGAACCGCAATGACCAAAGTCGATTTCTATATCCTGCCTAGCGCCGATCCGTCGGCACGGCTGGATTTCGCCTGCAAGCTCACCGAAAAAGCCTGGCGCATGGGCCACCGTATTTACCTGCATTGCAGCGATGCCGCCCAGCGTGATGCGCTCGATGCGCGGTTGTGGGCGTTCAAGGGCGAAAGCTTCGTGCCCCACGGCCCTGCCGAAAGCGAGCCGGACGGTTTGATTGTGCTGGGTCTTGGCGATGACTGCGGTCAGCATCAGGATCTGCTGGTCAATCTCGACCTGAAAGTCCCGGCCTTTGCCAAACAGTTCACCCGCGTGGCGGAAGTGGTGGTGGAAGATCCGACGATTCGTGCAGCTGCGCGGGAGAGTTTTCGTTTCTACCGCGAACAGGGCTATCCTCTGCAAGATCACCGTTTACAGCGACTCTGAGCATTCCGATGGACACTCCAAAACCGCCGCAAAAGTCCGTGCACCTGCTGGAAGACCTTGAGTCGATCCGCCAACTGCTCGGCGATGACAACCTGCAACCGCCCTTGCTGACCGACACGGTCATTGAAGGTGATCAGGAACAGATTCCCATGCTATTCGACACCGTCGGCAATGCGCCGCAGGTCGAACCGCCACCACCCGCTCCGGCCGCCCAGCCGGCTCCTGCTGCCAACAGGGGCCCCGATGCCCTGTTGCACCTGGATAGCGAGCTGCGCGCCGCCGCGCAATTGATCATGCAAGACGTGATCGACGACTTCGCCCCCCACATCGAAACCGAAATCAAACGCCGCCTTGATGCGCGGATGGAACGGTTGCTTAGCCAGTACGAGTAACCCTGAGCCGAGCGGGCCTTCTGTGGCGAGGGGGTTTACCCCCGTTCGGCTGCGAAGCAGTCGTAAAACCGACGTGTGGATGCGCCAGATACACCACGATGGCCGATTTTGGGGCCGCTTCGCGACCCAACGGGGGTAAACCCCCTCGCCACAGTCCGCCCCTGCTCGCCCTACGCCCCGTGCCCCGCTATACTTCCCGGCTTTTCCTGAATAAATGCCAATAGGGTCCCGCCGCGCATGGATAAGACCTACCAGCCGCACGCCATTGAAACTTCCTGGTACAACACCTGGGAGTCTGAGAATTACTTCGCCCCGCAAGGCGCGGGCGAGTCCTACACCATCATGATCCCGCCGCCGAACGTCACCGGCAGCCTGCACATGGGTCACGGCTTCAACAACGCGATCATGGACGCCCTGATCCGTTTCCGCCGCATGCAGGGTCGTAACACCCTGTGGCAACCGGGCACCGACCACGCCGGTATCGCCACGCAAATGCTGGTGGAGCGTCAACTCGAAGCCCAGGGCCAGAATCGCCACGATCTGGGCCGCGAGAAATTTCTCGAGAAAGTCTGGGAATGGAAGGATCAGTCCGGCGGCAACATCAGCCGTCAGATCCGCCGCCTCGGCTCGTCCGTGGACTGGAGCCGTGAGCGCTTCACCATGGATGACGGCCTCTCGGAAGCGGTGAAGGAAGCCTTCGTGCGCCTGCACGAAGACGGCCTGATCTATCGCGGCAAGCGTCTGGTCAACTGGGACACCAAGCTGCACACGGCGATTTCCGACCTTGAAGTGGAAAACCACGACGAGAAAGGTTTCCTGTGGAACCTGAAGTACCCGCTGGCCGATGGCGCCAAAACCGCTGAAGGCAACGACTACCTGATCGTCGCGACCACGCGTCCGGAAACCATGCTCGGCGACGCCGCCGTGGCCGTTAACCCGAACGATGAACGCTACAAAGCCCTGATCGGCAAATTTGTCGAGCTGCCGCTGGTCGGCCGCCGCATCCCGATCATCGCCGACGATTACTGCGACCCTGAATTCGGCACCGGCTGCGTGAAAATCACCCCGGCCCACGACTTCAACGACTACGAAGTCGGCAAGCGCCACAACCTGCCGCTGCTGAACATCTTCGACAAGAATGCTGACGTGCTGCCGGCAGCCCAGGTATTCAACCTCGACGGCAGCGTCAACGAGCAGATCGACGGCACACTGCCCGCCGAGTTCGTCGGCCTCAACCGCGTCCAGGCCCGCAAGGAAATCGTGGCGGCGTTCGAAGCGGCCGGCCTGCTGATCAGCGTCGATGACCACGCCCTGAAAGTGCCGAAAGGCGACCGCTCCGGCACCATCATCGAGCCATGGCTGACCGACCAGTGGTACGTATCCACCAAGCCTTTGGCCGAGCCGGCCATCGCTGCGGTTGAAGACGGCCGTATTCAGTTCGTGCCAAAGCAGTACGAAAACATGTACTTCTCGTGGATGCGCGACATCCAGGATTGGTGCATCAGCCGTCAGCTGTGGTGGGGCCACCGGATTCCGGCCTGGTACGACGAGTCGGGCAAGGTCTATGTCGGTCGCGACGAAGCCGAAGTACGTGCCAAGCACAACCTGGGCGCCGACGTTGCTCTGCAACAGGACAACGACGTTCTGGATACCTGGTTCAGTTCGGGCCTGTGGACCTTCTCCACTCTCGGCTGGCCGGAGCAGACCGAATTCCTGAAGAAATTCCACTCCACCGACGTGCTGGTGACCGGTTTCGACATCATTTTCTTCTGGGTTGCCCGGATGATCATGCTCACCATGCACTTGGTGAAAAACGAAGACGGCACACCGCAGGTTCCGTTCAAGACCGTTTATGTGCACGGTCTGGTACGTGATGGCCAGGGCCAGAAGATGTCCAAGTCCAAGGGCAACGTCCTGGACCCGCTGGACATCATCGACGGCATCGAACTGGAAGATCTGGTACAGAAACGCACCTCCGGCATGATGCAGCCGAAACTGGCGAAGAAGATCGAGAAGCAGACCCGCGACGAGTTCGCCGACGGCATCGCCAGCTACGGCACCGACGCCCTGCGCTTCACGTTCTGCTCGCTGGCATCGACCGGTCGTGACATCAAGTTCGACATGGGTCGCGTCGAAGGCTACCGCAACTTCTGCAACAAGATCTGGAACGCCGCGCGCTACGTGCTGGACAAGGGCGAAGACTGCGGCCAGAACGGCGAAGCTTACGAGCTCTCGCTGGCGGATCGCTGGATCATTTCTCAGCTGCAACGCACTGAAGCCGAAGTGACTCGTCAACTCGACCAGTTCCGCTTCGACCTGGCGGCACAAGCCTTGTACGAGTTCATCTGGAACCAGTATTGCGACTGGTACCTGGAACTGTCCAAGCCTGTGCTGTGGGACGAAAACGCCCCGGTCGAACGTCAGCGCGGCACACGTCGCACCCTGGTTCGAGTGCTGGAAGTCGCTCTGCGCCTGGCTCACCCGTTCATGCCGTTCATCACCGAAGAAATCTGGCAGCGCGTTGCGCCGCTGGCCGGTATCGAAGGCAAGACGATCATGCTGCAACCTTGGCCAGTGGCCGTTGAGGCACGCATCGATCAGGCCGCCGAAGACGATATCGAATGGCTCAAGGGCCTGATGCTCGGCACCCGCAACATCCGCGGTGAAATGAACATCGGTCCAGGCAAGCCGCTGAACCTGTTCCTGAAAAACGTCAGCGCCGAAGATCAGCGCCGTCTCACCGAGAACGAAGCCCTGCTGAAGAAGCTGGCGCGTCTGGAATCGATCACCGTTCTGGCGACCGGCGAAGAAGCACCGCTGTCCGCCACCGCACTGGTTGGCGAGATGGAGGTGCTGGTGCCGA
This sequence comes from Pseudomonas sp. GM18, assembly GCF_000282195.1. Taxonomy (GTDB): domain Bacteria; phylum Pseudomonadota; class Gammaproteobacteria; order Pseudomonadales; family Pseudomonadaceae; genus Aquipseudomonas. The sequence goes on from NZ_AKJT01000031.1 coordinate 33,680, forward strand.
TGGCCGGCCTGATCGACAAAGACGCCGAACTGGCGCGTCTGGACAAGGAAATCCTGCGTCTGCAGGGTGAAGTTCAGCGCGTCGGCGGCAAGCTGTCCAACGCCGGTTTCGTCGACAAGGCTCCGGCCGAAGTCATCGACAAGGAACGCGCCAAACTGGCCGAAGCTGAACAGGCTTTGGGCAAGCTGGCGGAGCAGCATGCGCGGATTGCCAGTTTGTAACTGGTAAGTCGCAATGAAACAGGGAGGCCCGAGTGGTCTCCCTTTTTTATGCCCGACACTTTCTCTCACAGGGACATGTGGCGATCTTCACAATTGGGTTACCAACAGCTGGATGTGGGACAATACCCGCCACTTTTAGCCATACCCGAATCGACCTCGCCCATGACCGCCCCCAGCACACCCAAACCTGCGCGCAAAAAGCCTAAACCCGCGACCCCGGCCAAAGCCGTGGAGCCACGCGAGAAGGCCAGCCTGCACCCGCGCAATCGCCATCAGGGTCGTTACGACTTCCCGGCGCTGATCAAGAGCACGCCGGAGCTGGCGAAGTTCGTGATCATCAATCCGTACGGCAAGGAGAGCATCGACTTCGCCAGCCCGGACGCGGTGCGAGTGTTCAACCGGGCGCTGCTCAAGGCGTTCTACGGTATCGCCCATTGGGACATCCCGGCCGATTACCTGTGCCCGCCTGTTCCGGGCCGCGCCGACTATGTGCACTTTTTGGCCGACCTGCTGGCCAGCGTCAACGACGGCGAAATCCCTCGCGGCGCGCCAGTCAAAGTGCTCGATATCGGCATGGGCGCCAACTGCGTCTATCCATTGATCGGCTACAGCGACTACCGCTGGCACTTCCTCGGCTCGGAAATCGACCCGACGGCCGTAGCCTCCGCCAAAGCCATCGTACAGTCCAACGGGCTGAACAAAGCCATCCAACTGCGTCAGCAAACTAATCCCAAGCACATTCTGCTGGGCTTGCTCGAGCCCGGCGAACGCTTTGACCTGACGATGTGCAACCCGCCGTTCCACGCCTCGATGGACGAGGCGACCAAGGGCAGCGTGCGTAAATGGCGCGCGCTGGGCCGCGCCGACCCAAAACGCAAACTGCCGGTGCTGAACTTTGGCGGTCAATCGGCGGAACTGTGGTGTGAAGGTGGTGAAGCACGGTTTGTGACGCAACTGATCGCCGAGAGCGCGCACTTTCAACACAAAGTGCTTTGGTTCAGTACCCTGGTCTCGAAAGCCTCAAACCTGCCGGCGATCCAGACGGCGCTGAAAAAGGCTGGCGTATTGGAAAGCCAGGTCGTGGAGATGTCCCAAGGGCAGAAGCAAAGCCGTTTCGTCGCCTGGACCTTCCAGACCAAATCCGAGCAGCAGGTTTGGCGCGAGCGCTGGGCCCGCAAAAGCTGAGTAGCAACCGAGACAGCGATTGAGCCTGATCAATCGCTGAATCGCAGACACAAAAAAACCGTGCCCGGATTGCTCCGGAGCACGGCTTTTTTTAACAAGTCTTACTTGTTAACAGCGTCGGTCAGGCCTTTGGCCACAACCAGCTTGATCACTTTCTTGGCAGCGATTTCGATGGCAGCGCCAGTCGAAGGGTTGCGGCCGGTACGGGCAGGACGCTCAGTCACTTTCAGCTTGCCGATACCTGGCAGAGTGATTTCGCCGCCGTTTTCCAGCTGATCGGCAACGATTTGGCCCAGTTGGTCCAGAGCGTTACGCGCGGTGGTTTTTGGCGCGTCGATAGCTTCAGCGATGTCGGCGATCAGTTGGTCTTTAGTAAGAGCCATTGTAGTGTTCCTTCCCTATCAAATTCATATGGATTGCAGAGTGCAGTGTCAGCCATCGAGCCCGATCTTCTGGATCTGGCACCCTCGGCCATAACCACGACGAGTCGGGGTTATAGATGCCGAAATCAGGGTTTGGTTCGACCTGACAAATGCTGAATGCACGCTTAACGCAGTGACTTCGCGTAAGACCGGGCAAAACTAGCACAGAGACGGGGAAATATCCGCCTCTAGCTACCCATTTGGTCAGCTTTATTGCTCTAAAACAGGAAAAAACTGCATAAGGTCCGTCGGACAGCTGCGAATTGCCCTTCGGACCACGCCAAAACCAGTGGTTGCGGTACACTGGGCGCTTTTTCGGGGGAGCACGCCCTCCTCTCTTCAATCAGCCGAGAAGCCCATGCCGATCCGTCATTGCATCGTCCACCTGATCGACAAAAAACCCGACGGCACACCCGCAGTTCTTCACGCCCGCGACTCTGAACTGGCTGAGTCCGCGGCCATCGAAAACATGCTCGCCGACCTGAACGAAAGCTATAACGCCAAACAGGGCAAAGCCTGGGGGCTGTTCCATCCGGAGTCCGGCGCGTTTCCGTTCAGCGGCTGGCTGAAGGAGTACCTCGATGGCGGCCAGGATTTCACGGCGTTCAGCCGGGTGGCGGTCGAGCATCTGCAAAAGCTGATGGAAGAGTCCAACCTCTCGGTCGGTGGCCACGTGCTGTTCGCGCATTACCAGCAAGGCATGACCGATTACCTGGCCATCGCCCTGCTGCACCACAGCGAAGGCGTGGCGGTGACCGATCAGCTGGACGTGACCCCTTCGCGACACCTGGACCTTGGCCAATTGCACCTGGCCGCGCGGATCAACGTTTCCGAGTGGCAGAACAACAAGCAGTCCAAGCAGTACATCTCGTTCATCAAAGGCAAGAACGGCAAAAAGGTTTCGGAGTACTTCCGCGACTTCATCGGCTGTCAGGAAGGCGTCGACGGCCCCGGCGAAACCCGCACCCTGCTCAAGGCCTTCAGTGACTTCGTCGAAAGCGAAGACCTGCCGGAAGAGTCCGCCCGCGAGAAGACCAAGACCCTGGTGGATTACGCCAGCAGCCAGGCAAAAATGGGCGAGCCCATGGGCCTGGAAGAGCTGTCCGAACTGATCGACGAAGATCGCCCGAAAGCCTTCTACGATCACATCCGCAACAAGGACTACGGCCTGTCCCCGGAGATCCCGGCGGATAAGCGCACCCTGAATCAGTTCCGCCGCTTCACCGGCCGCGCAGAAGGCCTGTCCATCAGCTTCGAAGCACACTTGTTGGGCTCGAAGATCGAATACGACGAAGAGGCCGGCACGCTGATCATCAAGGGCCTGCCGACCCAACTGACCGACCAGCTCAAGCGACGCAACTGATGCTCGGCGGCGTGTTGAAAAAAATCCTGCTGATCCTGCTGGTGGTTGTCGTTTACCAGAACTGGGGCAAGATCGAGCGGGTACTTCACCCCTCGCAGGTGGTGTCCGAGCAGACCCAGGCCAAGGCCAACGTCGTGCTCTACGCCACTGACTGGTGCGGCTACTGCAAACTGACCCGGCGCTTTCTCGACCAGAAAGGCATTCCGTACAAGGAATTCGATATCGAGAAGGATGCCGTGGCGCGCAAAGCCTACGAGGCGCTGGGGGGACGCGGGATTCCGCTGATCGATGTGAACGGGACGTTGATTCGCGGGTATGACCCGGACCAGGTGCTTGCCGCCCTGAAGTAACCATCAGCTTCACACAATCCTTGTGGCGAGGGAGCTTGCTCCCGCTGGACTGCGCAGCAGGCCCAACTATCTTGTGAGCGCTGCGCACTGGAGCGCCAGCCCGGTCAAGCGGGAGCAAGCTCCCTCGCCACAGGCCGTAACCAAGCCCATCATCCGTGATGTCTGGTTATTGCGCTTCGATACGAAACCCGAACCGCGGAAAGTGCACATGCACCACACCGGCCCGCTCGTCTTCACGACGCAGAATCAATTCCTCGCTGCCCGCAAACAGCAATTCCCCTGCCACCGGATCAACCCCGTAATCGGTCGCTGCAATCACCACCTGCTGGCCGACCTCGAAGCCGTTCGGCTCATCGAACTGCTCATCCGGCAATGCGGCCGGTGTGGCATTGCGGGCAATTTCCAGCGCTTGCTCGGCCGTCATCTCGCTGAACGCGCCATGGCCAAAACCCATCACACGGCCAAACCACGCCGAAACGGCCGGATAAGCATCCACCAACGGTGACGTCACGTGCGTCGCCTTGAGGAACCACAACGAGTGGGCCAGGGCAAAGTCGGCAATCGACGGTTCGCCGAACAGGAAGTCCCCCTGCTCGCGCTGAAGCTGCTGCTCCAGGCGCGCCATGATCGTTGGCCACTGATGCCGGGCCTGCTCGGCCGACAACCGTGTGGCGCTGCCACCGCTGAACAAGCCGGCGCGATCGGCCAGGAATGCCTTGATCGCTTCCGGCGACAATTTGCCGAAGCGCACCGCCACCGATTCTGGCTGGAACACCAGGCTGACCGCATGCTGGAACACCACCGAATCGGCCCACGCCGCAAAGGTCGCCGCGACCATTTCCTGGCCTTCCGGAAAAAACGCCGGTGAAGCTTTTTCCTGCTCCAGACGACGAGCGATCAACGCGGTGTCGCAATAGACATCAGCACCGATCTGCAACACCGGCGTCTTGCGGTAGCCGCCGGTCAGGGCCGTCAGATCGGGTTTGGGCATCACCGGCGAAATCATCACAGAGCGCCAGGACAGTCCCTTGAAGCCCAGCAACAAGCGGGCCTTTTCGGCAAAAGGGGACGTCGGGTAATGATGCAGAATCAACTCAGACATGCTCGGCTCCGCCGCTCGGATAAGGAGCCCGCAGCTTAGCGCGCAATCGGCAGGCAGCCTACCCATCTGCCTGATGGGCGCTTATCAGTCAGATTGATAAGCCCGCGGCCGCACTCGCGACCAGACATTCCTTGGCGCTTTTCTTGAGTTTTTTGATCAGTCGTTCCTGGCGCAGTGCATCGCTCTTGTCACGACAAAGTTCGGTGTAGACCAGCGCCATGGCAGGGCTTGAGAGGAAGAAGCGTGCGCCCTTACCGCTTTGATGCTTGGCGAAGCGGCGGACCGGATCGTCGCTGATCCCGCAGTAGAGCGAACCATTGGCCGCGCGAACGAGGTAGACGAACCAGGGTTTGGTAACAGGCACCGATGGTTCGACGGCAATGACGGAGGATTCGCTCGAGATGCTCACGTGACAATCAAGGCTTGAAAGGAAACAAGCCGCGATCTTATCAGCGACTGGCCTGGAATGCCTTCAGGCCCTTCAAGGCCTGAGCGCGAACGGCGTTTCTCACCACCGGCGTCCAGCCCAGCAGCAACCCCTTGAAACCTAGCGCCTGCCGCGACCAGGCCCACATATCGAAGCTGTCATGGTGCTCGCAGATCTTGCCATCGCGAAACACGAAACGCGCCTGAATGTCATTGACCACGATATTGCCGGTCTGGCTAAACAGGTACGTCGCCACCCAATGGGCACCGCCGCTGCGCTCATCACTGCGCACGTTATCGAAGGTCAGGGAGAAGTCCTTGGCCCGGGTGGTGAGCATGCGCCACATGTCGCCGGCATCACGCCCGCGCAGTTCGCCGAACGCCGGATCGCTGAACACCACATCGTCTGTGTAGCAGGCGCTCATGGCCTCGGCATCCAGCCGCTGGAAGGCTTGGTAGAACCGGGTGATCAAGGCGTTGTGGGCATCACTCATGGACAGACTCCGGGGAATAGGCAGATTGCCAGCACGATAATCTGCAAACGGACGAAACACCATCGGCATTCGCACTCCGAATACCGACAGTGTGCGCGAATCAGATCCTCTCGCTTTCGACCTGCACGTACAGCGAACGCCCGGCACCGAGGCCGGCGATGATCGCGCCGAGGCCGATGACGGCGAAAATCCAGCCCAGGGCGCTCCAGCCGCCGGTCCAGTCATGCACCACACCGACTGCGAACGGCCCCATGGATGCCAGGGTGTAGCCGAAGCCCTGGGCCATGCTCGACAGGTTGGCCGCGACATGGGCATCCCGCGAGCGCAGCACGATCAGGGTCAATGCCAGGCTGAACGTAGCGCCCTGCCCCAATCCCAGCACGATCGCCCAACCCCACAGACCATCGAGTGGTGCATAAAGGCAACCGAACAAGCCGCCGAGGGTCATCGCCATAACGATCACGATCGCCAGCCGCTGATCCTTGCCACGGGTCGCCAGCCACGGTGCCGCCAGCGAGCTGATCAACTGGACAATCACCGAACCCGACAGCACCAGACCGGCCTGGGTTGGCGTCAGACCGCGACCGATCAGAATCGACGGTAGCCAACCGAATACGATGTAGGCCAGAGACGATTGCAGGCCCATGTACAAGGTCACTTGCCAGGCCAGCGGATCACGCAACAGGCCTCGGACCCGATAGGCAACATGGTGCGCGCCGTGTTTCTGACCGACTTGCGGTAACCAGAACATGGCCGCGACCAAGGCTGGAACCACCCAGAAGCCAAGGCCCAGGGCCCAGCTGTTATCGAAATGTTCGCTCAACGGCACGGTCGCGCCAGCCGCCATGGCCGCGCCCAGGCACAGCGCCATGGTGTAGACACCGGTCATGGTGCCGGCCTGTGTCGGGAAGTCGCGCTTGACGATGCCGGGCAACAGCACGCCGATCACCCCGATGCTGGCGCCGGCCAGCACGCTGCCGGCGAACAGGCCGACCTCGCCGAACGAGCTGCGCAAAATGATCCCGCCGGCCAGCATCAGAAGAATCCCCAACACCACCCGCTCGGCACCGAAACGTCGTGCCAGCACCGGCGCCAACGGCGCGAACAGACCGAGGCAAAGCACCGGCAAGGTGGTCAGCAAACCGGCCTGAGCAGCCGACAACCCCAGCGTCTTCGAGACCTCGCTGAGCATCGGCGCCATGCTCGACAGCGCCGGACGCAGGTTCAGCGCCACCAGAATCAAGCCCAGCAGCAACAGCCACGGCCGCCGCAGGAGCGGGTGACTTTGCTGAACCTCTGCATCATCAGCCTCGGCGTCGATCAACAGCTCCTCGAGCTCCGCCGTGCGCTTGAGCTCAGTGATGCGGTTGTGGCTGGCCTGCTGGCTGAACATCGGGTTCTCGGTTTCAAGGTTCATTGATCAACTGCCTCGTCAGAGCTTTGGCCCGTTCCGCGTCGCGTTGCTCGACGGCATCGAGCAGTTCGATATGCAGGTCGAACACCGCCTGGCGTCGGGGGGTGATGTTCAGGGTCTGACGCAACTGCGCGCCGACGATGCTGGAAAAGTAGCGATACAGCTCGCTGAGGGTAGGGTTGTGCGCCGCGTCCACCAGACGACGGTGAAACACCAGATCGCAGGCGATGTAGGTGTCGAGATCGCCGTGGTAGTGACTGCCACTGACGCCCAGTGCTTCGCGCAACGCCACTAGGTCTTCATCAGTGCGGCGTAATGCAGCCAGACCGATGGCTTCTACTTCCAGAATGTGCCGGGTTTCCCGAGCCTGCTCCTGAGAGCAGCGAGACAGCGCCTTCATCGTATCCAAAGGATCGACTACCGCCCGCAGGTAGCTGCCGTCGCCCTGGCGGATCTCGATCAATCCGGAAAACGCCAACACGCGCATGGCTTCGCGCACGGTGTTGCGGCTGATGCCCAGCTCAGTCGCCAGTTCCGGCTCAGTGGGCAAGCGCTGGCCGACCGTCCAGACACCTTGATTGATGCGCAGGCGTAACTGCTCCAGGGCCTGATCGACCAAGGATCGTTTAATCAATGGAGAAATGTCCGACATAGGATTCGCCCTTTCATCCAATCATAGGATGAATTTTCTGACATGTTAGTCAGCTTCGTCCGGGGCGACAACCCTTCTACAGGGGCGGGGACAAATCGAGGGCAAAAATAAACCCGGAACCATGTCCGGGTTTATTTCACTGCCTGGCGTCGATCAATGCAGAATCTGGCTCAGGAACAGCTTCGTACGCTCGTTCTGCGGGTTATCGAAGAAGTCGTTCGGCGCAGCCTGTTCGACGATTTCGCCCTTGTCCATGAAGATCACGCGGTTGGCCACGGTACGGGCGAAGCCCATTTCGTGGGTCACGCAGAGCATGGTCATGCCGTCTTCGGCCAGGCCGATCATGGTGTCCAGAACCTCTTTCACCATCTCTGGGTCGAGTGCCGACGTCGGTTCGTCGAACAGCATGATTTTCGGTTTCATGCACAGGGCACGGGCAATCGCCACACGCTGCTGCTGACCACCGGACAATTGCCCCGGGTATTTATGCGCCTGCTCCGGAATGCGTACGCGTTCCAGGTAATGCATGGCGATTTCTTCGGCCTTGCGCTTGGGCATCTTGCGTACCCACATCGGTGCCAGGGTGCAGTTCTGCAGGATGGTCAGGTGCGGGAACAGGTTGAAGTGCTGGAACACCATGCCGACTTCACGGCGGATCGCTTCGATCTGCTTGAGGTCGTTGGTCAGTTCCACGCCATCGACCACGATGCGGCCCTGCTGGTGTTCTTCCAGGCGATTGAGGCAACGGATGGTGGTGGATTTGCCGGAACCCGACGGGCCGCACAGCACGATACGCTCGCCCTGTTTGACGTTCAGGTTGATGTCTTTCAACACGTGGAACTGGCCGTACCACTTGTTTACGCCCTGCATCTGAATAATGCCTTGAGGACTCACAGGCTGTTTGATCGCTTCACTCATAAACTACGCTCCTAACGCTTGTGGCCAGTGTCCAGCTTGCGTTCCAAATGCATGGAATAGCGGGACATACCAAAACAGAAAATCCAGAACACCAGGGCCGCGAACACATAGCCTTCAGTGGCCATGCCCAGCCATTTCGGGTCGGCGGCGGCTTGCTTGACGCTGTTGAGCAGGTCGAACAGGCCGATGATGATCACCAGGCTCGTGTCCTTGAACAGCGCAATGAAGGTGTTGACGATGCCAGGGATTACCAGCTTCAGGGCTTGCGGCAAAATCACCAGGCCCATGCTGCGCCAGTAACCGAGGCCCATCGCTGCGGCCGCTTCGTACTGACCTTTGGGGATCGCTTGCAGACCGCCACGCACCACCTCGGCGATATAGGCCGACTGGAACAGGATCACGCCGATCAGCGCCCGCAGCAACTTGTCGAAGTTCATGCCCTCAGGCAGGAACAACGGCAACATCACCGACGACATGAACAGCACCGTGATCAACGGCACACCGCGCCAGAACTCGATGAAGGTCACGCAGACCACGCGAATCGCCGGCAGGTTCGAACGACGGCCCAGGGCCAGGACAATGCCCAGCGGCAATGCGCCGACGATACCGACGGTAGCGATCACCAGGGTCAGCATCAGGCCGCCCCACTGGCTGGTCGCCACGTTGCTCAGACCGAATACGCCACCGTGCAGCAGGAGGTAGGCAATAATCGGATAGAGCACCAGAAAGCTCAGGCCGTAGATTGCCTTGTGCGGAACACGCGCGATGAACAACGGCGCCACGCCAATCACCGCCAGCCACACGGTCAGGTCCACGCGCCAGCGCAATTCCATCGGGTAGTAGCCATACATGAACTGGCCAAAGCGCTGCTGAATGAACACCCAGCAGGCGCCATCCTTGGTGCAGTCGGCACGGGTGGTGCCGACCCAATTGGCGTCGAGGATCGCCCAGCTCACGAGAGGCGGAACTATCAGGTAAATCAGATAGAACGCGAACAGCGTCAGCAGGGTGTTGATCCAGCTGGAAAACATGTGCGCCCGCATCCACGCCACGACACCGATGCTGCTGCTTGGTGGTGGCATGTCGGGTTTGAAAGTATGAGTCGTCATGCGCTCTTCCTTACCGCTCGATCAGCGCAATGCGCTTGTTGTACCAGTTCATCAGCAGGGAAATGCTGATACTGATCGCCAGGTACACGCTCATGGTGATGGCAATGACTTCGATCGCCTGCCCGGTCTGGTTCAGCACCGTACCGGCAAACAACGAGACCATTTCCGGATAACCGATACCGGCCGCCAGCGAGGAGTTTTTCGCCAGGTTCAGGTATTGGCTGGTCAGCGGCGGAATGATCACGCGCAGGGCTTGCGGGATGATCACCTTGCGCAGGGTCGGACCGTTGCGCAGCCCCAGCGAGTGGGCCGCTTCGGTCTGGCCGTGGCTGACCGACTTGATACCCGAACGCACGATTTCGGCGATGAACGCCGCGGTGTACACCGTCAGGGCCAGGGTCAGTGCCAGCAGTTCAGGAATCAGCACCCAGCCGCCGACAAAGTTGAAACCTTGCAGCTGTGGCATTTCCCAATGCAGCGGCGCGCCAAAGATCAATGCGCACAACGCAGGGATCACCAGGAACATCGCCAGGCCTACCCAGAATTTGTGGAACGGTACGCCGGTCTCTTCGAAACGCTTGTTGGCCCAGCGGCACATCAGCACGATCGCGACAACGGCCACGACGATGCTCGCCACAAACGGCCAGAAACCGTTCGCTGTCAACGCTGCCGGCATGTTCAGGCCGCGGCTACTGACGAAGAAGGTGTCGCCGAAGTTATGGCTATTGCGCGGCCCTGGCATGGTGAGGAACACCGCGAAGTACCAGAACAGGATTTGCAGCAGCGGCGGAATGTTACGGAAGACCTCGACATAAACCGTCGCCATCTTGGCAATGATCCAGTTCTTCGACAGCCGTGCCACACCGACGATGAAACCGAGGATCGTCGCCAGGATCACGCCGATGAACGTCACCAGCAAGGTGTTGAGCAGGCCGATGACAAACACCCGGGCATAGCTGTCCGATTCGGTGTAGTCGATCAGGTGCTGAGCGATGCCGAAACCGGCGCTGCGCTCAAGAAAACTAAAACCGGAGGTAATGCCCCGGTGTTGCAGGTTGGTTTGAGTGTTGTCGAACAGGTACCAGCCCATTCCGACCACGGCGATAACCGTAATGATCTGAAACAGCCACGCACGCACTCGCGGATCGCTGAGGCTGAACCTCTGCTTTGGTGCGCCGATTGAATTTTGCATGAAGTGCCCCGGAAATAATGGAACAGAACATCACCCGGTGGTTGGCCCACCGGGTGATAGAACCATCAGCGCACTGGTGGTGCGTATTGAATGCCGCCGTTGGTCCACAGGGCGTTCAAGCCACGGTCGATTTCCAGCGGAGTGCCCTTGCCAAGGTTTTTCTCAAAGACTTCGCCGTAGTTACCGACTTGCTTGACGATTTTCACCACCCAGTCTTTCGGCAGCTTCAGATCCTTGCCGTACTCACCGTCGGCGCCCAGCAGACGAGCAACGTCCGGGTTCTTGGTCGACTTGGCTTCCGCCTCGACGTTTTTCGAAGAGATACCGGCCTCTTCGGCGTTGAGCATCGCGTAGCCAACCCAACGAACGATTGCCAGCCACTCATCGTCGCCGTTACGCACGACCGGCCCCAAAGGCTCTTTGGAGATGGTTTCAGGCAGAACGATGTAATCTTTCGGCGAGGCCAGTTTGCTGCGCTGTGCATACAACTGGGACTTGTCGGAGGTCAGCACGTCGCAACGACCGGATTCCAGCGACTTGGCGCTTTCATCGGAAGTGTCGAAGGTGATCGGGGTGTACTTCAGGCCGTTGGCGCGGAAGTAGTCGGACACGTTCAGCTCGGTGGTGGTACCGGCTTGAATACAGATGGTTGCGCCATCCAGTTCCTTGGCACTTTTCACGCCCAGCTTGCTGTTGGCCAGGAAGCCTACGCCGTCGTAATAGGTGATGAAGCCAGGAAACTTCAGGCCCATGCCCGCGTCACGGGAACTGGTCATGGTGGAGTTGCGCGACAGCATGTCGATTTCGCCGGATTGCAGAGCAGTGAAACGCTCCTTGGCATTCAACTGGCTGAATTTGACCTTGGTCGCATCACCAAACACCGCTGCAGCTACAGCGCGGCAGAAGTCGGCATCGATGCCAACGATCTTGCCGGTAGAGTCCGGAACCGAGAAGCCCGGCAAACCGTCGCTCACACCGCACTGTACAAAACCTTTCTTCTGCACTGCATCCAGGGTTGCACCCGCCTGAGCGAACCCACTGACACCGAGCACTGCAGCTGCAGTCACGACGGCCAGGGTGGATTTCAACATCTTCATTCAAACCTCCAGTTTTGCTCTTGTTGTGTCGGAGCTTGAGCCCTGTCGCACCCTTTTGAGGCGTTGCTGACCCTTGTTGGCTTTTTTTAGGGTCAACCGACGTAAGGACCGTCGCTATGAGTCTAGTAGGAGAAAATCCACATCATGGATAACTCACTTCTCACCAATCGGCCGAACGGGCTGTAGCCCTTTCACGTTCGCGAAGCCCGTAGCGGCCACTGGCGAACATCCATCACCGGATTCTTTGCTATCCCACGACTAGCCATACACTGATAGTGTTACCGCCAGGCACGAGATTGGTTGCACAGGTTTCCCCATAGCAAAGCCCGTACCAGACCGCTCGCTAAAGCGATTCAGCGCAAGATCAATAGCAAAACTTATAACCTTGCGACATCTTCTTAACTGATCAACCGATTGCGCACTCGAACCTCGCACTTAACGAGAGCGCACGCACAACAATGGAGCAGACATGACCGAGCCCCTGATTCTTCAACCCGTCAAGCCCGCAGATGCCTGCGTAATCTGGCTGCATGGGCTGGGTGCCGACCGCTACGATTTTTTGCCGGTAGCTGAAGCGCTACAGGAAAACCTGCTCACCACCCGTTTCGTTTTGCCCCAAGCCCCGACTCGCGCCGTCACCATTAATGGTGGCTACGAGATGCCAAGCTGGTACGACATATTGGCCATGAGCCCGGCACGCGCCATCAGCCGTGAGCAGTTGGAGGAGTCCGCGCAACGGGTCGTAGATTTGATTGAAGTGCAGAAGGCCAGCGGAATAGACGCCTCGCGGATCTTTCTCGCCGGATTTTCCCAGGGCGGCGCCGTGGTTTTGCACACAGCCTTCCTGAAATGGCAGGGACCGTTGGGCGGCGTACTTGCACTCTCGACTTATGCCCCGACATTCAGCGATGAACTGGAGCTTTCCGCCAGCCAGCAGCGTATTCCCGTGCTGTCGCTGCATGGTCAGTATGATGACGTCGTGCAAAACTCCATGGGCCGGACCGCCTACGAGTATTTAAAGCAGCATGGTGTCACCGTGACATGGCAGGAATACCCAATGGGCCACGAAGTGTTACCCGAAGAAATTCGCGACATCGGCGTCTGGCTCGCCGAGCGTTTGCGCTAAAAGCTACCCTTTGATCCATCGCACTACGCCGCGCCCGCTTCTTGCATTACACTGGCCGGCGTACATTCCTTAACCAATTGATGAGATGACCGTGCTCAAAGCACTCAAGAAAATGTTCGGTAAAAGCGAGGCTGAGCAGCTCGCGCCCGGCTCCAGCGCTCCTTCTCATACCACCAGCCACCGTACCGACGGTAATCAGCCTGGCCGGACCGCAACCGTAGCGGCACCGAAGCACGAGCCGGTGACCACACCGACCGCCCCCTCTGCTCCGGCCATTGCCTCTGAGCAGCCGCGCAGCGAAGCCCCGAAACCTGCCAAACCACGCCGCGAACCGAAGCCAAAGGCGCCGGTCATCCCCTGGAAACTCGAAGACTTCGTCGTCGAACCCCAGGAAGGCAAAACCCGCTTCCACGATTTCAAACTCGCCCCCGAGCTGATGCACGCCATTCAGGACCTGGGCTTTCCTTATTGCACGCCGATCCAGGCGCAGGTGCTTGGCTTCACCCTCGCGGGCAAAGACGCCATCGGTCGTGCCCAGACCGGTACCGGCAAAACCGCCGCGTTCCTGATTTCGATCATCACTCAGCTGCTGCAAACCCCACCACCCAAAGAACGCTACATGGGTGAACCGCGGGCGCTGATCATCGCCCCGACCCGGGAACTGGTGGTGCAAATCGCCAAGGACGCGGCCGACCTGACCAAGTACACCGGCCTCAACGTCATGACATTTGTCGGCGGCATGGACTTCGACAAGCAGCTCAAGCACCTCGAAGCCCGTCACTGCGACATCCTCGTGGCCACTCCGGGCCGCTTGCTCGACTTCAACCAGCGCGGCGACGTGCACCTGGACATGGTCGAAGTCATGGTGCTGGACGAAGCCGACCGGATGCTCGACATGGGTTTCATCCCACAAGTGCGTCAGATCATTCGCCAAACTCCACCGAAGAACGAGCGTCAGACGCTGCTGTTCTCCGCGACTTTCACGGACGACGTGATGAACCTGGCCAAGCAATGGACCACCGACCCGTCGATCGTCGAGATCGAAGCGCAGAACGTGGCCAGCGAAAACGTCGAGCAACACATCTACGCGGTGGCCGGCGCCGACAAATACAAACTGCTCTACAACCTGGTCAACGATAACGGCTGGGAACGGGTGATGGTCTTCGCCAACCGCAAGGACGAAGTGCGGCGCATCGAAGAACGCCTGGTGCGCGATGGCGTCAACGCGGCGCAACTGTCTGGCGATGTGCCGCAGCACAAACGCATCAAGACCCTGGAAGGTTTCCGCGAAGGCAAGATCCGCGTGCTGGTCGCCACCGATGTGGCCGGTCGCGGCATTCACATCGACGGCATCAGCCATGTGATCAACTTCACCCTGCCGGAAGTTCCGGACGACTACGTGCACCGCATCGGTCGTACCGGTCGCGCTGGCGCCGATGGCGTGTCCATCAGCTTTGCCGGTGAAGACGACTCCTACCAGCTACCGTCCATCGAGGCGCTGCTGGGTCGCAAGATCAGTTGTGAAACGCCACCGACGCATCTGCTGCGGGCGGTTGAGCGCAAGCGCCCGTAACGCGGGCCGCAGAATAAAAGGCGCAGCCGGAAACGGACTGCGCTTTTTTTTCGTCCGGTTTTTCAACAGGAGCTTGCTCGACAAAACTAAAAGTCCATAATGGACAAATTAGTTTACTTCCAGCACCCGGAGCCGACCATGCCCAGCACGCCTTACGTGATTACCCAACCCCAGGCCCGCGAACTGCTGGCGCAAGTCGACGTGCCGCAGATCCTGCGCAAACTGTTCCGCGATCTGGCCGCCGGGCAAGCCGTGCAACCGGCGCAGCAGTTAGTGGAGTTCCCGAAAGGCGCCGGGGACTTCATCAATTATCTGGGTGTGTTGGCCGAAGACGGCGTGTATGGCGTCAAGACGTCGCCCTACATCGTGCGTGAGCAAGGCCCATTGGTGACCGCCTGGACGCTGTTGATGTCGATGCAGACAGGCCAGCCGCTGCTGCTCTGCGATGCCGGTGAACTGACCACGGCACGCACCGCAGCGACGACGGCGGTGGCGGTCGATGCCCTCGCGCCGCTGAAGGCCCAACGCCTGGCGATCATCGGCAGCGGCAAGGTGGCCCAGGCGCACCTGCACTATGTGAAGAACCTGCGAGACTGGCAAAGCATCAGCCTGTATTCGCCGAGCCTGCGCGGCAAGAACGCCGAAGCGCTGGCGCAACTCAAAAGCCTCGATCCACGGCTGACCCTCGCCGACAGTTGCGAAAACGCGATTCAAGACGCCGATGTGATCATGCTTTGCACTTCGTCCGCCGGCCCTGTGATCGACCTGTCCATTTTGAGCAAACCGGCACTGATCACCTCCATCAGCACCAATGCTCCCCGCGCCCATGAAGTGCCGCCACAGAGCCTCAACGACATGCAGGTGTTCTGCGACTATCGTCAGACCACCCCGGGTTCGGCCGGAGAAATGCTGATCGCCGGTGAACAGCATGGCTGGGATAACAGCTCGATAGTCGGCGACCTGCCCGACTTGCTCAGCGAAAAAGTGCAGCGCCCGGACTACGACCGACCAGTGTTCTTCCGCTCCATCGGCCTGGGCCTGGAAGACATCGCACTGGCCAACGCCATTTACCGCTTGCAGCACAACTAAATCCGATCTCTGTAGGAGCGAGGCTTGCCCGCGAAAGGAACGCCGCGGCCCGTCAGGCAAACCGCATTATCGTTCTTCGCGGGTAAGCCTCGCTCCTACACAGTCCTATAGGGAGAATCCAATGAGCCAGGCAGACTTCATCATCATCGGCGGCGGGATTGCCGGCGCTTCCACCGGTTTCTGGCTGTCGCAGCACGGACGGGTGATTGTGCTCGAGCGCGAATCCCATCCGGCCTATCACTCCACCGGACGCTCGGCGGCGCTGTACACCGCTGCCTATGGCACGCCTCAGGTTCGGGCATTGACCCAGGCCAGCCGCGACTTCTTCGATGTGCCGCCGCCCGGTTTCTGCGAACATCCGTTGCTGACCCCGCGCGGAGAGATGACCGTCGACTTCACGGGCGATCCGGCCGAGCTGAACAATCAATACCTGAGCGCCAAAGCCACCGTGCCGCAGATGCAACTGCTCAGCGCCGACGAAGCCTGTGCGCGCCTGCCGATCCTGCGTCGGGAAAAAGTCCATGGTGCGATCTACGACCCGACCGCCAGCGACATCGATACCGATGCCCTGCACCAAGGCTATCTGCGTGGTATCCGGCGCAATAAAGGCGAGGTTCATACCGACAGCGAAGTGCTGAGCCTGACCCGGGATGCCGAAGGGCTGTGGCAGGTTCAAACCAACACTCAGACCTTCAGCGCCCCAATCATCATCAACGCCGCCGGCGCCTGGGCCGACAAGGTTGGCGAACTGGCCGGCGCCCGGCCTCTGGGCCTGCAACCCAAGCGCCGGGCAGCCTTTATCTTCGCCGGCCCCGAAGGCCTGGATACCCATGACTGGCCAATGCTGGTCAGCCTCGATGAATCCTTCTACATGAAGCCCGACGCCGGCATGTTCCTCGGCTCACCGGCCAACGCCGACCCGGTGGAACCGCACGACGTGCAGCCCGAAGAGCTGGACATCGCCATGGGCATCTACCAGATCGAAGAGGCCACCACCCTGACCATCCGCCGTCCGACCCGCACCTGGGCTGGCCTGCGCAGTTTCGTGCTCGACGGGGATTTGCTGTCCGGTTTCGATCAGCACGTACCTGGCCTGTTCTGGGTGGCGGGACAAGGCGGCTATGGCATCCAGACGTCACCGGCCATGGGCCAGGCCAGTGCCGCGCTGGTACGCGGCGAAGCCTTGCCCGAGCAGCTCACCCGTTTCGGTCTGGACGCCGCGATGCTCTCCCCCTCCCGCCTGGGTTGATCCTGATCCTCAGGTGACGTGCCCACACGATTGCGGCAAACTTCCAGCGCCCCTTTTTTACGGGGCGCTGACGCTGCCTGGAGCTCCACTGTATGAACGCACCTGAAAAAAACTCGGCCCTGGACAATGCGTCCATGGACAACTTCCGCGCGATTGCCGATGCCATCGCCACGTTGTTCTTCCCTCACGCCGAGGTGGTGCTGCACGACCTGCGCACGCAAAAGGTCGACTACATCGCCAACAACCTGTCCAAACGGGAAATCGGTGACGACTCGTCGCTGGAGGACATGCTCAGCGAAGAGGTCAGTGAACGAAACATCGGGCCGTACGAAAAGCTCAACTGGGACGGCCAGAAGATTCGCAGCCTCAGCAGTGTGCTGCGCGACAGCGAAGGGCAACCACTGGCAGTGCTGTGCATCAATCTGAATATCTCGTTGTTCGAGAATGCGAAAGCGGCGCTGGACTTGTTCCTGTCGCCGACCAAGCTGATTCCGCAACCGGACTCACTGTTTCGCGATGACTGGCAGGAGCGGATCAACACCTTTCTGCACGCCTGGTTGCGCGAGCGTCAGTTGAGCCTGAATGTACTGACCCGCGACCACAAACGTGAACTGGTGCTGGCGCTGCACGCCGAAGGCGCTTTCAAAGGCAAAAGCGCCTCCAACTATGTGGCCAATGTGCTGAACATGGGCCGGGCGACGGTGTACAAGCATTTGAAGGAATTGAAGGGCTGAAAATCAAAAGATCGCAGGCTACGCCAGCTCCCACAGGGGAATGCGGTCCTCTGTAGGAGTTGCCGAAGGCTGCGATCTTTTTCCGATCAATCGCCGTAGATATCGGACTTGAAGTACTTCTCCGAAATCTTCCGGTATTCGCCACTGGCGCGAATACCGTCGATGGCCGCGTTCAGTTCGCTGACCAACTCGGTGTTGCCCTTGCGCACGGCAATCCCGGCGCCCTCACCCACGTATTTCGGATCCTTGAGCTCAGGCCCGACAAAGGCGTAACCCTTGCCACGGGGCATCGACAGGAAGTCATTCAATGGAATGGTGTCGGCAAAAATGGCATCGAGGCGACCGGCAGCCAGGTCCATGTAGATTTCTTCATTGTTGCCGTAACGCTTGACGTTGATGCCCTTCGGTTCGAAAACCTCTGTGGCGTAACGGTCGGTGGTGGTTGCGCGCTGTACGCCGACCGTCTTGCCCTTGAGGCTGGCGTACTGGTCATCGACCGCCGCGCCTTCCTTCATCACCAGTCGCGATGAGGTGAAGTAGTACTTGTGGGTGAAATCCACCGACTTCTTACGGTCTTCATTGATGGTCATGGACGACAGCGCCATGTCGATTTTCTTCACTTTCAAGGAAGGAATCAGACCGTCGAATTCGCCTTCGACCCATACACACTTGACCTTCATCTGCGCGCACAGGGCGTTGCCGATGTCGTAGTCGAAACCGACAATTTCACCTTTGTCGGTTTTGGACGCGAACGGCGGATAGGCCGCTTCAATACCGATGCGCAGGCTTTTCTCGGCAGCGAACACGCTACTGCACGCCAACAGGCTCAAGGCCAGACCGGTGATGAGGGGGAATTTCTTCATGTTCGTTCTCTCGCGGGTTGTTGTTGGTTTGGCAAGACAGAAGAAAAAACTGAAACAGGGAACGCCTTTTTTGTACTTATAAATCCATACTGGACTTTTATGTATTGGCCGTCAATCAGGCGAACAGGGTTGGGCCTGGCCGATGGTCGGGTGGTGAGTCAGGGAGTTATTGGTTGAAGCGGATGGCCTCTTCGCGGGCAAGCCCGCGAAGACGATTTAGAGAACAACAGAGCAGCAACAGGCTGTTTACTGCTTCCAGCGATCCGCCGCCGCATGATCGCTGTCACGCCCTTCAACCCAGCGCGCCCCATCACTGGTATTTTCTTTCTTCCAGAACGGCGCGCGGGTTTTCAGGTAGTCCATGACAAAGGCGCAGGCATCGAACGCTGCCTGACGGTGGGCGCTGGCGGCACCGACGAAGACGATCGGCTCGCCCGGTTCCAGCGCGCCGATGCGATGCAACACTTCCAGCTTCAACAGCGGCCAGCGCTGCTCGGCCTCCGCGGCAATCTTGCCCAGGGCTTTTTCGGTCATGCCCGGGTAGTGCTCCAGAAACATTCCGGCGACGTCGAGGCCGTCATTGAAGTCGCGAACGTAGCCGACAAAACTCACCACCGCACCGACACCCACATTGGCCGCGTGCATGGCGTTGACTTCAGCGCCCGGGTCGAACGGCGTGAGCTGCACACGAATCGCCATGGCTCAGCCCCCGGTCACGGTAGGAAAGAAAGCCACTTCATCGCCATCGCTGACCGGTTCGTCGAGCTGGCAGAGGTCTTCGTTGCGGGCGCACATCAGGTTCTGCTCGCTCAGCACATCAGCACCGTTACGTTGGGCCAGCAGCGCACGCACATCGTCGACCGTGGCGAAGTCACCTTCAACCTTCACCGAATCCACGCCGAGCGCCTCACGGTAACGGGCGAAAAACTTCACGGTCACGTTCATGGTTGATCCGCCTGGAAATGGCCGCTCTTACCGCCGAGCTTTTCCAGCAGTCGCACGCTCTCGATGGTCATGCCGCGGTCCACGGCCTTGCACATGTCATAGATGGTCAACGCCGCGACACTGGCGGCAGTCAGCGCTTCCATCTCGACGCCGGTCTGCCCGGACAACTTGCAGCGCGCCACGATGCGCACGGTGTCGTCGCCTTCGGCACTGAGTTCGACCTTGACGCCGGTGAGCATCAACGGATGGCACAGAGGAATCAGATCACTGGTTTTCTTCGCCGCCTGGATGCCGGCAATCCGCGCCACGGCGAACACATCACCCTTGGGATGGCCGCCGCTGACGATCAACTGCAGGGTTTCGGGCAGCATGCGCACCAGCGCTTGGGCTGTCGCTTCGCGGAACGTCACGGCTTTTTCGGTGACGTCGACCATATTGGCGCGACCTTGGGAATCGAGATGAGTCAGCACAGCGTTACTCCTGATCAGGAGCATCGATTGTAAACCTGCGGGTCAATTTTTCGCACGCTTGATTATCGGATCGCCGCACCGCACGCGCCCACAGGATTTTTTGTCGGGCACAAAAAAACCGGGCGACTTTGACGTCGCCCGGTTCTGCGGTGAAGGTTACAGATGCGATTCGGCGTATTCGGCCAGAATCGAACGAGGCACCCCTTGCAGGGTGATGTGTACACCGTTGGGGAAGTCTTTGAAGCGTTCGGTCAGGTACGTCAGCCCGGAGCTGGTCGCGGACAGGTAAGGGGTGTCGATCTGCGCCAGGTTGCCCAGGCACACCACTTTGGAACCGGCGCCGGCACGGGTGATGATGGTTTTCATCTGGTGCGGCGTGAGGTTCTGGCATTCATCGATCAGGATCAGACTCTGCTGGAAGCTGCGGCCTCGAATGTAGTTGAGGGATTTGAACTGCAACGGCACTTTGCTGAGGATGTAGTCGACGCTGCCATGGGTGTTTTCGTCATCCATGTGCAAGGCTTCGAGGTTGTCGGTGATGGCGCCCAGCCAAGGCTCCATCTTTTCCGCTTCGGTGCCGGGCAGGAAACCGATTTCCTGGTCGAGCCCCTGCACGCTGCGGGTGGCGATGATGCGCCGGTAGCGTTTGCTGACCATGGTCTGCTCGATGGCCGCCGCCAGGGCCAGGATGGTTTTACCGGAACCGGCCGCGCCGGACAGGTTGACCAGGTGAATGTCCGGATCGAGCAAAGCGTACAGCGCCAGGCTTTGATAGATGTCACGCGGTTTCAGGCCCCAGGCTTCCTGGTGCAACAGGGGTTCCTGGTGCAGGTCGAGGATCAGCAACTTGTCGACCTGGATTTCCTTGATCCAGCCGACAAAGCCCTGTTCGTCGATGATGAACTCGTTGACGTGCACAGCAGGCAGGTTGTCGATCAGCTGCACCTGATGCCAGGTGCGACCATGATCCTGCCGGGTTTCGACTTTGCTCACCCGGTCCCAGAAGGAGCCGGTCATGTTGTGATAACCGTTGGGCAGCAACGAAACGTCGTCGACCAGTTGGTCAGTGCTGTAGTCCTCGGCCGCGATCCCACAAGCCCGGGCCTTGAGGCGCATGTTGATATCTTTTGTGACCAGCACCACGGGCAGTTTTGCATCACGTGCGCGCAGGTCGATCAGCTGGTTGATGATGATGTTGTCGTTCAGGTGCTCGGGCAGAATGATGTTCGGCTCGGCACGCTTGCTCATCAGAATTGACAGCAAGCCCTTGGGCCCACTCTTGCCCCGCTGGATCGGAACGCCGAGTTCGACGTCTTCGGGGCTGGCATCGCCCAGGGTCTTGTCGATCAGCCGAATGGCCTGACGGCATTCCGCTGCAACGCTGTGAGGCCCGCTCTTGAGCTTGTCCAGCTCTTCAAGCACGGTCATCGGGATCGCGACGTGGTGTTCTTCGAAATTAAGCAGGGCGTTTGGATCGTGAATCAATACGTTGGTATCGAGTACATAAAGGATTGGCTGGTTGGAAGAAGGGCTACGTCCGTGATCATCCATACTCGGTCACCTTTGTGGGAGCCAGTCGACGCAATACCATGACAGTGCTGCGCCTCGAAGTGGCCACCGAAATCACCTGCTCAGACTCAAGTGATTGCAACTCAAACGGAGTCTTGGAAGACGCCACCTGTGTTGCAGGTTTCGGCGGTCTGTCTTCGTAATACTCCAAAACACATGACAGAAAAAAGCACTTTGACGTTTTTTTGAAGTTTATTTTTCAGAATGACCAATAGCACTTGGCGGACTGCCAGCACCCCGCTAAAGTCGGAAGTCCGCCTGCATCGAAATCTCGTCCAAAAACGCCCCTGCCCCAATGTTTACGGGCTTTCCCCGTTTCAGCGAAACGCGTCCTGACAGTTTTCCCAACCGATCCCGCTTGGCGCCGTTTGCGTGACGAGCCAGGGCATCGCGGTTTTCAGCGCATCCTGCTTCACATTGAAGTTGATCACCCCGTGCCGCCACAGCAGCATCAGGGTCAGCACCCGTTGCGCACTCTGGTTGCCCTTGAGCTTGCCGGCACCGTCCTGGGCATCGATGTCCCACAATGCCACCTGCAAACCCTGAGACCTGAAGAAGCCTTCGGCATCGGACCGACGCTGGCCATCGGGCGGACGAAACAGCGGCACGTAGTTCTCCGGCAGCTTGCCTTTGACCAGTTCGGCGCTGCGCCGCACCGAGTCCTGCCAGTCTTGCCAGTGACTGTGGGAACGGAACTCCCAGCCCTGCACGCCAACGCATTGCTGCGAATAGGTCGCTTGCAGGCTGGTCACCGAACGTTCAGCCAGACGGGCCTGAATGTCCTTGCCGAGGACGAAGAACGTCGCGCTCATGTTCGATTTGCGCAGGTACTCGGTGACCCAGGCGGTGTTATCTGGCGCGGCATTGGCGGCGCTGTCGAAGGTCAGCAGGAACAGGCGGTCATGCATGGCATCGCCATTGCGTTCATAGTCGCCAAAACGATCGACTTCACTGCTGGTCTGCGGGAACAGTGCGGCCTTGCGCAATTGCTCATCAAGGTACTGGGCGTGGAACAACCGGCTCGGCTCGGCCCACTTGATGTAGTAGCTGTCGTCGCTGATCTGAAACTTGGCCGCTTGCTCACGCAGGGTATCCATGTCCTCGACCAGGAAACAGAAAGAGGCATCCTGATCGCAACTCTGCTGGGCGAAGTTGTAGTTGCTCAGCAAACGCTGCCACATGCGCTGGCGCAGGTGGTTGACCGACTCCAGATTGACGGTGCGCAGGCCCAGGCGTTGAGCCAGGCTTGCTTCATCCAGCGATTCGCTGGCCAACAGGACGCGGGCGAACATGAGGATTTCAGCCCGGGAGGCAACGTCGAACAGGGTCGGGTTGCTGAGCTGCTCAGGCCAGGTGCTGCGATCCAGCGTCGCCACATCGCCCGGCGCCGCCTGGGCGCCGAAACTCAACAATGTGGCGAAGAATAGAAAAACGATACGCAATGGGATGTCTCCATAACAAAACCCGCGCGGCACTATATCCCGAGAAGATCAAAAGATCGCAGCCTCGCTTCGCTCGACAGCTCCTACAGATGCCGGTGCACCGTAGGAGCTGTCGAGCGAAGCGAGGCTGCGATCTTGTTCCATGACACCACCGATCACCTATGACACCCATAGCTGGAGTCAACAAGGACAACCCCCTAGAATCGCCCCCACGATTAAAGGAGCCGACTTCATGCTGATGGTGATTTCCCCCGCCAAGACCCTCGATTACGAAACACCGCCGGCGACCCAGCGCTTCACTCAGCCGCAATACCTCGACCATTCCCAGGAACTGATCCTGCAACTGCGCGACCTGACGCCGGCGCAGATCAGCGAGCTGATGCACGTCTCCGACAAGATTGGCGGCCTCAATGCCGCGCGATTCGGTAGCTGGACCCCGGCCTTCACCCCAGCCAACGCCAAGCAGGCCTTGCTGGCGTTCAAGGGCGACGTGTACACCGGCCTGAATGCACAAACCTTCAGCGAAGCCGACTTCGATTACGCCCAGCAGCACTTGCGCATGCTCTCCGGCCTGTATGGCCTGCTACGCCCTCTGGACCTGATGCAGCCCTATCGATTGGAAATGGGCACCAAGCTGGCCAATGCCCGCGGCAAGGATCTGTATGCCTTCTGGGGCACGCGGATCAGCGAATGGCTGAACGAAGCGCTGGCCGATCAAGGCGACGATGTGCTGCTGAACCTGGCCTCCAACGAATACTTCTCGGCGGTCAAACGCAGCGCCTTGAACGCGCGCATCATCAATACCGAGTTCAAGGACTTGAAGAACGGCCAGTACAAAATCATCAGCTTCTACGCGAAAAAAGCCCGCGGGATGATGAGCCGCTTCGTCATCGAAGAACGCATCAATGACCCGGCCGCCCTCAAGCAGTTCGACGTTCAGGGTTATCGCTACAGCAGCGAGCAGTCTAAACCGGACAATCTGGTGTTCCTGCGCGATCACGCACCGGAGTAACCAGACCCGCACTCAATCAGCGCACGACATGGACAACTTCGTCGTGCGCCATCCCTTCGATCCTCGAACAATCCCCCACTTTTTCGCCGACTTATTGGCGCCAAAAAACAAGCACTCGATTTTCTAACTTTTGTTTCACTCGACTTTGCTGATTTTTTTCAGTAATGGCACTGAAAATTTTTGTGGGTAGTGGCAAAAAAATATCCAAGGCAATAATCACCCTATATATAAAGGGCGAAACGGCAAGTGCTATCAATATGAAAGCAGTGCCATCTTTTTCAATATTTCAAGAAATTTCAGAAATCGCGATGGGTGGACTGGAACTATGTCCAAATGTGCCGTTCATACCACCCGTAACGATTCTCTCGATGAACGTACGAGATAACTTACACAGAGAAGCGATCCCGATAGCGAAGTTGTCACACTAACTTGAACTTATGGATCACTTATTTGGGCAACACATGAAGGACAGGAGATAACGCACCATTAGTATCCCCTACAAGGCCACGGCTGCGCCCCTATAAACGTGCTCACCCGAGCGCCCAACCGCTTGATTTACGGGCCTCTGGCCTGGCATTGAGCGCGCAAGACCTTTGCACGAACGTCCTCTGATTAGAGGGTCGGCTGCATAACAGGGCATGTCATAACAATAAGGCCTGGTTGCGCACATCTTGAGTGCACTTATTTAGACACTCGAAACTTAGTATGCCTGCACCCGGCATTGTGACGCCTTTAAGGCTGCACTTGCGAGTGCACTATGACCGCTGAACACCATTAACTCCGGCCATGTAATGGCTTGTTGAACACAGTCTTGATTAACTGAGAGGTAAATGCGATGCGCATCAGCATATTTGGTTTGGGTTACGTCGGTGCAGTCTGTGCCGGTTGCCTGTCTGCACGGGGCCATGACGTCGTTGGCGTCGATGTTGCCAAAGACAAGATCGATATGATCAACGCCGGTCGTTCTCCGATCGTTGAACCCGGTCTGGGCGAACTTCTGAAACAGGGCATCGAGACTGGCCGTCTGCGCGGTACGACCAACTTCGCCGAGGCGATTCGCGACACCGACCTGTCGATGATCTGCGTCGGCACGCCGAGCAAAAAGAACGGCGACCTGGAACTGAACTACATCGAGGCCGTGTGCCGCGAAATCGGTTTTGTCCTGCGCGACAAAACCACCCGCCACACCATCGTCGTGCGCAGCACCGTGTTGCCGGGCACCGTGGCCAACGTGGTAATCCCGATTCTCGAAGACTGCTCCGGCAAGAAAGCCGGTGTCGACTTTGGTGTTGCCGTGAACCCTGAGTTCCTGCGTGAAAGCACCGCGATCGCCGACTACGACCAGCCGCCAATGACCGTCATCGGCGAGTTCGACAAGGCTTCGGGTGATGTTCTGCAATCGCTGTACGAAGAACTCGACGCACCGATCATCCGCAAGGACATCGCCGTCGCCGAGATGATCAAGTACACCTGCAACGTGTGGCACGCCACCAAGGTGACCTTCGCCAACGAGATCGGCAACATCGCCAAGGCCGTCGGTGTCGATGGTCGTGAAGTGATGGAAGTGGTCTGCCAGGACAAGACACTGAACCTGTCCCAGTACTACATGCGTCCTGGTTTCGCGTTCGGCGGTTCCTGCCTGCCGAAAGACGTCCGCGCCCTGACCTACCGCGCCGGATCCCTGGACGTGGAAGCCCCGCTGCTCAACTCGCTGATGCGCAGTAACGAGTCCCAGGTGCAGAACGCGTTCGACATCGTCTCCAACCACGACAAACGCAAAGTCGCCCTGCTGGGCCTGAGCTTCAAGGCCGGCACCGACGACCTGCGCGAAAGCCCGCTGGTCGACCTGGCGGAAATGCTGATCGGCAAGGGCTACGACCTGAGCATCTACGACAGCAACGTCGAGTACGCCCGTGTCCACGGCGCGAACAAGGATTACATCGAGT
This sequence comes from Pseudomonas sp. GM18, assembly GCF_000282195.1. GTDB lineage: Bacteria > Pseudomonadota > Gammaproteobacteria > Pseudomonadales > Pseudomonadaceae > Aquipseudomonas. The sequence goes on from NZ_AKJT01000031.1 coordinate 59,643, forward strand.
CGAAGATCCCTCACGTCTCGTCCTTGCTCAACTCGGACTTCGACGACGTGATCAACAACTCCGACGTGATCATCCTCGGCAACCGTGACGAGAAATTCCGCGCCCTGGCGCAGGAAGTTCCACACGGCAAGCAAGTGATCGACCTGGTCGGCTTCATGTCCAAAGCCACCAGCGTGAGTGGCCGGACTGAAGGCATCTGCTGGTAATACACCGCCCCCTGTAGGAGCCAGGCTTGCCGGCGAACCTGACAACGTGGTGTGTCAGGTTCGCAACCTTCGGGGGCAAGTCGGATCGCCGCCAGCTCGCTCCCACAGGTCCGATGAGATCGCCTTGGCTTTTACGCCTGCCTTAACCCCATCGGGCCACCCCACAGGCTCGCCCGAGATCGAGACGGATGCAGATTATGCACAGGCTAAAGCACGGCCTACTTCAGGCCGCCGGTTGGCTGTTTTACCTAAGTTTATTGATGGGCATCGCCATTGCGCTGCCTGTGTCCACGTTCGACTCCGAGTCGAAGGACTTCATCTTCCTGATCGGTATCGTCGGTATCTGGCGCTACTCGATGGGTGCCACGCACTTTCTGCGCGGCATGCTGTTTCTGTACGTGGTCTACCCGTACCTGCGGCGCAAAGTGCGCAAGCTGGGCAAAGCGGCAGACCCCTCCCATGTGTTCCTGATGGTCACCAGTTTCCGTATCGACGCGCTGACCACCGCGCAGGTCTACAGCTCGGTGATCCGCGAGGCCATCGACTGCGGCCTGCCGACCACCGTGGTGTGCTCCATCGTCGAAATGTCCGATGAGCTGCTGGTCAAGAGCCTCTGGAAACGCATGAACCCACCCGCGAGCGTCAAGCTCGACTTCGTGCGCATTCCCGGCACCGGCAAGCGCGATGGCCTGGCCTACGGTTTCCGCGCCATCTCCCGCCACCTGCCGGACGACCGCGCCGTGGTTGCGGTGATCGATGGCGACACCGTGCTGGCCGAGGGCGTCGTGCTCAAGACCGTGCCATGGTTCCAGCTGTTCGGCAATGTCGGCGGCCTGACCACCAACGAGTTCTGCGAAGTGCGCGGCGGCTACATCATGAGCGAATGGCACAAGCTGCGTTTCGCCCAGCGCCACATCAACATGTGCTCGATGGCCTTGTCCAAGCGCGTATTGACCATGACCGGCCGGATGTCGGTGTTCCGCGCCACCGTGGTCACCAACCCGGACTTCATCGCCGACGTGGAAAGCGACTCGCTGCAACATTGGCGCCTGGGTCGCTTCAAGTTCCTGACCGGCGATGACAAGTCGAGCTGGTTCAGCCTGATGCGCCTGGGCTACGACACGTTCTACGTGCCTGACGCCGCGATCAACACCGTTGAACACCCGCCGGAAAAGAGCTTCATCAAGGCCAGCCGCAAACTGATGTTCCGCTGGTACGGCAACAACCTGCGGCAGAACTCCCGCGCTCTGGGCCTGGGGATGAAACGCCTCGGTCTGTTCACCTCGGTGGTGCTGTTCGACCAGCGCGTGTCGATGTGGACGTCCTTGCTGGGTCTGACCGTAGCGCTCATCGCCACCTTCAAATACGGCACCGCGTTCATCCTGGTTTACCTGCTGTGGATCGGCATCACCCGCCTGATCCTGACGCTGCTGCTGTCCTGCTCCGGTCACCGGATCGGCCCGGCGTACCCGGCGATTCTCTATTACAACCAGATCGTCGGCGCGCTGGTGAAGATCTACGTGTTCTTCCGCCTCGACCAACAGTCCTGGACTCGCCAACCCACTTCTCTATCCCGTGATCTCGCCAGCTTTCAACGTTGGTTCAACACCTGGTCGTCTCGGACCATGACCTTCTCCGCCGGCAGCATCTTTGTCGCCGTGCTGCTGATGATGGTCTGACCGAACTCGCCTGAATTAACTAGGAAATCGCCCATATGAATACCGCCGTCAACAGCAACGTAGTGCACGAATCCGAAGCCCAGCGCCAGCACGCCCGCGTGAAAATTCCGGCCAAGCTGCGTTTCTTCGGCCCTGACCGGACCCCGGTCGAAGCCCGGGTCATCGACCTTTCCGCAGGCGGCCTGGCGTTCAACGCCGGTCAGTTGCCGCTGAAGGTCGGCGATGTGCACAAGGCCCGCCTGCAATTCGTCATCGATAACCTTGGCCTGGCCATGGACGTGGAATTGCAGATCCGCTCCGTCGACCGCCAGACCGGCCGCGTTGGTTGCCAGTTCCAGAACCTGGAACCGCGGGACATTTCCACCCTGCGCCACCTGATCACCTCGCACCTGGCCGGTGACATCGTCAGCGTCGGTGAAATGCTGGCGACCCTGCAGCGCGACAACTTCACCAAGGCGCGCAAGGTCAAGGACGGCGGCCACGGCATGACCCCGCTCGGCCGTCTGAAAGCGGTGACCTTCAGCGCCGGCATCTTCGTGGTCGGCCTGGTGGCGTTCGGTTTCGTCTTCAAATCGGTGTACGGCATGTACTTCGTCAGCCACGCCCAGGCCGGTCTGGTCAGCGTGCAGGGCATGAACATCACCATGCCGCGCGACGGCACCGTGCAGAGCCTGGTGAAAGCCGACGGCGTTGCCGCCAAAGGCGCACCGCTGGCGACCTTCAGCACCAGCATGCTCGACGTGCTCAAGGGCCATCTGGACGAAAACCAACTGCAACCGTCCAAGGTTGAAGAACTCTTCGGCAAGCAAATGACTGGCACCCTGACCTCCCCGTGCGATTGCACCGTGGCCCAGCAACTGGTGGCTAACGGTCAATACGCCAACAAAGGTGACGTGATCTTCCAACTGGTGCCGCGCAATACCGAAGCCAACGTTGAAGCACGCTTCTCTTATCGCCAGTTCGGCGACGTGCGTCCAGGCACTTCGGTCAGCTTCCAGATCGCCGGTGAAGACCAGACCCGTACCGGCAAGATCGTCAGCAGCACCAGCCTGAAAAGCGAAGACCTGTCGTCCGACATCCGCGTGCAGATCAAACCTGACGAGCCGCTGGACAGCGCACTCGCCGGTCGCCCGGTGGAAGTGAACAGCACCCGTGGCCCGAACCTGAACTGGCTGATCAACAAAGCCATGGCCGCCGGTCTTTAAACAGAGGACATGCCCGTGACGACTCCACAAATCCTCAGAACACCGCGCACCCACATAGGATCATTGTGTGCAGTTGCACTGGCCGTGAGCCTGGCCGGTTGCGCCGGCCTGCCCGACCAGCGTCTGGCCAATGAAGCCCTCAAGCGCGGCGATACCACGCTGGCAGCGCAGAACTATCAGCAACTGGCCGACCTGGGTTACAGCGAAGCCCAGGTTGGGCTGGCCGACATTCAGGTCGACAGCCGCGACCCGGCGCAGATCAAAAAGGCCGAGGCGACTTACCGCGCCGCGGCCAGCGTCTCGCCGCGGGCTCAGGCTCGCCTGGGTCGTCTGCTGGTGGCCAAACCTGGCGCCACTGAAGCCGAACACCATGAAGCCGAAGCACTGTTGAAGAAAGCCGCGACCAATGGCGAAGGCAACACCCTGATCCCGCTGGCGATGCTGTACCTGCAATTCCCGCACAGTTTCCCCAACGTCAACGCACAGCAGCAGATCAGCCAATGGCGCGCCGAAGGCAAACCGGAAGCAGGTCTGGCCCAGGTGCTGCTCTATCGCACCCAAGACACTTACGACCAACACCTGAATGACGTGGAAAAGATCTGCAAAGCGGCGTTGAACACCACCGACATCTGCTACGTCGAACTGGCCACGGTCTATCAGAAACGCGGCCAGCCCGAACAACAGGCCGAGTTGATCAAGCAGATGCAGGCCGCTCACAGTCGTGGCGCCGTCTCCGCACAACGGGTCGACAGCGTGGCCCGCGTATTGGGCGATGCGAGCCTGGGCAAGACCGACGAAAAAACCGCTCAGTCGCTGCTCGAAGGCATCGCCCCCGGCTACCCGGCGTCCTGGGTCAGCCTGGCGCAATTGCTCTACGACTTCCCTGAACTGGGCGACGTCGACACGATGATGAAGTACCTGGACAACGGCCGAGCCGCCGACCAGCCGCGCGCCGAACTGTTGCTGGGCAAGCTCTACTACGAAGGCAAAATGGTGCCGGCCGACGCCAAGGTCGCCGAAGAGCACTTCCAGAAAGCTGTCGGCCGGGAAGTTGCCGCCGATTACTACCTCGGCCAGATTTACCGTCGTGGTTACCTGGGCAAGGTCTATCCGCAGAAAGCCCTGGATCACCTGCTGACCGCTGCGCGCAACGGCCAGAACAGCGCCGACTTCGCCATCGCCCAACTGTTCTCCCAAGGCAAGGGCACCCGGCCCGACCCGGTCAACGCTTACGTCTTCAGCCAATTGGCCAAGGCTCAAGACACCCCGCAAGCCAATGAGCTTGCGCAAACACTCGAAGCGCAACTGCCGCCTGAGCGGCTGGCCGAGGCCCAACGCCTGCTCAAACAAGAGCAAGCCATTCGTAGCACCGTGAGTCCGGACACGCTGGAACTGCACGCCCTGCAAGAAGAAGACGGCGAGGAATCCCTATGAAGCTCAATCCATTCGTGCAGGCCGGTATTGGCCTGACATTCGCCCTGCTGTGGTCGTGCCCGACCCTGGCGGCCCTGACCGAAGACAAGAACTTCGGTCTCGAAGTCAAAGTTACCGGCCAGTCCGAAGACGACCGTGACCTGGGCACCGCCGGTGGCGGCGACGTTAACGGCGTTGGCCTCGACCTGCGCCCATGGGTCTACGGTGAAAGCGGCGCGTGGAGCGCCTACGCCATGGGTCAGGCCGTGACGTCCACCGACATCATCGAAACCGACACCCTGCAACAGTCCGACAACAGCGGCACCCAGACCACCGACAGCGGTGATCGCAAGACCAAGAAAAACTACCTGGCGATGCGCGAGTTCTGGGTCGGTTACAGCGGCCTCACGCCCTACCCTGGCGAGATCCTCAAGTTCGGTCGCCAACGCCTGCGCAACGACGACGGCCAATGGCGCGACACCAACATCGAAGCCCTGAACTGGACCTTCGACACCACCCTGTTGCGCGCCAACGTCGGTATCGCCGAACGCTTCAGCGAATACCGCACCGACCTGAAAGAACTGGCGCCCAAAGACAAGGATCGCCTGCACGCCTACGCCGATGCGGCGTATCAGTGGACACCAGGTAACTGGGTCGGCATTCGCGGCCATCACACCCACGATAACGGCAAGCTCGACTATCCGGAGCCAGGCGTGGCCGGCGATACCCTGGACAAGAAACAGAACGGCGACATCAGCTGGCTCGGCCTCACCGCCGACAGCGATGCCTACAACTGGCGCAATACCAACACCGTCAATTACTGGGGCAGCATCACCGGCATGAGCGGCGACCGTGACACGGTCAACCCGCTGAATGCCGACGGCACTCGCCCGGCAGAAGCCAAGCGTGGTGAAGACCTGAACGGCTGGGCTACCGACGTGGGTGTTCGTCTGCGTCTCGATCCGCAGTGGCAAGTCGGTGCAGCCTATGCCCGCGCCAGCGCCGAGTACGAACAGAACGGCCTGGAAAGCAACCGCTCGAATTACACCGGTACCCGCTCGCGGGTTCACCGTTTCGGCGAAGCCTTCCGTGGCGAAATGAACAACATGCAGACCGCCACGCTGTTCGGCTCCTGGATGCTCAACGACGAATACGACGCCAGCCTGATCTACCACAAATTCTGGCGCGTCGATGGCAACAAGCCGGTGGGCAGCAACGGCATCAACGCCGTTGAAAACAACACCGACGACGCGACCGGCGCGATCCTCTCCAGCACCTCCCTGCCGCTGGAAGATGGCAACAAGGACCTCGGTCAGGAAATGGACCTGGTGGTCACCAAGTACTTCAAGCAAGGCCTGTTGCCGGCGGCGTTGAGCCAGTCGATCGATGAGCCTTCGGCCCTGGTGCGGTTCCGTGGCGGTGTGTTCAAGCCCGGCGATGCCTATGGCAAAGAAGTCGACTCGTACATGCACCGTGCGTTTATCGACGTGATCTGGCGCTTCTGATGCAAACCGCGAAGGGAGTGCCCGACATGAACAGCGCCAAGAAAGGCTCGATCAGCCTGCTGGCCGGCGCGCTGCTGCTGGCCAGCGCAGCCGCCTTCGCCACTGTCGAACCGGTTCAGCCTGTGCGACAGGGCAAACCGACGACCATGGCCAAGGGACTGCAACAGGCCAAGACCTACACCGTCAGCAGCGCGCCCACCGCGCCGCTGGACCTGGCCGCGCCGAAACTGCCGGACACTTCTGGCTACACCGCCGAGGCCATTGCCGCGAAAGTCGTGCGCACCAAACCCGGCAAGATCAGCGTGCGCCGGATGATGCAGGAAGACGCCCTGAAGGACTTCATCGGCGGCGACAACAAGATGGCCGAGTGGGTGGTGCGTCAGCACGGCATCCCGCAGGCGATCTTCGTCGACGACGGCTACATGAACCTCAAGGACCTGACCAAGAAGCTGCCCACGCAGTACCTCAGCGAAACTTCACCGGGTGTGTTCCTGGCGAAGTTGCCGATCGTGGTGGGCAGACACGGTATTTTGGAAATCGACAAACAGACCCAGGAATTGCGCCTGTCCCAGGAGGCCGGTTCGTTCCTGGTCAACGACGGTCAGCTGTTTGTGCGTGATACCAAAATCACCGGCTGGAGCGAGAAGGCCAACGGCCCGGCGGCCTTCACGTCGCCCAAGGAGTTCCGTCCGTTCCTGCTGTCCTGGGGCGGCACCGAGACCTACATCGCCAACAGCAAGATCGCCAGTTTCGGTTACGCCAACAGTAAGTCTTACGGCGTGAGTATTTCCCAGTACACGCCGAACATGGCCAAGGTGCTCAAGCGCCCTGAACCGACCGGCTGGATCGTCGGCTCCGAGTTCTCGGACATGTGGTACGGCTTCTACTGCTACGAAACCCGCGACTTCGTGGTCAAGGGCAACACCTACAAAGACAACATCGTCTACGGCATCGACCCCCATGACCGTTCCCACGGTCTGATCATCGCCGACAACACGGTTTACGGAACCAAGAAGAAGCACGGGATCATTATTTCCCGTGAGGTCAACGACAGCTTCATCTTCAACAACCGCAGCTACGACAACCACCTGTCGGGCCTGGTGATCGACCGTAACAGCGTGAACAACCTGATCGCCTACAACGAGATCTACAAGAACCACACCGACGGCATCACCCTCTACGAGAGTGCCGACAACCTGCTGTGGGGCAACAAGGTGATCAGCAACCGGCGCCACGGCATCCGTATTCGTAACAGCGTGAACATTCGCCTGTACGAAAACGTCTCGATGGCCAACGGCCTGACCGGTGTCTACGGGCACATCAAAGACCTGACCAACACCGACCGGGACATCAAGCTCGACCCGTTCGATGCCGAAGTGTCGCTGATCGTGGTCGGCGGTGAACTGGCCGCCAACGGCAGCGGACCGCTGTCGATCGACTCGCCGCTGAGCGTGGAGTTGTATCGCGTGTCGATGCTCGCGCCGACCAAAACCAGCGGCATCAGCTTCTCGGGGATTCTCGGTGAGCGCCAGGATGAAATTCTCGACCTGCTGGTGCGCCAGCAGAAAGCCGTGCTGATCGACCCTGTCGAACGCCAGACCGAAATGCGGGACTGAGGATAATTTTATGCACCCACACTTGATCAAATTACTCAGCCTGTCGGCCCTGACCGCGGGCATTCTCGCGGCCAGCACTGGCGTGCGCGCCGAAGATGCCAAAGCCCCCAGCTTCAGCGCCGAGCCGTGCTGCAGCCTGTGCCCGGCAGCCCACGACCCGAAGAACTACACCACGCGCTATCAGCAGAACTTCACCACGCTGGTGCAGGCCCAGGGCGACTGGCTGTTCCGTACACAAGAAGACTTGCGCACCGAATTCGACACCACGCCCGCCGGCTACAAACGCATGAAGCAGCTGCACGATGCGTTCAAGAGCAAAGGCGTGGAACTGGTCATCGTTTATCAGCCGACCCGTGGCCTGGTGAACCGCAACAAGCTGAACCCGGAAGAAAAAGCCAAATACGATTTCGACAAGGCGCTGACCAACTATAAAACCATGCTCGGGCGTTTCGCGCAGATGGGCTACGTGGTCCCGGACCTGTCGCCGCTGACCAACGAATCGCTGCCCGACACCCTGCCGGCCCACGATTTCTATTTCCGCGGTGACCAACACTGGACCCCGTATGGCGCCCAGCGCACCGCGAAGATCGTCGCAGAGAAGGTCAAGAAAATGCCGGCCTTCGCCGACATTCCCAAGCGTGAATTCGAGACCCATAAGTCGGGTCGCATGGGCAAGACCGGAACGTTGCACAACATGGCCGGTCAACTCTGTGGCACCAGCTACGCGATCCAGTACATGGATCAGTTCACCACCGAGCCCAAGGGCGAAGCGGCGGATGGCGATCTGTTCGGTGAATCCGGCAACCCGCAAATCACCCTGGTCGGCACCAGCCACAGTGGCAAGAACTACAACTTCGCCGGTTTCCTCGAAGAGGCCATCGGCGCCGACATCCTCAACGTGGCATTCCCCGGCGGTGGCCTGGAAGGTTCGATGCTGCAGTACTTGGGCAGCGAAGAGTTCCAGACCAAGCCACCGAAGATTCTCATCTGGGAATTCTCGCCGCTTTATCGCCTCGATCAGGAAACCATCTACCGCCAGATGATGGCGCTGCTCGACAACGGTTGCGAAGGCAAGGATGCACAGATGAGTGGCAGCGCCACGCTGAAGCCGGGCAAAAACGAATTGATGGTCAACAGCAAGAACCTGGACCTGCGCAACAGCGATCACCAGGTCGACATCCGCTTCGCCGATACGTCGGTGAAAACCTTGCATGCCACCCTCTGGTACATGAATGGGCGTCATGAGGACATCAAGATCGACAAGCCGGAAACCTCCGAGACCGACGGGCGTTTCGCTTTCGAGTTGCGCACGGACGAAGACTGGGCCTCGCAGAATCTGCTGGCCGTTGAAGTCCAGGGGCCTGAAACACCAGGCGCCGCGCCGCAGAAAGTCGAAGCGAAAATCTGCAAACGCAACGTGTTCTCCGGCACCGGGCAGCGTACTGCTCAAGCCGGGCAATGAGGCTACCTCTTATGAACTGCATGCAAACTTGCACTTTGAAAAAGTTACTCGCGCCCTCTCTGCTGGCTCTGGCGATGTTCGCCGGCGCCACCCAGGCCGCCGCGCCACTGCGCCCGCCCCAGGGTTACTTCGCACCTGTGGATAAATTCAAGACCGGCGACAAGAGCGAAGGCTGCGATGCAATGCCGACGCCCTACACCGGCGCCCTGCAGTTTCGCAGCAAATACGAAGGCTCCGACAAGTCCCGTTCGACCCTGAACGAGGAATCGGAAAAAGCCTTCCGCGACACCACCGCCGACATCACCAAGATCGAGCGCGGCACCAGCAAGCGAGTGATGCAGTTCATGCGTGACGGTCGCCCGGAACAACTGGAATGCACCCTCGACTGGTTGACCGCCTGGGCCAAGGCCGACGCGTTGATGTCCAGGGACTTCAACCACACTGGCAAGTCCATGCGCAAATGGGCCTTGGGCAGCATGGCTTCGTCCTATATCCGCCTGAAATTCTCTGACTCGCACCCACTGGCCACCCACCAGGAAGAGGCGCAAGTGATTGAGGCCTGGTTCAGCAAAATGGCCGATCAGGTGGTCAGCGATTGGGACAACCTACCGCTCGAACAGACCAACAACCACTCGTATTGGGCGGCCTGGTCGGTGATGGCCACGTCGGTCGCCACCAACCGCCGCGACCTGTTCGACTGGGCCGTGAAGGAATTCAAGGTCGGCGCCAATCAGGTCGATGCCCAAGGCTTCCTGCCTAACGAACTCAAACGCCAGCAACGCGCCCTCGCCTACCACAACTACGCCCTGCCGCCGCTGGCGATGATCGCCAGTTTCGCCCAGGCCAACGGTGTTGATTTGCGTCAGGAAAACAACGGCGCCTTGAAACGCCTGGGTGATCGTGTGCTCGCCGGGGTGAAAGACCCGGATCAATTCGAGCAGAAAAACGGCAAGGATCAGGACATGACCGATCTCAAGATCGACTCGAAATTCGCCTGGCTCGAACCGTTCTGCTCGCTCTACACCTGTGCGCCGGATGTGCTGGAACGCAAGCACAAGATGCAACCGTTCAAGTCTTTCCGCCTCGGCGGGGATTTGACCAAGGTCTACGACCCGGCCAACGAAAAGGGCAACAAAGGTTCTTAGGGTTGATCGTTCCCACGCTCCGCGTGGGAATGCAGCCCGTGACGCTCCGCGTCACATGCCGAAGCGGACGCAGAGCGTCCAGTGAGGCATTCCCACGCAGAGCGTGGGAATGATCGTAACTCTCCAGCTTTTCGTGGGGGGTTTGGGGGGGCTTTGGCCCTTGACTGTTGGTTAAACATGGAGAGATCGGGATGGTATTTTCATCCAACGTGTTCCTGTTTCTGTTCTTGCCGATCTTTCTCGGCTTGTACTACTTGAGCGGGCAACGCTATCGCAACTTGCTGCTGCTGATCGCCAGCTACGTGTTCTACGCCTGGTGGCGTGTGGACTTCCTTGCGCTGTTCGCAGCCGTCACGCTGTGGAACTACTGGATCGGCCTGAAAGTCGGCGCCGCCGGGGTCAAGACCAAACCGGCCCAGCGCTGGCTGCTGCTCGGCGTCGCGGTGGATCTGTGCATCCTGGGCTACTTCAAGTACGCCAACTTCGGCGTGGACAGCATCAACGCGATGATGACCTCGGTCGGTCTGTCGCCGTTCATCCTGACCCACGTGCTGTTGCCGATCGGGATCTCGTTCTACATCTTCGAGTCCATCAGCTACATCATCGACGTCTACCGCGGCGATACCCCGGCCACCCGCAACCTGATCGACTTTGCCGCGTTCGTGGCGATCTTCCCGCACTTGATCGCGGGCCCCGTGTTGCGTTTCCGCGACCTGGCCGACCAGTTCAACAACCGCACCCACACCCTCGACAAGTTCTCCGAAGGTGCCACGCGGTTCATGCAGGGCTTCATCAAGAAGGTGTTCATCGCCGACACCCTGGCGGTGGTCGCCGACCATTGCTTCGCCTTGCAGAACCCGACCACGGGCGACGCCTGGCTCGGCGCCCTGGCCTACACCGCGCAGCTGTACTTCGACTTCTCCGGCTACAGCGACATGGCGATTGGCCTGGGCTTGATGATGGGTTTCCGCTTCATGGAAAACTTCAAACAGCCGTACATCAGCCAGTCGATCACCGAGTTCTGGCGTCGCTGGCACATCAGCCTCTCCACCTGGCTGCGTGACTACCTGTACATCACCCTCGGCGGTAACCGTAAAGGCACGCTGATGACCTATCGCAACCTGTTCCTGACCATGCTGCTCGGTGGTCTGTGGCACGGCGCGAACATCACCTACATCGTCTGGGGTGCGTGGCACGGCACGTGGCTGGCAATCGAAAAAGCCATCGGCCTGAACACTTCGCCGCGCAGCTTCAACCCGATCCGCTGGGTCCTGACGTTCCTGTTGGTGGTGATGGGCTGGGTGATCTTCCGTGCAGAGAACCTGCACGTCGCCGGTCGCATGTACGGCGCGATGTTCAGCTTCGGCGAATGGTCGCTGTCGGAACTCAACCAGGCCAGCCTCACCGGTCTGCAAGTGGCAACCCTGGTGGTGGCTTACGTAACCCTGGCGTTCTTCGGCCTGCGTGATTTCTACACCAACCAGCCGCCAGTCAAGACCAAACCTGCGGTGAATACTGAAACCGACGGCCCGGCCGCGGCGACGCCTGGAATGATCAAAGCCGTACCGGGCGACAACCCGGCCAGCATCCACCAACCGGGCTACACCGTCGGCGTTGAAGCGACTGTGCAACCGGCCTACTGGACCGCCGACTGGTCCCGTTACGTGATGCGCGCCCTGGTACTGCTGCTGTTCATCGCCTCGATTCTCAAACTCTCGGCGCAAAGCTTCTCGCCGTTCCTTTACTTCCAGTTCTGAGGGATCTGACCATGACCCGCTCATTACGCATCTTCTACATCGCCCTGTTCCTGGTGACCTTGCTGGTCCTGGGCGTGTGGTCGGTACGCAGCTTCTTCGGCTTCAGTACCAACGCCGATGCCACCGTGCTCAACGGGCGCTGGACCAAAGCCGTCGAGACGCACTACGACGACGAGTTTCCGATCAAGCGCCTGGGCACCAACCTTTGGGCCGCGCTGGATTTCAAACTGTTCAACGAAGGTCGCCCGGGCGTGGTGCTCGGTCGCGATCAGTGGCTCTACAGCGATGAAGAGTTCCACCCGATCGTCAACGAAGAGTTGAACCTGCAAGGCAACTACGCGCTGGTCGAAGGCGTGCGCCAGGAACTGAAAAAGCAAGGCGTGCAACTGGTGATGGCGATCGTGCCGGCCAAGACGCGTCTGTACCCGGAACACCTGGGTGAAGTGAAGCCGGCGAGTATCCACGCCAATCTGTACAAGGACTTCCACGCTCGTGTGGCGGCCGACAAGATCCTCGCCCCTGACCTGCTCGGCCCGCTGCAACAAGCCAAGCACGACGGTCAGCAAGTGTTCCTGCGCACCGACACCCACTGGACCCCGGAAGGCGCGCAAGTCGCTGCCCAGACCCTGGCCAAAACCATTGCCGACAAGGCACCGCTGAGCGGCGAACCGCAAAACTTCGTCACTGAACCGGCGGAGAAGGTGACGCACAAGGGTGACCTGCGGTTGTTCCTGCCGCTGGACCCGCTGTTCGAAAACCTGATGCCGGCGCCAGAACCTTTGCAGAAGCGCAACACCGTGGCGGCCCAGGACCAGCCTGCCGGCGATGACGCGTTGTTCGCCAACACTGAAGTGCCGGTGGCCCTGATCGGCACCAGCTACAGCGCCAACCCGAACTGGAACTTCGTCGGCGCGCTGAAAGAAGCGTTGCACAGCGACGTGGTCAGTTACGCCGAAGACGGCCACGGCCCGATTCTGCCGATGCTCAGCTACCTGAAAAGCGATGCCTTCAAGAACAGCCCGCCACAAGTGCTGATCTGGGAGTTCCCTGAACGATATCTGCCTGTGAACAACGAAATCGGTGACGCCGACCCGCAGTGGGTCGCAGAGCTTAAACAAGCCGGCGCGCGCCAACAAAACGTAGCTGTAAACACTAAATCCGAGACGCCCGACCGGGCGCAAAACTGAAAGAGAGGTACTTCCATGACTTTCACTACTACTCCTCGCCGTCTCGCCGCTCGCTCCTTAAAAGCAGTTGCCCTCGTCGCCGGCATGAGCGCGCTGTCGATGCAGGCTTTCGCCGCGGGTGACGCCGCCCTCTACGGCCCTGTCGCGCCAAAAGGCTCCAGCTTCGTGCGGGTCTACAACGCCGGTAACGCTGAAGTCAGCGCCACGGTCGGCACCACCAACCTGAACGAAGTCGCGCCGCTGTCCAGCACTGACTTCAGCTTCATGCCGGGCGGCGACTACAGCGCCAAGGTTGGCAGCCAGTCCCTGCCGGTGAAACTGGCCGGCGATCACTATTACACCCTGGTCAACAACGCCAGCGGCGCGCCACAACTGATCGAAGAGCCGCCGTTCAAGAACAAACAGAAATCCCTGGTGCGCGTGCAGAACCTCAGCGACAAGGCCCTGACCCTGAAAACCGCCGACGGCAAGACCGAAGTGGTGCCGAGCGTGGCCGCCAAGGGCCGTGGCGAGCGTGAAATCAACCCGGTGAAAGTCAGCCTGGCGCTGTACGAGGGCGACAAGAAAGTCGGCGACGTGAAACCGGTAGCCCTGGAACGCGGTGAAGCCGCGGTGCTGTACGTCACCGGCAACGGCAGCAGCCTGTCGCCAGTGTGGGTCAAGCGCCCGGTGTCGACGCGCTAACAAATTTTCCGAACGGCTGACACCCCATTGGGGCCTTGAAACGGGCCCCAACACGGGGAGAGTCAACCGTCCGGTACGGAATAAAAACAAGAGTGAAACGACAGAACGTTCGTAGCTCTAACCAATCGATTGTAAAGGAGTAACAACATGATTCCGGTGATCTTGTCAGGTGGTAGCGGCTCACGTCTTTGGCCGCTTTCGCGTAAGCAATTCCCCAAGCAATTCCTCGCCCTGACCGGCGAACACACGCTGTTCCAGCAAACCCTGGAACGCCTGGTGTTCGAAGGCATGGATACCCCGATCGTGGTCTGCAACAAGGATCACCGCTTCATCGTCAACGAGCAGCTGAGCGCCCGTAAACTGGAAGCCCAGCGCATCCTGATGGAACCGTTCGGCCGTAACACCGCGCCGGCCGTGGCCCTGACCGCGATGATGCTGGTCAATGAAGGTCGCGACGAGTTGATGCTGGTGCTGCCGGCCGACCACGTGCTGGAAGACCAGAAAGCCCTGCAACGCGCCCTGGCCTTGGCCACGGTGGCGGCCGAGCGTGGCGAGATGGTGCTGTTCGGCGTGCCGGCGACCAAACCGGAAACCGGTTACGGCTACATCAAATCCACCAACGATGCCCTGCTGCCGGAAGGCGTCAGCCGCGTCTCGCACTTCGTCGAAAAACCCGACGTGAAACGCGCCACCGAGTTCGTCCAGTCCGGCGGTTACTTCTGGAACAGCGGCATGTTCCTGTTCCGCGCCAGCCGCTTCCTCGAAGAGCTGAAAAAGCACGATCCGGACATCTACGACACCTGCCTGCTGACCCTGGAACGCAGCCAGCAGGACGCCGACACCATCACCCTCGACGAAGCCACCTTCGCCTGCTGCCCGGACAATTCCATCGATTACTCGGTGATGGAAAAAACCCAGCGCGCCTGCGTCGTACCGCTGACCGCGGGCTGGAGCGATGTCGGTTGCTGGTCGTCGCTGTGGGAAGTGAATGAAAAAGACGCCAACGGCAACGTCACCAAGGGCGACGTGGTCATTCAGGACAGCAAAAACTGCATGATCCACGGCAACGGCAAACTGGTGTCGGTGATCGGTCTGGAAAACATCGTGGTGGTCGAAACCAAGGACGCCATGATGATCGCCCACAAGGACAAGGTCCAAGGCGTCAAACAGATGGTCAACACCCTCAACGAACAGGGCCGCAGCGAAACCCAGAACCACTGCGAAGTCTATCGTCCGTGGGGTTCCTACGACTCGGTGGACATGGGCGGCCGTTTCCAGGTCAAGCACATCTCGGTCAAACCGGGCGCGTGCCTGTCACTGCAGATGCACCACCACCGCGCCGAACACTGGATCGTGGTCAGCGGCACCGCTGAAGTGACCTGCGACGAAAACGTGTTCCTGCTCACTGAAAACCAGTCGACCTACATCCCGATCGCCTCGGTACACCGCCTGCGCAACCCAGGCAAGATTCCACTCGAGATCATCGAAGTGCAATCGGGCAGCTACCTGGGCGAAGACGATATCGAGCGGTTTGAAGATATCTACGGTCGCTCCACCCCTATCGAGCGCGGCGTAGCGGTGAAAACCATCGCGCAGTGATTGACCGGTAAAACAAAAAGCCCCCGTCCAGCCCGCTGCGTTCCCTATCCGCAGCGGGTTGGGTGGGGGTTTTTTCTATCCCTTCCAAGTGGCGCCAGCTCTTGAGGCAATGGCCGCTGACCTCGGGTTGACCGCCCGAGTCGATATTTTTACCACCTTGCTGGTCTTGTTTATCTTGTTCAACGATTTGAGGGTCAGAAAGTTGCCCACACCTCGTACATTAGAGACGTCTTTGGACATGACCCCGGCGTCCGCAGCTATTTTCAGTTCGTTTGCCTTCAGTTGGGAGGCAGGATTGGCCACCAGAAACTCCACCTTGGCCTCCGTGTCGTTACTGGCCGCCCCCTTATGCATCGTGGTGGATATCGCTGCGATTGCGTAGATCTGCCGGGTTCCCGGCGCTTTGAGCTTGTCCTCTTTCTTCAAAATCGCAAAGAACCTGTTCTCGACGATTTTTTGTAGCTTGGCACTTCCAGGGGCCGGTTCGATAATCCGGGTCTTCTGAAAACCCGACTTCGCCAACTCCAGCATCTCCGACGAGATGACTTCTCCAAGCTCCAGATTCATCCGCGTCTCTCCGGACGTGGCGTCCGGAAACATCCTCGACGCATGTTTGAACACTCGCTTGTATTCCTTCAAGCTGCGTTTGAGCTCATCCTTGCCAACGGTGTATTCAACGTCGACACCCACTTCCACCGCTTTGAATCCGGAGCTGGGTTTGAACGTCTCGGTTTTATTGTCAAACACCACGACTTTTGCCGTCATCGCCTTGGCCTTCAATCCCCACCGCTGAAGTCTGCCGATGTCGATTTCGTAGTCCCCCACTACATCATGTTGCAGGCCGGATGGATCAATGAACGTCACAGGGTTGTTCAGCACCATCGAGAACCGATTCAATCCATCGACATCCCCCGCCGGATCGGTACTCGCCCATCGCTGCAACCACGGTATGTAGTACCGGAAGCCATAGTAATAAAGCCCCGTGGCATCCCGTTCCTTGCCCGAATAGCGAATGGTTTTATAGTCGACGCCGATCACGTCCGTACCAGCAAACCATGCGGTTTCGCCGTAGGGATAGAAGACTTCCTGGCTGATGATCTGTGCATCAGCAGCCAGTTCCACGGTGCAGGAGTTCAGGTAATCGACCAAGGTGTAGCGGTACTGATCGTTGACGCCAGACGGTGGCTCGGTTTCCCAATGCAACACCCGCACGGTGTTGAGGCCGGCTTGAACGGTGATGACCTGCAACACCTCCCCTGAGCCACTGTCGGTTCGCAGTTCCAGCCCCGGCAAGTAACGCACTTCAGCCACCACGGTCCGGGCATTGGTCTGCAACGAGCGGATTTTACGCACCCGCTGGCCACCGCCATCGTAGTGATACGACTCCCGGTCATTGCGCCCGGATGAACGCTCCACCGGGCTGACCGATTGCAGCTGGTTGCGTAGATCCCACGTCAGAAAGCGCCCCTGATCCAGCGCCAGCAAATTACCTTTGGCGTCGAATGCGGCGGCGATGCCCTCCTCAGTGGGCGGCACGCCGTTGCGCCAGGGCAGGCAGCGATTGCTGTAGCGGGCAGCTTTCAAATCGCGCCCATGGTTTTGCGCGCCGACGTGGGTCAGCTTCAGCAGATTGCCGCCTGCGTCATAGCAGTAGGTCTGCCGGTAGTTGCTGACGGCCGCCGGATCGGTACGACCAACCGACTCGGGTCCTTGATTGGGAGCGCCCGCCTCCCAGCCAAAGGCCTCGATCAACTGGGAAAGACTGTCGTAGCTGAAGCGATTGATCGGGTCGATGCGTTGATTGGCGAAGTAGCGCACCGGCAGGGCCTTGTCTTCGACACTCAGCACATTGCCCATTCGGTCATAGATATAGAACAGGTGTTGCAGCAAACCGACTCGTTCACTGTACGCCCGTCGCTCCATCAAACGACCGTCTTCGGGTCGATAGGCCAACGTCGTCCGCACCCCGTTACCCGCGACCTCCCCTTCGACTTGCCCTTGGGCGTTGTAGCGGATCTCGCTGACCAACGTTTGCCCAGCGGGCTGATCCTTCAATTGCAGTCGACTCTCGCGCACTCGGCCATCGACGGTCAGACTGAAGGTCTGCCGGTTCTCCCTGGCATCGATCTGCTCCAGCACATCACCCAGCGGACCGAATCGCCACCTGGACGTCGCCCCCGCTCCCGGTTCGAGCAACGGCTGGCGATCATCAATCAGTTCCGGCCAATCGGGGGTTACCGGATCGAGGGTGAAGTGGCGGGTGTTTTCCACGCATTCGCCGCCGATCGAAAACAGGTCGAACAGTACGCTGCCCGCCGGGTCATCGTAACGAATCAGCTGGCCGTACTGGTTACGATCCCGATTGCCCTGGCCGGGGTAGCCATAGGTAAAACGCTCGACACAGCGACGCGGCTCCACAGCACCCTGCTCGAACACCGCCACTGGCCGCAGCAAACCGTCATATTCAACCTCGCGACGCGTTTCGCGGCTGTCCCAGCCCACCACCATTTCGGCGGCCAGGCCATGCAGGTTGATCTGCGTGCTGCCATCGACGCTGTCCGTGCGCAAACTGTTCCCGGCCAGCAAGTACACCGAGGCCAGATTGGCCGGCGCCAGGGGATCGCCCACTTGCAGCGCCCATAATCGCGGATCCCACTGCTTGACCGCTCGTCCTGCGCCATCGTGAACAGTGCGGTTGATGCGGGACTCGGCGGGCAGGTTTTCGATGGCGCGCCAGTAATCTACCGAACGGATCGACAAGCCGCGCGGATCGAAGACCGTCAGTGTGGGTGTCTTGTGGTGCATTCCCATCGCCACCGTCCATCGAATAACTGCCCTGTTGGCCCTTGTCTTCTAACGTCTCGAGCGCATGACTGGCTACTGTCAGAAATTACAGTACCGACCAACGGTACAATCCCTTGCTCGCTGAATGTCTGCGCGGCGCATCGCTGCCGTCCGCAAACCCTGCAGTTTCGCGCCAAGCGTTTGCAGGGTAGTTCCTCCCGATCGATTCCCCTTTATTTTGTGTCAGCCGAATGATCCTTGCCGAGCGGGAGCTGACCTGGACGTCCCGTTGAGTGATTGTCGTCTTCCGGCGTAAGACTTGGGCGCGACAAGCACAATGAGGTCCTGGTTTCGGTTCAGCGCCTGAACCACTTCCTGCGTCTCCATCGAGAGCTGGGCAACATTCTCAAAGGCTTTCGGGTCCGTGCTACCGGAGCCAGCGAACTCGGTTCTAATTGCCTGCATTCTGGTTTCCAGCAGATCGATCACAACCGGCGTATCGTCGTAAATTTCGCTGAGCGATGCGGCATTCAGGCCCTGTGACGCCTGGTAAAATTCGCGGCCTGTTTGTATCAGACCCGGGGCTTGCGCCCCCAGCTCACTGGCGGCCTTGCCGACAACTTTATCAACCACTGCTTTGGTGAACTTTTTCCCCAGCTTTGTTCGCCCATCACTTGTCCGCGGGTCTATCGCCGATAGCTCAAATTTTACCAGGCTGGAATTGGGTATCTGTTTCGGCTCAACGCGTTCAATGAATGACTTGGGGTTCATTTCGTTACCCTTGAAGCTGATCGGGCGATCCAGTCGATAGGTGCCCACCGCTTTGGAAATCATGGCCTTTGCGGCCTTCGCGACGATTTCCGCCCCAGCCTTGCTTCCCAATGCACCGGTCACCGGGCCTGCCAGCCCACCAATGGCTCCGCCCGCTGCAGCCCCCGCCGCCTTGCCGGCCGAACTGACAGCACTGCTGGCGAGCTGGGTAACCACACGTCTGCCCAACGCTTTGAAACGGTGCTGCGCATAGACGTGATTGAGTAGCGAATGCTTGAAATCAGAAGCGCCACCTCCCACCGATTTCAACAAGGCACGCTGCTTGTCCATGCCTTCGTTCAGCTGCGAAGTTGGGATCAATTCGCCACCGTCGCTATCGACATGCGTCATGGGTGAATTGCGCACCATTTGATACAGGTTGGGCCCGTCAATGAAGCCTTTGGGGTCAGGATTGAGCCAGCGCTGCAACCACGGCACGTAGTAACGCAATCCATAGTAATAAAGCCCGGTGGCATCCCGTTCCTTGCCCGAATAGCGAATGGTTTTATAGTCGATGGCGATCATGTCCAGGCCCGCGTACCACGCGGTTTCGCCATAGGGGTAAAAGACTTCCTGGCTGATGATACGGGCGTCGCCGGCCAGTTCCACGGTGCAGGATTTCAGATGATCGACCAAGGTGTAACGGTATTGATCATTGACGCCGGACGGCGGCGGGCTCTCCCAGTGCAGCACTCGAACGCTGTTAAGTCCGCCCTCGGCGGTGATGACCTGCAGCACTTCCCCGGTGCCCCTGTCGGTACGCAGTTCCAGCCCCGGCAAGTAACGCACCTCAGCCGTCACCGTCCAGGCATTGGTCTGCAATGAACGAATTTTGCGCACCCGCTGGCCAGCGCCATCATAGAGATAGCGTTCACAGTCATTGCGCCCGAAGGCGCGCTCCACCGGGCTGACCGATTGCAATTGATTACGCAAATCCCACGTCAGAAGGCGCCCCTGATCCAACTCCAGCAAATTGCCGCTGGCATCAAAAGCAGCAGCGATTTCTGCTTCGGTCGGCGGCACGCCGTTGCGCCAGGGCAGGCAACGGTTGCTGTAGCGGGCGGCTTTCAGCTTGCGTCCGGGATCTTGCGCGCCAACATGCGTCAACTTCAGCAGATTGCCGCCCGCGTCATAGCAATAGCTCTGCCGGTAATTGCTGACCGCTGCCGGATCAGTACGACCGACTGAATCCGGCCCCTGATTGGGGCCGCCCGCCTCCCAGCCAAAGGCCTGGATCAATTGATAAAGGCTGTCGTAGATAAAACGACTGATGGGCTCTACGCGTTGATTGGTGAAGTAGCGCACCGGCAGGGCCTTGTCTTCGATACTCAGCACATTGCCCATTCGGTCATAGATATAGAACAGGTGTTGCAGCAAACCGACTCGTTCACTGTACGCCCGACGCTCCATCAGCCGACCATCCTCGGGGCAATACGTGAGCGTTGTTTGCACTGCGTTACCCGCCACTTCTCGTACGGTCTGACCCTCGGCGTTGTAACCGATTTCGCCGACCAGCGTTTGCCATGAGGATTGCCCCGCCAGCTTCAGGGCACTGTGGCGTAACCGGCCATCAAGCGTGAGGCCAAAGCTCTGGCAGTTTTGCCTGGCATCGACCGTCTCCAGCACATCCCCCAGCGCCCCGTAACGCCACGTCGAAACGGCGCCCTCACCCGGTTCGAGCAGTTTTTGTCGATCGGCTATCGGCTCAGGCCAATCCGGCGCAACGGCTTCCAGCGTGAAGTGCTGAACGTGCCTTGTGCAGTGGCCGGTGATTGCAAACGCCGCAAACAACACTGTGCCTCCGGGGGTATCCTGGCGAATCAACTGCCCGCATTGGTTGCGATCCCGATTGCCGTGATTGGCACGACCATATTCCATACGCTCGGCACAACGTGGTGGCTGCGTGGCGAGATGCTCAAACACCGCCACGGGACGAAGCAGGTCATCGTAGACAACCTCGCGTCGTACAGCGCGACTGTCCCAGCCTTGCAGCATTTCATTGGCCAGACCAAGAAGACTGATCTGTGAGCCGGCATCGACGCTGACCGTACATACCGGATTACCGGACAGCGAATGTACGGTCGTGAGATTGGCAGGGGTCGAAGGGTCGTCCTTTTGCAACGCCCACAGCCGTGGGTCCCACTGTTCTACCGCAAAACCCGCGGCATCGTGGAAGGTGCGATTGATGCGCGCCAGAGCAGTGGCGCTTTCCTCTGTGCGCCAATAATCAACCGAACAAATCGGCAGCCCCCGCGGGTCAATGACGGACAATCGTGGGGTTTTGTAGTGCCATCCCATCGTCGAAGCCTGCATGCCGGTTCGTCCCTGTTCGCCTGCGGTTATCTAAACGCTCGTGGTCAGGGCGTTTGGGCGTCAGAGTTTTGCGCGATGACCACTGACTTTTTTGTTATCCCTTGATTTACTTTTTCGCAGTGACCACCTGCTTGGCCATGGTCTTTCTGATCTTCGTCTGTGAATAAGCGGTAACAACAGCATTCGAGCGGTTGAACAATCCCGTTTTACCAGGTGCGTAGCGCTGGATACCGCTCGGCCCTTGAATGGTCTGATAATGAATATTCCAGACCTGTTGTTTTCGGTCGTACTTCATAAAAGCGAAAGCGGTTCTGATTTCTTCCTGCTGGCCTTGCCCATCCGAGGCATAGGCGTAGTCCTGAAACTCCATAGCCGCGCCAAGCCCCATCCCATGTTCCCGTGCTGAAAGTTCGTTGTATTGCACATTTTCCTTCGAGCCCTCCACATGTCGGACGCGAAGTACATTGTCGTTTAGTTGATCCACGGTCAGAGAACAACCACTGAAACCTGGAGTGAAGACATGATCAGGATCGGTTCCAGTGGGCCTGAGCGGTATATCCACATAACCGCCTTGCGGAGCCCAGAAACCGGACACCGCATTGGTTTTGTCGGGAATCTCGCCCTTCGGGATGTCAACGATTCTTAATGCGTTAAACGTCCCCTTGCTCGCTCCCGAGTAAGTCAGTTGATCCATTGTGAATATAAACTGGGCCCCACCACGAGTATTTCGCAAGCCTGAATCAATGTCTTTCGAATAACGACCAGAAACCGGGTCCAGGAACTGAGTAGTAACCTCCACCCGGCTAAGCTCGCGTACCTCCAGGGCTTTGTGAATGTTGGTCGGTTTACCGGTCGCCGGCACACCCAAGTTTGGTTTGCCTCTATCGATATATTGCGCACCCGGAATATCGCGCGCAGCACCTGCCGCAATGACCGGCTCCCACAATCCGTTGGCCTGTTTTTTTCGTGTGACGGCTCCATCATCATCAATAAAAGTGACCGGATTGTTCAGGGCCATCCGATACAGGTTCGGCCCATCAACACCTCCCCTGGGATCAGGGTTGAGCCAGCGCTGCAACCACGGCACGTAGTAACGCAATCCATAGTAATAAAGCCCGGTGGCATCTAGCTCCTTCCCCGAATAGCGAATGGTTTTATAGTCGATGGCGATCACGTCCGAACCCGCGTACCACGCGGTATCACCATAGGGGTAAAAGACCTCCTGGCTGATGATACGGGCGTCGCCGGCCAGTTCCATGGAGCAAGATTTCAGATGATCGACCAAGGTGTAACGGTATTGATCATTGACGCCGGACGGCGGCGGGCTCTCCCAGTGCAGCACTCGAACGCTGTTAAGTCCGCCCTCGGCGGTGATCACCTGCAGCACTTCCCCGGTGCTGTTATCGGTGCGCAACTCCAGTCCCGGCAAGTAACGCACTTCAGCCACCACCGTCCGGGCGTTGGTCTGCAACGAGCGGATTTTGCGCACCCGCTGGCCTGCGCCATCATAGAAATAGCGTTCACAGTCATTGCGCCCGGAATCGCGCTCCACCGGGCTGACCGACTGCAATTGATTACGCAGATCCCACGTCAGAAAGCGCCCCTGATCCAGCTCCAGCAAATTGCCGCTGGCATCAAATGCTGCGGCGATTTCTGCTTCGGTCGGCGGCACGTCGTTGCGCCAGGGCAGGCAATGGTTGCTGTAGCGGGCAGCTTTCAAATCGCGCCCGTGGTTCTGCGCGCCGACGTGGGTCAGCTTCAATAAATTACCGCCCGCGTCATAGTGATAGCTCTGATGGTAGTTGCTGACCGCTGCCGGATCAGTACGACCGACTGAATCCGGCCCCTGATTGGGGCCGCCCGCTTCCCAGCCAAAGGCCTGGATCAATTGATAAAGACTGTCGTAGATAAAGCGATTGATCGGGTCGATGCGTTGGTTGACGAAGTAGCGCACCGGCAGGGCCTTGTCTTCGATACTCAGCACATTGCCCATTCGGTCATAGATATAGAGCAGGTGTTGCAGCAAACCGACTCGTTCACTGTAAGCCCGACGTTCCATCAAACGACCGTCTTCGGGTCGATAGGCCAACGTCGTCCGCACCCCGTTACCCGCGACCTCCCCTTCTACTTGCCCTTGGGCGTTGTAGCGGATCTCGCTGACCAACGATTGCCCAGTGGGTTGATCCTTCAATTGCAGTCGACTCTCACGCACTCGGCCATCGACGGTCAGACTGAAGGTCTGCCGGTTCTCCCTCGCGTCGGTCTGCTCCAACACATGACCCAACGGCCCGAAACGCCACCGGGACGTCGCCCCCGCCCCCGGTTCGAGCAGCGGCTGGCGATCATCGATCGATTCCGGCCAATCGGGGGTTACCGGATCGAGGGTGAAGTGGCGGGTGTTTTCCACGCATTCGCCGCCGATTGAAAACAGGTCGAACAGTACGCTGCCCGCCGGGTCGTCGTGGCGAATCAGTTGGCCGCACTGGTTACGATCCCGATTACCCTGGCCGGGGTAGCCATAGGTAAAACGCTCGACACTGCGACGCGGCTCCACAGCACCCTGCTCGAACACCGCCACTGGCCGCAGCAAACCGTCATATTCAACCTCGCGACGCGTTTCGCGGCTGTCCCATCCCAATACCACTTCGTCAGCCAAACCATGCAGGTTGATCTGCGTTCCGGCGTCGACGCTGTCCGTGCGCAACACGTTCCCGGCCAGCGAGTACACCGTGGCCAGATTGGCCGGCACCTGGGGATCGCCCACTTGCAGCGCCCATAATCGCGGATCCCACTGCTTGACCGCTCGTCCTGCACCATCGTGAACAGTGCGGTTGATGCGGGCCTCGGCGGGCAGGTGTTCGATGGCGCGCCAGTAATCTACCGAACGGATCGACAAGCC
This sequence comes from Pseudomonas sp. GM18, assembly GCF_000282195.1. GTDB lineage: Bacteria > Pseudomonadota > Gammaproteobacteria > Pseudomonadales > Pseudomonadaceae > Aquipseudomonas. Next base: position 83,907 of record NZ_AKJT01000031.1, read on the forward strand.
GCGCGGACCGAAGACCGTCAGTGTGGGTGTCTTGTGGTGCATTTCCATCGCCACCGTCCATCGAATAACAGCCCTGTCGGCCAATGTCTTCTAACGTTTCAAGAGCATGGCTGGCTACTGTCAGAAATTACAGTGCCGACCAGCGGTACAATCCCTTGCTCACCGAATGTCCATTCCCGTGCCCCTTCGGTAGGATGGTGGTTATCCGTTCAAGGAGCGTTCAAACATGTTCATCGGCGTCCTGCTGGTCATCACTTGGCTGATTCTGCTGCTGCGCTACCCGGCCAAGGCCGTGCCGGTTTCAGTGGCAGCCGCTGTCGGACTGGGCCTGGTGGCAACGTGGGTGTTCTGGATGGACAACCGCGAGATCAAGCAACTGGCACGCCTTGAGCTGCGCATCACCTACGCGCCCGAGCACTGCCCGGCAGACCGGCCGTTGAAGCTGACGATGAACAACGGCAACGACGTGCCACTGACCGAGTTGCGCTGGCGCATCGCCGCTTATGCGCCGGGCGATACGGTGAACCTGGCCGACAATCAATACGCCGCACCCCGTTATCGCGGCCCCGGCGAATTGCAGGCCGGCGGCAATTGGGAAGACTGCTTGCCGCTACCGCCCTTGCGCCCCGGCTACCGCCCGCAAACCCTGGAGTTTCGCGCCGAACGGTTGCAGGGTAGTTTCTCCGACTGATCCCCCTTTTTCTTTTGCACAAGGACCGCGCCATGCCTGTTGCGTTGATTACCGGTTGTTCCAGCGGCATTGGCCGTGCCCTCGCCGAAGCCTTCAAAAGTGCCGGTTACAAAGTTTGGGCCAGCGCCCGCAAGGCTGAAGACGTGGCGGCTCTGACAGCCGCCGGTTTCACCGCCGTACAACTGGATGTCAACGATGGCCCGGCGCTCGAACAGTTGAGCGAACGGATCAATCAGCAGCATGGCGGCCTCGATGTGCTGATCAACAATGCCGGTTACGGCGCCATGGGGCCGCTGCTCGATGGCGGCGTGCCGGCCATGCAGCGCCAGTTCGAAACCAACGTGTTCGCGATTGTCGGCGTCACTCGCGCAATGTTCCCGGTACTGCGTCGCGCCCGAGGGCTGGTGGTAAACATCGGCAGCGTTTCCGGGGTTCTGGTCACGCCGTTTGCCGGTGCCTACTGCGCCTCGAAAGCCGCCGTGCATGCCTTGAGCGATGCGTTGCGCATGGAACTGGCGCCGTTCGGCGTACGGGTCATGGAAGTTCAGCCTGGGGCCATCGCCTCCAGCTTCGCGAAGAATGCCGGCCACGAAGCCGAGCAACTGATCACCGAACAATCACCGTGGTTTCCGCTGCGTGAAGGTATTCGTGCACGGGCCAAGGCCTCTCAGGATAAACCGACGCCGGCCAGTGAATTTGCCGCCGGCTTGCTCAAGGCTGTGCAGCAGAGCAAAACGCCGCGTCTGGTGCGCCTGGGTAACGGCAGCCGGGCGTTGCCGTTGATGGCGGGGTTGTTGCCGAAAGGGTTGCTGGAGTCGGGGTTGATGAAGCGGTTCGGGTTGACTGGGCAGTTGTAAGCAAATACAGCCTGCACCTGATAAAACGCCAAGGGGATGCCATAATCGGCGCCTTCGAATAAACCGACTGACCCCAAAAGGGTAACGTGATGGAAATCAAAAAAATCCGACTGAGTAATGTCGGCCGTTTTACCGACCTGGAAGTCGCCTTTGCGCCTACCCCGACACATCCTTCGAATGTGACGGTGTTTGTAGGTAACAACGGTGCTGGTAAAACTACGATTTTGAAGTCGCTGGCGACATCGCTCAGTTGGTTGGTGGCGAGAATCAGGACGGAGAATGGGAGTGGAAGTCCGATTCCCGAGGACGCCATCAACGATGAGGCTTCGACTGCTGTCATTGAGATCTTTGTTGATGTGACCTATCCGGACGCAACACCACCAGTCAAACACTTTGACTGGACACTTGCACGATCGAAAAGAGGTCGTAAGCCCACTAGAACCAGCAAGCTTTCTGACGCGACTCAACTAGCGGAAGGCTACAGAGAATACCTATCTTATATTGATCAAACCGTTTCACTTCCACTGATTGCCTATTACCCGGTGGAGCGTTCGGTGTTGGAGATCCCCTTGGGGACAAAAACTCAACGCAGCTATGATCAATTTGATGGGTATGACAACTCACTCAATAGGGGTGTCGACTTTGGCCGTTTTTTTGAATGGTTTCGCGACCGCGAGGACATTGAAAATGAAAATATCGGCTCAGCCATTATGTTCAGGGATCTACCCGAGACTTCTTCTCTGGCTACAGATGCATTGTTGGGTTACTTGAAAAAGGCATATACAGACTCGCGTGACCGTCAGCTAACAGCCGTCCGTTCTGCAGTTTCTGCCTTCATGACAGACTTCAAAAACCTCCGGGTGCTACGCAGACCTCGATTACATATGGCCATCGACAAGTCAGGCAAGACTCTAAATGTTGCTCAACTATCCCAAGGCGAAAAATCGTTGATGGCGTTGGTTGGGGATATTGCACGTCGATTGGCAATAATGAATCCGACACTGGAAAACCCGTTAGAAGGCAGGGGCGTAGTGTTGATTGATGAGGTCGACCTGCATTTACACCCTCAATGGCAACGTCGCCTCATCCATCAGTTGACCGAAACATTCCCCAACTGCCAGTTTATCCTGACGACTCACTCACCACTGGTCATCAGCGATAGCAAAAACGTCCTGTGCTACGTCCTGGATGACGGTGATCTGGTGGAGCAGAACGGGCTATACGGTCTGGACGCAAACCAGGTGCTGCTGGGTGTCATGAACACCGAAGTCCGTAACAAAGACGTTCAAGAGCGCCTTGATCGGTTGTTTGAGCTGTTGCAAGACAATCATCTGAAATCCGCAAAGGCGCTGTTTCAAGAACTGTCCAATGAGCTTCCGTCCGGGCATATCGAACTGGCCAAGGCTGCCCTGCTGATCCGCAAGCTGGAGATACGCAGTGCGTAAAATCCAGAAAGGCAATGAACCAGAGTCACTCAGGCAGTGGAAACGAACCCACCCTCAGCAACGATACACCGACCTCCCCCCTACGGAGCGTCAATCGATTCGTGCTGCTTGTCTTGAGGAACAACATGGGCTGTGTGCCTATTGCTGTCACGGCATCACACTCGAGAACGCTCACAACGAACATGTCGAGGCGCAAGACTCAGCCCCGAATCGAACTCTGGATTTTTCAAACATTGTTGCCAGCTGCAATCATTCAAAACAGTGTGGTGATGCTCACAAGTCCCAGTCTCTACCACTGACCTCCCTGATGGATGAATGCGAAACCGAGTTGAAGTTTTACCTCTCGGGCGCTGTAGAAGGCCTTACCCCCAGAGCAGCAAGCGCCATAAAAGTACTCAATCTTGGCGAGACACGTAAAAACAATCTGGCGTTGTTCAGTACTCGCAAAGCAATAATCGAATCACTGCTTTTCACACACAGCATTAAGCCCTCGGAACTCAGACTGGAAAGTGATGATGTTCTGTCGATCCTGCTTGAAGAGTTGCAACAACCTGATCAAAACAATCGGTTGCAGCCCTTCGCTCCAATACTCGTCAATGTCCTTCGTCAAATCCGGGACTGAGCACGTTGGTGACACATCCCTCGGAAGAAACCCATGACCGACTACACCGAATACTTTGACGAAGTGATCCAGGCCCACGTCGCCATCGAGCAATGGCTGGCCGAGGAGCGAGACCTGTCCGAGCTTGAGCAATTGCTGACGCGTTTTTCACCGCAGTTTTCCATGGTCTCGCCGTTGGGCCGGGTGCTGGATTTCGAGGCGTTGAATGAATTGTTTCTGCTGGCGGGCGGCAAGAAGCTCGGGTTCAGGATTGAGCTCAGCGAGTTGCGAGGTGTCGCGCTGTATGACGGTGGCGCAGTGGTCAGTTACCGCGAGCAACAGACCGATGCGACGGGGCTGCATTCTGATCGGCGGTCGACGGTTGTGTTTGAGAAACAGGCCGATGGCAAGGTGATTTGGCGGCATTTGCATGAGACGTTTTGCAAGGAGTGATACCGAGTCGCTATGGGTGCGACTCGGTCTTGCAGTCAGTGAACCACCACCGTACACGTAATCCCCGCCGCCAACAGCACCCCCTCCGGCACTTCATCAATGTGAATCCTTACCGGCACCCGCTGCGCCAGGCGCACCCAGTTAAACGTCGGGTTCACATCGGCGATCAACTCGCGGCTTTCCGGGTTATCGCGGTCGTAGATGCCGCGGGAAATGCTTTCCACATGCCCCTTGAGCACTTCGCCGCTCATCAATTGCATGTCGGCTTTATCGCCCACGCGTACATGGGGCAGTTTGGTTTCTTCGAAGAAGCCGTAGACCCAGAACGAGTTCATGTCGACCACGGCCATTTTCGCTTCGCCGATGCGCGCATAGTCACCGCGATGGACGTTGAGGTTGGTGACGTAGCCGTCCACCGCCGCCCGCACTTCGGTGCGTTGGAGGTTCAGTTCGGCGGCTTCCAGTTGCGCCTGGGCATGCTGGTAATCGGCCAGGGCCGAGTCGGCGATGTTGGTGGCGTCGTCGCGGTTTTCCCTGGAGATCACCAGGTTGTCGAGGTCGGCGCGGCGGTGGGCATTGACCTTGCGCATCTCCCACGTGGCCTTGCGCGAAGCTACCAGGCTCTGCGCCTGTTTCACCGCGAGGCGGTAGTGCTCGGGGTCGATGCGCATCAGCAGGTCGCCCTTTTTCACCAACTGGTTGTCGCGCACCGGCACCTCCACCACCTCACCAGTCACGTCGGCGGCGACGTTGATGATGTCGGCGCGCACCCGGCCGTCACGGGTCCAGGGCGTGTTCATGTAATGCACCCACAGGGTCCGGCCGATCCACAGGGCAAGGGCCAGCACCAGCAGAGTCGCGAGCAGGCTGAAAAGCTTTTTCATCAGGGCCTTCTTCAGTGATAGAGAGTCAACGGTAGACAGTCAGCGCCAAAGCGCCGAACAGACAGGTAAACAGGCTCAGGCGCAGCAGCGCCGGGTGCCAGAAGAAACGGTACAGATCGAACCCGGACAAGAACCGGTCCAGCGCCCAGGCCAGCGCCGCCGCAATGAAAAACATCAGGGTCATGGTCGGCATGTACACGCCGTGGAAGGCGATTTCACGAGGCATGTTCAAGTCCTTGAGGCTTGGCAGTGGTGGATGAGGCCAGCGGCGATTGCGGGTCGAGCAACGAGGTACGGATGAAGTGCAGGTAACTCTTCACCCGGCGCAAGGCAGAGGTATCGAAGTGCGGCGCGAAGGGTTCGTCAGTGGCCTGCACGCAGCCGATCGCGTGGTCGACTGCGGCCAGCGCCCGCTCCAGATTGCTCTGGCCCGGTTGCAGAAACAGCCGCACCAGCGAACGGCCCATCACCCGGATGGACTGGCGCCACGGCTGGGATTCGGCATACGCCGGGTGCACCGGCAATATCGCTTGTTCCTTGCGCAACTCGATAATCGCGTGGCCGACTTCCAGCACCACCAGCATCCAGCGCAACAAGTCCCGCTGCACCTGCGGCTGCCCCACGGCGAGGCCATAGGCCTGATGCAGCAAGTCCCGCGTGCGACTTTCAAAACTCGACGCCAGGCCTTTGAGTTTGCCGCTGATGGCGTACACCACTTGCCCGCGCAAATCCTGCTCCAGCCGCCGCCACAACCAGCGGCTGTTGGGCGGCAGAATGATTGCCCCGGCCGCCGCGCACACCAGCATGCCCATGATCATGGCGATGTAGTCGTTGATGAAGGCGTAAGGGTTGTAGACCGTGAGGTTGTCCGGCACGGAACCGGTGCTGAAGAAGATCAGCAACCCCAGGCCAACCCCGGCGTATTGCGGCCGTGAAGTGAGGAACGATCCGAGCACGATCACCGGCGCGAGCATCACGCAGAGCAACGGAAAACCATCGATCCAGGGGAAGATGAAAAACATTTCGACGAAGCCGATCAGCGCCCCGAGCAACGTCCCGCAGGCCATCTGAAAGGCCATGCGTTTGGGGTTCGGTGTCGCCGCTGACAGGCCGACGGTGGCGGCGGCGATCAGGGTCATGGTCGCCCCGCTCGGCCACGCGGTGGCTACCCAATAACTGCCGAGGACCACAAGGATAAACGCTGCGCGAATGCCCGACGCCGCCGAGGCCAGCCAGTTGGTTTGCGGGGTGAAGGGCTCGTCCCAACGCTCCCGTTCGTGGCTGTGATCGGCCAGGGACGCGTGGGTCTGTGCATAACCGTGCAGGTCGTCGACGAAGCGATAAAGCAGTTCGTAGGCAGTGTGAAAATCCAGCTGCTCGGCGTCGCTCGGATCATTCTCCTGGAAGCTCGCCCGCAGCTTGCGCACCCGCGCCTGCAAGTTGTCCTTATAAGTCGCCAAGGCGCTGGCCAGGCGAGCGGCATCAGGGCTGGTCAGCGCACGGCCGCTGAAACCGTCGAGCACTTCGGCCAGGTCCTGCAACCCCGGCTTGATCGCCGCGACAACATGATCGGCGCTGCTACTGCGCAGGCGCTCGAGCAACTGATGCAGGGCATTGAAGCGCGTGGTGATGCCCATGAATTCGCTGTTCAAGCGACTGAGCCGCCCGTTGCGTCGACGCATGTGCGGGTCTTCGAACACCGTGACGCTGCGCAGTCCTTCCAGGCCCACTGCCTCGGCAATGAAGCGCACGTTGCTGGCTTCGAAAGCGTCCCGTTTGCTGCGACCGCGCAAACCATCAGTGACGAACAACGCAAACACACCGAAGCGCTGGTACAAGGCGTTGCGCATCGCCGCGCTGGCGGTTTGCGGCAGGATCGCGGCGCTGACCAACGTCGAGCAGAGAATCCCCAGGGAGATTTCCAGCACTCGCCAGACCGCGGCCATGAATGCGCCGTCCGGGTGGGCCAAGGCAGGCAGTCCGACCATCGCCGCCGTATAACCGGCGAGGACAAATCCGTAGGCGCGGAAGTTGCGACAACGCGCCGCGCCAGCCGTGCACAGGCCGACCCAGATCGCCAGCGAGCCGAGGAACAGTTCGGTGTTCTGCGCAAACAAGGCAATCAGCGCGACCATCACTGCTGACCCGGCGAGGGTGCCGAGGAAACGATAGAAACTCTTGGCGAACACCTGGCCGCTTTGCGGCTGCATGACGATGAACACGGTGATCATCGCGGTGCGCGGTTGCGGCAACTCCAGGCGCATGGCCAGCCACAGGGTCAGGAACGCGGCGAACAGCACTTTGAAAATGTAGACCCAGGTCACGCCATCGCTGCGCGCCCAGTCGAAGAAACCCCGGCGCCATTCAAGGGAATACAGCCAGCGCAAAGGTGCGGGCAAGGGAGTCATGAAATTTTGCTCAATGGTCTAGGGCTTGAGGAACTGTGGGTGTGCCTGAAACGTCGCGCTCACTTCAAAAGGTTTGGGGTTTTCGGGGGCTGGGTTTTCTCGGCATTCGGGACGTCGTCGCCCGCACCGAGCCCGCCGCCGAGCGCGGTCACCAGCTCAGCATGAGCACTCAACCGCGCAGCCTGAACCTGCTGCTGCACTTGCTGCTGCTTGAACAGCAAGGTCTGCGCATTGAGCACGTTGAGGTAATCGGTGAGCCCACGCTGATAAGCGATCATCGCGATGTCATAGGTCTTCTGCGCCGTGGCCACCGACTCAGCGGCGAAGGTCTGCTGCTTGTCCATCGACTCGCGGCGGATCAACTGGTCGGAGATGTTCTTCAGCGCATTGATCAGCGTCTGGTTGTATTTGGCCACGGCGATGTCATAACCGGCCGAGGCTTCCCCCAACTCCGCACGCAAACGACCGCCGTCAAAGATCGGCAATGTAATCGCAGGTCCCACGCTGTAGTTGAGCTTCTTGCCGGTCAGGAACTCCAGCGCACCGCCGCCAGTGGCCATGTAGCCGAGGCTGCCGACCAGATCGACGTTGGGGTAGAAGCCTGCGTGAGCGACATCGATGCCCCGCGCCTGGGCCGCCACTTGCCAGCGACTGGCAACCACGTCCGGGCGTTGACCGAGCAATTGCGCCGGCAGCGACGACGGCAGTTTCAATGCCGCTCCCAACGACAGCGTTGGCCGTTGCAACTGCGCGCCCTCCCCCGGCCCCTTACCGGCCAAGGCTGCGAGCTGGTTGCGGCTGAGGGCGATTTCTTCGTCCAGCGCATCGAGTTGGCGATGGGTTTCCGGTAGCGGCGTTTCAGCCTGGCTGACTTCGAAATGCGTGCCGATGCCGCCGTCCAGACGCTTTTGCGCCAGGTCGAGGATTTGCTGTTGCTGTTTCAAGGTCGCCGCGACGATGTCCCGTTGCGCGTAATGCAACGAGAGTTCGATGTAGGCGCGCACGATGTTGTTCTGCAGCTCGAGCTGCGCCTGCCGCGCCTCAGCGGCGCTCATGTGCGCCATGTCCACCGCTTGCTCGGTGGCATTGCTTTCGCGGCTCCAGAGGTCGAGGGCATAGCTGAAGCCCAGCGCGGCGTTGTTGTCCCAGGTGGTGGTGTTGGCCAACTCACCGGGGCCGTAGAACTGATCGGTGGGCCAGTTGTGGCGCTTGAGGGTCGATTGGCCATTAATCTGCAACGACTCGGCAGACTCGGCAACACCCGCCATGGACCGGGCCTGCCGCACTCGCGCGGCGGCCATGGCCATGCTCGGGCTGCCTTGCAGGGCGAGGTCGATCCAACGGTTCAGTTGCGAATCGCCGTAAGCTTGCCACCATTGGGCGGTGGGCCAGTGAGCGTCCTGGGCGGCGCTCTGGATGGCTTCGTCGGTGGCCAATGAATTGGCTTCCAGTGCCTTGCCTTGTGGGGCAATACCGCCAGTTCCAATGCAGCCGCTGATTGCCAGGGTTAAAGCCAAAACACTGAGCGTCTTGAGCGCTCTGTTGATGCGACGCGGCACTGCTGCGATTTCCTGAAAATAGGGAGGTGTAGAACGGGCGCAATTCTAGGGGGTGGGCCTGGTTGGCGATAAGCTGGGATTCCTGTGAATCTTTGTTACCGTTAACGAGATAATCCCTTGGTCGGGGTCTCAGTCTCTGAAACTTCGTGTCACAATTTGCCATTCGCCAAGAGAGCACCCCATGGACACTTTGCAAAACATGCGCGCCTTCAGTTACGTGGCCGAGGCCGGCAGCTTCACCGCCGCCGCCGTGCAACTCGACACCACCACGGCCAACGTCTCGCGCGCGGTCTCCAACCTGGAGGCCCACCTGCAAACCCGCCTGCTCAACCGCACCACCCGCCGCATCGCCCTGACCGAGGCCGGCAAGCGCTATCTGTTGCGCTGCGAGCAGATCCTGGCCTATGTCGAAGAAGCTGAAGCCGAGGCCAGCGACGCCCACGCGCGCCCGGCCGGGCAACTCAAGGTGCACACCATGACCGGCATCGGTCAGCACTTCGTGATCGACGCCATCGCCCGCTACCGCAAGACCCACCCGGACGTGACCTTCGACCTGACCATGGCCAACCGTGTGCCGGACCTGCTCGACGAGGGCTACGACGTGTCCATCGTGCTCGCCAGCGAACTGCCCGACTCGGGCTTCGTCTCCCAGCGTTTGGGCATCACCTACAGCATCGTTTGCGCATCGCCCGCCTATGTAAAAGCCAACGGCTGCGCGCAGAAGCCCAGCGATTTGCTGAACCATGCCTGCCTGCGCCTGGTGAGCCCGGTGATCCCGCTGGAGAAGTGGGCCTTCGACGGCCCTGATGGCCAGGAAATGGTCACCATCAACAGCTCACCGTTTTTGGTGAACTCGGCTGATGCGATGAAGACGGCGATCTCCAGTGGGATGGGGGTTGGGGTGTTGCCGGTGTATGCGGCGATTGAAGGGCTGCGCAACGGCACACTGGTGCGGGTGATGCCGAACTACCGCTCGCAGGAATTGAATCTGTACGCGATTTATCCTTCGCGGCAGTACTTGGATGCGAAGATCAAGACGTGGGTCGAGTACTTGCGTGGGTCGTTGCCGGAGATATTGGCGGCGCATCAGGCGGAATTGGCGGCGTATGAATTGAGTGGGAGTCTGGGCGGGGCTCGGCTGGCGAATTGAGGTGTGTGGATTGCTGGTTAGCCCAGCAGTCCAGCGTGCTTTCCGCACAGCCAATACGCACAAAGGCCAACAATTGAATAGGCAAACATCAGATTGGGAATGACGACCCAGCGTCGTAGGTGTAAAGGGAAATGCTTTATCTCCTCGATACAATGCGGATCGCTTCTCAGCAGGAATGCATCATCCTCACGAAGCATGGTCGAGAGATGAGTCAAGCGGTAATGACGCCCGTACAGACCATCACCCATGACCCGACGGTTGCGACCAACGAAGTAAGAGTCGTTGAGGTGAGATTCGAGTTCTTCGAGTTTAAAAAAACTGATGTACATCCGCAGCAGTGAAACGATAAAAACCAGGGCAAGAAAGCCGATCAGGATGGCTGTGTAGAGTAGTTTCAGGTCACTCATTGGGTTTGAAATTGTTGTACGCAAAGATACAAAACCACTCCAAAGCAACAGCAGTCCAGCGCTGAAGACCGCAACCCGCATCAGTTTTTTTGGAGTTTCAGCCCATTTTTTCAGGCGCTCCGGCAAGATTTCAGCCTCCATAAACGCATACGAATCCAACATCTGATGTTGATAGAAACTACCCGTTAAAGCGCCAATCAACCTAAGTCTGTTCATCCTTCCCAACGGGCCGTTACCCGCCGTCTTTCGATTGATACTCACCAGATGAGACGCGTTGAAGTGGCGTTCAATTTGGTCAAGTTTGAAATAGGCGCCAAATAATAAGAGGGTCTGACTGAGCAAAATCATCAGGAAAATAAGTACCCAGCCAATCAAATGCACATTCTCAGCGCCACTCATGGTTGCGTGAACTCATATATTTTCTCACCCAATTCTCCGCCGATTTCTGAGCCTTTGTTTCCCGTCACACTGGCGACAGCACCCGACACCAGCAGTGCACAAACGAGTCCACCAACACCCAATGTCTCCACACCTATTGCTGCACAAACTCCGTATTTCAGTACGCTACTCGCTACATATCCGGCGGCAACGCCTCCGCTAATACTTCCTGCCAACTTGCCTCCCTCCACAAATCTAGCTCGGGAGCATTCATCGTTGCTTCCACTGCGACATGCTTCACCAACCCTCATTGCTGCCGCGCCCATTGCCAATCCAATGCCAACATAGCCGCCTGCCTTCAAGTACTTCACCGCTCTGGATACGCCTTGAATATTTGTCGCATAGCCCGGCAGTTGGGTAGGGGCGCCAGCCTTGTTCCAATGGTGAATTGTTCTGCGCGTAGAAAGCCCCAATGCTCTTTTAAGCCTAGGATGATCAGGAATACCAGTGCCTTTACGTACTAGCGGGCCAAGGCTGGCATTGATCTTTGCCATCATCCGTTTGCGATGGGTGAAAAAATCCCTCGATCGCAAGTGGCCGTGCTGACCGTATTGTTGCTGGTGCAGTTTTTCTAACTCGATGAGCGTGCCTTTCAGATTTTCCAGGTGTTGGCCGACCATGAAGGACGCCACACCCAACGCCCCCGCCGACACCTCCAAAAATGGCTCAATCACTTCATGATTTTCGACCATGAACGAAGCCTCTTCTTCGCTCAGGTCCTTAAGCGCTTCGTTGACCTTTTCCGCCGCGATCATCATTTGCGCCTCTTCGCGGCGGCACATGTAATGCCGTGAATCGCTGAAAATCACCATTTGCCCCGGTTTCACCCGCCGCCGAGATGCCGATTGAGCGAGCGGAATTCCCGTCGCAGTGCATCGCTTGGCGGGTTTTCGTACAGCGAGCGCTCCAGAGCTTCGATGGTCATGGGCTGCTGAATAATGTGGAAGCCCGACTCCACGGGGTTTGGCAGGGCGAAGGCATGTTCTTCGACCAGATGCTGCGCCAGTGGCGGCTCAGGTTTGGGCTTGAAGACATTCCATGAAGCACCGCCGTTATCGGGATCGATGCGGGGCTTCACCATGACCCAATCACCGTTGCTAACGGCATTGATGAGTTTTTGCTGGTTGGCGGCCTGCATGTAGTTGGAGCTGTTAGCGCCGACCGCGCTTAGCAGGTCGTCGAAGCCTTGCAGGTCGTAGGGATAGCTCAGGGCCTGGCGCAAGTCGGCGACGGCTTGGTGGCTGTCTAGCACTTGGCCGTGTTGGCTGGTGAGTTGGTTTTGGGGGATGAGTCTGGTCACGCTCGTGTCCCGTTCCTTGGAAACGTGAGACTTTGGCGAGTGGACTCAAGGAGAGATGCCGGGCGAATCGTTTTTGCGTGTAGGGGAAGTCCGAGTTTTTTGATGGTGACGCTGGAGCTGCCGAAGGCTGCGATTTTTTGATCTTTGCGTCATTGATCGCGCCGCAAGATCAAAAGATCGTCCGAACGCGGCCCGAGCCTTCGGCAGCTCCTACAGACGGGGTGATTTTTGAGGGCGTTTCCGACAGGTTTTGACGGTTGTTGCGTCGGAAGCGAAGTGGGTAGGCTTTGTGGGTCGCTGCCAAATCAGCGATCAGGTCTGGAAAACCTGGCGAACACTGACCACAGCCCATGGCATACTGCGGCGCTTTTTTCTGCAGGCAAATCCTTGTTATGGCGGCTGTGCGCGGGAGACCTTCGGGTCTGCCGGTTTTTGGTGAGTGTACCGGTTTTTCCAGTCCGCGCATGGCTGCCACCCCTTTCGTCTGGAAAACGAAAGATGGCAGTTCCACTTCACTTGCCATTGAGTAACTTCCGCATGATTAAAGAAACACCGAACCCTCCGGAAACCGACGACGTTTCGCCCTACGAATCCCTCGATTCGAAAAAACTCAACGAAGCCGCCGAACGGGCGCTCGACCACTACCTCAAGCCACCGCCCAAACAACCCGAAGGCCGCAAGCCAAGCAGGATGTTCATGGTCGCGCCAGACATGGATAACGAAAGCCTGCTCGCCCATGTCTGCGAATCCCTGGCCTCGGCCAGCGTCATGACCAGCGACATTGCCGCGTATGTCGAAGCCCCACAGCGGCATACGCTCCTGGCGATTCAGCAGGTCATCATGTTGGCCGAGCTGGCGGTGAATCGGGTGCTGGATAACGTCGACGTACCAAAACCTGCGCCACAAAGCTGATCCATTGTGGGAGCGGCGATGCGGCGATCCGACTTGCTCGCTCCCACAATAGTTGGACGGCGGACACCCGCAGGCACTCGCACCCAACCCGCGAAGAATGTTAGCTTGCTTGGCAATCTCCACGCCCGACGAGCCCCTCTCCAATGAAAAAAACCGTCCTCGCCTTCAGCCGCATCACCCCGCCGATGATCGAACGCCTGCAACAGGATTTCGACGTGATCGTGCCAAACCCGAAAAACGGCGACATTGCCGCCCAGTTCAACGAAGCCCTGCCCCACGCCCATGGCCTGATCGGCGTCGGTCGCAAACTCGGCCGGGCGCAACTGGAGAACGCGGCCAAACTCGAAGTGGTGTCCAGCGTCTCCGTCGGCTACGACAATTACGACCTCGCCTACTTCAACGAACGCGGGATCATGCTCACCAACACCCCCGACGTGCTCACCGAAAGCACCGCCGACCTGGCCTTCGCCTTGCTCATGAGCAGCGCCCGCCGCGTCGCCGAGCTGGACGCCTGGACCAAGGCTGGCCAATGGCAAGCCACCGTCGGCGCGCCGTTGTTCGGTAGCGATGTGCATGGCAAAACCTTGGGCATCGTCGGCATGGGCAACATCGGCGCGGCCATTGCCCGTCGCGGTCGACTGGGCTTCAACATGCCGGTTATCTACAGCGGCAACAGCCGCAAGACCGAACTGGAACAGGAACTCGGCGCGCAGTTCCGTAGCCTGGATCAACTGTTGGCCGAAGCCGATTTCGTTTGCCTGGTGGTGCCACTCAGCGAAAAAACCAAACATCTGATCAGCCACCGCGAACTGGCGTTGATGAAGCCGAGCGCCATTCTGGTGAACATCGCCCGCGGCCCGGTGGTGGACGAGCCGGCGCTGATCGAAGCGCTGCAAAACAACCGGATTCGTGGCGCCGGGCTGGACGTTTACGAAAAAGAACCACTGGTTGAATCACCACTATTCCAACTGAAAAACGCCGTGACTCTGCCGCACATCGGCTCGGCCACACACGAAACCCGTGAAGCCATGGCCAACCGTGCGTTGGCCAACTTGCGCAGTGCCTTGCTGGGTGAACGACCGCAGGATCTGGTGAATCCACAAGTGTGGAAAGGCTGATCAAAACGGGCAGGTGTTTTAAACGCCTGCCCGCTCTCGGCATATTGTCGACTTCATATTGCCGCTGTTGATTGATATCGCTATCAGAATCGAGCGCTGAGTTGTTCAACGCTCGATCAAAACATCAGGCCAACTTGCCGCTTCCCTGCACCATCGGTGCCTTGGGTTTACGAAACACCAGCACGTTGCCCAACATCACCAACACCAACCCCACCAGTGCCGGCGCTGTCCATTGATAACCCTCGGCAAACGCCGACACATTCAGCGCCACCACCGGGAACAACACAGTGCAGTACGCCGCCCGCTCCGGCCCCATGCGGCCCACCAGCGTCAGGTAGGCGGTGAAGCCGATCACCGAGCCCGGTATCACCAGATACAGCAACGAGCCGATGTAACGGGCGTTCCATTCCATGTCGAACGGGATACCTTTGACCAGGCACCACACCGACAACATCGCCGCGCCGTAAGCCATGCCCCAGGCGTTGGTGGTCAGGGGTTTGAGGCCGGCCTTCTGTTGCAGGCTCGAGAGCATGTTGCCCGCCGAGAAGCACAAGGTTCCGAGCAACGCCAGAGCCAACCCGAGCAAGGTTTGCGGGCTGGCGGTATGACCGGCCAGCTCCGGCCAGAACAACAAACCAAGGCCGAGCAAGCCCAACGCGCCGCCCATCAGCACGTTGCGGGCGATTTTCTGGCCGAAGAACACCCGCGCATTGAAGGCGTTCCACAGGGTGGCGGTGGAAAACACCACGGCGACCAGACCGCTGGGGATCCATTGGCTGGCGGTGAGGAAGCACATGAAATTGATGCAGAACAGGCACAGCCCCTGCGCCAGGCAAATCAGATGACCGCGACGGTTCATCACTTGCAGACGCCGGCTAAGCAACAACATCACGAACAGCACCAGCGCGGCGAGGCCGAAGCGATAGACGATCGACACCGGAATCGCCACCACGCCCAATTGCCATTTCAAGGCTATCCAGGTGGTGCCCCAGATCAACACGGTCAGCAGGTATAACGAGAGGTTCATGGTGAAGGCTCCTGAATAGGCCTTCAGTGTCCGGCGTGACAGCCTTTTGCACTTGCATAAACTTGCGCTTTTGTCGGTCGGCAGGCTGGCAGGCCAGCGTCTACGGAGTAGGATGCAAGGCGTTGGAGAGAACCGATCATGGCCGCACTGGAAACCCTGCAAGTCTTTCAAGCCCTCAACCGCTCGCCCAATGCTCGCCTGGAGCACAGCGCCGAGCTCGGTGACGGCATGGCTGCGGCTTTGTGGAGCAACCACCATGACGCCCAGGACTACGAAGCGCCGAGCCATCACACTTTGTCGTGCTACATCGCCGGCGGCACCGGCACCTTTCGCCGCGACCAGCCCGGCACCAAGGGCGGCCCGGACAAGCTGTGCATTCTGCCGGCCGACCATCAGTCAGGCTGGGTGATCAACGGCGACATTCGCCTGGCCCACCTGTATTTCAGCCCCGAACAATTTGCCCTTGGCTGCGTCACGCTGCTGGATCGCGAGCCACGGGAATTGCAGTTGCGCGAGCGCACGTTCCTCGAAGACCCGCAGCAAGCCCGGCACTTTCGGCAGTTGATCACCCTCAATTGGGACGAACCGGGTGAACGCCTGCTCACCAGCAGCCTGGCCCACGAGATGCTCAGCCATGCCTTGCTCAGCCAGGTTGGTGTGCGTCAGGGCTTGCGCCTCAAGGGTGGATTGGCGGCGCATCAGCGGCGGCAGTTGGTGGAGTTCATCGACAGTCAGTTGGCGGAGGCGATCAGCCTTGGGCAATTGGCGAGCTTGTGCGCGCTGTCGGAATATCATTTTGCGCGGATGTTTCGTGTGAGCTTCGGCTTGCCGCCGCATCAGTATGTGTTGGCCCGAAGATTGAGTCGCGCGCGGGAGTTGTTGCGCGCAACGTCGCAGCCGTTGGGGGAGATTGCGCTGGCGTGCGGGTTTGCCAGTGCGAGCCATTTCACCAACCGGTTTCGCCAGGCGTTGGGCGGCACGCCCGGCGAGTATCGGCAGGCGTTTTTTCGTTAGCTCCACAGCTCTGCGGTGGCTGGGTGGCCGTCTTCGCGGGCTGTCGTTAAAACTCCAATGTGCTGGACAACGAGATCTGTCGCGAATCCCCCATCGACACAAAGAACCGGCTCGCCGCCGACGTGTAATAGGTGCGGTCAAACAGGTTCTTCACGTTGAGCTGGAACTTGACCTTCTGCCCTTCGACCTTGGTGTCATAGGTGGCAAACGCATCGGCCACGGTGTAGCTCGGCAGGTCGAAATCGTTCACCGCGTTACCCGCTCGCTCACCGACATAACGCGCCCCCGCGCCAACCCGCAACTGATCGCCACCGACAATGGTGCCGAAGTCGTAGACCGCCGACAGCGAGCCGGTGTTCCGGGCGACGTTTTGCAGGCGCTTGCCTTTGTAGTCCGGGTCTTCGGTGACTTCGGCATCGGTGTAGGCATAGCTGCCGATCATGCTCCAGCGGTCGCTGAGCTGCCCGGTCATGTCCACTTCCAGACCACGGGAACGCACTTCGCCGGCGGCGCTGTAGATCGTGGTCGGGCCTTCAGAGTTGGCGACCAGGACGTTGCGCTTCTTGATGTCGAACAGTGCAATGTTGCCGGTGATACGACCCGGCATGTCGAGCTTGGCGCCGATCTCCCAGGACTTGGCTTCTTCCGGTGCCACGCTGCCGTCGAGCACGGTGCTGCTGCCGCTCAGCGGCGCGATGGTCGAGTTGGGTTTGAAGGATTCGGTGTAGCTGCCGTAGAACGACAACGCGTCGGTGTAGCGGTACACCAGGCCGGCGCGCGGTACCCACTTCTGGCCGTTGCTGTCGGTATTGGCCTTGAACGGCACGCCTTTGCCGGCGTACTGGTCGTACGCCTGGAAACGCCCGCCGGCCACCAGAATCCACTGGTCATTAAGGTGGATCGAGTCCTGCAGGAATATCGAATCGCTGCGCAGCTCATCGGTCTGGGCGCTGTCGGCCGCGCTGACGGTGGTGCCCGCCACTTCGCGGCCATACACCGGGTTGACGTAGCTGAAGGTGGTCAGGCTTTTCTGGCGGATCAGGTCTTGGCGGTAGATCTTGCGGTACTCGTCATCGACGCCGAACACCAGGTCATGCTGCATGCCCAGTACATTGACCTTGCCTTCGAGGCTGGCGGTGGTGAAACGGTCGGTGCTGATGGCGTTCTGCGTGCCGTCCATGCTGCGGGTCAACGTGCCTTTCTTGGTGTCGATGGCGGTGATGCGCACCTGGCTGGCGTCGTAGGTTTCGCGGTTCCAGCTGTAGCCGAAGTGGGCTTTCCAGTTGTCGTTGAGCTCGTGATCGGCCTCGAAGTGATACAGGTCCGAGCGGCCTTCCATGTTGTTGAACGGCTCGTCGAGACGCTCATTGCGCGAGATGTCCAACGGGTGGTTGGTGCGCGGATCGATCACGGTGCCACGGTCGAACGGGGTCAGGAATTCCCGGTGTTCATAGGAGAACAGCAGCTTGGTGCTTTCACCGAACCAGGCCAGCGACGGCGCTACCAGCGTCTCGCGATGGGTGCCGAAGTTGCGCCAGTAATCTTCGTCTTCGTGGTCCAGCACCATGCGGTACGCCAGCCCGGAATCGCCGAGGGCGCCGGTGCTGTCGAGGCTGCCGCCGCTGCCGTTCTTGCCGTCGCCATAGGTCGAGCCGCGCAGGGTCAGCGCGTTGTACTGCTCAAGCTCGGGCTTCTTGCTGACCATGTTGACCACGCCGCCCGGGTCCTGAATGCCGTAGAGCAAGGATGCCGGGCCTTTGAGTACTTCGACCCGGTCGACCGTGGCATTCAGGCCACGGCCCTGGATCACCGGCATGCCGTCGCGCATGATCGAGCCGTTACGGTTGTCGCCGAAACCGCGGGTCATCACCGAATCCTGGGTGCTTGCCAGTGTGTTGCCCTGGGTGATGCCGCTGACGTTGGCCAGGGCGTCATCCAGATTGCGTGGCGCCTGATCGCGAATGACCTGGGCCGGGATCACGTTGACGGTCTGCGGGATTTCCTGGAGCAAGGCCGACGAGCGCATCACCGAACTGGTGGGCGGCGGCTGATAACTCATGGGTTGTTGCGCCACCGAGGTGATGGTGGTGGCGCCCAGGTTCAACGTGCCCTCGGTGGGCACAGGCTCCAGCGCCAGGGTCTGGGCATCGGTGCGGCGGAAGGTGAAGCCCGAACCGCTGAGCAAACGCTGCATCGCCTGTTCGGCGCTCATCTGCCCGCTGACCGCTGGAGCGGTAATGCCGTAAGGCGCTTCGTCGGTGTAGACCACGCTGATGCCGGTGATGCGGCTGAAGTCGCTCAGGGCCTGGGGCAGCGGTTTGGCGGCCATTGCAAAGCTGAACTGCGTGCGTTGCTGGGTACTGCTGGCTTCAGCCGCCCATGCCACGCTCAACGGCAGCAACGCCAACGCTGAAAAGCTTAATGCAGATGCACCGAACCATTGTTTGACCGAACCCGATTTTGCCCTGGACTTCATTGCTCATGACCTGTGTAGAACGACTACGGATGCGAATGACTCGCAGTTTCAGTCACTACACGGATGGCGATCGGGTTTACCTCACCAGAAAGTTGAAAATATTTGCAGAAGCTCAAAATATCGCAGCCTCAACGCAAAATAATCAAATGCCCCAAAACATGATGCTGCTCAAACCCCATCACGCCCTGCAAAGAACTCAACACCGCCTGCGGATCCTGGCTCGGAAAACTGCCACTGACCCGCCGCGCCGCCAGTTCCTCATTGAGCACCACAATGCGCCCGGGGTAATAACGCCGAAGGTCCTGCACCACATCGGCCAGCGTCGCCTTGTAGTAATTGAGCCAGCCCTGACGCCAGGCCAACTGCGCTTCGCTGTCGACAGCGTGGAGTTTGTCCGCCGAGCCGTCGGCATAGGCCATTTGCTGGCCGGCGCTCAGAATTTGCCGCGCGGCATTTTTGTCCGCTGTCACTGCAACCCGCCCGGATAACACCGTGACCTGCGCGCCATGGGGTTGCAGACGCACTTCAAACTGCGTGCCCAACACCCGCGCCTCGCCCTTTTCCGCTCCCACCACAAACGGTTCGCCGGTGTGCGTCACGCTGAAAAATCCGGCACCACGACGCAGCTGGACGTGCCGCTCACCGCGACTGAAATCCACCGCAATTGCGCTGTCGGCATCCAGCGTCACTTGCGACTGATCCGCCAGTGTCACGGTACGAATTTCCCCTGGCGCCGACACATAGTCCGCACCCAGATCATCGACCCAGCGCGACGGCTGCCAACCAGCGCCGAGGCCGATCATCAACACCAGACATGCCGCCATGGCCAATGCGCCAGACCAACGCCGGACGCGGGCCCCGCGCGCACGATTCATCGCATTGAGGTAGCCCTGCAAGGCCAAAGCCTCTTCGTCGGCCAGGGTCCGCGCCGGTACTTCGCTCAACTCCCACACCACTTGCGCCTGGGCATAGGCCTCGGCGTGGGCGGGATCAGCCTGCAACCAGCGACTGAACGTGAGCTGATCGCCGCTGCCGGGCTGGTCGTGCAACAGACTCAGCCAGGCGAAAGCGGCCTGCTCCTGAGCAGGTGTCGGCGTGATGCGTTCGGTGTGGTTCACGGTGCGTTCCCTGGCGTGCGCGGTTCGGGTTCCCGCAGGCTGGCCTTGCAAGCCTCGAGGGCGCGCATCATATGTTTTTCCACCGCGCTTTGGGACAGGCCCATGGCCTTGGCGATTTCGGCGTACTTGCGGCCATGGATGCGGTTGAGCAGAAAGATCTGCCGCGTGCGCTCGGGCAATGCGCGCAAGGCCGCTTCGACGTGACGCAAATCGTTGCCTGCCTCCAGTGCCGCTTGTGGCTCACAGCCCTGGCTGTCCGGTTGCTCCGGCATCCAGCCTTCGTTAACCCGCACCCGCGCGCCTTCACTGCGCAAATGGTCGATGGCGATGTTGCCGGCGCAACGCAGCAGATACGTGCTGAGCTCTTCGACCTGCACCAGCGGCCGACGCCAGAAACGCAGGAACAAATCCTGCACCAGATCCGCCGCCGTCGCCCGACAGCCAACACGACGGCTCACCAGCGCTTCCATTTGCGAACGCTGGGACAAAAACACCTGAAGAAAATGCGCACGGGCACCACGATGTTCATCGTGCTCGGCGTCATGGGTTTCGGGGGGGCGGGTGATCATCGGGTCAGAGCAAACCGGGTACGGCCTCGTGAATGTCACAAGACCCACAAGCCGGCAATATTAATGATAAATATTCTCATACGCAAAGGAGGCGATGAGATATCGGCCAAGCGCCGATTGCCGGATGCAGGCCCGCGCCACTACAATGCGAACAATTCTTGTTCTCTAACGTATCAATATGCGTCCGGAGCGGTTCCGTTGTCCTCAGCCACTACCGTCGAAGTCCTTTATCACGCCCATCACAACTGGCTCACCGGTTGGCTGCGGCGCAAACTCGGCTGCCCTGACAGCGCCGCGGATCTGGCTCAAGACACGTTCATGCGAGTGCTGACGGCACGGGAAACACCGCAAATCATCGAACCACGGGCCTTCCTCACCACCATCGCCAAGCGCGTGCTGTTCAATCATTACCGCCGCCAGGACCTGGAACGCGCCTACCTCGATGCGCTGGCGCAGATGCCGGAAATCGTCGCGCCTTCGGAGGAAAACCGGGCGATCATCCTGCAAACCCTGATGGAACTCGACCAGTTGCTCGACGGTTTGCCGCGCCTGGTCAAACGCGCCTTTTTGCTGGCTCAGATTGATGGTTTGACGTACCCGCAGATTGCCGTCGAACTGGGCATTTCCATCGCCACGGTCAAACGGCACCTGAACAAAGCGGCGATGCGCTGCTACTTCGCGCTATGAACAGCCCTGGGGATTTTCCCTCTCAAGTTGCCGAGCAGGCCGTGTACTGGCTGATGGAAATCCAGCAAGGTCCGTTGAGCCCGCGCCAGCAAATCGCCTGGCAGCAATGGCTCGACGCCCATGGCGAACATCGACGGGCCTGGGAACACATTCAGCGGGTCAATCAACGCTTGCGCGGTTTGTCTTCACCGCTGGCCCACGCCGCCCTTAACGCACCGACATCCGGCAGCCGTCGTCAGGCGTTGAAGCTGTTGCTGATTCTCGGCGCGGGGTCGGCGGTCACTTGGGGCATGCGTGAGCACAATCCGTTGACGCCGTTGCTGGCCGACTTCCGCAGCCCCATTGGCCAGCGACGCAAAGTACCGCTCGGCGATGGCAGTCAATTGCAACTCAACACCGCCAGTGCTGCCGATGTGCGAGTCGAAGGCCAGCAACGGCTGATCCGCCTGCTCGAAGGCGAGATGCTGCTGACCGCCACCCAGGCGTTTCAGGTACAGACCGCGCAAGGCCTGTTGAAAACCCAGGGTGGGCGACTGAACGTGCGGCAGTTTGCCGATCGCACTCACGTGGCGGTGTTCGAAGGCCGCGTCGAATTGACACCTGATAACGGCGCATCTCTGCTGCTGCAAACCGCCCGGCAGTTGAGCTTCGGCGCACGCGGTATCGGCACTCCCCTGCCACTGGATGCCAACAGCGGCGCCTGGGCCGATGGCATGCTGGTGGCCGCGCACATGCGCCTGGGGGACTTCCTCGACGAACTCGGCCGCTATCGCCGCGGGCAACTCAATTGCGCGGCGAACGCTGCCGATCTGCTGATCTCCGGGACTTATCCACTGGACGACAGCGAGCGGATTCTTGATCTGCTGGAAATCAGTTTGCCGGTGAAGGTGAAGCGGTTTACGCGCTATTGGGTGACGGTCGAAGCGAGGGTCTAAAAGCAAGATCAAAAAAATGAGCCGTTTTTCAGATCTGGCGTGACAGAGAAGGAAAGCCCCCTTGATTCAACCTTCTCAGGATCGCCCTCCATGCAACCCACCCGGCTCCTCCCGCAGATCCCCCTGACCCGCACCTTGCGCCAACTCTTGCTGGGCGCCAGCCTGGGCTTGGGCGCTCTGCCCCTGGTGCATGCCGCTGACGCCAAGCCCTACCACATCGCACCGTCCTCGCTGGAGAACGCACTCAATCAGTTTGGCCGTGAAGCCGGCGTGCTGATCTCCTTTGGCTCGCAAATCACCAGCGGTGTGCAGAGTCGCGGCCTGGAGGGCAACTACACCGCCGAACAAGGCTTGGACGCCTTGCTCGAAGGCACCGGCCTGCAAGCCCGCGTCGAGGGCAACAATGCCTTCAGCCTGCAACCGGTGGGCGATGCGGCGCTGGAGCTGGACACCTCGAAAGTGGTCGGCGACTGGCTCGGCGATGCAGCGCAGACCAACGTCTTCGAACACCCCGGCGCTCGCGACGTGATCCGCCGCGAAGAGTTTGAACACCAAGGCGCGACTCAGGCCCGGGACGTGCTCAACCGTATCCCGGGGGTGAATGCACCGGACAACAACGGCACCGGCAGTCATGACATGGCCCTGAACTTCGGCATTCGCGGGCTCAACCCACGGCTGGCCTCCCGCTCGACGGTATTGATGGATGGCATTCCGGTGCCTTTCGCGCCTTATGGCCAGCCGCAGTTGTCGTTCGCGCCGATCAGCATGGGCAACATGGACGCAGTCGACGTGGTGCGCGGCGGCGGTGCGGTGCGCTACGGCCCGCAAAACGTCGGCGGCGTGGTCAACTTCGTGACCCGCGCCATTCCCGATGAGGCGACGGTCAAGGGCGGTTTCCAGACCGAAACCAGTCCGTCGTCCAGCCACGATGGCTTCAAGACAACCGGCAACCTGCTGGCCGGCGGCACGGCCGATAACGGACTGGGCGGCGCGATTCTGTACTCGGGCACCCGCGGTGGCGACTGGCGTGAACACAGCGACACCGAAATCGACGACCTGATCCTCAAGGGCAAATACCAGCTCGATGAGGCCAACAGCTTCAACGCCATGGCCCAGTATTACGAAGGCAAGGCGGACATGCCCGGCGGGCTGAACGTCGCTGATTACGACGCCAACCCGTACCAGTCGACCCGCCCGAAAGACCAGTTCTGGGGTCGCCGCACAATGTTCAACTTCGGCTATCGCTACCAGGAAGATCGCCGCGAGTTCACCGCCAATACGTTCTTCACCAAGACCCTGCGTAGTGGTTATCTGGACCAGGGCACGTTTCTCTCCCTGTCGCCTCGTGAGTACTGGGTGCGCGGCCTGGAAACCCGTTTCGCCCAAGGCTTCGATCTCGGCCAAACCAGTCACGAAGTCGGCGTCGGTTATCGCTACATCAACGAGGCCGGCCACGAACTGCGCTACCGCACGCCGATCGCCAGCAACGAACTCCCGACCACCAACAGCCGCAACGACCGCGACACCCGGGGCGGTACCGAAGCCAATGCGTTCTTTGTCGACGACCGGATCGACATTGGCAAGTGGACGATCACGCCGGGCATCCGCTACGAAATGATCGAGTCGCAGCAGACCAACAACCTGACCAACGTGAAGTACAAGGGCGACTACAACACTGCCCTGCCCGCATTGAACGTGCTCTATCACCTGACCGACAGCTGGAATCTCTACGCCAACACCGAAGGCTCGTTCGGCAGCGTGCAATACAGCCAGATGCCTAACCGGGTGACCAGCGGTGAAGTCAAACCGGAGAAGGCCCGCACCTGGGAGCTGGGTACCCGTTACGACAACGGCGCGTTGCGTGCCGAGGTTGGCGCGTTCCTGATCAACTTCGATAACCAGTATGAAAGCAATCAAACCAACGACTCGGTGATCGCCCGTGGCGAAACCCGTCATCAAGGTATCGAAACCAGCGTCAACTATGCCCTCGACGACTTGAGCCCGGCGCTGGCCGGTTTCGATGTGTACGCGACTTACGCCTATGTTGACGCGACCATCCGCGAAGACGGGCCGAACAAGGGCAATCGCGTGCCGTTCTCCTCGAAACACAAAGGCACGATCGGCGTCGGTTATACCGAAGGCGCCTGGAAACTGAACCTGGACAGCAGCTACCAGAGCGACCAGTTCGCCGACAACGCCAACACCTCGGCCGAGAGCGCTGATGGCAGCACCGGCAGGATTCCGGGCTACATGTTGTTCAGCAGCCGCGCGGCGTATGACTTCGGGCCGAAACTGTCGGACTTGAATGTGGCGGTGGGGGTGAAGAACATCTTCAATCACCAGTACTTCACCCGCTCGTTCGATGACAACAACAAGGGCAAGTACGTGGGAGAACCGCGGACGGTGTATGTGCAGACGTCGGTGGCGTTTTGATTACTGACCACGAGGCTGAGGTCGGACACTATTGTGGTGAGGGGCAAGCCCCTCGCCACAGGAATCACTAAACCCAGAAACAAAAACGGGCCCGCAATCGCAGGCCCGTTTTTTGTTGGGAAGTTAAAAAGTGAATCAGGCCTCAGCCGTTGAGCGCAGCCTGTTCGTTCTCGAGAAACTCATCTTCAAGCAGTGCATCGGCATGGGCGCCCCTATCGAACGGCACCACAGCGGCACGTGGTTTGCCGCGCAATTTGCCAAACATATGCTCCAGCGCATGTTCAAGTTTTTCGGCTGCCCCGTCGATCGCCAGTTCCAGGGAGGCGGCTTTATGGGTAACGGAAATCGGTTGATGGCCTTTTGGCCGCGCTTCCAGCTGGCAGCGCATGTCATGGGGACCAGGCTTGTCGCCGTTCTCGTCCCGCAGATGGACCTCGACGCGGGTCAGGTCCTCTTCATAACGTTCGAGCGTGCTCTCAATGGTAGTACGTACCCACTCCTCCAGTCGTTTACTGCTTTGAATATGGTTATCGCTATTGACTTGGATTTGCATAGTTCTTCCCTTATTTCAGCTAGCTCGCAAGAGGCGCATCGGCTGGCCCTTGGGCTTCATCACCGCAACCTCTTGGTTACACAATCGGTGTGTGCGCGGAACATTTCAACCCCTAAAAAAAGATAAATATTCATACGCAAAAAAAGCCGGACAACGAGCAAAAGCACTGTTAATGTCGGGAGTTGGGTCGCCCCTCTCTTCAGTCATAATTGCTCGCATCTGCCCGCTCCCCCAGTGGGTGCTGGCTGCGAAAAACCGCTGCCTCTTCCACCAGCCAGTCATGCACCGCGCGCACGCCCGGATGGCTCAGCGCACCTGGCGCATAGAGCAGCACGTAGCGCTTGTGATTGGGCACCGCCAGGCCAAACGGCACGATCAGCGTTCCTCGTTCCAGCTCATCGTTAAGCAGCGTTCGCCGCGCAATCGCCACACCCATCCCGGCAATCGCCGCTTCGATGGTCAGGTGATTGCGGTTGAAGGTGTGCCCGCGCCGCACGTCCGCGCCTTCGAAGCCGATGGCGTTGAGGTAGAACTCCCATTCCGCGTATTCGTAACTGCCGCGCCAGGCGGTAATGTCGTGCAACAACGGAAAGTGCATCAAGTCGGCCGGACCGTGCAGCGGCGGACGCCCTCGCAACAGGCTCGGGGCGCACACCGGGAATATCTGCTCGTCGAGCAAGGTTGTGGATAACAATCCGGGATAACTGCCATCGTTCAGATCGATCGCCAGGTCGAAATCACCCTCGTGCAGCGGCACGCTGCTGTCCTCCGCCACCAGGCGCAATTGAATGTCCGGGAAGCGCTGCTGCAAACGCGGCAAACGCGGGGTCAGCCATTTGCTCAGGAACGAGGGAATTGAACGCACCCGCAAAATCCCGCTGATCATTCCTGCATCCAGTCGTCGCAATTCTGCGTCGATGCTGCCGTAAGCCTCGTTGACCGTAATGGCCAGGCGCTGGCCTTGCGCACTCAATTCCACCCCACGGGCGCGACGGTGAAACAGGCGAAACCCCAGCCGCTCTTCCAGTTGCCGAATTTGCTGACTGACCGCACCCGGCGTGATGTGCAGTTCTTCGGCACAACGGGTGAACGACAGGTGCCGCGCGGCACAGGAAAACACGTGCAGCCAGACGTAAGTCTGGGCGTGCAATTGACGACTCATCGTTTAGTCCTGCTAAAGGCTGTCTTAGGAAGTTTCGTTGGTCACGTAGGACCGAGGTAGGCAGTATCGCCGACATTGCGCTTGGCCTACAAAAATGGCGGCGATTTCTCTTCCATTGCTTGTATAGGCTTTAGCATGGCTATCAGTGTTTTCGATCTCTTCAAAGTCGGCATCGGTCCGTCCAGCTCCCACACCGTCGGCCCGATGCGCGCCGCCGCGACCTTCGCCCAAGCACTGATTGAGCAGAATTTTCTGGTCGCAGTACGTCGGGTAGAAATCCGTCTTTATGGTTCGCTGTCGGCCACCGGCGTCGGCCATGCCACCGACCGCGCCTGTGTCATGGGCTTGATGGGTGAATGGCCGGACAGCATCGACCCGACCAGCATCGACGGCCGAATTCAGCACCTTCGCGAAACCAATGAACTGTCACTGGCCGGCAAAGCGACCATCGCCTTCAACTGGCAGCACGATCTCCTGCTGCTCGACGAGAGCCTGCCCTACCACCCTAACGCCATGTCCCTGACAGCCTTCGGCGAAACCGGTGAGCTGTTCGAGCAGACGTACTACTCGGTGGGTGGTGGCTTCATCATCGAAGCGGCCGAAGCCGAGTCCGGCATTGCACCGGCCAGTGACGTCGTGCTGCCTTACGATTTCTCCAGCGCCGCCGAATTGCTCAAGCTCTGCAACCAGCACGGTCTGCGGGTTTCCGAGCTGATGATGGCCAATGAACTGGCCTGGCGCAGCGAAGCCGAAATCCGTCAGGGCTTGCTGCACATTTGGTCGGTGATGCGCGAGTGCGTCGAGCAAGGCTTGCGTCACGAAGGCATCCTGCCCGGCGGTCTGAATGTTCCGCGTCGCGCGGCGAAATTGCACCGCAGCCTGTTGGAAATCGGCAAACCGAACGTCATCAGCTCCACCCTGTCGGCCATGGAGTGGGTGAACCTGTTCGCCCTCGCCGTGAACGAAGAAAACGCCGCGGGCGGACGGATGGTCACCGCGCCTACAAACGGGGCGGCGGGGATCATCCCGGCGGTGCTGCACTACTACATGAAATTCAATCCGGACGCGTCGGACGATGACGTCGTGGCGTTCTTTTTGGGCGCGGCCGCTGTAGGCATTCTCTGCAAGAAAAACGCCTCGATCTCCGGCGCCGAAGTCGGCTGCCAGGGTGAGGTCGGCTCGGCCTGTGCCATGGCCGCCGCCGGTTTGGCCGACGTGCTCGGCGCCACCCCGGAACAACTGGAAAACGCCGCTGAAATCGGCCTGGAACACAACCTCGGCCTGACCTGCGACCCGGTCGGCGGTCTGGTGCAAGTGCCGTGCATCGAGCGCAACGCGATTGCCGCGGTGAAGGCGATCAACGCCACGCAAATGGCCCTGCGCGGTGACGGCAAACACTTCATTTCCCTGGATCGGGTGATCCGCACCATGCGCGATACCGGCGCTGATATGCACGACAAATACAAAGAAACTTCACGGGGCGGCCTGGCTGTTAGCTGGGTGGAATGCTGAGGAGCATTTCCTGACCGTCCCGGCAGGCCGTTTGAAACGTAGCGAGCGAAGACAAGACAAGGCAAAAACAGGCGAGGAAGCGGAGTTTACTGGCTGTAAATGAGCATTCCGAGCCTGTTTTTAACGCAGGATTGTCGAGCGCAGTAGTTTCAAACGGTCTGCCCGCCGTGAGCCCGAGCAAAAACAATAACGAGGCAAAAACGATGACCGAAATACGTACACCTGCTGCCGATAATCCCGCTGTAGACCTCACACGCAATAGCGAAATAACCCACAAAGGCTGGAGTAAACACGACACCACCTGGATGCTCGGCCTCTATGGCACAGCGATTGGCGCCGGCACGCTGTTTTTGCCGATCAACGCCGGCGTGGGTGGTTTCTGGCCGCTGCTGATCCTGGCAGTGCTGGCGTTTCCGATGACATTCTTTGCACACCGAGGCCTGACTCGCTTCGTGTTGTCCGGCCGTTCCGGGGACATCACCGAAGTGGTGGAAGAACACTTCGGCATCGGTGCCGGCAAGCTGATCACGCTGCTGTATTTCTTCGCGATTTTCCCGATTCTGCTGGTGTACAGCGTGGCGCTGACCAATACCCTGAGCAGCCTCATGGAGCACCAGTTGCACATGACGCCGCCGCCTCGGGCGATCCTGTCGCTGGGGCTGATTCTCGGTCTGATGGCCATCGTCCGTTGTGGTCAGGGCGTCATCGTCAAATGCATGAGCGTGCTGGTTTACCCGTTCGTCGCAGCCTTGCTGTTGCTCGGTGTCAGCCTGATCCCGAACTGGAACGGCGCGTTCTTCGCCACCGCCAGTGAAGGCATGCCGCTGCCACTGTTCTTCAAGACCTTGTGGCTGGCGATCCCGGTGATGGTGTTCTCGTTCAACCATTCGCCGATCATCTCCGCCTTCGCCGTCGATCAGAAGCAGCGTTACGGCGGGCAAGCCGAACGAAAAAGCAGCGGCATTCTGGCGATCGCTCACGCCATGATGGTCGTCACGGTGATGTTCTTTTGCTTCAGCTGTGTGCTGGCATTGTCCCCGGCTGATTTGGCCGCGGCGAAGGCGCAGAACATTTCGATCCTGTCGTACCTGGCCAACCACTTCCAGACACCGGTCATCGCTTACGCCGCGCCGCTGATTGCGCTGGTGGCAATCACCAAATCCTTCCTGGGCCATTACATCGGCGCCAGCGAAGGCTTTCAGGGCCTGATCGTGAAAAGCCTGCGTGGCCGTGGTCAAGTCGTCTCTGCCAGCTGGCTGAACCGCCTCACTGCGCTGTTCATGATCCTCAGTTGCTGGGCCGTGGCGACTTTCAACCCGAGCATCTTGGGCATGATCGAAACCCTCGGCGGGCCGATCATCGCATGCCTGTTGTTCCTGATGCCGATGTACGCCATCCGCCGCGTGCCAGCCTTGCGCCAGTACTCCGGCCAGGCTTCGAACGTGTTCGTGGTGCTGATCGGCTTGATTGCACTGTCTGCGATCATCTATTCATTTATGCCCTGAAACGGGCAGGCAAAAAGAAGGCGGGCCAGGGTGCCCGCCGTTTTTTTGCCGTAAACATTGTCCGACAGTTTTTCCGGCATGCCCCTTGCTGTATCCCCTACGCGGCACGGAAGAAAGCGTATGAACATGGAAGGCCGGTGGTCTGGTATTGCGAACTAATCCCGATCACGGCCGTCAACAACTGCACGTTCAATCAGGCGGTGACGCATTATGGACAACCCTTTTCAGCTCATTACCGATGC
Organism: Pseudomonas sp. GM18; assembly: GCF_000282195.1. Taxonomy (GTDB): domain Bacteria; phylum Pseudomonadota; class Gammaproteobacteria; order Pseudomonadales; family Pseudomonadaceae; genus Aquipseudomonas. The sequence goes on from NZ_AKJT01000031.1 coordinate 113,363, forward strand.
CTTTGCAGCGGATTATCAAATCAACCTGAGCATCCAGGGTCTGGACGGCAGCATCATGCTGACCCTCTCCAACGCTGGCCGCGTGGTGGCCAAACGGATGATCAGCGCCGAACAACGCAATGACCCCAAGCGCCTCAAACGCCTGGTGCAAAGCATTCAGTTCGGCATCGCCATCGAACAGGGCCACTGCGCCGTGGCCATCCTCGAAGCCATGACCGACGGCGACAACCGTAACGTGCCACCGCCACAGGTCAAAGCCCGACCCCGACCTGAAATAGGGCTTTAAAGCTCGCCCTTCTCCACTTCGGGATGTTCACCGGAACCCACACCGATCTTGCGCTGCGGGTGTTCGATCTTCACCGAAGGAAATTGCGACGAGGCGTAACGCACCACCAGAATCGAAAACGCCAGCAACAGGATCCCGCCGCACAGGTAGATGATCCCCAGGTCCGGCGGATTGTGGTGCGAGACGTTGGAGATCAGCAGTCGTGTCAGCGCCGTAATCGCCACGTAGATCAGGAACCGCACCGGCATGTGGTTGGTCTTGAAGTAAATCCCGACCATCGCCCCCAGTTCCAGGTAGATGAACAGCAACAGGATGTCATCGATCTTGATGTGCCCCTGTTCCAGCATCCCGAGGAACTCCATGACCGCCGCCCAGGCAGTCACCGCACCGATGGCGAACAACGCCAGGTAGTGGAAGGTCTCGACGAACAGGTTGCCCAGGGACTCGGCCAGTTGGTGCACGTTCTGCCGCAGGTTCTCGGCCCAGTTGATTTTCACGATGATTGTTCCTTAGCTCGGTTCGAGCGGATGATGCGGGTTGGACGTGACGGTTGTTCTGCATGCAGAAAAAAGGCCAGAGGTTGCCCGACACATGATGGCGAGGTGCTTTAAAACACGCTCCGTGGCGTTTGGTCGCACCCGTCCCGTTCACCTGACAAACCCCGAATCCGGTCTACATTAAAAAGCCACTACCCAAAGCGCAGGGATTCGCTTATCCTTTTCGCTGTATATAGATACAGTAGTCGCAAAGACAACTAAATGTGAAGGCATGTGAGGTGGTGAATGGCCGTCGAAGTGGTATACCGCAGCAGCCGAGATCTGGAGCGCTTGTTCATGGATAAAGCCGAAGCTGACCGTCATGACAAAATGCTCGAACTGGCCGAATTGCTGGCTGAAGTGTTGCAAAAAGCCGTTCCGTCCCTGACCGAACAGCAAGTGGAAGAAGCCGGGATCTACATGGCGAAGAACCGCGACGTGTTCGCCAAGGCATTCAAGAGCCAGCCGGACGCACTGTCCGAACTGCTGAATGCGCCAGCTGAAGTCGCTGAAAAAGCTGCACCCGTCGAAGTCGCTGCACCTGTTGAAGTGGCGCCCGCTGAGCCGACCAAGCCAGCCAAAGCCGCCAAGACGCCGAAATAAGCAATGCCCGAATTGAATAGGCCCTGAGTCCAATGGCTCAGGGCCTTTTTCATGCCCGCAAAACGTCAGGCCTCGGGTTGTTCCAGCGCCGTCACCAGTGCCTTGAAGAACCGCGCCGCCTCGCCACCGGTGACCACGCGGTGATCGAAGGTCAGGGACAGCGGCAGGATCGGATGCACCGCCACCGCACCCTCGACCGCTACCGGTTCATCGCGGATCGCCCCGGCGGCGAGGATCGCCACTTGCGGCGGCACGACCACCGGGTTGGCGTAGCGGCCGAACAAGGTGCCGAAGTTCGACAGGGTCAGGGTCGCGCCCATCATCTCCTTGGCTGGAATCGAGCGCGCCTGCACATCGGCCCGCAGGCGCATCACACCTTCTTTCAAATCCGCCGACGTGCGATTGCCGACGTCGCGCAGCACCGGCACGAACAAGCCGTCCGGCGTATCCACGGCGATGCCCAAGTCAAGCCGTTCGTGTTGTTTGAGCGACAGGGTTTTGCCATCGAAGGCGCTGTTGAGTACCGGCTCCACCGCGCAGGCCGCCGCCATGGCTTTGGCCAGACGAATAAGTGGTTCTCGCGCCTGCCCCCAGCGATGCAGATCGGCATCGCCGAAAATCGTCACCGGCACCACTTCGGCATGGGACCTGGCCATGTTCAGTGCCATGCTGCGTCGCACACCGCGCAGCTTCTCACCGCCGAAACGCTCACGCTCCATCTGGGCCGCGCTTTCCACATCGCTGCGGGTGATCTGGCCATCCTGGCCGGAGCCGACCAAGGCGCTCAGTTCAACGCCCAGTTGTCGCGCCAATTGACGCACCGCCGGCGTGGCGCGGTTCGCCAGGTATTCGCGGGTCGAAGGCGCGGTGCCGATAAAAAACGCGTCCTCCTGATTCGTGCCGCCACCCTCAAGCCGTCCGACCACGGTGCCCGCGTCCGCTTCGCCTTCGTAACCGAGCAACGGCTCACCCACATGCAGGATGTCGCCCTCGCCGCCGAAGGTTTTCGCCACCACGCCGTCGTAAGGCGCGGGAATGTCCACCAACGCCTTGGCGGTTTCCACCGACACCAGCAATTGGTCAGCCTTGACGGTATCGCCGACCTTGACGTGCCAGCGGACGATTTCCGCTTCCTGCAAGCCTTCGCCCAGATCCGGCAGTTTGAAATATTTCATCGCAACCTCCTCGGCCTCTGGCGTCTGTTCAGGGGTGATGCAGCACGGTTTCACAGGCGTGAAGAATGTCTTCGACGCCGGGCATGTACAGCGATTCCAGTCGATACAGCGGCGGCGGAATGTCCGGTGCGGTGACTCGCTGGATCGGTGCCTTCAACTCCAGAAACACCCGTTCGTAGAGACTGGCGGCGATTTCCGCGCCGACCCCGCAGGAGCGCGGTGCCTCATGCACGATCACGCAGCGACCGGTCTTGCGCACCGAGGCCTCCATCGTGTCGAGGTCCAGCGGTTTGATGCTGGCGACATCGATTACTTCCGCCGAGATGCCCTGCTCGGCCAACGCCGTGGCGGCTTGCAGGGTTTCCATCACACTGGCGCCCCAGCTGATCAAGGTGATGTCGCTGCCTTCGCGCAGGGTGAAACAACTGTCCAGCGGCAGGCGTTTACCGTCGTCCAACAGCGGTTGCGGGTTCATGCGATAGAGTCGGGTCGGTTCGAGAAAGATCACCGGGTCCGGGTCGTCGATGGCCGCAAGCAACAAGCCATAGGCCCGGGCCGGCGAGGACGGGATCACCACCCGCAACCCCGGAATGTGCGCGAACAGTGCTTCGGTGCTTTCGCTGTGATGTTCCGGCGCGCGAATCCCTGCGCCCATCGGCGAGCGCAGCACCATCGGGCAAGTGAGCCGCCCGCGCGTGCGGTTGCGCATGCGGCTGGCGTGGGACACCAAGTGCTCCATGGTGGCGTAGATAAACCCCATGAACTGGATTTCCACCACCGGTTTCAGACCTTGGGCCGCCATGCCCACAGCCAGACCGCCAATCATGGTTTCGGCCAGCGGCGAATCGATCACCCGCTTGAAGCCAAAGCTGTCACGCAATCCGAGCGTGGCGCGAAACACCCCACCGTTCACCCCGACGTCCTCACCGAGGACGATAACGTTCTCGTCTTCGCGCATGGCCCGATGCAACGCCAGATTCACCGCTTCCAGCAGCGTCACCTTGCCGTTACTCATCGCTCGAACCTCCACGGCGTGCTACCTGTTCGAGGAACTCTTCGCGCTGCTCGGCCAAGGCTTGCGGCCACTGGGCGTAGATATGATCGATCACCGATTCCGGCGTCTGCAGGCCCGCCGCTTCGAAGTTATCCACAGCCTCCTGCACCAGACCCTGGCACTCGCTGATCAGCGCCTGCTCGCGGCTTTCGTCCCACACGCCCTGTCCGGCCATGAAACGCTGCAGGCGTTTGATCGGTTCTTCGAGCCAGGCCTGCTTGACCTCGTCCGCCGAGCGGTAGCGCGTGGCGTCGTCCGCCGTGGTGTGATCACCGAGGCGATAGCTCAGGCATTCGAGCAACACCGGGCCTTTGCCGTGGCGAGCCCGTTCGAGGGCCGCTTGCACGCGGTCATACACGGCGAGGATGTCGTTGCCGTCGACTTGCTCACCGTGGAACCCAGCGCCAATGGCTTTCTGCGCCAAGGTCGGGGCGCCGCACTGAATGCGCCGCGGTACCGAGATCGCCCATTGGTTGTTGTTGACCATGAACACCACCGGCAACTGCCAGGCACCCGCGACATTGAGGGCCTCAAGGAAGTCACCTTTGCTGGTGCCGCCGTCGCCGCAGGTGGTGACGGCGACCCGATGCTCACCACGGATCTTGAATGCGCTGGCGACGCCGCAGGCATGCAGGGCCTGGGTGGCGATCGGCACACAGATCGGGAAATCCTGCGCCACCGCCGGATCGACAAAATCGCTGCCACGCTCATCGCCGCCCCAATACAACAGGATTTCTTCCATGCGCACGCCCCGCATCAGCTGCACAGCGGTGTCGCGGTAATACGGGATCAGCACGTCTTCGGCGTGCATCAGGCTGCCGACCGCAACGCCAATGGCTTCCTGGCCCAGGGTTGGCGCATAAGTGCCGATGCGCCCGGTGCGTTGCAGGGCGACTGCTTTCTGGTCGAAAAGGCGGGTCAGGACCATCTGCCGATACAGGCGCGTCAACAGATTGAAGTCGTCGGCCCAGGCAGGAAGATCGCAAAGCAACTGGCCGTCAGGGGATAAAAAACGGGTGTAGAGCAGCTCAACCTTGTGAAGCATCACAGGGCTCCTGGCACGCGGGGTCGGCGTGCGATTGTCAGGCCCGACGTTTGTGGCGCAGGGCGCGGGGAGCAAGTTGGCCGGATAGACGCTCACTCCTTTATCGATTCAAACCTTTTCACCGGTACAGCATTACCGGTACAACACTTTCTCCGCCAACTCATCCGCTACCCTGGCCGGAGAACGTTTTTCCGCTTGGGCATGGGCGAAGACTTCGGTCAGCCGTGTACTGATTTTCGACAGGTGCGCGGTGATGGTCGTCAGCTCTTCCCCACGGTGCTTGAGCGACACGTAGATCAGCCCGCCGGCGTTGATCACGTAATCCGGCGCATACAGAATGCCCCGGCGTTCCAGCTGATCGGCGACTTCCAGATGGGTCAGTTGGTTGTTTGCCGAACCTGCGACCGCCGAGCAGCGCAGTTGCGTCACGCTGGTCCGGTTAAGCACACCGCCCAAGCCACAAGGGGCAAGAATGTCGCAAGGGGTGCTAAGTAGCGCTTCGTTGGCGATCGGATGAGCGCCCAGCTGCTCCATGGCCAATTGCACTTTGCCTTGATCGATGTCGCTGACCAACAGCTCGGCGCCGGCAGCGTGCAGCTGTTCGGCCAGGGCATAGCCGACATTGCCCAGGCCTTGAATGGCGATTCGCAGTCCTTCGAGATTATCGCTGCCCAAGCGGGCCATCGCGGTGCTGCGAATGCCGGCAAATACGCCCATGGCCGCGTGCGGTGCAGGGTCGCCCGCAGCGGTGGTGCTGGTGACGAATTGCGTCTGTTGGGCGATGCAGTCCATGTCCGCCACCGAGGTGCCGGCGTCGATGGCGGTGATGTAGCGACCGTCGAGCTGATTGATCCAGCGCCCGAACGCTTCGAATACTGCGGCGCGGTTTTCCACATGGGCCGGGCGAACAATCACCGCAACGCCACCGCCCTGAGCCAGACCGGCCAGGGCCGCCTTGTAACTCATGCCTTGGGCGAGGCGCACAGCATCCTCGATCGCGGATTCATCGCTGGGGTAGGCAAGGTAACGACATCCGCCCAGGGCAGGTCCCAGGCGGCTGTTATGGATGGCAATCACCGCCTTCAACCCGGTGACCGGATCGACGCTCAGGTGCAGCGATTCAAGGCGAGTGCTTTGCATGAGAGCGAACATCGTAGGGCTCCCGAATCACTTCTTGTAGTCGCCAGTATAGGCTTGCGCACAAAAATTGCAGAAGCGCACCGGAATAAGCAGCGCCGCTTTAAAGGTTTTCGGACATAACCTGTTACGGCCTGTGTTCTGCACTGGACGAAAGCCTGCGACGGGGCTAAAACGAGGCATTCCCCGGAGATTTTGATGACCCCGCGCCAACACTTTTTCGACTGTCTGCAACGATCACCGCCCGCGTTGTTCGAGGCGGCGCTGTGGATCGCCGCCGAACACGATAAAGAGCTAAATCCGCAGACCGTGCTGGCGGACTTCAAGGACTTGCAACAGCGGGTCAGCTACGGACTACCGATGCTGCCGGTGAATGAATTGGCGCAACCGTTGCTGCGGCGGATGAATGACCTGGGGTTTGCCCAGGACGACTTCACGCCCTTGCGCCCGCAAGTGGCGTTGCTCCATAAAGTGCTGGAACGCCGGCGCGGTCAGCCGCTGGCGCTGGGCCTGATTGCGCTGGAGCTGGCCAGAAGGCTGGAGATTCCCATGGTCGGGGTCAACTTCCCCGGGCATTTCCTGCTGCGGGTGCAAGGCGCCGATCACCTGCTCGACCCGTGCGGCGGGCGCCGACTGTACCCCAACGATTGCCGTGAACTGCTGCAACGTCAGTACGGCCCGAACATGCAGCTCAGCGCCGAGCATTTGCAGACCGCAGAACCTGCGCAGATGCTGCAACGGCTGTCACGCAACCTGCGCCAGTTGTACCTCACGAACGATGACTACATCGACGCCCTGATCGATGCCGAGCGCGTGCTGGAACTGGGCAACGCCAGTGCCTCCGACTACCTGGCCCGGGCCAGCCTCTATCAACGGCTGGACTGCCCGAATGCCGAGCGTTTTGACCTGGAACACGCGCTGCTGCTCTGTGACGATCCGATCCAGCGGATTCGCCTGACTGAACGATTAGGGCACCTGCCGCCCAATGCCATCGTCCATTAAAAGCAAAAGATCGCAGCCTTACGGAGTATCGGGCTGATTCGCCGGATGCGCCTTGACGAACGCCGGATGCTGCGCCGCCAACGCTGCCACTCGACGAATTCGTGGGTAGGCGTCCAGAGCAATGTTGAAGCGCTCGGCCGCATACAGCTGCGGGATCAGGTAAACGTCCGCCAGCCCCGGTTGATCGCCGAAGCAATAACCGGCGTCACCGATCAATTGCTCCACCGTCGCCAACCCTTGGCTGACCCAGTGACCGATCCACTCGACCACTTGCGGCTCATCGTGCCCCAACTGCCGCAGTTTATTCAGCACACTGACGTTGTGCAGCGGATGAACGTCGCAGCCGATCACCGCCGCCACGCCACGCTCGTGGGCGCGGGCGGCGAGGTCTTTGGACAGCAGCGGCACCTGTGGATAACGCTCCTCCAGGTATTCGATGATCGCCGGTGACTGGATTAGCAATTCGCCTTCGTCGGTCCGCAAGGCCGGCACCCGGCCTTGCGGATTGATACCCAGGTATGCGGGCTGGCGATGTTCGCCACCCTGCGGTGCGATCAGGTTGATCGGCAGTGCCTGGTAATCCAGCCCCTTCAACGCCAGCGCAATGCGCACCCGGTAAGACGAGGTCGAACGGTAGTAGGTATAGAGTTCCATGACCCGATCCTCTTAGCGCGCCGGCAACACTTTGCCGCGGCATTCGCCGAAACCGATGGAAGCAAAACCCTCACGGCTGCAACGTGCCCGCAGGATGATTTCGTCGCCGTCCTCGAGGAATTTACGCACCTCGCCCGAGGCCAGTTCGATCGGTTTTTTACCGCCCTCGGTGATTTCCAGCAGGCTGCCGAACTGACCGCTTTCAGGGCCGGACAGCGTGCCCGAACCGAACAGGTCGCCGGCCTGCAACTGGCAGCCGTTGACGCTGTGATGCGCCACCATCTGCGCGACAGTCCAGTACATGTGTTGGGTGTTGCTGAGGGTCAGGCGATGGGCCGGCAGATTCTGTTCGCGCATCGATTCGGTCAGCAGCAGCACTTCGAGTTCGATGTCGAAGGCACCGGCCGCCTGATCGCGTTTGTCGAACAGGTAAGGCAGCGGCTGCGGATCGCCTTCAGGGCGCGCCGGCTGGGCACGACGGAACGGCTCCAGCGCTTCAGCCGTCACCACCCACGGCGAAATGCTGGTGATGAAACTCTTGGACAGGAACGGCCCCAGCGGCTGGTATTCCCAGGCCTGGATGTCGCGCGCCGACCAATCGTTGAGCAGGCAGAAACCGGCGATGTGATCGGCGGCGTCACCGATGGCGATCGAGTCGCCCATGGCGTTGCCCTGACCGATCCAGATGCCCAGTTCCAGCTCGTAGTCCAGACGGGCGCACGGGCCAAACGTCGGCTCGGTCTGGCCGGCCGGCAGGGTCTGGCCTTTCGGTCGACGCACGTCGGTGCCGGACGGACGAATGGTCGAGGCGCGGCCGTGATAACCGATCGGCACGTACTTGTAGTTCGGCAGCAACGGGTTATCCGGGCGGAACAGTTTGCCGACATTCTGCGCGTGCTCGATGCCGACGTAGAAGTCGGTGTAGTCGTTGATCTTCGCCGGCAGGTGCATCTGGCAATCCGCCGCCAGCGGCAGCAGTTTTGCACCTTGGGCTTCGATCTTGCCGTGCAGGGTGCTGCCTTCCTTGAACAATTCGATCAAGCGTTCACGCAGGGCGACGCGTGCCTCGCGACCCAGCTCGAAAAACGCATTCAACTGGCCGCCACGAGTGGCTTCGACGGCGGTCCGCGCGGCACCGTCGTCGAACAGCCCGGCATCGAGTGCCGCTCCCAGATCAAAGATATGGTCGCCGATCGCCACGCCACTGCGCGGCGCGCCGCCCTTCACGCTGAACACGCCCAACGGCAGGTTTTGCAGCGGGAAATCCGCGTGGCCGTTGGCGGAGGCAACCCAGCTACGAGTGATGGAAGTCTGAGTCATGGGTTATCTCCGGGTCGGGTCGAAAGTGGCGGGCAGCGTGGCCCAGCAGGCGTCGTAATTGTTTTGCAGTTGCGGGCAATCCAGGGCGAATCGGCTCGGGCGCAGCACCTGGCTGGTCTCGAACATGAAAGCCATGGTGTTGTCGATTTTAGCCGGTGCCAGTTCCGCGTTGATCGCCTTGGTGCAGGTCTCGCCATCGGGGCCGTGGGCGCTCATGCAGCTGTGCAACGAGGCGCCGCCCGGCACGAAACCTTCGGCCTTGGCGTCGTACTCGCCCTTGATCAGGCCCATGTATTCGTTCATCAGGTTGCGGTGGAACCACGGCGGACGGAAGGTTTTTTCGGCCACCATCCAGCGTGGCGGGAAGATCACGAAGTCGAGGTTGGCCAGACCGTGCACGCTGGTCGGCGAGGTCAGGACGGTGAAGATCGACGGATCCGGGTGATCGAAACTCACCGTGCCGATGGTGTTGAAACGACGCAGGTCATATTTGTACGGCACGTTATTGCCGTGCCAGGCGACCACGTTCAGCGGTGAATGATCGAGCTCGCAGCCCCACAACTGGCCGAGGAATTTCTGCACCAGGGTGGTCGGTTGCTGGAGGTTTTCGTAATGCGCCACCGGAGTCAGGAAATCGCGGGGGTTGGCCAGGCCGTTGCTGCCGATCGGCCCCAGGTCCGGCAGGCGCAGTGGCGCGCCGTGGTTTTCGGCGAGATAGCCGCGGGCTTGCGGGTCGAGCAGTTCAACGCGGAATTTCAGCCCGCGAGGCAGGACGGCGATTTCCAGCGGTTCCAGCTCCATCATGCCCAGTTCGGTGGCGATGCGCAGGCGGCCCAGTTCCGGTACCAGCAGCATTTCGCCGTCGGCATTGAAGAACACCCGCTCCATGGAACGGTTGGCGCGGTAGTTATAAATGCTGATCCCGGCCGGTTTATCCGCGCCCGAATTGGCGGCCATGCTCACCAGCCCGTCGATGAAATCGGTGGGCTCGGTCGGAATGTCCAAAGGGTTCCAGCGCAGACGATTGGGGGTCACTTCACCCAACGGACCACCGGCCAGTTGCCGATCCAGTTTGACGAATGCCGGGTGATTGGCCGACGGCTGAATGCGGTACATCCAGGTCCGGCGTGCTTCGCTGCGGGCCATGGTGAACGCAGTACCGGAGAACAATTCGGTGTAGAGGCCGTAAGGGGCTTTTTGCGGGGAGTTCTGGCCGACGGGCAGTGCGCCGGGCAACGCTTCGCTGCTGAATTCGTTGCCAAAGCCTGACTGATAAGCCAGCGCTGGCGCCGTTGAATCGAGGTTCATGGAGCCTCCTGAACGGGAGTAGGCAATGGCCTGTCGCTCTGCTGCAGAGGTCTTGGCACGCCTGGGTTATTTTTATCGTAATTCAATTACGCATAACGTAATTTGATTGGTATTGACCGTCAAGCTATAAAGACGCCCATTCGTCCCGGGATCACACCGCCTCCATGACCAGCGAAAGCAACGGTAAACAGAAAGTCCGCTCGGCCGAAGTCGGCACCGACATCCTCAAGGCGCTCGCCGAGCTGTCGCCCTCGACCTCGCTGTCGCGCCTGGCCGAACACGTGCAGATGCCGGCGAGCAAGGTTCACCGCTATTTACAGGCGCTGATCGCCAGCGGTTTTGCCGAGCAGAACACCGCCACCAACCATTACGGCCTCGGTCGTGAAGCGCTTAGGGTCGGCCTGGCTGCTCTGAACAGTATGGACGTGCTGAAAGTCGCCGCCCTGCCCTTGGCCGAACTGCGTGACGATCTGAACGAAACCTGTTTTTTGGCGGTGTGGGGTAATCAGGGTGCGACGGTGGTGCACATCGAGCCGGCAGTGCGCGCGGTGACGGTGGTCACGCAATTGGGTTCGGTATTGCCGTTGCTCAGTTCATCCACTGGCCTGGTATTTGGCGCTTACCTACCAAAGCGGGAAACCGTGGACTTACGCGATCAGGAACTTCACAACGCCACTGACCACGTCTTGGCGGACGATCAGACCTATGCGGCCTTATGCGAACAGATCCGCGAACGCGGCCTGCATCATGTGCATGGGTTGCTGATGCCGGGAGTGGATGCGTTGTCGGCACCGGTATTCAACGCAGCAGGGAATGTAGCGGCGGTCATGACCATCGTCGGTCCGACCTCACTGTTTCACGCTGACGAAAACGGCCCGGCGGCGCAGCGATTGCTGGCAGCGACGCGGGCCGTGAGTTGGCGGATGGGGTATCAGCCCGCCGATGTCAGTCGCTGAATCAGACGCGATACCTGTGCTCAGCCATTGTCCTTACCCGATCGTGGTTTTGCTCGTGATGCTCTCTGGGTCGTCGAGAACCTCCTGAATGACCTCCAGCGCCCGCTCATGCAATCGAGGCTGCCCGGATATTTCGGCAAACATTTTTTCCACGGTATACACATCACCCAGCAGACCGATCAGGTCTTTCTGCAACTTGGTAACCTGCGACAGTCCTCGAATTCCCTTGGCCAGGGAAGCCAACTCAACCACCGCCTTGATGTAATGCTTCAGGGCCTTGGTCCGATTGCCATCGGTATAGGCATGAACACTTTGCACCAGATTCTGAGTAAACAAGGCGACGCTCAACGCGATACCGACGGGGGCATAGACAATGGCGATAACACCCACCGCCGAAACGACGGCGTCGTACACCAGACCGGTGATGATCTCTTCAAGGCTTTGCGTTTTCTCGTCGACGTCAGAGATGACCTTGTTCAATACGTCGTAATAACACCAATACAAATCCGTGATCCGACTATTACGTTCCAGAGTTGGCGCCTCGGTAAAGTTGGCGACCTGCTCCAGATTCGTCAGGTAAGTACCGACCTCCGGCTGGTATTTCGCAAATGACCGATTATAGAAGTAATCACCGAGGCCACGGGTTTTCACCGCACTCACAAAATCCTTGAACGGCCGCAGCTCGCATCCGTCCGGTGCATCCGGGGTGTACAGATATTCCTCGATCTTCCCGGCAACGTGCAGCCTGAAGACGAACGCCCCGACCATCAGGCGCCCCTTGAGATGGAGTTTGAACAAAGCACTGTGTCGCACATCGCCAGGCGATTCGCCCACAGGCCCGTCCGCTTGCGCAGAGTCAAACGCCGCGACAACTTTCATCAACTCATCGAAGTGTTCCCGAACCAGACGGCCTGTGAATAGCGCCTGCATGATTGCCACGCGCATCTGGCATTGCATGATTGCGCTGTATAGCTGCTGCTTGAAAAAGCCTTTGGAACGGTCGATGTGCGTTGCACGCAACATGTCGATGTACTTTTCACCCGGGCGCAGCGTTCGCGACCAAGCGGCAACTTCGTGAATAGAGAGCTTGGTGATGGGTGGATGGTCAGTTGCCTCTGTGAAACGCGGGACACCGTCTCGGGCTGCGTTATCAGAATAAAAATGCACCTCGTCGGCAATCAGCCGGGTCAGTGTCATCTGTTGGCCCCGTTCAACTTCCACGAAAATCCGGTCGGGGTCGATAGCGACTTTTTCGCCTCTGGACAGGAGAACTTCTTCAATCTGCTGTTTGATCAACTGATGGCAAAAACGCTCATAACTGATAAACCCGCCTTCACGTACTTCAATGGTTTTCAATGCCCGGAGTTCACAATTCATCCGGGTGAAATGCTGGCGCTGCTGCTGTGTAGCGGTCCGATAACCATAGGGGGTGTGACTTTCTTCCTGAGCCACGAGCCAGGCCCGATAGTTGTAAACAACGGTATTCAGAACTTCGTCCCCTGTGTAAGGGGTGGGCGCAAGCGAAACGCCACGCCATAGATTGGGCAGTTTGGAAACCTGGTTCATATAACCGCTGATGGCCTCGCGATCCAGTGCGTGGGAGCGCCATAGCAGGTAGTCATTCCCCTCGGACGTTGCCGTCCAACCACCGATTTCAAAGCTCAATTGCCTAAGGGAGGGCAATTGGTACCAGTCCTGACCGCCAGGCGAATCGGGAGCATACAGCAGCCAGTCGTCCTGGCTGGGGCTGCGGCGGCCAATGGCAACCAGTTCCAAGAGTGGGCGAGTATCGTCACGTAACTGTAATGGCGCGATCATCAGGTTCGCATCCCCGTCCACAGCACGTTGAACCCGTTGGAGACTGGCGTCGTCGAGATGCCCCTGGAGCTTCGCGCCAAAGGCACTCAGCAGCAATTGATCCCGGGTGATGCGGGCCATGGCGGTGACCACCTCACTGCGCTGGAACATAGGCCGGTATGCGGCACCGTAGGCGGCGCGCACATCTTCGGTCAACACTTCCTCCAGCCATTGCTGGTTTAATCCGGAAGGAAGGCCTTCACCTTCAAACGTGATCCAGCCCCGCCGACCCTCTTCGTGCAGGCCGCACAGCAGCAAATCCGTCAGCGAACGCTTGTCTTCCTGTGTGATTCGGCCCCCGGCCACATCGAAGATGTAACGGCTGGTGGTCATCAGGTTGTCGGGATCCAGCGTGCTGCCAAATTCCAACTGCAACAGCTGGCTGGCCACGCTTTTTGCGTAAGTCTGCACGCTCGCGTGATCACCCAGTTGTTTGTCCAGATCGGTTTGACTGGCGATTAATTGTTGTTCCAGTTCGCCATAGTGCCCTTGTTCGTTAACACTGGCACGCTCAAGCCATTGCGGGCGATTGCCGACATCAACGGGTAGATACTTGTTCAACATATTCATACTGTTATCCCTGGAAATTTAAATAACGGAGCGAAAACTCACACCAGCAAATTAACCTAGGACAACAACACGCCAAAGCAGCCAAGTAACACTAATTATTTACAACTTAAACCGCATGTAAAATATTAACTTTTAAATAAAGACCAATGATACCCCCATCATCAGAATCAATCCCACAAACCTAGCAGCTTGGCCTTCGCCACCGCTTGCGTCCTGCGTTCGACCCGCAGTTTTCCATGTATTCGCCGAGTGTGGGTTTTAACAGTATGCAATGAAATAAACAGTGAATCGGCAATTTCTTGATTGGAATGGCCGAGTGCAATCAGCTTCAGCACTTGCAGCTCTCGCTGACTTAATATTTCTGTCGCATCCGCACGATTGCAAAGTTGATGGCAAGACAATAGAGAAGCCTGCTCATCGTGTAACAGTAATGGCTGACGCTGACGCAACTCACTTAACACCTGAAGTGTCTGATACCGCGCAACGTTGCGTAGACCCTCCTGCAACACATCAATGGCCTTCGTGGTGTGACCGTCACACCACAGCACTTCGGCCAGGGCCAGTTGTAATTCGGTGGCGAGCGCGAACATTCCGCGCGCCTGCGCCTGCTTCATCAATGACTCAAGCTGTGGTGCAGCATCGACTGCATCCGGCTCTGACCGATCTCTGGCGATAATCAACAAATATTCAATGTGCGGAATCAGCTCCAGAGTGGCCGGGGGGGCCTGTCGCGCCTGCGGCCCGCGATAGTGCTTGAGTACACGGCTCAAGGCCTCGCGCGCCAGTTCGGCACGTCCCTGTTGCAACCAGAAATGACTGCTGATTTGTAATAACACGCCCCGGTAAACCGTGTCCGGAATCTGCCGCTGCTGCATCAGTCGTTCGGCATCGCGCAATCGTATAAAGGCTTGAGTGTAATCGCCCCGGTTGGCCGCCAATTGCGCCTGACCGAGATACCCATACAACACGCGCTTGTCATGGTTGCGCAGGCAATCGTCCAGGCCCGCCTGAAAAAACTCGGCCGCACGTTCATCTGCACCCAGGCACAGGGCCAAACGCCCTCGACGCAACGCGATTCGTCCCAGCAAGGGTGCAGGTCGATCCGAACGCTGGCAGAGCAACTCATCGATATCGCGGAGCAGGCTTTCGGCCCGCACCGCCGCGCCCCGTTGCTCCAGCAATTGCGCATGATCGAGTTCCATCAGGCCCTCGAACACCAGCGAACCTTGCGCCCGCGCCAGGCACAAGGCCTCACGGTTATGGGCTTGCGCCACGTCGAGTTCGCCCCTTAGCAATGCCTGTTGCGTCAACCCCGACAAACACATCAACCGCGCCGTCCAACAGTCGGGATCGAGTGCGCTCAACGCGTCAAGAAAGTGCGCGCGAGAAAGCTCCATGCGCCCCTGCAAATGCAGTAACCAACCCTGCAGGGCCTGCCAGCGTGCAATCAATCGCCGCTCAAGCACCGCCGAGGGCTGAGGCATGAAATGCGCCAAACGAGCGATGCAGGTGGTCGCCTGTTCGAAACGGCCGGCAAATAGCAGCGCGGCGGTAATCAATCCCACCAACTGTGGGCTGCCCAGTGTCAGTTCTTCGCCTTGTTGCTCATGCAAACGCAACAGCAGCACCACCGTCTGCTCCTCGAACAAATGTTCGAAACTGAAGTGTTGCAACAGGCTGACCGCCACTTCGTACTCCTCGGCGAGCAATGCCTGCTCGAAGGCCGATTTCCAGTCCTGCTCGGCGCAGAACCATTGGCAGGCACGCCGATGCCAGGAGCGTCCCGCCGGCCATTGCTCATCGCGCAGCAACTGGGTGAACGGGGTGAAAATCTGCAGCCAGTCGGTGGAGTCCCGCCAGGGTTCGATAAAACAGCCCAGCGCTTGCAAGGTCCTCAGGTACTGCGCGCCCTCCCCGGCCCCGAACAGGTGATCGCATAGCCGGGCATTGAAGCGTGGCAAGTGGGCCAGCACGCGCCAGGCCTCGCTCAACTCTGGCGTCAGCGAGCTGAACAACTCGTGCTCCAGATAATCGAGCAAGGTGTCTGCCCGTCCCTGGGGGTTGTCCTGACGCGACCAGTCGCACTTCTGCAACAGTGCGATCCGCACACCGGCACACCAGCCGCCGGTGCGCTGGATGACCCGACTGGCTACCTTGTTGGCCTGATCAGGCACCCAGGGACGCAACAGCCGCTCCACTTCACCTGAAGTAAAAGCCAGCGAAGCGCTCTCGCACTCGTACAACTCATCATCGAGCAGCAACCTTGGCCAGTTGCATTGCGGCCGACGGCGAGTGCCGAGCCACCAGGTCAGCATCGGGCTGCCGATCGCCAACATGCGATCCAGCAACGAGTCCAGCTCCGGGTTCGGCAGACGGCAGTAGTCATCGAGGAACAGCCAGGTCGGCGTCTGCAATCGCGCCAGATTGCTCAGCAATTCGGTTTCGCCCGACGAGGCCAACCCCAGCGCCTCAGCCAGACGATGACGAAAATCGGCCGCGCTCGATGCCACGCCAGACAAGGGCAGCCAATGCGCCCGGCACTGGGTTGGCGCCTGCAAAAAGCATTCGGCGAGCAGCGCACTCTTGCCACTGCCGGCGGGTGCGCAGAACAATTTCACCCGTGCCGTGGAGGCCAGTAACGGCTCGGTCAGGCGAGCCCGCGACAGGTGATGCGAGGACAGGCGGGGCAGGAATCCAGAACGGTCCAGACACGGGGTCATGGCGGTCATTGCAGCGTGCCTTTTTATAATTGTCCGACAACCCTAACCCTCTCCAACCCGCTTGTTGAGAGGTATTCAGCGCGCTGATTGGCGCCCATAAAAAAGGCGACCCACCGGTCGCCTTTCGTGATGCCAATGTATCAAAACCCTTACCGAACGCCCTCGGCGCGCAGAGCCGACGGGGTGTAGTCGGCAGCCTTGGCGTTGAAGCCAAATTCGAAACTGTGCTTCTCTTCGTTCTTCATTCCCAGGGCAATGTATCGGCCAGCGATGATGTCGTAGAGCGCCTCCAGGGTGTAGGCCGGCGTCTGGTGATCGTAGTAGTACTGGGCGTGACCTTCGGCCACTCGCCACAGCTGGCCACGACCGTCGTAGTGGTCCACCAGCGCCACTTGCCAGCTGTCTTCGTCGAGGTACATGTGGCGTTTGGCGTAGATGTGCCGCTCGCTCGGCTTGACCGTGCCGATCACTTCCCAGACCCGGTGCAACTCGTAGCGGGTCAGGTCCTGGTTGATGTGCCCGGCTTTCACCACGTCATCGTACTTGAGGCTCGGCGAGTCGAGTTTGTAGCTGTTGTAGGGGATGTACATTTCCTTTTTGCCGATCAGTTTCCAGTCGTAGCGATCCGGCGCACCGGAAAACATGTCGAAGTTATCCGAAGTGCGCAGGCCATCAGCGGCGGTGCCCGGTCCGTCGTAGGCCACTTGCGGTGCACGACGTACGCGACGTTGACCGGCGTTGTAGATCCACGCCAGGCGCGGCTCTTTCACCTGGTCGAGGGTTTCGTGCACCAGCAGCACGTTACCCGCCAGCCGCGCCGGCGCGGTCACCGACTGCTTGAAGAAGGTCAGCACGTTGGCGGCTTTGTCCGGGTCCAGGTCCTTCATCAGTTGCGGTACGGCGATCTCTTCCTCGAAGCGGATCGGCGTGTAGCTGCCGTTGGTCTGAGGGGTCACCTGGGTGATGATGCGTCGCAGGTTGCCGCCGTGGTAACGGGTGATGTGGTTCCATAGCACCTCGACGCCGTTCTTCGGAATCGGGAACGCGTAGTAGCGGTTGCCGGTGAAATTGGCCAGGCCGTTACCGTCGTTGATGGTGGTCACGTTCAGCGCGCTGCGCTTGGCCGACTCGTAGATCTCCGGCGGCACGGCGACGGTGCGGTGGGTTGGGTAGACCGGAATCTTGTAGGTTTCCGGGTAGCGCTTGAACATCGCCACCTGACCGTCCGAAAGCTTGTCCTTGTACTTGTCGACCGTTGCGGCGGTGATGGTGAACAGCGGTTTCTCACTGGCGAACGGGTCGGCCAGGAAGCCTTTGCTGTCGACGGCGCCGGCGTTTTTCGGGATGCCACCGGTCCAGGCCGGGATCGAACCATCGGCGTTACCGGCCTTCTCGGCGCCCAGCGGCGTGAGTGTGGTGCCGAGCTTGCCGGCCTCTTCCGGCGAGACCGCAGCCATCACGTTGGCGGCCAACAGACTCAGTGCCAGGGCGCCGCATTGCAGAATCATCTTGCGCATTAACATCATCCTTCTCAGCCAGATCAGAAGTTCACGCCGAAGCTCAGCGCCAGGAAGTCGCGGTCGGTCAGGGTGTTGTAATTCCCGCCGAAAAAGTCGGTGTAACTCAAGCTTGCGGTATAGGTGTTTCGGTAGTCGGCATCGACACCGACGCTGACCGCCTTGGCGCCTTCGTTGAACAGCCCGTTGGGGCCGTAGCCGGCGACGTCATGGGACCAGGACAGGTTGGGCTTGAGGTTGATCCCGCCAATCACGTTGGCGTAATCGAGGATCGCCCGGGCGCGGTAGCCCCAGGAGGTCGAGGTGACGAAGCCGTCGGTATCGCCACCAAAACCGTACTGGCCGTAGACCGAATCACGGCCGTAACGCAACTTGCTCCGCGGCTCCAGACCACCGACATGGACCACCGCCGCTTCACCGACCAGGGTCAGCCGTTGGGCACCCAGCACTTGATCGAAGAAGTGCGTCAGGGTGCTTTGGACCTGAGTCACTTCCTTGCGGCGGTAACCGGTATTGTCAGCGCCAGGCCGGGTCGCAATGGGCGATGCCGCGCCGCCGGCGATCGGGTTGAGCAACGCCAGGGTCAGGTCGTTGGTGTTGACCTGCACCGGAGCGTTGGGCCGGTAGCTGATTTCGCCGGTCCAGGCAGTGCCGGTGGGCAAGGTCGTGGAGAAGCTCGCACCGTACAGACGAATGTCTTCCGGGTATTCGAGGTAGTACTGGCCGCGCCCGAGCATCACGCTCTGGGCCAGGCCTGCACCGCTGCCCGGGGCCAGACGGTTGGCAGCGCTGACCATGCCCGGCAGTCTGGCCAGTGTGGACAGCCCGGCAGTGGTGGTGCCGACGGTCGGTGTACGACTGTGGTAGTTCATGAAGTAGAGGCCGTATTCGGTGTCGTCACCGAGCCAGCGCAAGGCCGCGCCCCATTGCCCCGAATCCCGGGCATCGCGGTCACCGCCACGGGGCACGATCACCCCCTCACGGGTGACCTGGATAGGTTGGCCAAAGGCTGCCGCCAGCGGTGCCAGCGGAGCAATCGCCGGGCTGCCGACGGTGTAGTTGTTGTTGCAACCGTCCGCCACCACGTCGTTACCGAAGAAGGTGCCACAGTTGTCGAGAACCGTCTGATCCCACTCCAGTTGGTAGAAACCTTCCACCGTGAGTTGATCGGTCAAGCCCTGGGAAGCGAACAGCATGTTGACCGGAATCAGGCCTTCCTTGATCTCCGCGCCGGGACGCCGGAACGCCGAAACGTCGACCGGGTTGATGCTGTTGATCGAGTTGCCGATGAAGGTGCTTTCACCCCAGCTGACCACCTGTTTACCGGCACGCACGGTGCCCGGCAGATCGGCGATGGAATAGTTGTGATAAACGAAGGCATCGAGAAGCTCCGCCCCGGAAGACTTGGCGCCTTCCTTGCGGCCACTGTCACTGATCTGCTTGAACTCCCGGTCTTCGTCTTTGAGCTCGAAGTCGTACCAGTACTTGCCACGGACGAACACGCCCGTGTCGCCGTACTTCAATTCGAGGTCGTGGATGCCTTTGAAGATCTTGGAGAAGGTTTCGCCTTTCTTGAAGTTCAGGCGTCCGTCATCACCGGTCGAAGACTGGCCTGTCCCGCCATTGACGGTGCCCACCAGCGACTTGTCGGCATCGCGCATGCCCCAGCTTGCGCCGACGGACAACGAAGAATCGAACTGCCCCTCGATTTCGCCGATGTTGAATGAAACAGCCTGCGCCTGGGCACAACAGCCCAAGGCCACCGCAGCGGCCAGCGCTTGCGGTTTGAAGATGGCGCGCATTGTTGTTTTTGTCATGCGTCTTCCCCAGTGAGTGACAGAAGGCCCCACCCTACTGCCGCTCGCCGGGAGCGATAAGCGCACCAAGGAGGTATTCGCGATGTACCTCCAAAGGATGAATGCCCGCATGGGACGGGGTTTTGCGCGGGGTATGGATGGGCTGGATGAAGGGTTATCAGTGCAGTGCATGGGACATGGTTGAAGTTGGATGGTGTAACAGCTGCCGAGCTTGCGAGGCTGCGTTCGGCTGCGAAGCAGTCGCAAAATCAGGCACTGCGTTCCGTCAGGCACACTGTGGACTCAGGGTTTACGACTGCTGCGCAGCCGAACGCAGCCTCGCAAGCTCGACAGCTGCTACGAGCGAACGCAGGCTGCGCCAGCTGCTATAAAAGGTCAGCCGAAGACTGTTGCCCAGACTGTAACAGTGCATGTCTGGAATCGCTATTTTTCCTTTGCGATCAATCGCTTATTCTTGCCGGGCTTTCACGGCAGACGGCCTCGAAGCACGAAGCGATGGGGATGATAGACCACCCCATTGGCGACAGAATCCAGATGATTTGAAGCGCACTTTTTCGACTCATCACCCTGTGTTCACTGACGTTGATTTGTAGCTCCTGGATCCACGTCTTACTTTGGCCGCTGCGTTTGCAGCGGCCTTTTTTATGGGCGATGGTTTTTCAGGCAGGGAGTCATCGGCAGGAGATGACGGGACTCAGGCAAGCCCCGCCAGATGTCGCGCAATCAGAGGGAATGCTTCTGCAAGTTCTCCATCATTTCCTTCAGCGCCTCAATGTTGTCCTTCGGATGCGCTGCGCCTTCGAAATCACAGATCTGCTGCCAATGCGCCGCCACATCCTCTGGTGAAAAACCGACCCGCGGATCGAACCCGGCGCCCAGACTGCGCTCCCAGCGCACTTTGCCCATCCAGCCACCACCGACCTCAAACAGACCCGACGTTTCCTGGCATTGCTCGCTGGCCAGGTACACCACCAGCGGGCTGACCAGTTCCGGTTTGAGCTGTTCGAACATCTGTGGCGGGATCAGGCCTTCGGTCATGCGGGTGCCGCCGGTGGGGGCGATCGCGTTGACCAGGATGTTGTTCTTGCGGCCCTCGATAGCCAGTGTGCGGGTCAGGCCGTAGAGGCCGAGTTTGGCCATGCCATAGTTGGACTGGCCGAAGTTGCCATAGATGCCCGAGGTCGACGCGGTGAAGATCACGCGGCCATAGTTTTGCTCGCGCATGTGTGGCCAGGCGGCGCGGGTGACCTTGTAGGCGCCTTCGACGTGAACGCGGTAAACCAGGTCCCAGTCGCTGTCGTCCATTTTGTGAAAGGTCTTGTCACGCAGGATACCGGCGTTGTTCACCACGACATCGATACGACCGAACGTATCGAGAGCGTGCTGGACGATTTTGTCACCGTCGGTGACAGAGTCATGGTTAGCCTCGGCGGTGCCACCCGCTTCGCGAATTTCCGCCACCACTCGATCAGCCGCCGACGCATTGGCGCCTTCACCTTGAGCCGAACCGCCGAGATCATTGACCAGCACTTTGGCGCCCTGTCTGGCGAACAGCAATGCATGCGCTCGCCCCAAGCCGCCGCCCGCACCGGTGACGATCACGACTTTATCTTCGAAGCGCACAGACTCATTCATGGGGAACTCCAGCAGGCCAGGGACTATTAGTGCGAGTGTCAGGCACAGAGCTGCCGGTCACAATGAACACGGGGGCGGCTGAATGGTGCGCGATAAGGCTGCGGGATAGTCAGGAACACGCCAACTTGAGTGGCGGTGACATCAACTGGTCGCGAAACTCCAGATAGTGCTTGAGCACCTGCGCCGGCGCTTCGATCTGTGGGTAATGGCCGATCTCGGGCAGCAGGATCGTGTCCGGAGCGGGAATCAGTTGCCGATAGCGCGCCACCATGTGCGCGCCGGATACCGGATCGACCTCGCCATCGATGACGCGCATCGGTATCTGGCCACGCTGCATGGCGCTGACCCAACGCTCACGCTGGACCCGCCGCTGCGGGATATAACCGATCAATTTATGCATGATCCGCTGCCCGTGATTGCTGTCGACCAGGCTCCAGAAATCATCCAGCTCACTTTCGGTGGGCCGGGTCTGCGGACCGAAAATCTGCTTGAAACCCTTCACCAAAGCATCACGGGAAAAGGCTAGCCCGATCATCCAGCCCAAGGGGCTTAGCAGGAGTTTTTGCATCAACACCGGGCGATGGGTTTCGGGAAACAATCCACCATTGAGGAACACGCAACTGGCGATATGAGCGCGTGCCTCGTAGTGCCGGGCCAAGAGCTCCTGGGCAACGCTGTCGCCATAATCATGTGCCAACACGTGAACGGGTTGCTCGACGCTCAAGTGCGCCAGTAACGCCTGTTGCAGATCGGCCTGTTCCAGCAGGCTGTAATGGTGGTTCACCGGTTTGGCCGAATCGCCGAAGCCGAGCATGTCGCAGGCAATCACACGATAGCGCTGCGCCAGCGGCTGGCACAGGTAATGCCAGTCCCAA